>JAJDBW010000041.1 GCA_029261155.1 Nitrospirota bacterium | reverse complement strand
CACAACGACGTTGTGACGGCGAGTGAAAAGGGCGAAGCCGCGAAGCGGTGTCAGCTTCAGCGATTGTTCGGCGGCGCTGAGCGACGACGGACAACACCTTAGCTCGAACCGTTCAGCCGGGCGAAGCGCGGCTGAACGATTAGAGCTAAGCCGCCGCGCCGACCGGAGGATTGAAATCAAACCAGCCTATCGCGGTCGGACCTTGAGCGATGGGTTAGAGGTAAATACATGGATGGCTTCACCCTTATTGTTTTAATGCTTCTAATATTGGCGGTTGCCATAATCTTTTTAATGCGTAAAAACAGCAAAGAGCAAGACCGCCAATGGAAAAAACAAGCACAAGAACGAAAATTAATGGCTGTGAAAGAATTGGATGAACAATTAGAACTTTGGTTGGAGAGCCTAGAATTGCCGCAACTTGAAAACAAAACGAAGAGAGAAGCAGTAGCGCGCCAATTCCGTACTGTATTGATTGAGAAATTGCTGCTTTCGCCTGTTCCTCATTATGACCCCAATAAGTAGTTGCTAATTCTATGATTTTATTTTTATTCAGAAAGGCCGACCCAACACAAAAAGAGGTAGCAGCTACAAAGCCAAAACTTGAGGACAAGATCGAATATGTTAATTGTTCTGACATTTAACCTCTAACATATACTATACGGCCCAATTGCCGTATTTAATTGCGATAGGATTTCATGTATAATATTTTTCTTTTAAAAAGTCAAAGACTTATTGAGGTGAGGAGAAAATATGCTCAGGACAAATACGGCTCAGGTCCCCGTCGGGCAAAAGCCCAAATTACTCGACCAACTTCGGGATGTAATTCGCCTGAAACACTACAGCATTCGCACGGAAACGGCCTATACCCAATGGGTGAAACGCTTTGTTTTATTTCATAACAAACGGCACCCCCAAGAGATGGGACGTCTTGAGGTCGAACAGTTTCTCACCGATTTGGCGGTCAATAAAAAGGTCGCATCCGCCACCCAAAACCAGGCGCTCAATGCCATCGTCTTTTTTTATCGCGAAGTCATGCAGCGTGAAGTCGGCCTGTTGGAAGGCGTGGTCCGCGCCAAGCGGCCCGAAAGAATTCCCCTCGTTTTTTCACGCGATGAAATTGAAAAGGTGTTCGACCAACTCGAAGGGCTTAACCACTTAATGGCAGGTCTGCTCTACGGTGCTGGGCTGCGCCTGATGGAGTGCATCCGTCTCCGCGTGAAGGATGTCGACTTTGATCTCAATCAAATCGTTATCCGAGATGGAAAGGGACACAAGGATCGTGTGACCTTGCTGCCCCAAAAAATTGTTGGCCCGCTTCAGGCGCAATTGAAAAAGGCGAAAGCGCTCCACGAGCGCGATCTAAAGGAAGGCTTCGGCGCGGTGTACCTTCCCTTCGCGCTGAATCGGAAATATCCGAGCGCCGATCTTAGCTGGGGCTGGCAATATTGTTTTCCAGCGACCAAGCGCTCGGTTGATCCGCGCTCGGGACAAATCCGGCGGCATCACCTTTCGGAAACGGTACTGCAGCGCGGTGTAAAACGGGCGATTCGCGCTGCCGGGCTTCATAAACCGGCGAGCTGCCATACCTTTCGGCATTCCTTTGCAACACATCTCTTGGAAGACGGCTATGACATTCGCACCATCCAAGATTTGCTGGGTCATAAAGACCTGCAGACCACAATGATCTATACCCATGTCGCCAAGCGCGGGGGCCGTGGGGTTCGAAGCCCACTGGACCGTGTTTAATGGCTTGCGAAGCGCGCTAGGTAGGGGACTTCCTCTTACTTTTTCTTATCAATGAATAAAACGCCAATCAAAAACCGCTGGCAATTTTGGATTGACCGGGGCGGAACCTTTACGGATGTAATCGGATCTAAACCCGAAGGGGTCCTCGTCGGCCACAAACTACTCTCGGAAAACCCGGGGCACTATCCGGATGCGGCCATCGAAGCCATCCGGCGTTTGATGGGATTGCGATCTGGTGAAGCTATTCCTGCCGGGGAGATCGACGTCGTCCGCATGGGAACCACTGTTGCCACGAATGCGCTCTTGGAACGGAAGGGTGAACGCGTCGTGCTGGCCATTACGCACGGATTTCGTGATGCGCTGCAAATCGGCGATCAAACGCGGCCTCGGCTTTTTGATCGGGCAATTGTTTTGCCGGAAATGATTTACGAGCGAGTGGTCGAAATCGACGAGCGCGTTTCGGCGCAGGGCGAAGTCATCAAGCCTTTCGACCCCGACACCCTCCGTTCGCAACTTCAAACCGCTTTCGATACAGGCATCCGCGCCCTCGCCATCGTTTGCCTTCATGCCTACAAGTATCCCGCGCACGAACAGGCCGCTGCGACGCTGGCGCGTGAGATCGGCTTCACGCAAATTTCGACCAGCCATGTATGCGCGCCGCTAATTAAACTCGTCGGACGGGGCGATACCACTGTCGTCGATGCCTATCTTTCTCCCATTCTCCGACGTTATGTTGCACAGGTTTCCGAAGCACTCGGCGGCGCGCGCATCCTGTTTATGCAATCCAACGGCGGCCTGGCGGATGCGGCCCACTTTCGCGGCAAGGACGCCATTCTCAGCGGACCGGCGGGCGGCGTGGTTGGGGCGGTGGAAGGGAGTCGGGCGGTGGGCTTCGAGAAAATCATCGGCTTTGACATGGGTGGCACCTCGACGGATGTGGCCCACTTCGCGGGCGCGTACGAGCGGAAGGCGGAGACGGAGATTGCGGGCCTGCGGATGCGTGCGCCGATGATGGCGGTGCACACCGTGGCAGCAGGCGGGGGATCGATCTGCTTGTTCGACGGTAGCCGCTACCGTGTGGGGCCAGACTCCGCCGGTGCCGATCCCGGCCCGGCTTGCTACCGTCGCGGTGGCCCGCTGACGGTGACCGACTGCCACGTGATGCTGGGTCGCTTGCAAGCGGACTTTTTCCCAAAAGTATTTGGTCCCTCGCAAAACCAAGGCTTGGATGTGGCTGTTGTCCAAAAAAAGTTTGACGAATTGATGGCGGAGATTAAGGACGCGACGGGCGATAACCGCTCGCCGCTTGAAGCGGCTGAAGGCTTTCTCAAAATCGCCGTGGAGAACATGGCGAACGCCATCAAAAAAATCTCCGTGCAGCAGGGCCGCGATGTCACGCAATATACCCTCTGCGCATTTGGCGGCGCGGGCGGGCAGCATGCCTGCAAGGTCGCAGACTTGTTGGGAATGAAGACCGTCTTCATCGACCGCTTTGCCGGGCTGCTCTCGGCCTACGGCATTGGCCGCGCCGACCAGCGCCTCTTGCGCGAGGCGTCGGCCGAGCTTGTCCTGTGCGAAGCGAAGCTCCCACTCCTGTCCGATGAGATAGACCGGCTTTCAGAAGACGCAGTGGCCGGAATGCAAAGGCAGGGCGTGCCGGAAGCGCGCATTCGGTTGGAACGCAAGGTGTTCATAAAAGGCGAAGGAACGGATACGGCCTTTCCCATCGATTGGGGCGGTCTAGAGGAAATGAACGCGGCCTTCGAAGCGGTCTATGTGCAGCATTTCGGATTTGCATCGCCCGCGAAACGGCGCGTGGTCGACAAGGTATCGGTCGAAGCGGTGGGTGTTTCGACTGCCGTGATGGAAGAAAAAGTACCCGATGAAGCGGCAGAGACTGCGCCCGAAGCGGCGTCCTCTGTCGAAGTTTATTTTGATGGTAAATTAAGTCAGACCGCTGTTTTTGATCGTGCCCATTTGCGCTTCGGCCAGTGCATTACAGGTCCGGCCATCATTTGCGATCCCTATGCGACGACGATTGTCGAGCCTGGCTGGGAGGCGAGCGTCACGGCTCATGGAGGCTTGATCTTAAAACGTGTCGTTCCCCTTCCCCAAGGCTTTGCCATCGGCACGCAATGTGATCCAGTGATGTTGGAGGTCTTCAACAATCTCTTTATGTCCATCGCCGAGCAAATGGGCGCTTGCCTGGAACGCACGGCCACTTCCGTCAACATCAAGGAGCGCCGCGATTTTTCCTGCGCCCTTTTCGATCCGGCGGGGAATCTCGTCGCCAACGCGCCCCACATGCCGGTGCACTTGGGTTCGATGAGCGAATCGGTCCGCGCCGTCCTCGCCGACAACGCGGGCACCATCCATCCCGGCGATGTCTTCGTTTTAAACGATCCTTATCACGGCGGGACGCACCTGCCCGATATCACCGTCATCACGCCGGTCTTTGAAAGCGAAAGGCTGGTCTTCTTTGCGGGCAGCCGAGGGCACCACGCCGACATCGGCGGCCTGACGCCCGGATCGATGCCGCCCCAGAGCCGAAGCGTCGAAGAAGAAGGCGTGTTGATCCGAAATCTCAAGGGGGTTGCCGCGGGACAATTCGACGAAAGGGCGATCCGCCATTTGCTCACGACGGCGGCCCATCCCAGCCGCAACGTCGAACAAAATATCGCGGACCTCCGGGCGCAGGTGGCCGCAAATCAAAAGGGCGTCGCCGAACTCCAAAAAATGGTCGCGGCATTCGGAATGAACACCATACAGGCCTACATGCAACACGTGCAGGACAACGCGGAAGAAGCCGTGCGCCGCGTGATCGACCGGCTTCGCGACGGTGTCTTTTCTTATGCCCTCGATAATGGCAGCGTAATCACCGTCCACTTAACCGTCGATGCAAAGCGGCGTCACCTCAAGATCGATTTCAGCGGAACGAGCCTGCAACAAGAAAATAATTTCAACACGCCGAAGGCCGTCACGCGCGCGGCCGTGCTTTATGTTTTTCGATGCATGGTCGATGACGACATCCCTTTGAACGAAGGCTGCCTCAAACCGATTGAAATCAGCATCCCCGAAGGCTCCATGCTCGCCCCGCAATATCCGGCGGCGGTTGTGGCGGGGAATGTCGAAACTTCTCAGGCGATCACCGATGCCCTCTTCGGTGCGCTGGGTGTAATGGCCGCGGCCCAGGGGACCATGAACAACCTGACTTTCGGAAACGCAGCGCATCAATATTACGAAACCCTCTGCGGCGGCGCGGGCGCGGGGCCGGGCTTCGACGGCGCAAGCGCCGTGCACACCCACATGACCAACAGCCGCCTTACCGATCCGGAAATCCTGGAACTGCGCTACCCTGTCCGCGTCGAAACCTTCGAAATCCGACGATGCAGTGGCGGGGTGGGACAATGGCACGGCGGCGATGGGGTGCGGCGCGCGATTCGTTTTCTCGAAGCCATGGAACTGTCAATTTTATCGAATCGCCGCGAAGTCCCGCCTTTTGGCTTGGAAGGCGGCGAACCCGGAGCGCTGGGAAAAAATTGGATCGAGCGTGCGGATGGGACGATTCAAAATTTATCCGCGACGGAGACCGTCCAGATTCAGCGAGGCGATCTTTTTGTCATCGAAACGCCGGGGGGTGGTGGCTTCGGCGAAGGGAAGACCGGTATGGGTGTATAATGCCGCAGTGCCGTGCCGAAAGACGAGAAGGGTAGGCCCGAGGAAATGGAATCGCCATGCCGGTAATCAAACAAATTAAGGGCCGCGTGCCCGTGAAGGTGTGGACGGACGCGATTGACGACAAGTGCATTCAACAATTAAAAAATGTCGCGGCGCTGCCCTTTGTTTACCCGCATGTGGCGGCCATGCCCGACGTGCACTTGGGCAAAGGGGCGACCATCGGTTCGGTGATTCCGACAAAGGGCGCTGTGATTCCCGCGGCAGTCGGCGTGGATTTAGGTTGCGGCATGATGGCCTGCCGATTGGATTTAAAGGCTGGCGATTTGCCCGACCACCTCAGGTCCGTTCGCAGCGCGATTGAAGCGGCCGTGCCGCATGGCCGGACCGACGGCGGCGGCCGAAACGACCGGGGCGCGTGGGGACGCATTCCCGATGACGTCACGCAGGTTTACGCGAGCATGGGCTTGCATGCAATTTCGGATCTATTGGAACGGCATCCAAAGTTGCTGCACAAGCGGGTGAATGTGGAGCGGCACTTGGGTACCCTGGGCACGGGCAATCACTTTATCGAACTGTGCCTCGACGAAGATGACCGGCTGTGGGTGCTCTTACATTCTGGCTCGCGGGGCATCGGCAATCGCATCGGGACTTATTTTATCGCCCTCGCGAAGAAGGATATGAAAAAACAGATCGCCAATTTGCCCGATGCGGATTTGGCCTATCTCAAAGAGGGCGCAGCCCATTTTGACGACTATGTGCGGGCCGTCTCTTGGGCGCAAGGCTTTGCCAAGGCCAACCGGGCGCTGATGATGAAGCATACGCTCTCTGCCCTGGCCTCGGTTTTATCGAAAAAGGATTGTCGGGTCGTCGAGACTATCGACTGCCACCACAACTACATTTCACGGGAGAGGCATTTTGGAGATGAGCTGATTGTGACCCGGAAGGGGGCCATTCGGGCGGGTGCCGGAGAGCTCGGTATTATCCCCGGCTCGATGGGCGTGAAATCCTTCATCGTCCGAGGAAAGGGGAGCAAGGCATCTTTCGATTCCTGCGCGCACGGGGCGGGGCGCAGCATGAGCCGCACGGAGGCCCGGCGGCGCTTCACCGCGGAAGATTTGGCTCGGCAGACCGAAGGCGTCGAGTGCCCGAAGGACCTGGCGCGAGTGGACGAGATTCCCGCCGCCTATAAATCGATAGACGCCGTCATGGCCAACCAAAGCGACTTGGTGGAGATTATGCACACCTTAAGGCAGATTGTGAATGTGAAGGGTTAGGGTGTGAACAATTAAGGAAGGAATAAAATAATACTGTTTTTCAGAGGGCAAAGGGTGACGCTTAATCTCGGTTACCGCTTTGTGATCGAAACACCAGGGGGAGAGGGTGTGAAAAGAGGAGACAAGTAAATTTATTGCAACTATAACTATATAGAATAACTATTCATATGAACGTAGGGGATTTCCATTCTCATGAAGTTGGTGATGCCAAAAGAAAAAGCAGTTCAATCAATAAAAAGAGGTTCACTACCATGTGTCGTAATGACTTTCCCGGCAGAGATGTCTTCAACAAACATAAAGGGAGTCGTTTCTAAAACCTTTTCTCCAACAGAGGAAATTTGGCAAGTTATTGCTCCACCTGAAATAGAACTTCGTTCCATTGCTCTACTCTTAGGTATGCTTATCCTGGATCAACAAGAGAATATAATACAAACAAATTTAATGCCTTCCCGCGCTTGTGCTGCAACGCTATTAGGCGGTGGGGAAATCCGTCAAGGGCGCGGGAAGATATTCGCTCCGTGGGTGTTATTTGAAATACAACGATTGGCTGAAGTGTTGTTATTGCAACACCTAAGTTATATCTCTGACATTAAAGATGCTTTGGGTGGGGGTATGAACACTTTTGGATCGCTTCCCGCTGACTTTATTATCCGAGATCAAGCCCATCAATGCCGTCTTGGTCCTCCTCCTCCGTCCATTGAAGTAGATGTAAGTCACTCAGAGCGAGTACGTGGTAATTTAAGGTGGGATCAGATAATTTTAGAAGACTATCTGAGAAACCGTTATATGACTGACCTGCGCGATGAGCAATTAGACCGTAGAATCGGAGATATTGCTGCAAATATTCATGAAATTAATACAGACGGACTGATTAGTCTCGATAAAGAAAATCCTTTAAATTTTTATTGGCTTGCTCGGTTTCAGGAGGCACGTGCTGAAAAGTCTCTCCGGCTCGGTACAGATATTTCTGGCTGGCCTCCAGGATATATTAACCGGGATTTGTTGCCGGGGAGTCTTAATAATGGTCAACTTACGAGGCGAGAAATATTGAAACCACCGGCCTCCCTGACAAGACCATTTTTAGTGAAGTACAGTGATCGTAAATTCATTGAGAATGCTCTTCAATATGGCCGAATCAAAATTTCTCCTGCATCAAGCTATAAAGATTCTTCATTGAATACAGCAATTAAAGATGAGGAGCTTGTTCGAGAAATCAATTTTGATCCGGGGCAATTCGACATCTATCATTCCGATCAAGAGAGTTTTCCAAGTAGTAGCACTCGAAAATTAATTCACAAAAAGATAAATACGGATTATTATGTTTACTGTACCGCAAGCAAACTTTCGACTCGGCTGCTGTATGATTTTGAAAAAGAGGCTGCCCTCGTGATACACAACCCGAATATATTCCTCCAGCGGCTTGACAATGCTATGAAGCTAAAGTTTCGGAACTGGCGTCCGGTAGTTGAATATGTACAATACTACGATCCCCTGCAGGTCACTCCTAGGGAGATCGATGTGCTTTTGTGGAAGCACTTTCGTTATGCTTATCAAAAAGAGGTTCGTGTCGCATGGTGGCCTCCTCAGCCTATACCAAAACTCGGACCTGTGCTGGTTGAGCTTGGTCCTTTGTCTGATATCGCCGAAATTCTACTTCCAACTCCAATTGAAAATTCAACAACTGAAGTATCTTGATGTTGCTATTGAAGAAAGAGAAAGATAAATGAAAAGCCAAGACATCCGCTGGATTCAGCGATTCAATAATTTTTCGAAGGCCCTGAAGCAACTCACGAAGTTCATCGAGAAGGGCGAACTGAACGAACTCGAAGAGCATGGCTTGATCCAATCCTTCGAATATAATTACGAACTGGCCTGGAATACGATAAAAGATTTTTACGAACACCAGGCGGAAACCGACATTCAAGGCAGCCGGGATGCCTTTCGTTTAGCCTTTAAAAGGGGCTTGATTGAAGAGGGAGAAGTCTGGATGGATATGATCAAAAGTCGAAATCAGACGGGGCATACTTACAATAAAGAGACGGCTAAGAAAATAATCGACGACGTTTTGAATCGCTACTATCAGGTCTTTTTGGACTTACAGGAAAAACTTGAAACTTTTAAGGCCAAAGAGCAGAACGCATCGTGAAATTCGGCCTAAAAGAGAGCGCCATCGCGCAAATACAAGGCGTTTTTTCCCAATATCCACAAGTCGAAAAGGCCGTCCTCTACGGTTCCCGGGCGAAGGGGAATTATAAAAACGGTTCAGATATCGATTTAACGCTAGAAGGGAAGGGCTTGACGCTTTCTATTCTCCATAAAATAGACAACGATCTCGATGACTTGCTGTTGCCATACACCTTCGATCTTTCGATTTTCGATCACATTGATAGCGCGGATTTGATCGCGCACATCCAAAGGGTCGGGATTGTTTTTTATCCTTCCGAGAAAGAGGAGGCGAAGACCTTTCGGCTTACGGAAACGATTTACGACGCCCTTATTGCCCACGCCCAAGCGGATGATCCCAACGAGTGCTGCGGCTTGTTGGCGGGGAAGGCGGGGGTGGCGACGGAGATTTATCGCATTCCCAACTTGCCTTCCGACGACCCCGCGGTGGCCGATCTCAAGGTTCCCGAAGACCGGCGCTTGCGTTATGTGATGGACCCCAAGGCGCAGATTGCCGCTTTTAAGGCGATGCGGGAAAACGGGACGGAGATGGTGGCGATTTATCACAGTCACACGCACAGCCCGGCCTATCCTTCGGCGACGGATGTGAGGCTCGCCTTTTATCCGGATGTGCACTATCTAATCGTGTCTCTGGAAGATAAAAACAAGCCCCATGTCCGGGCTTTTCGCATCGTCAAGGAAACGATCCACGAAGAGGCCATCGAGACGATAGACCCTCCAGTCTAAAATCATTTTTATATCCCTCTTCATAAACTTCCCCCTTTAGGAAAGGGGGACTGAGGGGGATTTGCATTTGTTCCAGATTGTCGCGCTCTTTAAATCTCCCCGCCCCCCTAAGTCTAAGGGGGTGTAAAAGCCTTAAATGCGGAGCACATAAAAGTGATGCGTTTTTTAATTTCGTTTGTTTTCAAGGCCTCGAAAAAGAGGTGATCCTTGCGCCTTGCCTTTTTCCTTCGTCTCTTTTAAACTCCCCCCACAATGTCTGAATCGTGGTCAAAAGAAGCCCTCATGGAAGAGGTGGCGGCCCTGGCGCAAATTGCCGCCAAGGACGCACCGGTTGCGCGGGATGCGGGCTATTGGTCCCGGATCGACAAGCTCCGTGAGATCTATCGCGGCGCCCCCCTCCTTTTCGATGCCTCCTTGGTGAAGTGGCTTCGCCGCTTGGCCGATGGGGCACGCACGCAGGACTCTCCTCAGTCCGTCTTGGAATCGATTTTTGGTTATGATGTCTTCCGCGCCGGGCAAGCGGAGATCATCCAAGCGGTGCTCGCCGGGCACGACTGCGTGGGGGTGATGCCGACGGGGGCGGGCAAGTCGCTCACTTATCAAATTCCTGCACGTATCCTCAAGGGAACAACGATCGTTATTTCGCCTTTGATTTCACTGATGAAGGATCAGGTCGACGCCCTCACGGAGGTCGGCATCCGGGCGGCTTTTATCAATTCCAGCCTCGATGCCGATGAACGGCGGGAACGGGTGGCGCGCTTGCTGGCCGGGCATTATGACCTGATCTACGTCGCCCCGGAGGGTTTGGATGGCAGCTTGTTCGAGCTGCTCTCGCGCTGCGAGATCAACCTCATTGCCATTGATGAGGCCCATTGCATCAGCCAGTGGGGTCACGACTTTCGCCCTTCTTACCGCAATCTCAGCGGCCTGAAAGAACAGTTCGGCCATGTGCCGGTGCTCGCGCTTACGGCGACGGCAACGGGACGGGTGGGGGACGACATCGCCGAGCAGATGGGAATGTCGGGGCCTTTTCGTTACCGGGGTTCTTTTTTTCGACCCAATCTTCGGCTCCACGCCTACAAAAAAGGCGGCGGGCGAAACACGCGGAAGGATATTCTGGGACTCATTCAATCGCGCAAGGGGCAGGCGGGCATCGTCTATTGCCTCAGCCGCAAGGCGGTGGATCAGACCGCGACCTATCTCGGTGAGCACGGCATCCGGGTGATGCCCTATCACGCGGGCTTGGATCACGACCGACGGAGCGAGGCGCAAGAGGCCTTCCGCAGAGACGATATTGACGTGATTGTGGCGACGGTGGCCTTCGGCATGGGCATCGACAAGCCGAACGTGCGCTATATCATCCACCGCGACATGCCCAAGAGCATCGACGGCTATTATCAGGAGATCGGCCGGGCCGGGCGCGACGGCGTTGTCAGCGACTGCGTCCTCTTTTATTCCTGGTCGGAGGTGATCAGCTACGAACGCTTCTTAATGGATGTAGAGGACGCGGCCGTGAAAAACCGCATCTATCAGCAGACCCGCGAGATGTTCAAATTGGCCGAACAGGCAGGTTGCCGCCACCAGGCCCTTGTGGCCTATTTTGGCGAGACGATCGCCGACTGCGAAAAATCCTGCGACACCTGCCGAAAGAGCGACATTTTGGCAGATCTTCGACCGCTAGAAAAGACCCTCCCCCGCACCAAGCGGAAGGCCGCCGCGTTTGCCGGCTCCAATTTCGATGGAACCGAGGTCGATATCGACGCGGGACTTTTGGACCGGCTCAAGCAGCTTCGCAAACGCCTGGCCGACGAGAAAAAGATTCCGGCCTACCTGGTCTTCAGCGATGCAGCACTCATCGAAATGGCCACAAAACTACCCCAAAGCGATGCCGAATTTCTGGAGATCAACGGCGTCGGCCCCAAGAAACTCGCAAGCTACGGGCCTTTTTTCCTGGGCCTCCTGCGCGAGGCGGCAAACGTGCCCGCGTCCGCCGCTCCCATGCCGCCGCCCTTTCGCGGGGCGGGGTGATTTCTTCACCAGAAAAACAAGCTGACTTCGAGATGGATTTCAAAAACGGCCTGTGTTATCTTTCAGACAAAAGCGAGGAAGAATACAATGGAAAGTAAGGATATTCTTAAACAGGCATTAAACCTAAAGCCGGAAGAACGCTTCACGGTTGTGGAAGGGCTACTAAAAAGCTTAGATGAGCCGGATAAAAAGCTCGATCAAATTTGGGCGGAAGAAGCCGAGAAAAGGCTTAAGGCTTATCGAGCGGGGGGACTGGAAGGCGTGCCCATGGAGGAAGTCTTCAAGGATGTCCTTTGAAAGTTGTTTTCTCGAAATACGCCCGGCAGGAATTGAACGATGCTGTCCGTTATTACGAACTTGAACATGAGGGCCTTGGTTGGAAATTTAAGGAAGAGGTTAAAAAGGCGGCCCTGAGGATTTCGTCTTATTCGAAGGCCTGGTCGATTGAGCGGGGTGAGATACGGAAATGTTTGCTTCACACCTTTCCCTATAAGCTGCTCTACGCGATCGAAGCGGATCAATTTTTATAATCGCCATAGCACATCAACATCGGAAACCGGATTATTGGATCGGACGGAAGAATAGCTAAATTAAGGAGAAGGTATGCGGGATTTTATTCGGGAGATGGAAACGAAGGCCATTGAAGGCGGGCGTTTAAGTTATGACGAGGGTTGCCGCTTAATGACCGCTGAAGGACCGGACGTGATGGACCTGATGTCCTCGGCGAACCGGGTGCGTATTCATTATTATGGCGACCGGATTAATCTGTGCTCCATCGTCAATGCCAAGTCCGGGGCTTGTTCGGAAAATTGCAGTTTTTGTTCGCAATCCTCCCTTCACGGTACTGACATCGCCACCTATCCTTTAATGGATACCGACCGTCTGAAGCATGCCGCGAAGGAAGCGGCGGACAATAATGCAGAGGCTTTTGGCTTGGTTGCGGCTTGGTGGGGCCTGCGTGAAGGACCGGATTTGGAAGCCATGCTCGAACGTATCCGCGCCTTGGCGGCGGCTGGGCATACGCGAACCGATGCCTCGCTGGGCATTATCGATACGCAGGAGATTGCCTATAAGCTGAAGGAGGCCGGACTCGAATATTATAATCACAATCTCGAAACCGCGCGGTCTTATTTTTCGAAAATTTGTAGTACGCACACTTATGAGGACCGATTGCGCACCATCGAATATTGTAAGAAGGCGGGGATGGGGATCTGCTCCGGCGGCATCTTCGGCATGGGCGAAAGCCGCGATCAGCGCGTCGAATTGGCCGTCGCCCTGCAGGACTTAGATGTGGACGTCGTGCCCTTGAATTTTCTGCATGCCCTGCCCGACACGCCGCTCGAAGACCAGCCGCCGCTGCGACCCATGGAGATCCTCAAAATCATCGCCGTTTTCCGTTTGATGCTGCCTTCCAAAGATATTATGACGGCGGGCGGCCGCGAGGTGCACCTGCGCGATCTGCAATCCTGGATGTTTATGGCGGGCGCGAGCCATACCCTCGTCGGTAACTACCTTACGACCTCGGGCCGCAAGTCGGAAGACGATCTCAAAATGATTGAAGACTTGGACCTTAAACACGCCTCGTCTTGCCATGAACAACCCTTGTTACAGGTTCAGTAAAACTGATTCAATGAAGGAGAATAAAATGAGTTCCGATTTAAGAAAGCAAAGCCACACCATTCTTGACGGCCCGGACCGGGCCCCGGCACGCGCCATGCTGAAGGGCATTGGTTTAACCGATGAAGATCTGCGCAAGCCCATTATCGGCGTCGCCAATACCTGGATCGAAACCATGCCCTGCAACTATCATCTGCGCCGTTTATCGGCGCGTGTTAAAGAAGGCATCCGTGCGGCGGGCGGGACGCCCATCGAATACAACACAATTGCGATTTCGGACGGGATTACGATGGGGACGGAGGGAATGAAGACCTCGCTGATTAGCCGCGAAATTGTGGCGGATTCCATCGAACTCGTCGCGCGCGGACATTTCTTTGATGGCGTGGTGGCGCTTTCTGGCTGCGATAAGACCATCCCCGGTGCGGTGATGGCCCTTGCGCGCCTGAACCTCCCTTCGCTCATGCTTTATGGCGGTTCCATCGCGCCGGGCCAACACAAAGGTCACGATGTGACGATTCAGGATGTCTTCGAGGCCGTGGGCGCGGTGGCGAAGGGGACGATGTCGACGGACGAATTGAAAGTGCTCGAAGATCACGCCTGTCCTGGGCCGGGTGCCTGCGGCGGGCAGTTTACGGCGAATACCATGGCGACGGCTTTTGAGATTATGGGCATCTCCTTCATGGGCAGCGCCGATGTTCCGGCGGAAGATGTGGATAAAGACGCCGTCGCCTTCGAGGCGGGCCGTGTCGTGATGGCGGCGCTTGAAAATGATATTCGGCCCGACCAGGTGATCACGCGCGAGTCCATCGAGAATGCCATCGCGGCGGTCGCCGTGACCGGCGGATCGACCAATGCCGTTCTGCATCTCATCGCCGTGGCGCGAGAGATGGGCATTCCGCTCAACATGGACGACTTCGATCGCATCAGCAGCAAGACCCCACTCTTGGCCGATTTGAAACCGGGCGGAAAATATGTGGCCTCCGACATGCACCAAGCGGGTGGCATCCGGCTCGTTGCAAAAAGATTACTCGATGCGGGTATTCTCCATCCCAATGTCATGACCGTGAGTGGACTGACGATTGGAGAAGAGGCGCTTAGCGCGAAAGAAACCACGGGTCAGCAAGTGCTTCGACCCTTGTCCAATCCCATCAAAAAAACGGGCGGCTTAGTCATCTTAAAAGGGAATCTTGCGCCGGAAGGCTGCGTCATTAAAGTCGCGGGTTACGAACGTTTGTTGCACCAAGGTCCGGCCAAGGTCTTCGATTGCGAAGAAGCGGCCTTTGCCGCCGTAAAAGCGAACCAGATTCAGCCCGGCGATGTCGTCGTGATTCGCTACGAAGGTCCAAAAGGCGGACCGGGGATGCGGGAGATGCTCGGCGTGACGGCGGCCATTGTGGGCGCGGGCCTGGGCGACTCCGTCGCGCTCATGACGGACGGTCGTTTTTCCGGCGCGACGCGCGGCCTCATGGCCGGTCATGTTGCGCCCGAGGCGGCGGTCGGCGGTCCCATTGCCGCGCTCCGCGAGGGCGACACGATATCTTTCGATATCGAAAAACGTACTTTGAATGTCGCACTCAGCGACGCGGAAATTCAAGAGCGCATGAAGGACTGGAAAGAACCGATCCCCCGTTACAAAAGCGGCGTGATGGCGAAGTATGCGCGACACGTGTCTTCGGCATCCGAAGGGGCGATGACTTCATAAAAATCCGTTAACCAGCGTGAAAACCATGAAACGGGAATTTAAATGAAGATTCTGGGTGCTCTCTTTTTGATTTTAGCAGTATCTGGGTGTTCAATTAAATTTGGGGATTTTTCACTTCTAAGTACGAAGCAGGTAGAAATAAATGGCACTAAGAAATATAGGAAAGGAAACAAAAAAGTGGTAGGGAAAGACATCGCCCATATCATAATCTTGTTCCCGACAAAACTTCCCCTTAGCTATTCTGATGCAGTTTCCAATGCATTGGATGAATATTGTGCCGAGTATTTAACAGAAGTAAAAATAACTCAGAAGTTTTGGTTTATCCCGTACATATACGGAAGAACATGGGTCGAAGCGGAAGGTTATCCATGGTTTTCAGAAGATAGTACTCGGGAAAATTGTACAGGTCACGAAGATAGAGAATAATATTGAAGGTCGTATTAGGCGCTTTACTTTTTACTTCACTATTATTGGCTTCATCTCCTTCTCAGGGGAAAGATGTAAATCGGAGTAAGTTATCATTTGGAGCAGGCGTAACTGTAATATTTGACGACTTTGATCGTATCAATGTGTCTTTCGAAGAAAGTAAAGGGGCCACTTTATTCCTGAGTTACCAAGCGGGTAGCGCCTCTGAATTAGCAATTGAATATCTGTTCATCGATGGTTTTGAAGGATCGGTAAATGGAATAAATGCTTTTGTGCTGGATGGCTATGCCTTAACTTTTAGTCAGAGGCTTTACTATATGAGTGGAAGAGTAAGGCCATACGGATTATTTGGACTGGGTTGGTCTGAATTAGATTTTAGAGATACCCTTGGATCTGGAATATCGATATCGGAGTCGAGCGTCATATTCCGCGTAGGTTTTGGATTGGAGGTGTCTTTATCCGAAATGGTCTTTTTATTTACAGAAGCTTCTTATTTTTGGTTTTTTGATAATGATTTTTTTGAAACCGATTATATTCCTATTACGACCGGTATGAAGTACAGGTTCTAAATCAAGTCGCCCAAAATAAAAAAAAGTCGTAAAGCGGCCAGCTTAGGTCATTACGTTCAAAAATAGGAGAGTCATTATTCCCCTTCCCACTTTTCCAGGCACCTGGCAAACCCTTCCACCTATGCCGACGGGCCGTTCGCATCCCGGCGTTGCTGAATTCGATGGGAAGATCTACGCCTTTGGCGGGGGCGGGCCGAATTTTCTGAGTTTGAACTGTTCCGAGGTTTACGATCCCGCGACGAAGGCTTGGTCTTCCGTTTCGCCCATGCCGACCAAGCGCTCAGGAACAATGGCGATGCGGATGGGAGAGATGATCGTGGTGATGGGCGGTGGTTTTAGAAAGCCGGACGGCAAGTTTAAGTTTTTAAAAACGGTCGAGGCCTATTATCCAAAAGAAGACCGCTGGGAGACCAAGCCCGATCTTTTGCAGCCGCACGACTATCCGGCTTCCGCCGTGCTCGATGGGCAGGTCTACATCATCGGCGGTCATCACCCCGATGCGACCGAAGGCGGGCCGCAAACCGATCCGGCCTTTGCGTTTTCACAACGCTGGGACGGGAAGGCCGAGGCGTGGGAAGAGATCCCGCAAATGCCCACGCCGCGTTTTGCCTCCTCCGCTGTTGCGATCAATGGCCAAATCTGGGTGATGGGGGGCGTGGCCTTCACGCCGGAAGGTTTTCACGAGTACGACCGCATAGAGGTCTACGATCCGAAACAAAATGCCTGGCATCGCAGCGAAGTGAGCCTGCCCTATTCCTCGGCAGGGCAGGGGGCCTGTGTCCTCGAAAATCGCCTCTATAGTTTCGGCGGCTTTCAGGAAGGCGTCGGCATCGGCAAGCACGGCGCAGTTTACGATCTTTCAGAAAAGAAGTGGTACGTCCTTCCACCCATGCCCCACGACCGCGCGGCCATGGGCATCGTGGTCTTAAACGGCACCCTCTATCTCCTCGGCGGCTGGCGCGCCGACCGCTCGGTGAAGGCATCGGTCGTGGCTTTTAATCAGTCGACTTGAAGTTGTCAACGAGAACCCCAAATCCTTCGAACTCGGTTAGAATTCGTTTCCATTTCTACGTCCACCCTTCAATATGAAAACCGTATAGACAGCGCGTCCCCTTGTGCTGCGCCTTCGCTTTCCTTTTAGCCAACCTGAGCATTTTTCGCCACAATCTCTTGTCCCAGATGTAAAAATTAGGATGACCTACTATCTTAGAAATGGGATAGACAAGCCTTTTCTATTCAGCCCGACTGATTCAACTTAAAATTCAGACTGAGCAAATTCCGGCCTCATATTCATTGCTCGTTTCCACAAAAAAGTGATATTATTTTTTTTTGGATATTGGTCGTATGGATGTATGGAGGCGACATGCTGATAAGAAAAAAAATTTCTCTAAAGAAGTGGTGCAAATATTTTGTTGTGTTATTGCTGCTGAGTTTTTCTTCTCGTATTTTTGCTGGAGAGAGAACGATCTACTTAGATCAGGGATGGTCTAGAGAACAACGTCAAGCCTTCTATGAAACGCCGCAGGGTTCTTATCTCATCCCACTCAGTTGGTATTTATCTTTAGAACAAGTCGATAACAAAAATCATAGTCCTAAGGGTCATGATCGTTACGCTTTATTTTCGGATGATGCCCATGTCAGAAAATTTGGTTATTTAGTAAAGAAAAAATATGATGGCGATGTGCCCAATGTGCCAATAGGCTTCGCCGTCGAATCCGTTGAAAATGGGGGTGCCTGGCTCGGCTACACCTGTGCGGCTTGCCATACCAACGAGATTCAATATAAAGGCAAGACCATCAGAATCGATGGCGCGCCGACCCTTGCGGATCTGATGGGTTTTATCTCGGAATTACATGCAGCTGTTATAGCGACACTCGAAGACGAGGAGAGATTTATTCGATTTTCGGACCGTATTCTTGGCTCGCACGACTCGGAGGAAAGTGACGCACTCCGTGAGGCCTTAAGGGAATATGCCGCCGATTCAAGCGATTTTTTCGAGAGAAATCATTCCGATGTTGAATATGGTTTTGGACGGCTCGATGCCTTTGGCATTATCATGAATGAGTTGTTCGTACACGACCTCGGCGTGCCGGAAAGCCGATTTAGCCCCAATGCGCCCGTGAGTTATCCTTTTTTGTGGGGAACGCCTCAACACGATTTTGTTCAATGGCACGGGAGCAGCAACGACCCCCTTGGCCGAAATATCGGAGAAGTGCTGGGCACCTTTGGCGGGATCGACTTAAGAGATCCAAACCGTTTCGGTCATAGCACCGTCAGGGTCCCCGAGCTGATCCAATTGGAAAATCTCGTTGAGACTTTAAAAACACCGCGATGGCCGGAAAAATATTTAGGAAAGATTGACCGGAAAAAGGCGGCGTGGGGCCGGGAGCTCTATGGGCAGGTTCGTGGTGATGAACCCAGTTGCGTTTCTTGCCATGCCCTCAAAGATGAGCAAGGCCGGTATCCGCTGACCCTCGCCGAGGAAAATTTTTATGGCAAGCAGTTTGTTATTACAAATATGAGTCCCTTGGCGGAAATCGGCACAGACCCGACCATGGCCTTAAATTTTGCCACAAGGGTCGTCTCGACGGGGCATTTGGGTCCCATTCTGCCGGCCCCGTTTACCGGCGCTGCCGAGTTACCCGCCCCCTTGTTGCTCAGAATTTTGGTCAACGTGGCGGAGCAAACCGCAGTGTCTGCACTTCAGCCGCCCCTGTCTCCAGAGGAACTGGCTGCTGCGATCGGATATCGCGTCCCGGCGGAAGGTTTCCCGCCCTATCGGCCCAAAAATCTCTTGGCCTATCGCGCAAGACCCCTTGACGGTATTTGGGCGACGGCGCCCTATTTACATAACGGATCGGTTCAAAATTTATATGAATTATTAAGGCCGGGAAACGAACGAAAAACGTCTTTTTATGTGGGGAGTCGTAAATTTGACCCGAAACGGGTCGGTTTTAAAAGTCAAAGGAAAGGTAAGCGTTTTCTGTTCGATACGACGGCGCCCTCGAACTCTAACTTAGGTCACGACTATGGGGTGTGGCTCTCCGAAGGAGAAAAGTGGGCGCTGATTGCGTTTCTGAAAACGCTCTAAGCCGCCAGGTTTACGAAATTCAGCACCTCTGACTTGTGGCGGCGTCTATATCGATGTTCGTTCGTATGAATCAAATTTGAATGCGTCATCACAGACGCCTAAACACCCTTGAAAATTAAAAGCGGCCTGTCGTGTGTATCCGAGGCCAAGCCGTCGCCCTTAGTGTGGTCGTCTGTCCGAATAAGGTGTCTGAGAACCCGTTTGTAGGGTCCGGTTTTTGGTACTGGTCAAGTTTGATCTCGATTTAAAATAGATTTTGAAATTAGGAGTATAAATCGTGAGACTGGCTAACCACGACGATATGATAGACATCACCTTTTCTGATGCCAGCGATTCTACCCTTTGATGAAAAGCGAAAAACTTGGAGGGAAACTTCTGGTGTGCAAATTGGTGGTAATGATATTTTAAACTGTCCTAATGGGATGAGCTCACTTCCCATGCCCTCTCTTGGGGCCAATGTTATTTGAGCCCAAGTTAACTGACTTATCTCTAGAAGCTTCTCTGAAAAATGCGCCTTGGAAGAAGAATCGCAATGCGAAAGACATTTAGCACCACGATATTTCATATAATGGAATGAAAAATAGGCTTATGGGTGTTGTAATTTGTTTTTTGTTTCTCTTTGACAGAAAAACGTGGACTATCTTTAGCTTGAACTCTTTTAAGCTTTTTATTATTTCTTTTCGGCATTATTTAGGTATTTTTTTAATGACTTCTGCATAGATTTATGGGTAATGATTTTGTTTGGATGTGCAATCTTCCAGCATTTGTCCTCATGGGTCAATTCCATAAGCCGAATAGCAGAAAACTGCCCAAACACTGAATATATCTCATCAAGAAATTCTCTTGTTTCTTCGTCGATGACTTCTGGATTAAATAATTCATTTGCTGGAATTCCATTTGCTCCAAACTCCTTATACGCGGCATAAAGCTCAGGAACAACCGGACCATATGTCCAAGCCTTTATTTTCTCTTTGAATAGCGGAGTGCCTTTACAGGCTAAATGCAGACCTTGGGCGTAGTATATTAGTTTTTGAAGTTTGAGGTTAGAAATTAGTTCTTGGTCCGATTGGCCCTTAAATAGAAAGTAGTTAGCAATATCGGAAGCAGTATATGGGGTTTTCATGATTTAAGCCCCCTTATTAAAGGGTGGGAGAGTACGTCATGATACTAATATATCAGATCTATTTATTCAATAGGTTAATTATTTCCTCCAAATCCCATACATGGTCTGATATACCCGCTTCCATTGCCGGTGTAACCCTTAGACTTGAATGAATCCGAGCGAAATTATAGTACATAAAATAAAGCGCAATCGCATGGATGTGGTTTTCGATCTTCTTTGAATGGGCGTTTGTTAGTCGAGTAAACCGTCTCATGCTCATTCTCATGGTCAAATTTTGCCGTTCCGTATAACTCGTCGAAACGTGTTTTAGATCAGGATTGCCGGTAACTTTTTTCTTTTTTATGCCACAACATTCACTAGGACTATATCGGGTTTCATTTCCTGTCGGCGGGTTGTTGTAAAGCTTGATTAACATCGAGTAATCAATGTCTGCACCGAAGGCACCCTCAACGGCCTCTAGGTACACTGAATAGCCATCAGTGGTCAATTGAACCCTATTGGATAACCTGCCCGCAAGATCATTCATGAATTTAGAACCACATTCAGCATCGCGGCTACCGACAAACCAAGAAGCTATTAATTTCGTATCTGAACAAAGTGCCGTCCACGTCCACACAGAACCAAAGCCGAATTTTCCTTGTAATGCTTCTGGCAGGTTCTTATCTTTTGCATAACAGAATGACCAGACCTCATCAGCCTGAATACGCCTGCAAGGCAAGTTTATTAGATGCTCATCCTGATATTTCGCACAGGCTTTTCCTAAATCGGCCAAGAGTTTAAGTATAGTTGGCTTAGAAACTCCTGTAATCCGGGCCGTGCTATTAATGCCAACACCTTCTACGAGTATCGAAATAATTTGTGCGCGTTGTTTTGTGTTTAGCTTATTCATAATCATATTATACTTGCGCGGGCAAGCATAGTCAAGTAAAATTACACATAATTTAAAATGCCTTAATAAAAGCTTAAAGCTATACTTGATTATCATGAAACGCTATGGTAGGATGAAAACGCAACGATGGCATTATCATAGCGTTGCATGAATGTGGGTGGCGGGACTCGAACCCGCAAAGCCTGACCCCAGGCGGCGATTTTCTAGATCGCTGTGTTTACCAGTTTCACCACACCCACGTTCAAGCAAGGGAGAGCCGGGCGGGATTTGAACCCGCGCAATCATGGTTGCCCGTCAAAGCTTACATGATTGTCCAAGGGTTGCTGACCCTGGTCCTTAACCGCTCGGTCACCGGCTCCAAAAAGCCTAGATATTGAAAGCCCCTCAGCTTCTAGCTGAGGGGCTTTTTAGTCCTTCATTCTTTGAGTCTCCATTCACATTAGTTGAGATGTCTTTGACTGGATCAATCATTTTCCAAATACTTCCTTCCTTTTCGTATTTAATATTTTTTAATCTATTTAGCACGGTATTGACAGCGGATCTCTGATAATTTGTCGAAAATTTTTCATTGATAAGCTGTCGCAAGGTATGTTCGTCATACCCCTGATTTCCACTCAAAACCTTGTTGATGTTCCATTCAATTTCGCCTTTTGGAACCCGCTTTTTTATATCAAGGCTAGGTGATTTTAATTTTACAGGGTCTTTTTTTGTTGACGGGCTTCTTTCTGAAATTGCCCCGCCACAATAAACATCGCGAGCGTTTATTACCGCAGAGAGAGATTGAATCTTATCTTCAATCGTTTTTTTCTCCGCTTGCAGACCTTCAATTAAAACTTCTGCTGCTTTTGCGGCTTGGATTAAAGCATCGATTTCCGGCCTGTCAGACATAACGATTTCCCTCTTATGGTTGAGTATAGATAAGATTGTACTCTTACGATAACCAGGAGTCAATAGGCGTTATTGCGACTATAGTACCAAGGTGCGAGGGGGGGGGTGACGTTATTGACGTTAACGTAAATAGGGAATGCTATTTGGTTTTCCACCGCGCTTTAGCGGCCTTCTGAGCAATTTCTTTTCTTTTCTCTGCGGAAAGCTTCTGTGCTCTGGCAATGCCTCCCTTGCTTGCCCCAAGCTTGCCAAGGGCAACGGCGGCAGGGTTCTTTTCTTTGATGGGATTCTTGGTGGGTTCCTTGGAGGGCTTTAGCTCAGACTTCGTGGCGGCTTCGACTACCTCAAGGGCAATCTGGCTAAAGTCTTTCTTTTTGCTTTGGCGGGTAGGCATGTAAGATTATTACATGTGTACTTCTTTTTTGCAATCCCCCTCACTTTCAAACTTTACCAGTACCCGGTTTTTTATGCGATTGAAATTTAAGAATGGATGTGGTATAAAAGAACAGGTCCAGAGTAGAAAGTGAACAAAAAAAAGTATATATCGGCTGCGGTGCTTTTTAATGTGCTGCAGCTTTTTTTTTTGCTGATTGAAGAAACTTTGGACATTTCGTCAGCATCACGCTGATAACATACCAGGAGAACTAAACAGTGAGTACAGGAACAGTAAAATGGTTTAACGGAAGCAAAGGTTTTGGATTTATCACCCGCGAAGGTGGAGACGATCTTTTCGTCCACCACACCGCGATTGCCGGAGAAGGCTACAAGTCCCTCGATGAGGGCGATGAAGTCGAATTCGAAGAGACCCAAGGCCAAAAAGGCCCGCAAGCCATCAACGTCCGTAAAGTTTCTTAAGTTAGGATTTTATCGATTTAAAAATACCCCGTCTGATTTTTCAGTCGGGGTATTTTTTTGCGTATTATCGATTTTATTCATTTTAAGGAACTGAAAGTCGTGGCATAGCACAAGCTCGTCGACACTAAGTTTTCGTCGATAAAATGACAGAACGAAGTGGATTTTGATGTATCCAATAATTCCAGATGAAAAATATCGTACTGAATCTTACTATCTTTTGAGGAATGGATTATTGTTAATTAAAGGGAGCCTTTCCCTTATAGATTGTTGATACTGTTTCTGAGTCTTAAAACGAAGGCCGGAGGATTGGGTTCTTTTGCGAAATTTTTATTTACCATTTCACGGAGATAGTTATTGGTTGCGACCTTGTTTAATACAAGGGACAGAAATTGCTGGTTTTCGCCGACTTGGGTGACCTCTTTTAGGGATTGAATGACTTCCTTGTCGAGATTGATACAATAGCCGTCGACAGTCATATATCCGGGGTAGACTGTATTACTCCTTTTAGCAAAGGTGACCTTCATTTGGGTATTCTCCTTTGTGGTGGGCGGGTTTTCATAGAGCGTTTGGGGGATGTGTTACACGCTTTAGTATAGCAGGGAAAATCGTCCGGGAAAGGGGATGCTGGGCAATAAAGGAAATTTTTCAAACAAAGATCTTCGTTTACTAAGAAAAAGAAAACTTGCGCTTTTTCCGTATCCAAGATAAAGGGGTCGTGCTAGGAGATCCTGCAGGTAGATGGTCATTTGAAAGAAAAGAGGGGAAGCAGAGATTGTGATTTTATAACGGGGTCAATGATTCCTGTATCCAATGTGGGATGTCTGGAACACCGCCGAAATGCATGGCCCAACTTTTCCGGATTGAGCGATCTGTCAAAAAGCAGTTAAAGGATTTAAGACATTTTTCGTTTTAATATCACTGGTCCTCGAACAAGGCCAGGTACTTTCCATAGCCTTCCTTGTCCAGCTCTTCTTTCGGGATGAATCGCAGCGAAGCCGAATTGATGCAATATCGCAGGCCCGTGGGTTCGGGGCCGTCGTCGAAGAGGTGGCCGAGGTGAGAATCGCCTTGCTTGCTTCTCACTTCCGTTCTTGTCATAAAGAGCGCCTTATCTTGTTTTTCGACGATGCCATCTGATTCGATGGCTTTGAAAAAGCTTGGCCAGCCGGTTTTTGAATCGTATTTTTCGCGAGAGCTGAAGAGGGCTTCGCCCGAGACAATATCGACATAGAGGCCTTCCGCCTTGTTGTCCCAATATTCGTTTTGAAAGGGAGGTTCTGTCCCGTCTTCTTGTGTGACCTTGTATTGAAGAGGCTTAAGCTTCGATTTTAATTCCGCCTTTTCCGGTTTTTTAAATTGAGAAGCGGATACCGCCGTCTCGTTTTGATCGCTCCAGGTTTTTTCGATAAAGGCCTTGCGTCCCGAACCGCTGCGATAGCTTTGATAATGCGTCGGATTTTTTTCGGAATAGCCTTGATGATAGTCTTCCGCCGGATAGAAGGGCGTGGCTTCGAGAATTACCGTTGCGATCGGGCGGTCAAACTTTCCACTCTGTTCCAGTCGTTCTTTTGAAGCGAGTGCGGCTTTTTTTTGCGATTCGTCATGATAGAAGATGGCCGTTTGATATTGGCTGCCGCGGTCGGCAAAGGCCCCGCCGTCATCTGTGGGATCAATCTGTCGCCAATAGGTGTCAATCAAGGTCTCGTACTCAACTCGCTTGGGGTCATAACTAATTTGAACGGCTTCGATGTGTCCCGTTTTTCCGGAACAAACCGATTCGTAGTTGGCCTCCGCTTCCGTCCCACCGATGTAGCCCGAAACAACCCTTAGTACCCCCTCTATATCTTTAAAAGGGCCTTCCATGCACCAGAAACAGCCGCCCGCAAAGGTGGCTGTTTGGGTCGTATTGTCTTGTTGAGTCATTGTTTTTTCTCCACATCGGTCTATAGCAATTTCGGTGAATATGCGCATCGCTACGAATGGTTTCATTCAAACCGAAATCAGCTGGCCCTGTCAAGGTCTTAACGGTGGATGGGAATATTTTGCCGGTCGGCAAGGCAAAATCAACCGGGAAGTCGGTTTTTATCGACTTCTTATCGGATTTAAGCCCTTATAAAGCCGAGAATGTTATTGGTATAGAACTTGCGTATTGGTCTTGTCCTTAGAGTCATCACGTTATCGAGGTGTGCGTATGGATGCCGTTTATCCTGTTTTATCGGGCGCGTTGGCGCAAGAAAAACGGATGCAAATGATTACAAACAATTTGGCGAATGTTGGGACCACGGGTTTTAAAAAGGATGTGCCTGTTTTTGAGGGGATGGTACCGACGACCGATGTCTTTGCGATGCCTTTGGCGGGTACACAGGACACCTCGACCACTTTTGGAACCTTGCGGGGGAGTATCACCGATTTGACGCCGGGCGCGATCCGTACCACGGGTGAGCCCCTGGATGTGGCCATTGAAGGCGAAGGTTTTTTTGCCGTGGAAACGCCTCAAGGCACGCGCTATACGCGAAACGGGCAATTTTCTTTGAATGCGGAAGGACTACTTTCTATGGGGGGGCATCCGGTGCAAGGCGCGGGCGGGCCAATTTCTTTGCCCGAAGGCGCGGTGATTATCGACACCAACGGTACAATCTTGGTTCGCGGCATTGAGCCCGGCGCTGCACCCGTGGAAATCGATCTGCTGACCGTCTACGGTTTTGCGGATCCCCAGTCTCTTAAGAAGGTCGGCGGTAACCTCTTCGAAGCCGCATCGGGGGCAGCGACACCCGTCGAGGGTGGACGTCTCTTGCAAGGTGCGCTGGAGGCCTCCAATGTCAATCCCGTTGAAGAGATGGTGGCCATGATTGAAGTGATGCGTCTCTACGAGGCGGCGCAAAAGGCAATTCAAACGGCAGACGAGATTGCTGGGAAAGCGGCGAATGAAATTGCAGAAGTTTAAGGAAACGCCCCCATCTTCATTTAATCGAAAAAGGATGAACAGGGCGGCGTCACCTGGGGTTGAGGAGGACGGCTTATGATGCGGGCATTATCGGTTGCCAGTACGGGTTTGGCGGCACAACAATTGTCAGTGGAAGTCATTGCGAACAATCTGGCCAACGTGTCTACGATCGGGTTTAAAAAGAGCGCCTGGGATTTTCAAGATCTGCTTTATCAAACCTTAAAGTCGCCAGGCACGACCACAGAAGTCGGAACGACGCCTGTGGGCATTCAACTCGGCTCGGGTGTGCGGGCGGTTTCTGTGCATCGGACCTTTAAGCAAGGTGCTTTTCAGGAAACACAAAATGCATTCGATCTGGCCGTCGAAGGCGAAGGCTTCTTTCAGGTGACCCTGCCGGATGGATCGGTGGCCTATACGCGAACCGGGGCTTTTAAGCTGGATAGCGAAGGGAACATGGTTACGCCGGAAGGTTATCCCATTCTGCCCGATATCACGATCCCTTCCGATGCCTTATCGGTGACCATCGACCCGGATGGCGATGTCTTCGTGCTCACACCGGGGAGCGGCACGCCGACGCAGAACGGGACCATCGAATTGGCGCGATTTACGAATCCTTCGGGTCTTACCAGCATGGGAAAGAATTTGTTTCAGGAAACCGCCGCCTCCGGCACGCCCGCCACAGGTGCGCCGGGACTGGATGGTTTTGGAACCCTACTTCAAGGGTCTTTGGAAGGATCGAACGTCAATATTGCCGAAGAGATGGTGAATATGATCGTGGCCCAAAGGGCCTACGAACTGAATTCGAAAGCGATTCAAACTGCCGACGACATGATGGCCGTCGCGAATAGTTTAAAGCGATAAGCGGATGAGATACATTCTACTCATAGGGCTTCTTTGTTTTTCTTTCGTCCTTGTGGCGGGTCATTCTTGGGCTGCGCCGCGCGCAGATGACCCGATTTCGGAGGATCTCCGTCGCGAAGTGGCCGAGCGGCTATCGATCGATCTTCACACTATCGAAATTGGACAGATCAGGCCCATGAACGGGCAAGCACAACTTCTTCCTGGAACGGTCCTTCAGATTCGTCCTTCCAATCCGAGACGATTGATGGGTAGGGTGGTCTTTATTTTGACGATGCGCGGGGCCGAAGGCAAAAACTTTGTGCAGTGGGTCACGGTGGACGTTGCGCGTATTCAAGCCGTCGTGGTCACCAAGACGGCGCTCAAGCGTCATCAGGTGATCGCTGCCGAAGACCTGGAAATTAAAGACATTCGGTTTCGAAAGAAAGGCCAAACTTTCGAAACCGAGATGAAAGACCTGATCGGGAAAAGGATGATCCGCTCTGTAAAAAGTGGGGCTCCGATTCGGATGGATTGGGTCGAAGCTGCGCCGATGATTGTCCGCGGCGACCGGATTACCATTCTCCTGGAAGCGAAAGGCTTTCAGATGAGCACGCTGGGAAAAGCGGCGGAAGACGGTTTGCATGGCGAATTGATCAAGGTGATGAATCTCGATTCGAAAAAAATTGTACTCGCTGAAGTCATCGGCGAAGGCCGGGTCCGCGTGGACACTGGATTTGGGCAGAAGGAGTAAGCGATGGGGTATTTTCTCAAAAGGGTGGCTCTAGTGTTGCTGCTGGTTTTTATCGCTTCAACGGGAATATACGGATGCGGTTTGATCCGGGTGACGAAGTCCTCGCCGAAGACAAAGGTCGAGACGGTTTCCGCCGCATTGCCTGAAACAATGCCTCTGCTGGCGAGTCGGCAGGATGCATCGAATAAAGGTTCGCTTTGGAAAGAAGACAATGCGCGGAGTTTCTTTTTTCAAGATACCAAGGCAGGTTTCCTCGGCGATATCGTCACCGTGCGCGTCATTGAGAATGCGAGCGGCTCCAAGGACGCCAATACCTCCACAGGGCGGTCCTCGTCTCTATCCACATCCGCAGGCGCTTTTTTTGGTTTGGCTTCGGATAAACTCGCACAGGCCGAAGCCAGTACTAATTTTTCGAATTCCTTCGACGGTGACGGTTCGACCAGCCGGAGCGGCAGCTTGACTGCCGAAGTGACGGCGATCGTGACTCGCGTTTACCCCAATGGAAATATGGAGATCCAAGGGAACCGCGAGGTGATGATTAATAAAGAGAAGGAGTATCTCTCGATCAGCGGGATTATTCGACCGGAAGACATCGGCCCTGGAAATACCGTAATCTCGACGGTCATGGCCGATGCCAAGATTGAGTACTCTGGTCATGGCGTCATCGATGACAAACAGCGACCGGGCTGGTTGATGCGTTTAATCGATTTTATCTGGCCTTTTTAGAGGGGAATGATGAAGAAGACAATGGCTAGGCCCCCGATATCGTCTTACCGAACAGCGCGCCGGATACTGTATGCCTTCCTCCTTATGATATCGGTTTTGCCCTTTCATCAGGCCGCCGAGGCTGCGCGCGTGAAGGACATCGCGTCCCTTCAAGGCGTACGCGACAATTCCTTAATCGGCTATGGATTGGTGATTGGCCTTAACGGTACGGGAGACAAGACCGGCACGCTCTTTACAGTGCAGACGCTTTCCAGCATGTTGAACAAGATGGGCATCACGGTTGACCCGAATTCGGTCAAGGTAAAAAATGTGGCGGCTGTGATGGTAACGACGAAGCTGCCGCCCTTCGTCCGAACGGGAAGTCGGCTGGATGTGACCGTTTCGTCGCTTGGCGATGCGAGCAGTTTACAGGGGGGCACCTTGCTCTTAACGCCACTGAAGGGGCCCGACCAGAAGGTCTATGCCATTGCGCAGGGGGCGGTCTCCATTGGGGGATTTATCGGTGGGCAGGGTGCCGATACCAGCCAAAAAAATCATCCCACCGCCGGACGAATTGCAGCAGGTGCCCTGGTGGAAAAAGAGGTGCTCTTTCCCTTTGAAGACCAGGAGAAATTTAAAATCGTACTTCGTCGTCAGGACTTTACCACCGCCCTAAGGTTATCGGATACAATCAATAGTGCGCTGGCTGCCGATGGTGCGTCCACCGCACTGGCCCGTCCGCTCGATGCGGGTACCGTGGAACTCCAGGTGACGGAAAAATACCGCGGAAAGGAAGTGGCTTTGTTGGCCTTGATTGAATCGCTTGACGTGATGATCGATACGCCCGCAAGGGTCGTGGTTAACGAGCGAACCGGGACCATCGTCATGGGCGATCAGGTCAGAATCGCCGATGTGGCCATTGCCCACGGGAATTTGACCATCCGAGTCCGGACGGATTTTCAAGTTTCTCAACCGCCGCCGCTTGCGCCCCAAGGTGCGCAGACCGTTGTCGTTCCGCAAGGGGAAACCGAAGTGATCGAGGGCGACTCTAAAATCGTGTTGATGCGCGGGGGAACCACCATCGGCGAATTAATTCGAGGCCTCAACTCCATAGGGGTGACCCCACGGGATCTTATTTCCATCCTGCAAGCCATTAAGGCCGCCGGTGCGCTCCATGCGGATTTGGAGATTTTATAATGGAGTCCTTTAACTTTCTTGCTTCAGCGGCTCAGTCTCTCAATTCACAAAACCAATTGAACGCCGCTTCCCGGCCCCTAGCTCCTTCGGATCAAAAAGCACTGAGTGCCGAGGCCAAGGCGGCCGAGCTCAAAAAAGGGGCGAAAGCCTTCGAGGCTTACTTTGTGCAATCCCTTTTAAAAGAGATGCGGAAGACGATAAACAAATCGGATGGGGCTGAACTTGGTTATGGCGGGGACATCTACCAAAGTATGTTCGACGAGGCCATTGCAAATAAAATGACCGATCACGGTGGAATCGGACTCGCTGAGGTATTATTGAAGAATTTGCATAAAAAACCTTAAGTTTTTATTGAAACGACCGATGAATAATCAAACGCAAAATTGGAGATTTACATGAAAATACCTGATAAAAACCCCGGCTTGATCTTAGAAAAAACGCTTTTAGGCAAAACGACGCCAAAAAAGACGACAGATGCTCAAGCCCAGGAGACGAGTCATTCTTCTCCCGCCGATTCGGTCAATATTTCTGAAAAGGCACGTCATATCCAACACTTGAACGCGCTCGCCGCATCCGGACCGGAAGTCCGAACGGAACGCGTCGCCGCGCTTCAGCAAAAAATTGAAGCCGGAACCTATGCTGTAGACGGAAAGCAGATTGCTGAAAAACTCATTCGTTCTGCTGTTCAAGATAAAGTGTCGTGACCGTGTTTTTCCTCCCTCACTAAGGATATGTCGATGCCCATTGCCGAAATACACGCCCAATTTGAAATGGATTTCCAAGGATTATGTGACAGCCTTGAGGAGACCATCCGAGCCCATCAAAGCCTTCAATCCTGCCTTCAAGCGGAAAAGCGATTGATTATCGCGGGAGACGTCGAGGGTCTGGATCAGTGCAGCCAAGAAAAAGAGGCAAGCCTTGTGCGCATTGCCGAGTTGGAGCGCCAGCGGATCGAAATCCTTGAAAGCGTTGATGATTCGGATACGACACCGACCTTAAAAAGCCTGATTACTTTGAGTCCGTCCCCCTTTCGGGAGCAGCTTCAGTCCAGCCAAATTCGCCTTGAGGCCTTGATGGCCAGCATCCATGAGATTAACCAAATGAACGGCATGCTCGTCGGCCGCATCCTCACCCAGATTTCCGGCTTGCTTGGAACACTTCGGCATTTAACGATTGAGCTTCCCCCCACGTATCAACAGAACGGCGTTGTAAAGGCGGCATCCTCCAACGGCCGAACCTTCGGGAAGCGCTAGGCCATGGCAGGCATCCCCGAAATATTTAATATTGGCCGCAGCGCACTTTTTTCGAATCAAAAAGCCCTGCAGGTGACCTCTCAAAATATCGCGAATGTCAGCACCCCGGGTTACAGCCGTCAAGAAGCTGTATTCAGCGCAACCAATCCGATCAACGGGCAACCCGGTCAGATCGGCACAGGCGTCGAGATTGGGGAAATCCGCCGCGTGGTGGATCGCTTTGTTGAAGACCAGCTCATTTCAGGCGAATCGGCCTTGGGCCGGCTTCAAACCGAAGAAGGGATCCTGCGCAGGATCGAATCGGTCTTCAGCGATTCACAAGGAACAGGCCTAAACCGGGCATTTAACGAATTTTTCGCCGCACTCAACGATGTGTCCAATAATCCACAAGATCATTCTGCCCGTGTCGCCTTACTGGAGCAGGCCGAAGTTTTCGTTCAACGCCTGCGGATCACGGATCGCCAATTTCAAACCATCCGCACGGATGTAAACAAAGAGACAATTGCCGTCATCAATGAAATCAACGTGATTGTGCCGAAAATTGGGGAATTGAACGTTCAGATCAAACAGGCCGAATTTTCTGGCCAGCACGCGAACGATTTGAGAGATGAACGCCAACTTTTATTAAATGACTTGGCGAAAAAAATAGACATTAAAACCATAGAAGACGCCTTCGGCCAAACGACGGTTTTTGTGGGCTCGGGCAAGACCCTTGTCGAAGGGAATGTGACGGCAAGCCTCAGCGCTTTGGCCGATGCGGATAACGATGGTTTTGTCACCGTATTGTTCGATCCGGGGACGGGCGCAACTTCCGATTTAACGTCTTCAATAACGGACGGTCGTCTTAAAGGCTTAATAGACATTCGAGACCAAATATTGCCGGGTTTTATCAATACTCTGGATCGCCTGGTTGGGGGGACCATCAACGAACTCAATCAACAACACCGTGTGGGTTTCGGTCTGGATGGAACGACTGGAAATAACTTTTTCGGTCCTTTGAATCCGAGTGCCAGCGGCCTGACGGCAAACACTGGGACTGCCGTTGTTGGCGTGACCGTCTCGAATGCCGCGGCGCTCAGCCTGAATCCCTATGTCCTCAGCTTTACCGGCGGTAACTATACCCTCAGTAATTCCACGACGGGCGCGTCCACGACGGGTGCCTATGCAGATCCGACGACAGTGACATTTGAGGGTTTGGATGTGGCCATCAGCGGCGCACCGGTCGCTGGTGATCAATTTCGGGTCAGCGCCCACAAAGGCTCGGCGGCGGCGATCTCGGTGACACAGAGTGACCCGAACAAGGTGGCAGCCGCCTCAACGGCAGCGGGTGTTCCAGGGGACAACGCGAATGCGCTTCTGATCGCCGCAATCCAAAACAAAGCGGTGACCGCATTGGGAGGCAATACACTGCAAGGCTACTACAGCGGTTTAACCAGTGATGTGGGCGCGCGCGCACAGACGGCGCAGCGTCATGCCGAAGTTGAGTTAACGATTCACGCGCAGTTATTCGACCTGAGGGAATCCGTCTCGGGCGTTTCACTCGATGAGGAAATGACCAATATCATCCGCTTTCAGCGCGCCTACGAAGCCTCGGCGCGATTGATTACTTTGGCGGACGAACTCTACCAAACGGTTTTAGGCATGCTGAGATAAGGGTTCAGCATTTCATTTAATTAAGGATGTTTTGAGAGAACGATAATGCGTATTTCGGATCGAATGTTTTTCAATGCCATTACGGAGCGGATGCAGCGTCAGGACCAAAGGCTTTTCCGTATTCAAGAACAGATCTCCACGGGAAAAAAAATTAACCGATCTTCCGACGATCCCGTCAAGCACACAATTGTCGTCAATAGCGATAAAAATTTATCTGAAATAGATCAATTCCTCAGAAATATCGATCAGGCCGATGCCTCGCTTTCCATTTCCGAATCGGTGCTGGCGACTATTGAGAATCAATTTATCCGCGCCCGTGAACTCGCCCTTCAAGGGGCCAATGGGACGCTCAGCGCACTGGACCGCGCCAATCTCGCCAGAGAGGTCAGACTCATTTACGATCAAGTGGTCGCGGTCGCCAATAGTTCACAAGCAGGGCATTACATTTTTGGCGGCCATCAGACCGATGCCCCGCCATTTTTAAACAAGGGCGATTATGTCGGTACGGCGGTTGCCCTGCCGGTCACGATTACTGCGACGGTCAATGACCAGTTGACCCTAACTTTGGATGGGACGACCTCGACCGTGACACTTCCCGCCGGGGCCTATGCCACCGGTACGGCCTTGGCGACGATGCTTCAAACGGCGATCAACACGGATGCAGGATTTCAGTCCGGCGGACTCAGTACGACAGTCAGTTTCGATACGGACCACTTGGTGATTCAATCGAATGCCATCGGAGGCACCTCGAATGTCACCTTTACGGCAGGCACGGGACAGGCGGTTTTGGGCTTGTCCGCCGGGACAACTCGGGCAGTCGGAACGTATCTGGGCGATTCGGGAGAAGTACAGATCGCCATTGATCAGAATAATACGGTCATTAAAAACGTGCCGGGAGATCGGCTCGTAAAAGGCGCCGGCGGGGGTATTGATATCCTCGCGGCCCTGGGCGGTTTACAAATCGCATTGGAATCGAATGTCCCTGCCGGAATTCAAACTGCGCTATCGGAATTGAATACGGCCGGCGATCAAGTGAGTAATGAACGGGTGGCCTTGGGCGCGAGACTCAATCGCGTCGAGACAAGCTCTGGATTGCATGAGGATTTTAAGACCGTGGTGATGCGGCTGAAATCTGAACAGGAAGATTTGGATATTACACGGGCCATTTCCGACCTGGTTCTTCAGGAAAATGCATTAGAGGTGAGTCGGTCATTGGCGGCAAGGATCTTTAATATTTCATTGGTGGATTTCCTCAGATAAGGTCTAAGCGATGTTGGTCCTGACACGGAAGTTGGGCGAGAAAATTGCGATCGGTAATGAAATTACTGTCGTGGTGACTCAGATTCATGGGAGCCACGTAAAACTCGGGGTGGAAGCGCCCAAAGAGGTCAGTATTTATCGAGAGGAAATCTTGGCTAAAACGATTCGCGAAAATCGAAGCGCAGCAGGTGCAAATTTGAAAGGACTTCAAAAGCTGCTCTCGAAAAAAGAGGGTGCAAGTGGTCAGACAGGCGAGAAGGAGTCAAAGGCATGAAGATTGTAGTTGAGAGCAAGAAACTTGATCGGTCGCTTGAAGTCGATCCAGAATCGCTCATCACCTTTCAGGAAGGGATTCCTGGTTTTCCTTCACTAAAAAAATATCTACTTACCGAATATGAAAAAGGGCATCTATTTTTATGGCTGCAATCGATTGAAGATCCTGATTTGGGTTTTGTTGTGATCGATCCCCTGGTCATTCATCCGGAGTATGCGCCCCCCTTTCCAAAATCCGAACTGGAAATCTTAAAAATCGAAGACAAGTCCGCCATGGCGATGCTCTCGATTGTAACCCTTCCCCAAGACAATCCAATGAAGCTGACGGTGAACCTCATGGCACCGTTGTTGATTAATCATCAATTACGGATTGGAAAGCAGGTCGTCCTGCACGATTCGGGATATAAAGTCCGAGAGCCAATCCTAAAGTTTCCAGAAAAAAACCGAAAATTGGTTTCAAATCGTTAAGCGCCTTTCCGATTCGACTTGGAAAATCGGTTCAGGAAAAAACGGTTCAGAATGACTGCACTCCGTCAGTAAAAGATTCATCGTTCGTCAAATCGTTGACAATTTATTTTGTGCGCGCCGTTTTAAGCGCTTTTCCGTGCAATTTAGGGCCGCTAAGCCCGAGGCAGTATGGCAGGCTTATTGCTTAACTTAGAAAGGTAAACCGCGTTGAAGGCTAAAAGTATGGATTTAAATGGAAAGACCATTTTGGTGACCGGGGGGACCGGTTCTTTTGGAAAGCGTTTTGTCCAGACCGTGCTTTCGCGTTTTCAACCGAAACGTCTCATTATTTTTAGCCGCGACGAATTTAAGCAATATGAGATGCAGCAGAAACTGAGCAACGATGCGATTCGTTTTTTCATCGGCGATGTTCGGGACAAAGTGCGTCTCCATCGGGCTTTCGAAGGTGTGGATTACGTGGTGCATGCGGCGGCCCTGAAGCAAGTGCCGACGGCGGAATATAACCCCTTCGAGTGTATTAAAACCAACGTCATAGGCGCGCAGAACATCATCGACGTGGCCATCGATCATGGCATCCAAAAAGTCGTCGCGTTGAGTACGGACAAGGCCTGCAATCCGATAAATCTCTATGGTGCGACGAAGTTATGTTCGGACAAACTTTTTACTGCGGGCAACAGCTACGCGGGCCAACGGGCCACGCGTTTTTGTGTGGTCCGCTATGGCAATGTCGTTGGGAGCCGGGGCAGCGTTATTCCCTATTTTTTAAAGCTCCGGAAGTCCGGTGTTTTTCCGGTGACCGACCGGCGGATGACCCGGTTTTGGATCACCTTGGATCAAGGTGTGGATTTTGTGTTGACGGCCTTGGAAAAGATGCATGGCGGTGAAATTTTCGTCCCCAAGATTCCCACCGCTACTCTTCTGGATATCGCCAAGGCCATTGGCCCGGAGTGCCGGATTAAGACCATCGGAATTCGTCCTGGAGAGAAACTTCATGAGGCCTTGATTTCGGAGGAAGACGGACGATTGACCCTCGAATACAAAGACTACTATGTGATTCAGCCGCAATTTCCCTGGTGGACGGAAGAAAAACGGAAGAACGGAGGAAAACCCGTGGCCAAAGGTTTTGTGTACAGCAGCGGTTCGAATCGTCAGCGGCTTTCTTTGGTTGCAATCAAAAAAATGATTGGAAATAATGTCGATGCCAAACCCGAAAACATCGCCCAAGATCCTTCCCTACGGGCGGCAAACTATTGAGGACGACGATATTCAAGCCGTCGTCGATGTCCTAAAGTCCGAACGCTTGACCCAAGGCGATCGGGTCGGGTTGTTTGAAGCGGCCTTGGCGGAATATTGCGGCGCGCCTTATGCGGTGGCCTGTTCCTCTGGGACCGCCGCGCTCCATCTGGCCTATCTCGCTGCAGGTCTGGGACCCAAGGACGCCATCTTAAGCAGCCCGATCAGTTTTTTGGCCACAGCCAATGCCGCAGCATCTGTCGGCGCAATACCGGTTTTCGCCGACATCGATCCCGATTCGGGAAATATCGATCCCAATAAAATAGAAGCGATCCTTACGAATCGGCTTGCGCAGGATCCAAAGATTAAAGCGATTGTTCCTGTCCATTTTGCCGGCTTTCCCTGCGATATGAAAGCGATTGTTTCTATTGCGAACAAGCACAATCTCATGGTGATCGAAGACGGCTGCCATGCCTTGGGCTCGGAGGCGGAGGGACGAAAAATTGGATCGATTTCCGATCTCACCGTGTTTAGTTTTCATCCCGTCAAACTCATTACCACGGGTGAAGGCGGCGCTGTCGTGACGAAAGACAAAGCCCTATATGAACGTTTGCAGCAATTTCGGACCCATGGCGTAGTTCGGGACCATTTTGCCCATAAAGCCGATGGCCCTTGGTATTACGAGATGCAGGCACTCGGATTCAACTACCGCATGTCGGATATCCATGCGGCCTTGGGTCTATCACAACTCAAAAAGATCAAGCGCTTTGTTGAGGCGCGGCGAGCGATTGCGCGACGTTATGACGCGGCGTTCCAAAATCATCCCCTGTTTGAGATTCCGCTTGAAAAAGGAAACACCTATTCGGCCTATCACCTCTATCCCATTCGACTCAAAGATTCCCTTGTTGCACAAAAAGCCAATCTCTTCGAGCGTTTAAAAGAAAAGGGGATCCTTGTTCAAACGCATTACATCCCCATCTACCTCCAGCCCTATTACCGAAACTTAGGGTATCCAAAAGGTCTTTGTCCCCTTGCAGAAGACTTTTATGCCCGAGAGCTGAGTCTTCCCATCTATCCGTCTATGCGTATGGAGGATGTTGATCGGGTTATCGAAACCCTCAATGCATTGGTGAAGAAGGGATGAAAGAAAAGCTGATTTTAGGCACAGCGAACTTCGGAATGAACTATGGGATTGCCAATGGGAAACGCCTCGATGACTCAACCCTCGACGAAGTTCTTTCTCTCGCATCGGATGAGGGATTCTGGGGAATCGATACGGCCAATGCCTACGGCGACGCAGAGTTACGAATCGGACAATTTTTCGAGCGGAATGGAAAAACCTTGAAGGTGATTACCAAGCTGACGGAGCGAGACTATCCTTCGGAGGAAACGGTAGAGAAGGAGATTGAAGCCGCCTTGACCCGAATGCACATCGATTTTATCGATGTGCTTTTGATTCATTCACATCAAACCTATCGACAGTATGGTGAAACGGTTCTCCCGGTCCTTCGTCGCTTATGTCGCGAAAAAGTGATCGGAGAATATGGCGTTTCGCTTTATCGTCCCCAAGAGATGAAGGTCGTTGTTGAAGACACCCAGGGTCCCATGGCATTCGAGATCCCCCTCAATCTTTTCGACCGGCGTTTCATTGACGGGCCACAACTTCAAGACTTCAAAACTGCGGGTCATCATTTTTTCGCACGCTCCATTTTTTTACAAGGTCTTTTCTTTATCGAACCCAAGGATTGCCCGCTCCATTTTTCAAGCGTGAAAGACAGGCTTATGAAGATGAAAGCCTTTTCGGATGACGCTGGTTTGGAGCCAGAAAGCCTGCCCTTGTTGTTTGCTTTAAGTCATCCCCACATGGACGGGGTGATCCTGGGTGTCGATCACCTGGCGCACTTGCGTCGAAATATTGATGCGATTTCAAATGGCCAGCTGGCGGCGTTTGAAAGTTTGACACCCCAGCTGGAGTCCTTCCGCGTTGAGGACGAAGCGATTACCGTACCCTCGAATTGGCCGAAATCATGAAGTCATCCCTCGCCGCTCCTTCGATTGTGAAAAGGGAGGGCGTAAAAGAGGTTGAGATGAAACACGCAGTCATCGTACAGGCCAGGACGGGATCCAGCCGTTATCCCAAGAAAATGCTCCATCCCTTTCATGGCAAAACCGCTATCGATTGGGTCTTGTCCCGCTGCGCCGGGATCGAATGCGACACTAAAATCCTGGTAACCACGGAAGGCGAAGAAGATGAGGTTTTAGCGGACGCGGCAGAAAAGCTAGACTGGCTAGTGGTTCGCGGCGCGGTTCATGATGTCTTAAGCCGGTTTGCCACAGCGGTCCGTCGTTATGAACTCGATACGGTCGTCCGTATTACGGGCGATTGTCTTTTTACCGATTACCGTATGGTTAACCAAGTGCTCCACTGGTTTAGTGAAAGTGCCGTCGATTACTTTACGCTCTCGCATGTGATCGACGGCTTCGATGTCGAGGTGATTTCCGGGCGCGCGCTACTTGCGGCAGATCGTCAGGCCAAGCTGCCTTCCGAAAGAGAGCACGTGACGCCCTGGATTAAAAAGCATGGCGACTACAAGAAGATCGTGATCCCCTACACCGAAAATGATTTCTCCAAGATTCACCTCAGTCTCGATTATAAAGAGGATGCCCAGGTCATTGATCGGATCTTGGGCCAGTTGAATCGGAGCGATTTTTCTTATGAAGAGGTCATCGCCCTTATCGAGGCTGCTCCCAAACTGATTCAAGATGAAACGACAGCGAGAGTCGGGGCGGGGAGCGACATTTCAGCGAAGGAAGACAAGCGTTGGATTCAGTCGCGGATTGCCCCGCCCCTCAAGCTCGAAGAAAGCTTGAAGCACCACCGCGAGGTGATGAAAATTATTCCAGGCGGTTCGCAAACCTTTAGCAAATCCGCGCTGCAATTTAGCCATGGGGCAGCACCACTCTATGTCAAAGAAGGCAAGGGCGCTTGGCTGACCGATCTGGATGGCAATCGCTATCTCGATTTTACGATGGGCCTGGGTGCCTGCATTTTGGGCTATGCCTATGAACCCGTTGTCGAGGCGATCAAGAAACAGCTTGACCAGGGCAGCAGTTTTACCCTGCCCCATCGTCTGGAATATGAGCTCTCGGCCTTACTAACAGAAATTATTCCTTCCGCTGAAATGGTCCGTTTGGCTAAGAACGGTTCGGATGTCACCGCTGCAGCTGTGCGCGTGTCGCGGGCCTATACGGGTCGGAATTATATCGCGTGTTGTGGTTACCACGGATGGCAGGATTGGTATATCGGATCGACGACACGAAGCCAAGGCATTCCCGTCGATGTTCGCCATCTTACTTTGAACTTCGCCTACAATAAGATCGAAAGCTTGGAAGCCTTGTTCGAGCAGTACCCCGATGAGATCGCCTGCGTCATCATGGAGCCGGTCAGCCTTGAAGCGCCGGATGCCGATTTTTTAAAAAAGGTAAAGGAACTTGCACATCGCTATGGCGCTTTGCTGGTTTTCGATGAGGTGGTCACCGGTTTTCGCATGTCGCTTGGCGGCGCGCAATCCTATTTCGATGTCCTTCCCGATCTGTCTTGTTTTGGCAAGGCCATGGGCAACGGCCTCCCGATTTCCGCGCTGGTGGGAAAAAAAGAGATCATGCGCCATTTTAACGAAGTCTTTTTCTCTACAACCTTTGGCGGTGAGACCGCATCTATCGCGGCCGCAATCGCGACCATCAAAAGCCTTCAGGAGCAGGATGTCTATGCGCAATTCCAGCGTATCGGTGAGAAACTTAAGACGGGCGTGTCGGCATTAATTGAAGACAAAGAGATGGCGCGATATTTTTCGATAGAAGGCTATTCTGCCCGATCGTTTTTAATGATTAAAGAAGACTCACGTTTCAAACTCAAAACCCTCTTTCAACAGGAGTGTGTCAAACGCGGGCTCCTCTTTACGGGTGGCCACAATATGGCCTTGCCGCATGACGAGGCATTGATCGAGCTTACCCTTCGGATCTACGACGAGGTGATGGACATCGTCAAGTACGGCTTGGAATATGGAATGATCGATTCAATGATTGAAGGAAAACGATTGGAAGCCGTTTTTCGCAAGGTTTAAGGAGCACTGAAATGGAACTCGAACGCTGCATGCGCTGTACCCTTCCGGTGACTTGGGAGACGATCTACTTCGATGAAGAAGGCGTCTGCAATATCTGCCGGAACTGGGAAACGAAATCCAAGGCCATCGATTGGGAAAAAAGGGAGCAAGCGCTTTTAAAAGTCGTCGAAGAAGCAAAGCAGACCGGCGCGGCCTACGATTGTATCCTGCCATTTAGCGGAGGAAAAGATTCGACCTACACCCTTTGGGCAATTGTTAAAAAGTATGGCTTAAAACCCTTGGTGGTTTCCTTCGATCACGGTTTTTACCGGCCGCTTACCCTTGAAAACCGAACCCGTACCTTTAGGACCTTGGGCGTTGATGTCATGACCTTTACACCAAACTGGAAGATCGTGAAACGCCTCATGCTTGAGGCCCTTATCCGGAAGGGCGATTTTTGTTGGCATTGCCACGCCGGTATTTTTTCCTACCCGATGAAGATGGCGATTAAGATGGGGATACCGCTGATCATATGGGGCGAAGGGGGCGGAGAATACGAGGCCTATTTCAAATATCAAGATCTGGAAGAAACCGACGAGTGGAAATTCAATCGACGAATTATTATGGGGATGCGGGCGGAGGACATGGCCGGATTTATCGGATGCGAACTGAGAGATCTGGAACCCTATATCTATCCGGCGAAGCGCGAATTGGCCGCAGCGGGGGTGAAGAGTTTGCCGCTCGGTAACTTCATGCCCTGGGATGTTCAGAAACAAGTTCAGATTAATAAGATCAAGCTCGGCTGGCAGGAGGATGAGGTCGAAAGTACCTTGCCGGGGCCGAGCTATGAAAAGATCGAATGCATGTTTCAAGGCATGCGCGACTATATCAAGTATCTCAAACGGGGTTTTTCGCGAATCACCCATCTCACCACACTCGATATTAAGCATGGGCGCCTAAGTCGCGAGGACGCTTTGAAATTAATTGACCAATACGAAAAGCGAAAACCGCAAAGCCTCGAAGTTTTTTTAGACTATCTCGATCTCAGCGAAAAGGAATTTAACGAGATCGTCCTCAAACACCTTATTGCGCCTGCCCCAAAAATCGATCCGGAGTCCTTGCCTTATGGGCCGAAACTTTGGGACCAAGATCTATGGTATCGGGAAAAGGTATGAAGATCGGAATCGTGAATTACAGCATCGGCAATGTGGGTTCCGTTCATCGGGCCTTTGATTTTTATGGATATGATGTGTCGCTTGTCAGCGATCCGAAGGATTTAGACAGGTTCGATTTAATCGTTTTGGCCGGGGTTGGCAACTTTCCCGTCGCGGTCGATCGATTGAAAACCCTTCATTTTTGGGATGCGCTGAACGAAGCCGCACTAATAAAAAAGAAAGCGATTCTGGGCATCTGTCTTGGCATGCAACTCTTCGGTGAAGGGAGTGAAGAGGATGGGGAGACACAAGGCTTCGGCTGGATCAAGGGGCGGGTCGAAAAGATGAAGGGCGAGGGTCTACGCGTGCCGCATATGGGTTGGAATCAGGTCAGCGTCAGCGATGAAAGTTTTTTCCGTGGTGTTCGTGCCCGCAGCTTTTATTTTATGCACAGCTATCGTTTTGTCCCGCAAGAAAAGGGTGATGTCTTGGTCACCACGTTATACGGGGATTTAACGATTGCCTCGGGCCTTAGAAAAGAGAATATCTTGGGCGTGCAGTTTCACCCTGAGAAAAGTCAGGGCGATGGGCTTCGCTTCCTTAAGAACGTGGTCGAGGGTTTGGCGTGATTTCGAAACGGATTATCCCCCTATTTTTGCTCAGCGGCTTACGTTTGGTTAAAGGGTCGCAATTCACGAGCCGAATCGATGTTGGCGATCCGCTTTCACAGGCAATGATTTACGATGCCCAGGGCGCCGATGAGATTATCTGCGTTGATATCGATGCCGCGGATGAAGGCCGAACGATTGTGCCGGAGCTGATTGAAAAAATGATTACAGAGTGTCGTTTGCCGGTCGCAGCGGGCGGTGGCATTCGAAATGTTAAAGATGCCCACCGTTGTTTTGCGGCGGGCGCAGATAAAATTGTGGTGAACACGCATGGGGTCTTAAATCCCGCGCTCGTTGGGGAACTCGCAAAGGAATTCGGCACGCAATCTGTCGTCGTTTCTCTAGATGTGAAGAAAGACCCTGGAGGAGAATACAGACCCTATGTGTTTTCGGGAAAACAGCGTGTCGAGGCCGATTTAGATGTACTTTTAAAACAACTGATTGGCCTTGGCGCTGGAGAGATTATTCTCACCGCCATCGATAGAGAAGGCCGCTTAAAAGGATTCGACGTCGAACTTTATCATTGGGCGCGATCGCGGATCGATGTGCCCTTGATCGCATCGGGTGGCGCCGGGAGCTATGATGACTTGGCCGCCCTTTTCCACCAAAGTGACTGCGACGGCGCGGCAGTCGGGACGATGTTGTTTCTTAGAGATTATGACATTGTGCGAATCAAGGCCTATCTCACCGGTAAAAAGGTCGCGGTGAGAGACGCTTAACGAGGCGATACATGGAAACGATTAAAAAACGCATTTATTTAAAACTATTATCTCCCGAGGATGTCACGCTGGCCTATCAACAGTGGATGCAGGATGAAGAGGTGATCCGATTTTTAGAGAGTCGCTGGACGGTTTACGGTTTTGAGGAATTAAAGAACTATGCAAAGCTTGTGAATGAAGATCCAAATGCCTTTTTGTTCGGCATCTATTTAATCGAAAGCCATCGCCAGATCGGCAATATCAAAATTGGAGGTATTCACCCCTTACATCGTTATGGAGATATCGGGCTGCTCATTGGAGAAAAGGCATTACGTGGCAAAGGCTTTGGGACGGAAGCGATTCGGGTCGCAACCCGATATGCTTTTGAAGAGCTTAACCTGAACAAGGTCATCGCCGGACTCTATGCAAATAATGTCGGCAGCTACAAGGGCTTCATGAAGGCGGGCTATCGCGAGGTGGGTCGATTAAAAGACCATCGTTTTTGCAAGGGTGAGTATGTCGATGAAATTTTAGTTGAGAAGCTGAGAGATTAAGGGATGCCTCTCAAACAGATGAAGATGGGGCCCATCGAAAAAGTCATCCTCTTTGGAGGTGGGCCCTTGATCGTGTCCTTTGCGGAGGCGGCCCGCGCGCGAGGTATGGATGCCGCTGTCTTTGCAGTGAAACGGCATCTCGATGAGATTGTCGATGAGGAAAATCGCTTAAGCCTGGCCTTGGCCTTGGAAAAGGCGGAGATCCCTTTTTTTCTCGCAGGAGACATTAATACAGCACCGGAGCTTCTCCAGTTGATGAACGAGAAGACTCTCGGAATTGGCATGGGCGAGGCCTATACCTTTAATCGCGAGACGGTCGCACGTTTCGGCGGAAAGCTGGTCGACTTCATGGTGATCGATTTACCGCATTATCGCGGCGGGGCTCATTTCACTTGGCAAATTTTGCGGGAGGACCGAGTCGGCGCATGGCATATACAGTTGATTAACGAAGAGATGATTCCCGGTGTCTACGATTCGGGCGCGGTGATTAAAAGCTGGGAATACAAATTGCCCTCAGGGGCATGCATACCAGCGGATTATTTTAAGGCGGCGCATGAAGAAGGGATCGCCTTGTTTCAGACCTTTCTCGATGAAATTCAAAACGGAAAATCATTCGCGCTGCGCGCCTTAAATGAGGCGGACAGTTCTCACTTTCCTAGGTTGTCCACATTTCACCAGGGTTATATCGATTGGTCTTGGACGGGAGATGAGGTTGCACGATTCGTGAGCGCCTTCGACGATCCCTATCCGGGGGCTGCCACGTTTATCGACGATCAAAAAGTTATTTTAAAAAAGTGTTGTGTCGTCCCGGACGCTTTTCAATCTCACCCTTACTTATCGGGACTCATTTATCGGATCGATGGCCGGAAGGTTTATGTGGCAACGAAATCAGGGGCCATACTTGTCGAGACCGTGTTAGATGAGACGGGCCAAGACCAAGTCCATGCACTCAAGCTCGGACAACGTTTTTATACCCCGAGGGAACTATTGGAAGCGGCGATGCGATATTGCGCAGTCTACGATACGGAGGGTTTAGTTCACCATGATTAATTTGTTGAAGAAGCTGTGTCCCCTGCGCCTTGCGCCCGTTTCCGAAGATGGGGATAAGGCCGTCACGTTGCTTTGCAAGGAACTGCCCTTTACAGTCCACGAATATGCTTCGGGAGACGAGTACAACGGCTGGACGGTTCCCCAAAAATGGGGCGCACAAAAAGCCGAAATTTGGAAAGACGGTGTTTTGCTCTATGATGGCATGCAGCACCCCTTGGGGGTTGCTGGCTATTGTCCCTCCTTTCAAGGACGGGTGTCCTTAAAGGAGTTAAAAGACCACCTTTTTTATCACCCCAATTATGCCGAGGCTTTGGTCTACCACTGCGACTATTATTACAAGCCTTGGCAAAAAACTTGGGGCTTGTGCGTACCTTTTAATCTTTATCGTTCTCTCGAAGAAGGGGACTACGATGTGGTGCTGGAAACCGTTTACGAGGCGGGGACCATGAAGGTGCTCGACTATTTCTTAGAAGGCGAAAGTAAAGAAACCATCATTCTGAATGCGCATAGTTGTCATCCGGCACAAGCAAACGACGACATCTCCGGTATTGTGGTGGGTATCGAAATTATAAAACGCCTTATGAAAATAAAGAAACGGAAATTCAGCTATCGTCTGATCATCGCCCCGGAACATTTGGGGACGGTGTTTTATTTGAAGAACATGCCGGATGAACAGGTTCAAAGCTTTAAATATGCAATGTTCCTCGAGATGCTGGGTAATAAAAATCGCTTGGCACTTCAAGAGAGCTTTACGGGTGATACTTTAATTGACAAGGCCGGGCATCATTTTTTGAAACACCGATTTCCGGAATACCACTCGGATGAATTTAGAAAAATTGTGGGCAACGATGAAACGGTTTGGGAGGCGCCGGGCTACGAAATTCCGTGTATCTCACTTTCTCGTATGCCTTATCCCGAATATCATTCCAGTTTGGATACCGAAAACATTATCTTCGAGGAAAAACTGGAAGAGGCCGTGGTTGCCGTCCTTGGCATGCTCGACATCATGGAAACCAATACGACAATGAAACGGCACTTTAAGGGCCTGGTCGCCCTGAGTAATCCTAAGTACGATCTTTATATTTCGACCTTCGATCCTAGCATTCGGCCAACTGTGCCGGAAGACCAAAAAAAATGGAACCATCTGATGAACTGCCTGATCCGCTATTTCGATGAAAAGACCACAATTTTTGAGATTGCCGAAAAACACGAAATTGATTATGCAAGGCTGTATCCTTATATAAAGAAATATGAAGAGAAGGGCTTAATTTCGCTTAGCCATGACGGATAAGGATATTGTAAAACAACTGATCAACGGAGCGTCCTTAAGAACTTTTATGGTGCCGGATGAAGCCATCCCTTCCAATTATCCAGAACACATCGAAACTTTCGATCTTCCACACCTAATCATAAAGGGAGAGGCTTTTTGGGGGAAATCGGAGTCCGTACACGCGGGCTATAAATTGGGAGAAAAGATCTACCCGCCCTGTTCGTTTTGCTATACCAATATTACGGATCTCTTTTGCAGCTATACGCCCAGCACAAACGCCTGTGTTTTCATGGATAAAAAAAGATATCGAAAACACAACTGGTTATTTAAAAATAATTACCGCTTGGTCTGGGACTCCGAAGGAGATTCTTCAACCGGAGGCATTAAGAGGGGCATTGAAGACGGCGAAAAATTTAAAATTGCCATGCTTGATTCGGAAGGGATATGGAACATTCATCCTGTTGAATTGCCGATGTACTATTCGCAAGAGCAATATTTTGCCTTAAACAGTCCGGGGGATCAATATCCAATGTTTTTTCGGACACCGTGTGAAATTCTTGAACTTCAAGAAAAGCATGCGGCATTTTTTAACAAGAAGGCACCCGGCAAGACATCGGGCTTAAAACATAGTGACATACAAGCGTTTTATTCTTTTTATGTCCTGAAATCCGACGGCAGCTATCATAGTACGTATGACATCGCAAGGGGAACAAGCCAGCGCTATAAACGCTTAAAGGTTTTTGTCGAAAGGCCTTGAAAGAATGAAGGTGTGTTTTTTAACGGAGTATGGCGGTACGATCGGATCTGGGCATCTTGTGCGCGCGCTGTCCTTGTCTGAGGCCTTTGAAGAAAGAGGAATACAACCCAGCGTGTGGGTGTCGTCCTCTACTGCCTTAGGAGATGATTTCGGCGACCGAAGTCTTCAAACCTTGGAATGGTATCGTGATCGTAAGGCGATGCTAACGGCGATTGAAAGATCGGATATTGTGATTGTGGATTCCTATTTTGCGGATGAGGCGGTCTATGGGCAGATCGCCGCCACATGCAAGTTGGCAATCTACTTAGACGATGAGAAGCGACTGAACTACCCTGCGGGCATGGTGGTTAACGGCGCGATTGGCGCGGAGATGATCGATTACCCTGAAAAGAAAGAAACGCGTTATCTCTTAAGTACGCCTTATATCCCCTTGCGCAGGGCCTTTTGGGCGCTGGCTGAAAAGAAAATCAATGACGAGATCGTCAAAGTATTACTGACTTTCGGCGGAAGCGATCCACGTGCACTGACGCCAAAGATCTTAAGGCTACTCTGTGACCATCATCCGCACTGGTCTATTACTGTTGTGATCGGGAAGGATTTCGATAAAAATTTAGGTATCGATGAGATTGGATCGCGAATAGACTGCAGTATTAAACAAGTGTTTAATCCCAATGCCACGCAGATGAGGGAATTGATGCTGACCTCCGATCTTGTCTTTTCTGCGGGGGGACAGACGGTGTATGAATGTGCCCAGGTGGGCGTCCCACTCATTGCTGTTTCCGTCTCTCAAAATCAAAGCGCCAATGTAAGCGGCGGGCAGACGGTTGGATTTCTTGAATATGCCGGAGCATGGGATGACGCAGATCTACGCGAAAAAGTTCTTGCAAAGATTGATCTTGTGAAGGACAAAGCCTATCGCAAAGAGATGAGCCATATCGGCAGGCAATGCGTCGATGGTTTGGGATCGCTTCGCGTCGTGAATGCAATCTTTAAAGACTTTCTTCGGACGCAAATGCGATTGAGACCGGCGCGTCATGCGGATTTGATCGATGTCTATACCTTGGCCAATGATCCAGAGGTCCGCGCCTTTTCCTTTCATCGGGATAGCATCCCCTTGGAGGTCCATACAGATTGGTATGCCAATCAATTAAAAAACCCAAACGTCCTCTTTTTTGTTGCCGAAGCAGGAGATTGTTTTTTGGGGCAAACGCGCTTCGATCTCGAGGTCGACGGGGCGGTGGTAAGCATCGCCATCGCAAAGCGATGGCGTGGATTAAATCTTGGGAAGCAAATACTCCGTTATGCGATCGCATGCCTAAAGGAGGCTCGGCCGGAGATCAGCTCGATTAAGGCCTATATTAAAGTGGAAAACGCGATTTCGAACCAACTTTTTAGTTCCTGTGGTTTCAAATATCTCAACGATGTGATGATTGAAAATCAAAAGGCGAAGGCCTTCCTGTATTCGATCGAGACAAGCGGATGAAAACCTTTCAAATTGGAAAAAGAAAAATCGGCGAAGGCCAGCCGGTATTTATTATTGCTGAGCTTTCCGCGAATCATAGGCAAAACTATGATATTGCCGTCGAAACCCTCGAGGCCGCCAAAAAATGTGGTGCCGATGCGGTGAAGCTCCAAACCTATACACCGGATACGCTGACCTTGGATTCCGATCGAGACTGTTTTCAAATAAAAAACGGCAGCCCCTGGGACGGAAAAACGCTCTATAAACTTTATCAAGAAGCCTATACCCCTTGGGACTGGCAACCCAAGCTGAAGCGCGTCGCCGAAGATTTGAACTTGATTTGCTTTTCTTCACCCTTTGATCCATCAGCTGTGGATTTTTTGGAAGAGATGAATGTGCCTGCCTATAAAATTGCCTCCTTCGAAATTACCGACATTCCGCTCATCGAGTATGTAGCCGCGAGGGGGAAGCCGGTTATTTTATCGACGGGTATCGCCACGCGAGAGGACATTGTAGAGGCCATTGCGGCTTGTAAGCGAATGGGGAACGATCAGATCGCCCTTTTAAAATGCACCTCGTCTTATCCGACGCCATTGGAGTCAGTCAACCTAAAGACCTTGTCGGATATGACGCAAACATTTAGAACGGTGACGGGTTTATCTGACCATACGCTCGGAACATCGGTTCCGATCGCCGCTGTGGCATTGGGGGCAAAAATTATTGAGAAACATTTGATTTTGGATGACTCCCTCGGTGGTCCGGACGCGGCATTTTCTTTGGCACCCAATGCCTTTCAGGCCATGGTGACCTCCGTGAGGGAAACCGAGGCGGCGCTGGGCGAAGTCCGATATCGGCCGACGGAAGGCGCGATGAAGAACCGGCAATTTGCGCGATCTTTATTTGTTGTCGAAGACATGAAAAATGGTGAGACCTTTACGGCATCGAACCTCAGGTCGATTCGGCCTAGCGCGGGTTTGCATCCAAAATATAGCCCGCAAATCATCGGGAGGAAATCGCGTGTGAATATTTCTAGAGGGACACCCTTACGCTGGGATCTTATTGAGGAGGATAAATAATGTCGGGATCGAGCTATGACGCAAACTATCAATCGGGTTTGTCCTATCTCAAGCTGCATTTAAAGGAACAGGCCTTGGACTGTTTTAACCGGGCCTATTCACAACTCGCCCAATCGGATAAGTCAGAAAAGAACAAGATTTATTTTTCGCTCCTGAGCAATCTCGTACAATTTGCCTTAAGGGACAACAACCTGGAAAAGGCCAAAACCTTGGTGGACGAGGGCTTGCACGTTAAAAACAATCATGCGGACCTTTTGTATTTGAATTGCCTGTTGTTCTTGGACGATCAGCGCTACGACGAGATGCTCGGTGAAATCATCCATTTTCTCATGGCGCTTAGCGCAAGAGATGCGGAAGACTACGGCTATCTCTATACGCATCCGGCGGCTTTGGATGAGATGTACGACAACTTGCTTCCCATTGCCTATCAGCGCGCAAGCGAAGGGGAGGCAATTCGGGGGGTTGTCGAAGGCCTCTGTAAAAAAACGCAGGACAAGGGTCTTAAAAAGGCCCTTGAGGTTATGCAGCTCATCGATCTGGGTAAAGAAGTGAGAGCGCTTTGATGCGAAGTATTTTATTTCCGATGAGTGAAAAGGAATATTTGAGCAGCCAAAAGCGAATCGCGGAACTGATCAAAAAAATGACCGAGGCCTTTCGGGTTGAGGTCTGGACGGCCTCTCAAACAGTCTATGAGGATTTGAAGGAAGGCCTAAAAGCCTGCCCCAACCTGAAGCTGAAATGTCTTAAGCCCGCCTATTTACCGCTCACCTTCGATTTTAGGGACAATGCTTCGAAAATATTTTCGCGATACGCGAAGGGGATTACCATTCCCGGAACGGATCTGGAGATCTGGAAAACGGCGGCCTTCGACGATCTTTGGGGACACTATTCGACTTGTTCTTTTCCGGAGATTAAAAAGATTGAGGCCGATATGGTTTTGTTGCCGCTGCAATCTTGGGAAGACCTTCCGCTTGACGAAACCGATGTTTTATATACCTCCATCGCGCTCTTGGCAAAAGAAGGCGGAAAGAAAATTGTCGGCTATCAATTACATCCAGTTTTCAATGTTTTCAAACTTATGCCCAGGCTGATGGATGGCATTATTGTAAGAGCGGATTTCGAGAGGCAATTTTATATCGACATGGGCATCGCGCCTGCGAAGGTCTTTTGCCTGTCGGATCCGAAAGATATCTATGCCCTTTCGACGATAGAGGACGCCTACAAGAACCACCTTTATAACGATCAAATTCCCGTTCGGCCCGATGAATTGTCGGTTGTTGTTCTCAACCATGCCAAGTTGAGGCCGCAGATGAGGGAGATATTCGATTTGATCGCTGAGTCGAAAATCCCGGTCGTTTTAAGCCTTGTCAAACGCGATTTCTTCGTTAAAGACCTGAGCGAAGACGAAATTATTAAGGACGCCTACTTTCCGGCAATTAAAAAAATCGCTTGCCCCTTTTATCTTGTGGAAGTCGACAGTATGGTCCCCACGGCAATGGTGTCCGATGTCGTTATTTCGCCAGCCTATGTCACGCCCCTTGAATTCGCCGCACGTTATGAAAAGGCGTCCTGGGTTTATAATCCTTGTGATGAAAAACGATCTCCGGTGAATGGGGTCCGTTTTATCGACCAACCGGAAGACTTTGTTGCCGCATTAAAAAAAGTGTATGGCGAAAAACAGAAAAGGCTCGGCATGAACGATTTGCTTCAGGAAATTGGAGGCAGGGCATGAAATTAAAAGGAAAGAAGGTCGCTTGTTTTTTAGCCTTGCCGCACCATTCTCGGTTTTTTATTGCAATGCGTGAGGAGATTAAAAAGGAAGGCGGCGAGCTGATTTTTATCGTGACCTTGGGGGGCTATCCTTACGAGCTGGATCTCATCCGCCGTAACTTGTCTTTCCGTTATTTTAGAGATTACATGAGTCCCGCGGTGAAGGAGAAAATTAAGCATTCTACCACAGCGCTCATGGATGATTGGGCAACGCGCTGTTTTAAATGGGACGGATTTAGTCGTTGGCCACTCTTTAAACAAAGCTGGTTTTTCGAGGGTGTGGTAGAAGAATATTTTTGCATCGAAGCATTTATGGAGGTCGAAAAACCGGACATGTTTATCGCCCACCATGAATGCAATCGATGGGGGCAAGTCATCGGCCATCTCTGCCGAGAAAAAGAGATTCCTTTTGTCACCTTTCAGGAAGGGGATTATTACAACGACTACATGGGCTTTGTTCTACACACAGAATATTCAGTCGCCGATTTATTATGGGGCGAAAAAACAAGGCGTCGTTTACGGGAGTATCGTTGCTCGGAAGACAAGATGTTTTTAATCGGGAATACGCATATAGAAAGCGCTGTCAAACGTTATTCGTCGAAACAAGCGATTGCGAAAATTAAAGAAGAACTGAACATTCCTTTGAAAGAAAAAGTCATTCTTTTTCTCGTGGATATTAAATACGGGGCGATTACCAAAGAAGAGACCTGGAAGACTTTTTTGCAAGGACTCGACCGACTCGATGCGGCGGCGACACTGATCTTTAAATGGCATCCGGCTGTGATGAAAAACACCTACGACGAGATTAAAACGGTTTTTAAATCCTTATGTCCGGACGCTATTTTATTGTACGATTATGAGCCCTACCAACTATTGGCGATTTCAGATTTTTGCGTGACGATGGGGAAGACGACTTTGGCGATCGAATCCTTGGCCTTCGGTAAACCGCTCTTTGCCTTGCCGAACTCCGATACCTTGGAGGACTACTATGTCAAAACGGGGATCGCCCAGAGCGTGTTCCCTCCGGGAAATTGGTCGGCGCTTTTTAAGACCCTTGAAACGGGTCTGCCTTCCGAGATTCAAGACAATGTCGATGCCTATCTCAGTGATGCCTTTTTTAAGTTGGATGGTCGCTCGGTGGAGCGTGCGATCGATTGCATGCATTTTATTTTGAGCGTCCAGTCAGAAAGTCGTCTTAAAAGTAGGAGGAAACAGATGATCAATAAAGATAAAAAACAAAGCCCTGTTCCGGGACGAGTGAGCATCGTGGTGCCTTCCGGTGCGGAACCTGAAACCTTGGTCGCGACACTCACTTCATTAACACAGCATGTGGATTTCCCGGATTGGGAGGTGGTTCTGGTTGTGCATCACGATGCAGTTCGGGGCTTGCTTCCGGGTTTATCAGGCGATCTTCGCATCGTGGAAAGCGAAAATGGTTCCTTGGGTGCGCTTTATAATCGCGGGCTCCAGGATGCGACCGGTGAGCACCTGATTTTCATGACGCCGGGGACCTTGTTTTTAAAATCAGAAGGACTTCTTTCGGGCCTTGAAAAAGGCATCGTGGGCATGCCAGTGAGAGATGCGGATATGGCACCCTATTGCTTAGGGATTGGTTTCGATTTTAACGCCAGCCCCTATCGCGTGGTCGATGAAACCAAACCGCCGGAAGCTGTAGGCGGTGGTATTCTTGCGTTGCCACGGGTTGCTTTCGATAAGCTGGAAGGTTTCGATGAAGACATCGCCAATCATTTAATCGAGGCCGATCTTTGTCTCAAAGGAAAAGAGCAGGGTATCGGAATCCATTATGTGAAAGAGGCCTTAGCCGTGAAATATAAAGAGAGTTATTTTGGCGAGGATGTCACGGAGGCCCAGTGGAAAAATAGGGTCCGCTTTTTTGCGAAGTGGACGGGGAAGCTTCCGAAAGACGAGGACTTTGTTGCCTTCGCTGGTGATTTACTGGAGGTTAAAAGCTAAGCTTGTTTTTTGCTTAATCCAGTCGGCCCCAGTGCAGCCCGGTATTTCCTTCCTTCCTTCCTTGCATTCTTCCATCATCATTGATTTTATATTGCGCTTGTCCTTTTGTGCGGATTCTCTCTATCAGATTTGGATCGCAAGGAGAGGACTGGCCCTATCCTTCATTCCTCATCACGCCGGATCGCTTATTTTAGGCTGAAGATGGTAATACAGCAGCCGGTGAGATGCTTGAATTTTTCGTGGATGTCATGATTGAAATAGACACGATCGATACGATCTCCAAAGAGATCGTGTATCCGTTGTGTTGTCCAGAGGTAGTAGTCTGGATCGATCTCCTCTTCATCGAGGGGGTTGTTGATCTCGACATGGGTTTTCGCCTTTTCCTGAGCGCCTGCGTTGGGACTGTATTCGCAACCGATGGCGACAATGGCCCCGGGCTTTGCCACCCGAAGGACTTCTTCTGCGACTTTGGCATTGTCGTTGCTGTAGGCAATGACCCACCCGAGCAAAATCACATCAAAGCTGTCTTCTTCATAAGGCATGGCATGCATATCGCCGATATCGACGGAGGGTGAGTAGGAGACCAAATCTAAGGCCTTGATGTTTTCGATTCGAAATCCGATGGAAACCAGCATAAACAATTCGGCTTCGGCCCGTGGTCCGATCGAGAGCACTTTCATCGTCGGCATTTGCATCCGGAGGTAATCGATACTGACCAAAGGCCAGATGAGGAGGGAAGGGCGATTGAGCGCCCACATGCCCATAATGCCGTCCTTGTTATATTCGATGATATTGCTCCTGAGTCGACTCGCGTCGCCATCGTAGCCTTTGATGTGATCTCGATCTATTCCTTGTATGCGCCTGGCCGAGAGCAGGGCGCAGACATTGGGAATCTTAAATAGATCCAAGGGGTTTTTCTGAAGGTACTCGTTAATCGCGAGCATGTCTTCCTGTGAGACCGATACATCTTCCACTTTTTATTTCTCCTTATATAAGGGTTTCGGATTGAAAGATTTAAATGACAACTTTCAGTTCCGGAAAAATCGACTCCGTATTGTTGACGATGGCTTCGAAGTCCTGCTCGACCATTTGACGCCATGGGATGCGGGAGGGGACGAGGCCGAGATTGATCAGATAGCGCGGTCCTTGTGCCGGCCATGATCCGCGGTGCAAGACATTACTGGGTTGAAAGATAATGGCTTCCCCTGTGTGTGGGCTGAGCAAGGTTTCTTCATGGTCGATGTTAAATTGTTTAGCCAGTTGGCTCAGGTCCGAGAGGCGATTGCCCAGATCGTTGAAGACGTAGCCGATTTCTTTAAACCGCTTTGTGTGTTCGCGGTTTATGCATTGTGTCCCTCCCTTGTGTTCTTCCGCATCGTTAAGATGGACCAGTAATTTTAAGTGATAGTCCGGCGCGACATCGCTGTGCCACTTGAAAGAAATCCCTTTAAAAGTAATGTCTTTTTCTGAAACGGGATAGGTGACGATCATCGAGCAAAATAGAACCGTGTATTCGCTTTGAAAATAGGAAAGGATCATGTCATCGACCGTTCCTTGGAAAATCTCTTCAAGCAGGCCCATAAACAGCTTCTTTTCTATTAAGGGAAACTCTTGTTGGTCCGGCGGATGTTCCAGGTGTTGCTTGTCGAGGTATTCGGTTTTCAAATGTCTTAACAGTGTTGAAGCCGTATCTTGCGTGATCACCGGAACGCAATCGAAGCCTTGCCGGATCAAAGGATAATCGTTTCGCGAGGCCTGACGTTGGGCGACGTGAAGCGAAAATGCGTGATTGATGGCGTAGCGCATTACGGTATTCAGTCGGTGTTCCGCCCTGAGCGTTGTACGTGGATCCAAGATGATGTCTTTACCGGTTTCCGGGTTATGGAATACTTTTAACTGGTCCATGTTGTCCCTCCTCCTGAGCCAAGGGTCATGGAAGGCATCACGCGACCTTTTTAAACGCCGCCTGCCATGATGTGCCCCTACACCTTCTCCAAGTCCATCCCGACTCCCTAAAACTTAGCGAAGTGAGTGGGGAGAAAAGGTAATCCATTGAGATGCTTTTTCCATCGGATGGGGTGGCGACACCCTGTCTTCCAGATGGGATTGCAACAGTGCCATTTTAGGAAGGTAAGTATGATGAACGATTATTTGAGTCGAAATATTGTGCATGGATAGGAAGGCCGTATTATGGGTAAATGGCCTCATTATTTGATGGTGTTAACACTTAGTAAGTGTATCGCTCATTCGGGAAATGTCAAGAAGAAAGGCCTTTTAGATTAAGGGTTTGTGCGATTTTAGGGGATATAAATATCGAAAATCCATGATCAATGCAAGCTCTAAGTAGTAAAAAATAGATCTTAATTTAAAGTTAGAAAGAAATAAGAGAAATATTCTGTTTTTTTAGAAAAATAATTTGTTTTTGGTCTGGTCGCCAGTCGCCGGCATAAACCTTTGATTTGGATTATTAAATCTCTATATCACGACTAAAAGTGATTATTTATTTCTCAAAATTTAAATGATTTTCGCTGTCGATAATACGAAGGACATGCTCAAGTTTTTAAGGATTGGGCCGATAAGGTATTCAAGGCCGAAGAGGTCCTGAATGAAACGACTTGGAAAATGGCGTCGGCTCATTCTTAAATATGGTCAAAAAATGGATAACGGGAAGTTATCCAGAAAAATAACACTTACAAGGAGGTAAATCATGGCTCTTGGAATTAATACCAACCTATTCTCTCTGAATGCTCAGAGAAACCTTAGAAAAACAGAAGCGCCTCTTGCGAAGGCCATGCAGCGCTTATCTTCCGGCTTGAGAATTAACTCAGCCCGAGACGACGCTGCCGGTCTTGCGATTGCGACACGGCAAACCAAGCAGGTCAGTGGTTTGAGCGTGGCCATCCGGAATGCCAGCGATGGTATTTCGTTTGCGCAAACGGCGGAAGGCGCGATGGACGAGATGATCAACGCCATGCAGCGGATCAACGAGTTGGCGCTTCAATCGGCCAGTAACAATACATCGACTGACCGAACTTCAATGGATAACGAAGTTCAGCAGCTCATCGCGGAGCTGAATCGTATCGTGACCCAGACCCGTTTTAACGGCGATAAGTTCTTGAACAAGGGAACGAGTATCACCTTGCAGGTCGGGACGGAAGTGAACGAAAACATCACCGTCAGCACCTCCAACGTTTCACCGGATACCTTCGGTGTGGAGTCTACCCAAAGCGATTTTACCGATACAGCGGCGAACCGGACGGCCTTGGCCAGTTCGCTTGCCGCCATGACGCTTCGTGCCACCGGGATGTCGACCTCCGCAACGCTCAACGGTGTGGATCTTGGGGAGGCGGTGACGACCTCGGATACGGTCAACAACAGCTTGAACATTATTAACCGGGTCAACGAAAAGACGGGTACCCATAACACCACGGCATTCTCTTTTGGAAACGCCCTTATTGGGTCTGCGGCCGTTGCCCAGGCCGCCAGCGTCTCCGATTTGGATGTGACTTCGGGCTACCTGTCCATCAACGGTGTTTCGATTGCTTCAACGGCAGCCATTAGTTCCAGTGTGGCCGAGTTGGCATCTGCGATGGTGACATCCATTAACAATAAAACGACGAATACTGGCGTCACGGCCATCGTGCTCGGTAGTGCCGACACGGGGGCTGCCAGCACCTACAGCATTGCGCTGGTGGACATCACCGGTGCGGCGATTTCGGTGTCGGTTTCGACCACGGCGGCCAGCACGGCCAGTACTGCGGCGGCCTTCTTCGGAACCTCGAGCCGGTCGACTTCTGCTGGACAAAACGGGAAAATCGTCTTCGCGACGCCATTGGGCACAACCTCGCGTTCCATTAATACCGGCGCAGACGGTTTGGCCCTGGGGCTTTCTTCGACCGCCACGGCGGTATCGCTGACGAATACCAAGTCCATCAACGATGTGGACGTGACCACCGTTGGCAATGCGAACCTCGCACTGCTTGCCGTGACACAGGGTCTCGATACGATTAATAGTGAGCGTTCGACCTTGGGTGCGACGATGAACAGGATGGAGTCTACGATTTCCAACCTCGAGAACGTGCGAGAAAATGCAACTGCCGCGCGTTCACGAATTTTGGATGCGGACTTTGCGATGGAGACTGCGAATCTAACGAAAGCCTTGATCCTGCAACAAGCCGGGATTTCAGTCCTTTCGCAGGCCAATTCGCTGACTCAAAACGTGTTGGCCTTGTTACAATAAAAGGTCGCGTTGAACCATAGCGCCGGTTCCGGGATCGTCATTGACCCGGAACCGGCGCATAAATAAGGCGCATCGCGTTTTGACTGAAATCAAAAATTGTTCAAAGAGTCATAGATGGGCCTGAAGGAGAGAGAGTATGGAGATTAAAAGCATCAGCTTCGCGGTGCCAATGCTCCAAAAGTCTTCTGAAAATCAATCGAATAAAAAAGCAACGCGGGGACAAGAAGGGAAGGAAAAGATCGAAGCGCCTGAAAGTGTTTCGATCGAACCGTCCAAGGAATTGTCTCAAGACCTAAATCTTGAAGAGCTTGAGTCGAGTGTTGTGGCCTATAAGGCCTCGTTTTCAGTTGATGAGGAAGGGAACGCCATTATTCTCATTGTAGATCGAGAAGGGGGCGTGCTGAAACAGATTCCTTCCGAAGAGTTTTTGAATGCGGCGGAAGCCTTAAGAGAAAGCTTCGGGAACATACTTGATGTGGAGGCTTAACTAAATATGGGTTTATCGGTTTCGACAGGGATTTCTTCCGGGATCAATACGGATGAAGTGATTCAACAGTTGATGGCGCTCGAGAGTCGACCGCTCGCTGTTATTCAGGGAAAACAAGCGGCTTTCGAGGCGAAAATTAGTGCCTACGGCAGTATTAAAAGCGCGCTTTCTACACTGAAGACCAACTTAGCATCACTAAAAAACGATACGATTTTTGCCATGTCCGCCGGGTCTTCGGATACATCCATCCTGACGGCAAGTGCCGAATCGACCGCAGCCGTAGGAAGCTACAGCATCAAGGTCAACAATTTGGCGACCTCTCAAAGCTTGTATTCCGGCATTTTTTCGTCTGCATCTTCTGCTGTGGCCGATCTGACCACAGTCGCAAGCCAAAAACTCAAGGTAAAGGTTGGAAACGGGACCGCTTCAACCATTACCATCGATTCCACCAATAATACCTTGTCGGGCATTAAGGATGCGATCAACAATGCCGGTGTCGGTGTGACGGCCGCCATTGTGAATGTCGGTTTTGTCGTCGACAGCACGAACAATGCCGTCGTTTTTAATGACGGGGCGGATCGGACGGCGACCTTGACGGCCGGAACCTATACGGGAGCCGAAATGGCTGTTGAAATCAAGACCGCACTTGAAGCGGCGAACGCCGGAAGCGATACCTATACAGTGGCCTACGATGTCACGACAAAAAAATTCACGATCACCAACGATTCGGGAAACGCAAATGCCGTCGATTTTTTAAGCGAAAATTCCGGGACCACGGCTGAAGAGATCCTCGGATTCAATCGAACGGGTCATTCACCCATTGCGGTGGGAAGCTTAATTACCAGCGACAATGCCGTAGATGGTGCACGCCTGACCTTTACACCGTCAGGGCCAGGAGAATTGAATCGTATTATCGTTACCGTTGATGAGGACAATAACGGAACCCATGAAGAGGCCACCGCCGAAACGGATTTGGAGGGCCTCTCTCGCTTGGCTTTCAATGCCACCTACGATTCCGCTGGGGCGACCACGGGGGGGACACGCAGCCTGACCCAATCTCAAGCGGCCGTGGATGCTTCTCTCGATATCAACGGTTTAACCGTGACGCGTAGCTCAAACACAATTAGCGATATCATCACGGGTGTGACCCTCGACTTATTGAGTGCGCCGACCGCAAAACCGACGGTCACCCTGACTTTATCGAAAGACCTCACGAGTATTACCGAGCATATCAATAGTTTTGCCGGCAGTTACAATAAAGTGGTGAGTTTGTCGAAGACGGTCTCCTCTGGCGGAGGAAATCTTTTAAATGGAGACAGCACGACACGCGGTTTAATCAATAGTTTGCGATCGGCGATTACGACGAAATTTGCGGGAAATACGGTCGCCAGTTTCGGTCTGAGCCACAGCAAAGAAGGGGTTCTTTCTTTAGATGAGTCCATTCTCGGTAATGCCGTTGACAATGATGTTACGGGTTTGCTGGCCTCGGTCGACGCAATGGCCGAGTCTTTGGAAGACACGGTTGACAACTATGTCAATTCACTCATTCCTTTTCGCGTTGATGGCTTGAATACTTCGGTGAAGAACGCGAAGGATCGGATAGAGAGTTACGGACGTCGGCTGACAATTAAAGAGGCCAGCCTAATTAGTCAGTTTTCTGCGATGGAAGAGACTTTGGCGCGCCTCCAAGCCGGGGGTGATTTTCTTTCGCAACAACTGGCATCGATAACCAGTATCGCGAATAATATTGTTGGGGGAAGCTAATGTTATCTATGGGAAGTCATCGCGCCTATGCTCAAGTGGATCTCTCCGGAAACGTCGCCGCAGCCAGTCCAATTCGATTGGTTCAAATGTTGTATGATGGTGCACTGAAGGCCATCTGGGCTGCGCAAGAGCATATCAAGCAACAAAATGTGTCTGGGAAAGGGGAGTCGATCACCAAAGCGATTGCCATTGTTGGTGAGTTGCACGCAAGCCTAAACCACGAAGTGGGCGGTGAGATAGCGATGAGCCTTTCGGCCCTTTACGAATACATGACGCGGAGATTATTGCATGCGAACCTGAAGGGTGATCCTCAGGCCTTGAAGGAAGTGGAGCAATTACTCAGCGCATTGCGAGAGGCCTGGGTGGAAATTGGCAACCTTCCAGAAGAAGCGCTCGAAACCTCAAAAGCAAAGGCGGTTTAAATGAATGGCGACACACTAAAAAATGCCGAAACTCTGTGGTACGAGATCGATCTTTACGAATCGCTCGCGCTGATTTCAGAACGGATGTTTAAGGCCGCAGCTCAGAAAGATTGGGACGAGTTTTTCACTCAGGAACAATACCACCAGGAAATCGATGCACGTTTAAGGGCGCCGGCCGCCGACAACAAAGCTCTTGGCCCAAATGATTTAAAGCGGAAAGAGGGTCTCATCGATCAAATTATTTCGACGGATAAAAAAACTCAGGGCCTGCTTCAAGAAAGAATGACGGTTCTCCAACAAGGAATCGGAGACGAAATGAAAGTAACTCAGACCTACGGTTCGCAAACGACATAGCGAGTGACATCAACAAACCCACGCAAGCCTCACTTCCGGTTTTGAATAAAATCTTCAAGCGTAAACAAACTTTCAAAGGCAATGCCTTCCTGAAGAATCCGATCGCCGCCGCCTTCTAGACGATCGACTAAGGCAAGCACTTTGAGCACGGGATGCCCCGCCGTTTTGAGTGCCTCTAAAGTCCGGAGTGTCGACCCGCCGGTCGTGACGACGTCTTCAACCACGACAACCCGAGCCCCGGGTTTAATGGCCCCTTCAATTTGCTGTCGGCTTCCATGTTCTTTTGCTTCTTTTCTAACGATAAATGCGGGGATGGGTCGTTTATTGATATAGCTGATCACCGAAACGGCCGTGGCGATGGGATCGGCGCCAAGGGTCATCCCGCCGACGCCCTCCACAGGAAGGTCTTTGATGCGATCGAAAATGTCGTGTCCGATCAGCGTGGCGCCTTCCGCATCGAGGGAAACTTTTTTACAGTCAATATAGTAAGCCGTCTGTTTCCCCGAAGTAAGTTGGAAGCTTTTCGTTTCGCTAAATCGATATGAACGCTTAAAAAGCAGGTCCAGTAATCGACTCCGATCGCTTGATGTGGGTCTCATCCCTCATCCCTATCTGATCGGCTTCCTATTGTCAAGCCTCGGAGAAGAACGCAATCCGAAATGATCCTGTCATCGGTACAGGAGGTGTTGAACGTAACTGTTTCGATTTGAATCTCCCTGTTTCCTAAAGTGTAGCTTGACAAGGAAAAGCGGTTTCGGATATACAATCGCTTTATTTTTTATCATGCGAAAGAGGGGCAATGGTTCAGAAAGATCTGCTTTATCACAAAGAGCATGAGTGGGTTCGTGCAGAAGGTCCAAACGCAACAGTGGGGATTTCTGATTTTGCGCAGGACGCGCTGGGTGACATTGTTTTTCTTGAAATCCCAAAGGTAGGAACACAGCTTGCGCAAGGAGACGAAATCACCGAAATCGAATCCACTAAAACGACTTCAATGCTCTATGCACCGGTCGGGGGAAAAATCGTCGCGGTGAATCAAGCCTTGGAAGATCAACCGGAGTTGATTAACGAAAACCCCTATGGGGAAGGCTGGATCGTCGCCATTGAGATGGAAAATCCAAAAACGCTCGATCAGTTGATGACTGCGAGCCAATATGAGGCATTTTTAGAAAATGAAAAATCAGATTAAAAGTCTAGGTAATCCGCATTTAAAAGCGAAAAGATTTTTGTTTGGAAAGCTGATTTTCTGTGCTTCAATTTTTGCTTTAACGATTTTGTTTCAGTTTTGGGTGGATCGGCAGAATACGCCAGGGCTTTCCTTTGGGACCTCGGTTTCTTCGGCCAACCCGCTCGGTGCTGCGAAAGATAAGCGAGACAACGCAATTGATGTGAATACGGCAGACCTAAAAGCATTGAGCGCGCTTCCAGGAATTGGGCAAAAATTGGCCGAATCCATTCTCAAGGATCGGGAAGCAAACGGGGCGTATATGAAACCCGCCGATCTGCTTCGCGTCAAAGGCATCGGAGAAAAAACGCTAGAAAAAATCACACCTTTTCTTCGCTTTGACGCCCTCAAAAAGTAACGGAGATCTTCTGCTGAAATAGTCGCTCCTTCATACGCATCCATCCCTTTTTGTCGTCGCAAGGTCTGAGGCCTTCTCGACGATCCGATCTTCCTCTTTGCGGAATAAGATGGCCTATTCCCAAGAGAATAATCAAAGTCGCGTGTCGAATCGGTTCCATTGCGTTTAGATAAAGAACAGAATTTAGAACGTTTATAAATAAAAAATAAGGATACAATGCCGGACTGTTCTATTAAAGACGAGCTAGAAGTCCTTACACGCGGTGCTGTCGAAACGATTCAACACGAAGAACTCATAGCCAAGATTAAGGCGGTGCGGGGCAAAGGCAGAGGGCTTCGAATTAAGGTCGGCATCGACCCGACATCGCCAAATTTGCATCTTGGACATGTGGTGCTCTTCCAAAAGATGAAGCAGTTTCAGGATTTTGGTCACGAAGTCTGCGTACTCATTGGAGATTTTACCGGAATGATCGGCGATCCGAGCGGTCGCTCCGAAATCCGGCAGCCGCTCACGCGGGAAGCCGTCTTAAAAAATGCCGAAACCTATAAGGCCCAGATTTTTAAATTGCTAGACCCGAAACGGACGATGATTCGATACAACAGCGAATGGATGGATGCCCTTTCGTCTCGGAAGATGATCGAGTTGGCCTCCCAATATACGGTGGCAAGAATTCTCGAACGCGACGATTTTCAAAAAAGGTATGCCGCTTCTCATCCGATCGGCGTTCATGAGTTCCTTTATCCACTGATTCAAGGATATGACTCGGTTGCCTTGGAGGCCGATGTGGAGCTGGGCGGCACCGATCAGAAATTCAATTTGCTCATGGGACGCACATTACAGAAAGTCTATGGCCAAGACCCACAAGTGGTCATGACCATGCCCCTCCTTGAAGGGACGGACGGCCAGAGGAAGATGAGCAAAAGTTACGGAAATGACATCGCCTTGGAGGAGACGCCCTTCGACATGTTTGGGAAGATTATGTCCATCCGGGACGAACTGATGTTTCGTTATTACGCACTCTTAACGGACGAAGCCGAGCAGGAGATTAAAAAAAAGCATCCCATGGAGGCCAAACTACAGCTGGCCCATATCCTTGTTGCCCGTTTCCATGGCCTGGAAGCCGCTCAGGCAGCACGGAACCAGTTCGACCTTACTGTCGGCAGGCTTAGTGGAGCAGATGCCCTGAGCGAAGTTCCTATTGGGCCAGGGGCTGTTCGCTTGGTCGATCTATTGTACAGCCAGGGATGGGCCGCCAGCAAAGCCAAGGCCCGCCGGCTGATCGAGCAGGGTGCGGTTGAAATCGATGAAAAAAAATGCCTTGACCCAAGTTTTGAAGTTTCGATGGAAGGTGTCGCGCGGCGGGATATTAAGGTTGGAAAGAAAATTAAATATTATCTTGTCGAAAAAGATTGACAACTTCGATATTGCTATGCTAAAAGTATCGATCGGTCAGCCGAGGTTTGGCTTAAGATTTCGGCGGACATAAAGTTCTTTAAGGAAAAGCCGCGAAATAAGATGGTCTTTTGCGGTTTTTTTTCGTTCTTTGAAAACTAAATAGTGTGTATTGTCACATAGCGGGTCCACTAAGTAAGAGAATCAACAATGTAGCTTTAAAAGGTTCAAACCTTTATTTGGAGAGTTTGATCCTGGCTCAGAACGAACGCTGGCGGCGCGCTTAACACATGCAAGTCGAACGAGAAGTCTTCCTTCGGGAAGGTGGTAAAGTGGCGCACGGGTGAGTAATATGTGAGTAACCTGCCGATAGGCGGGGGATAACTCCGCGAAAGCGGGGCTAATACCGCATGGTATCTTGAAGCCAAAGCTGAGAGATTAAAGATGGCCTCTATTTATAAGCTATCGCCTATTGAGGGGCTCACATCCCATTAGCTTGTTGGTCGGGTAACGGCCTACCAAGGCGACGATGGGTAGCTGGTCTGAGAGGACGATCAGCCACACTGGCACTGGAACACGGGCCAGACTCCTACGGGAGGCAGCAGTGAGGAATATTGCGCAATGGGCGAAAGCCTGACGCAGCGACGCCGCGTGGGGGATGAAGGCTCTCGGGTTGTAAACCCCTTTCGACCGGAAAGAAACGCCTTAGGGTAAATAATCCTAGGGCCTGACGGTACCGGGAGAAGAAGCCACGGCTAACTCTGTGCCAGCAGCCGCGGTAAGACAGAGGTGGCGAGCGTTGTTCGGATTTACTGGGCGTAAAGGGTGCGTAGGCGGTTATATGTGTCAGATGTGAAATCCCAAGGCTTAACCTTGGAATGGCATTTGAAACTATATGACTTGAGGACAGGAGGGGGAAGCGGAATTCCCGGTGTAGCGGTGAAATGCGTAGATATCGGGAAGAACACCGGTGGCGAAGGCGGCTTCCTGGACTGTTTCTGACGCTGAGGCACGAAAGCGTGGGTAGCAAACAGGATTAGATACCCTGGTAGTCCACGCCCTAAACGATGAATGCTAAGTGCTGGGGGTATTGATCCCCTCGGTGCCGCACCTAACGGATTAAGCATTCCGCCTGGGGAGTACGGCCGCAAGGTTGAAACTCAAAGGAATTGACGGGGGCCCGCACAAGCGGTGGAGCATGTGGTTTAATTCGACGCAACGCGAAGAACCTTACCTGGGCTTGACAT
>JAJDBW010000005.1 GCA_029261155.1 Nitrospirota bacterium | reverse complement strand
CGCCACAGAGCAGTCCATCCTAAAAGCAGAATACGACGAAAGTGAAACCTATTTATCCGATGGCTGGCTCGGGGAAATCGCCAATCAATTAGTGGGGCGATTAAAAAATGCATTGCTCCTGTATGGCGTAGAAATTAATATACAAATACCCAAAGTTTTACATGGAATAAACCTTCAGGTCGACCCCGACACAAACCAGGTAAAACAATATGAATACAAATCGGAGTTTGGACGCTGCTGTACATGGGTCGACGCCAACTGGGACTTAACACAGGTCCTGCACATGGCGAAGGTTGAAGAACACGCCCAATCTGAAGGCGAAATGATCTTGTTTTAGTGCGTATCAAAAATAGAGACAAGCACTCATTTACTATTCTCTAGTCCTTCCCGTAACACGCGAAAACCTAGATTCATTCACTATGCTTGGTTTGAAATGGCTATTCGATAGATTTTGACTTTAAATTTGTATTGAAATATATTCTTAAAAGAAGAAGGTTTGGTCGGTAATCGAAAACGGAAAAAATAGTCTGGCGCGCACAACATCACTAAGAGCACTACTGAAGGGTCAATTGCGGATTTGACTTTTCCCTTAATTACTCGACGGTGAGCCGCCGAAAGATTTCTTCGAAAAAGAGAGCTGTATGATGGCAAGACTTGATCCCGTTCTCTTTATTATGTTCGAGGAATATTCGACTTCTATATCAGTGTTAATATTGGGGTGATTATTATGAGGCCATATTTGAAAACATTAACCATATTAACAACATTTATCTGCGCTGCATGTTCTATATCGGGCCGCAGGCTCACTAACTCGGCAGGGAATGGAGACTTACAGCAGGTCAGAGAACTGATCGCTAATGTTGGTTTTCTGATTATTGCGCTTATCCTTGGCGCGTGTGCAGGTCGTCCGCAACCTCCTTTATTAATTGCGGCATACAGAGGACAAGTGGATGAAGTTAAAAAACTCTTGAAAGAAGGGCATGGTGTAAATGCTGGCTCCGGCGGGTATTCAGCGCTTCATAACGCCGCAACAAAAGGGCATAACGAAATAGTTCGTATTCTATTGGAGAATGGTGCAGACCCAAACATCGTCCCAACTAACGGTGCTACGGCCCTGATTGTAGCATCAGGGCACGGTCATCTTGAGGTTGTCAAACTTCTTCTGAACGCTAATGCTGATGTAAATAAAGGCCCTAGAGACGGCGAAACTCCATTACTTCGCGCATCAGTGAAGGGGCATGCCGAGGTCGTTAATTTGCTCCTGGGAGCCAATGCTGATGTGAATAAAGCGAGAACATTTAACGGTGAAACATCATTATATATCGCATCACATCGAGGTCATACTGAGGTTGTTAAACTTCTTTTGAACGCTAATGCTGATGTAAATAAGGCTAGAAAAATAGAAGGTATGCCACCATTAACGGCCGCTTCACAGAACGGTCATCTTGAGGTCGTCAAACTTCTTCTGAACGCCAAAGCTGATGTAAATAAAGCCCGCACAAATGACGGTATTACGCCATTATTTATGGCTTCACAGAATGGTCATACTGAGGTTGTTAAGCGGCTCCTGAGTGCCAAAGCTGATGTAAACAAAGCCACGACAGATAACGGTGAAACATCATTATATATCGCATCACATCGGGGTCATCTTGAGGTTGTCAAACTTCTTCTGAACGCTAATGCTGATGTGAACCACCTCAATACACTATCTTCTGGAAAGCAATTTACAGCCCTTAGCATCGCAAAATCGAAAGGGCATAATAACATTGTTGAGTTGCTAGAAACACATGGGGCAAACTAAAAATCCTGATGTTATTAAACACTCTACTGTATAGACTGATTAATCAAGATTTATGATCTGGTCCAAGACCTCAACTACCTAGATATAGAAGCAAAGCATACACTCAGAATTAAATGTCGATAAGTCGGAAAGTGCCCTATCCTAAGGAGACTTTCGGATTTATAGCGCTATGGATTGTTTCACTGCTAAAAGCAGTCAAAAAAATGGAAGGGATTGTCGCAAAATTTGCTACATTTGAGACTATTTTCACTATGGGGTTATAAAAGCCCACCATAAATTTTTTCCACCGCTACCGTCAATTGCCCAGTAATTAAATAGTGACCACCTTCCCTTGGTTTCTCCGGTCCTTTCCCTTACCGCCCATACATAAATAGTCTGAGGATCAAGAATGATTTCGACCATGTGACTGGGTCCTTCTATACCCTCTTTATAATATACTTCCTCCCCAGGTGAGTAGAGGTTGATACTTGGTCTTCCGCCATGGATACCTTTATACAAAATTAGATCATAGGTGCCTGGGCTAGTCTCAGGACCCTTCCATGAAAATGTAGGCTGTGTGCTATCAACTTTAGCGGGACCTTTGAATGGAGAAATGGGATCTAGTGCAGGAGAAACCGCCTTGAAGCCTGCACGATTTGTGATAAATACACATCCAGATAAAAAAGCAAAAATTATAATAGTGAGCATAATTTTTCGTAACTGTGTAATCATCTTTTAACTCCTAGACTCGTAATCCTCTTTTCAGGCATATAAGAAAAATTTGGGAAATCAGTATTGAATATTGTGACTGCCTCCAAATACTTATCCTGGACAATTGAATTGCCACCTTTCCGATCAATATATATATTACCGATGTACTGGGCCTCAGTATCGATGTCTACTGTAAACTTAGCGAATAGCCTAGTGGTCCATGTAATATTTGTCCAAACATTGTGGGAAATATAATTCATAACGGCGTATTCCCCTGGAGGTAAATGCCAATAGAATTTTTCAACCCTCTCATCAATGTTATCTCTTAGAATTACCTGAGACGTTTTTAGGTCAATAACATTAATAAGCGAATTGCCGGAATCCGAACTTAGGGAAATACTACCAAACACAAGTTTTTCACCTTCAGGCAAGTCCTTTCCGAGCTGAAGGGTCTTGTTAAATGCGCCGATAGCACATCCAAAAAGGGATATCGTAATCGCAACAAATATGAGACTTTTACGCATGGGGACCCTGCATTGAATTATTTTAAATTACTAGCAGTCCCTATATCATAATTTCCAACCCATTGGCAATATCTATATCTAATTGAGATGAATTGTTGGCTTGTGCCTTAAATAGGTCTGGCTTTCAATTTTTTGTCAACGATTTTTAACACACAAAAAGCTTAATCAATGAGTACATTTTGTGTGGTTTTTAATCCTGTTTCCCCACAGCAATACTTCAAAATAATCCGCTCTACTTCGACCCGAGGAAAGGTATAAGGGTATTTTGGCACAACGCCCAAAATACCCATATTCGCATATCGAATCTATATTTTTTATTAACAACGTGGTTATGACGTGGTATTTCCTCTCTTGTTATCACCGATTCCAGAAAATAATGGTTATTTGAGTATTTTTAATGGGCAACCCTTCTTCCCGTATCAGTGATACTTGAATTTTGTCTTTTTATCCAACCTTACAAATGCAATTCGTTAGTATGATTGGGGAATCTGAATGGGTCGTTGTGGGATTATCTTTCTTGTTTCAAAAAGTCGTCAGGCGAAATGCCAGCCTGTTTCAGTATAGCCCTGAGGGTTCCCTCAGGCATATCGCCCGGATGATTTGGAATAGTCGTATAACGATTTGTTTCGTTGTTGTGCCAGATCTCGTGAGAACCAGCCGCTTGGCGGTCAAACACAAAGCCGAGGGTTTTCAAACTTTTAACGATCTTCCGGTATCGGAAGCCCGCCAATTTCCCCATTTAGCCGCCAACAACCAGCGGATAATCGAAAGATTCACCGGCTTCTTTTAGTGTCGGAGAATCCTTGCGTTCGGCTTGTGCTTCAAAGAGTTTCTTGGCAACGTCCCGCGCAATCTCCAAAGTCTCGGTAATTGTGCGACCCTGAGCCACAAGTCCTGGAATTTCATCGGATGTGGCCAAATAAACCCCTTCCGGCAATTTTTCGATATGGAGGTTAACAATCTGTTCCATGTTTTCTCTTTTCAGTTAATCCTGGGATTCTAAGCCAATTTGCATCTATTCATAACTCGCGATGAAGCTAAATATATCACAATAATGAGCGAAAAAAGAAGTGGTTCCCTAGGGCGATACATTTCGTCCGGTCTTAGACCCCAAAGACCCAGTTTAGAATTTCGTTTCATCCACTACAAAGGGTCGGAGGTTACCCACGAAAATATAACGCCCTCAATATTGCAAAACTTACTCAAAAAAATAGAGATTACCTATAGCGCGGGTCTTTACAATTGTTTGCTTCGTGAAACTTACTGGGCACTCTCTCTTCTCCCCAAATTTTCTTGCCGGCTCGCTTTGGATTACGTTGGTATTGAATGTTCCGATCCTCAAAATATCGGTTGATAGCTGATTTTGCCTCGTTTACTGACATGTAGTCGCTATTATGGATTACCCCTCGCGCTAAGCCGCTGAATACAGATTCTATGACGTTCAGAAACTGAGCACCTGCCGGAAGTGGCAGAGCCTCAACCATTGGACTCTCCGTAACTTTAGCCTTTATATTTGCGGCATCAATTTCTTCAAAAAGTTTTTTTGACATGCGCCATGAAGCTGCATCCCAAGATAGCCAGATTTTTCGGTAACCCCTATATTCTTTTAGTAGGATGTCCATCATCTTTATCATCTCGACTGTGTTCTTTTTTTCAGAATAAAAGTGTGTCACTTGGTTTGACGACAATTCTAACGCTGCGGTCATAATCAACCAGCCCTTTGATTTCTGCCATTGGGGAACCGTAAAATTCTCCTTTTGATCAACCAACTTACGCCCGCCCTTCTTTTTCACAGCGAAGGGCCCAAATTCGTCGATGGAAAAAAATGCCTCATCACCACCTAAGTTTTGAAGCACGTTCTGAACACGATTGAGCTTTTCTCGGTACTTAGGGTCTTTGCTGGTAAGAACGACTCGAGCCTTACGCCACTTGAACCCAGCTTTCCTTGTGATTTGACGGACAACGTTTCGTCCGACAACTATTCCTTTGGTCGCAAGTACTGAGATAAAATCATCACTTTTCCAAGTTGTACGGTTAATACCATGTGATGATGGTGGTTCGTGAAGCGTCGCGAAGACAGCTTTTTTAATTTTTTCATTATCTACTTGCAAAGGAACTTTTCTTTTTCGATGATTAAGAAGGTCAATACCCCCTGATTTGAAATTTCTCAAATACTTGTAACCTGTTGCTTTGTTAATACCCAAGAAGGCGAAAATTGTCTTTTTTTCTATTCCTTTAGCCTCAGCTAAAACGCATAAAGCCCTATTTCTCATTGGCAACCTGTCTTCATAAAGTTGCGTCAACAGTCGTTCTGCTCCAACTATTTCTCCTATATCTCGCGCAATGTGCCCACGGGACAATTGGCCCTGCAGGACAGAGTGCATCCAGTCATATGCCGCTTGCCCTTTGAGTGTTTTGTTGTCAGTATTTTGTTTTTCACTAGAAATTTTGGCAAAGGTTCGGAGGAAATTTTTCACTTTTTTCTGCAAAATAACCGGTGGATCAGCACGTGATAAGAAAAGTAAGTATTTTATAGCGTCACTTCTTGATAAGGATATTATTTGATCGTAGATGTCTCCCAAAATATTTTGACTGATACACCCAATCTGTGAAGTGTGTCTATTTTTTGAAATAAAAGTTCTCACCGTCGAGTAACTGCCTGCATAGCTTCGTTCATCCCTCAACTTTTCGTAGATGCGTTGGAACGTTAGCTTTACCGGAGAGGGTATAGATTCGCGCTGGTGCAGCAAGATCTTTATATATTCCCTATGGGGGCCTAATCTGGGATACAAAATTTTTTTCTCACGTCTATAACCAGGTGGTAGTTTATGTTTTGATATTTTTTTGATGGTATTACGGCTTATCCCTGTTTTCATAGCTATTTTCCGAATAGGAATCCCCTGCATCAATACCATTTTCCTAATATCCGTCCATTGAACAACATCGTTATACATCGTTGATCTCCTATCTGCCATCAAACCATTACATATTATATGGCAAACAAGCTAACTCATTGAAACTTAGGTTTGGGGGGTATTGAGCCATGGACATATCAAAAGTGAAACTCTTGAACCCCAACGTCATTCTCCCTTTTTTACACGTAATCCTCAAAATATCCCATCCATAAACTTCTCAAATTGTAGGCGAATTCGATAATTTTTAAAGTTTAGAATTTTATCGACTTCTAAGATGAAGCTGAGAAAACAGATCTAAAAATTTCGCTCTCAAATTAACCTCCCCGCCCCAAACCTCATGCTAACTTTTAGATAAAAGTTAGCATGACACCCCATTTTTCGCCCCTTCCATAAAATCCTTGAATTTTATATTGCTAAGTATTATCGATATTGATCTAAAACTTAGTATCTTACCTTGGGCTGATTGGAGTCAGGAAGTGGATTGCACATCTGGAGTGCCTCTCTATACAGAAAACCATAACGTTTGCTAAAGGTTTTATCTTTTTCTCCCGATAGGGAATAAAAAGCTAAAACATCAGCAAGGACTTTTAGTAAATTTGAACACCGAGAAATAAAAAACTCTCACAAATCACTTATAAATGACAGTGTCCTTAGAATTACGTCACGCATCTTGTCAATTGTAACGCTGAGATTGCGTTAATCCATTTCTTTTATACCGATAACGAGAAAAAATAAAGGGAGTCTCGGTTATTAATCCTAAAAAGATTTTTAAGAAGGATGAAGAGGAAGGACTCGATCTTACACAGAGCGAGTTGAAAGCCCTCATGAATGCCTTAGATCAATCTTTACTGGTCGCTATCGTCAATAGAGATGGCGTTTTCCATTATGTAAATAGTAAATTCTGCGAAGTTTCTCATTATGGAAAAGGAGAACTCCTCGGGCAAAACCAGTCTTTCCTGGATTCCGGATGCCACTCAAAGTCCTACTTAAAGGAAATGTGGAGAATGATCCAAACCGGGAAGGTATGGAAAGGCGAACTTAGGAACAGAAGGAAGGGAGGGACATTTTATTGGGTGGATACAACCATTACGCCCTTCCTCAATGGAAACAATAAACCCTATCAGTACCTGATCATTCAAATCGACATCACCAAGGGGAAAGCCGCTGAAGAGCGCGCCCGCTACTTGGCCCATCACGATAGCTTGACCGGAATCCCGAACCGCACAAAGTTCAACGATTTTCTCACGCACGCCGTCGTCGAGGCGGAGAAAAATCAACAAACCATGGCGATCCTCGTTCTCGATCTTGACCGCTTTAAAATGACCAACGATAGCCTTGGCCATCGTATTGGCGATCAGCTCCTCGAGGAAGTCGCGGGTCGCTTAAGGACTTGTCTCCGCGGACGGGATTTCGTCGCACGAATGGGAGGGGATGAGTTCGCAATCCTACTTCCGGATATCTCGAAAGATAACGACGTGGTTTTGCTGATCCAAAGGATCTTCGACTCCCTGAAACAACCTTTTCAAATCGCTTCCCAGAAAATCGTCGTCAAAGGCAGTTTTGGGATCTGCAACTATCCGAAAGACGGCGAAGACGCGGAGACCCTCTTGAGGAATGCCGAAATAGCAATGAATGACGCAAAACAGAAAGGAAAAGGAAGATTCAACTTCTATGTGCCCGAACTCCATAAAATTCTTCATCAGACCCTAAAGATAGAATCTGCCCTCAGTCATGCCATCGAACTGGAGGAGTTGAAACTGCACTACCAACCCTTGATCAACCTTAGAACTGGAGAGATCATCGGATTGGAGGCCCTGCTCAGATGGGAGCGTCCTAACGAGGGCCTGATCTCCCCGGTGCATTTCATCCCGGTTGCAGAAGAAACCGGTTTGATCCTCCCGATTGGGGAATGGGTGCTAAGGACCGCATGTGAACAAAACAGAGCCTGGCATGAAATGGGTCACGGATCGCTAACGATTTCAGTTAACGTCTCGTCCCTTCAATTCGAACAAGACGATTTCATAGAAAGGTTGGACCGGGTTACCAACGCGACTGGGCTTAGCGCCCAATATTTAAAATTAGAGATGACCGAATCGCTTTTCCTGAAGAATACAGAAAAAATTATCGAACGACTGAATCATTTGAAGGCATTGGGCTACAAGCTTTCGATCGATGATTTTGGTACGGGTTATTCGTCACTCAGTTATTTGAAGCGCTTCCCGATCGATTCCTTAAAGATAGACCGGTCTTTTGTCAATAATATTGCCAATGACGCAGATGATGCCGTGATCGCAAAGACTATTATTTCACTGGCCCATAATTTGCGGCTGATTGTCGTTGCCGAGGGGATAGAATCGGAAGAACAATTGGTTTTTTTACAGGAACACCAATGTGATGTCGGACAGGGATATTTATTCAGTCGCCCAGTCCCGAGCGAAAATGCGGGAACCTTGCTTGCAAAAAAATCATATCGAAGAAAAGAAAAAAAACATCGTTGATTTGCCGAATCGTGCAAGTGCGATTCTTATCTGTAATCTCTGAATAGGCGAAAATGGAAATCATTCCTCTAAAACGAGCCACAGCTCAGATGGTTCTCGCGAAGGACATTATGCGATCGGAGGGTCCGAATCCACTTCCGATCTCCCGAAAGGGAACAGAACTCACTCAGACCCTCATAAAACAGCTGCTCGATATGGGGATCCAATCGGTGGCCGTGGAGGAACACCCAATCTGTCAAAAAGAGAAAGAGGGGCTCCAAGAAGGACTTGATAAACTGGCATATCGATTCAAGCGATTGGAAGGAAACCCAGTTATGATGAAGATCAAAGAGATCTATCAGGACCGATTAATTGCGATAAAGAAAGGCGAGCATGCAAGAAAAACGGACAGCATTTCTTGAGACCATTAAAGACATCCGTTCTCTGCCAACGATCCCCGGCATTATCCTCAAGGTTTTATCTTCGATAGAGGACGAGAACACGTCATTTGAAGAAATTTCCAGGTTAATTGCAACCGATCAGACCCTCTCTGCCAGGGTCCTACGTCTTGCGAACTCTCCTTTTTATAGCGTTCAGAATAATATCTCAACCATTTCACAGGCGATGCTGATGCTCGGATCCAATGCTGTGAAGGGGCTGGTCTTGTCCACCATAGTGTTTAAGATGATGGAAATGGATACTATGGAGCTTTGGGAGCACTCCCTCGGCGCGGCGACGGCGGCCCTGATCATTGCCAAAAGGTTAAAGGTAGCGAAGGCAGAGGAAATCTCAACAGCTGCGCTCTTGCATGATATCGGAAAGGTCATTATCAGAACGAAGCTCAAGGATGACTATGAAGACCTCTTATTGCAGGTTGAAGAGAAGAAGATTTCCATGACAGAGGCAGAAATGACTTTGCTGGGGACCGACCATGCCGAGATCGGGGAGTGGGCGGGTAGAACATGGAACCTCCCAGAAGAACTAATCGAGCCGATTGCCTGTCACCATGATGTAGGGAAGTCGGAGGCACATCAGGAAAAAACTGCAATTGTACATTTAGCTGATATTTTAATTAAGGCAAGCGGTTTTGGTTTCAGCGGAGACCCTTTCGTCCCTCCTATTCAGGACGCGGCATACAAGATACTTGACTTAACTGAGCCACTACTCGTCTTGCTGATTGAAGAAATCGAATCCAAACTATTAGAGGTGAAAGATTTTAGCCTGACCCTGAAAGTGCGGTAGTGTTTTCCATTTCACGGCTCTGAATATCTTTCACCCTTAAGGTACAGAGCTCTTTCCGCCGCAGGCCATGGTAGAGCAGGGTGACCAGAATCGCGCAATCCCGCTTTCCTTTCAGTGTCTCCATGTCCGGCGTATCCAGAAGTTTCCGCGCCTGCGCATCGCTCAAGGCCGGCGTCGACCCTTCATTATTGTTGGCCATAGGCCGCTTTACTCCATCCACCGGATTGTGCGTCACCGCATTTTTTCGTAAAGGGAATCGAAGAGGGATGAGAGTGCCGAGAGTTTTCGCCGAATCGACGCGGGGGGCAACTCACGAGACTCCTAATTCTTCCGCCAAGCAACCAAGTGGACCCGCGTGACTTGCCGCACCTCAGAAGGTTTTGGCAATCCCATAAACAGGGAAAATTCTTTCACATTATTTTTATAAGCCCGGCGCGTCTTTTCATTATGGATATTGATAAACCACTCCAGCTCAGGCGGAACATCGGACAGCCCCTGAAACTCAGCGGCCGTCAGCGGCCGGTTATGATTCTGAATCAGCTCCTTCAATTATCACTTCTGATTTTCGGCATGCGATAGACCTCGCGTTCATTGCTGCATTCATAGGCCATAACCATCAAGTACTCTCTCGTCTCTGCGAATCCAATACTTGATTGATCACTGCTTCTATCAGTTCTTCCAACCCTTCATGGCTCGTCAAAAGTCCGTTCACCTGATCCGATGCAGGTTAATCTCGTACTCGCCCATGAAAATAAACCGCAAGGGCTGTGGGCAAAGAAGGTGCCTCTCGTCTACGCGAAGGAGTTTATCAGGATGGAGCGATGGGAATCAATTGCCCGGTGGTATGGGAGGACCGAACTCATGGAAGCCAGGGATGAAAAACGTCTGCTCAGGCTTCAGAGACAGCTCGCCAGACAGAAGCTGCTCATCATCGACGAGCCCGGCTTCGTTCCCTTGTCAAAAACCGGAGCAGAACTTCTCTTTGAAGTCTTTAGCCAACGCTACAAGCAAGGGTCGGTGATCATCACCAGCAATCTACCAAAGGACGGGTATCCGACTACATATTTGAACTGAGTCATACCCAAACACCGAAAAAGTGGAAGAGATGCAGGATAATGCACGGGTCTAGGTGTTGACTCTCTCGCCAAGGCATTGACGCTCACACTTATTTTAATGGGTATTCCCCTTATTTAAAACGAATAAAAAAGCGGCACTAATATTGCTCAACCTAGCCAACGGAATGACTCTCTCCATTCCTATCAGTACGGCCCCATATTGAAATTCCGAAATGAACAATATAGCGTCTCCAATGGAGTGATGACATAAACCCTATCCTCTAGAAAGGTAACCTGATGACCCTGACCGAAAACTTCAATAAACATTTTGAAATCGTCCTTGCCGACACCGATCAACTCATTAAGGAAGTTCAGCGTCTACGATACCAGGTCCTATGTGTAGAGAACCCGTATCTGAACTGCGAGGATTATCCTGACGGCCTCGAATGCGACGAATACGATAGTCGATCCGTGCATAGCCTAATCAGGCATAAAGATTCAGGATTGTTTGCCGCAACCGTCAGGCTGGTTCTTCCTGACCCGGTTTTCCTTAAAGCCCATTTCCCGATTGAATGCGTCTGTGAAGGAATATCCTATAACAGTATTGACTCTAGTCCATATTTAAATAGAGAAGCGCTCGCCGAAATCTCACGGTTTTCAATCTCTAAAGGGTTTAAGGAGCAGATCATTAGTGAAGAAATTACCCATAAAAAAACACGATCTTTTGAAACAAGAAGGCATCATCAAGGGGCTCACTTGTTTTTGCCCCTTCTCATTTTTGGTTTGTTTAAGGCGATTGTTGAATTGAGCCAAGAGAATGGTATATTTCACTGGCTTGCATTAACAGAACCTTCATTGCTTCGCTTACTTAATCGCTATGGAATCCATTTCCAGCGGTTTGGCCAGATGATCGATTTTCATGGTAAAAGACAACCGGTATTTGGTACGATCAATTCCATACTACAGGGTATCCACTCTATGAATCTTGAGGTATCGGATTTTATCACTGAAGAGAATAAGATAGGGATTTCGATGCACATGGAAAAAAGCACAACAGAGATGCTGAGTTCATATTAGATCGCTTCTAGCCATCGACCGGTTGAGTATTGAACGCGTCTACCGCCTGCTAAGAAATCCTCGCCAGTTTATTCAGGAAATCTTTTCTCTTGTTGATCGCTACATGGTCCCTATTGGGTCAATGAAATAAGTTATGAGGTCTTTTGTCGCTCTATCTATATTGATTTGTATTGTGACAATGGCATCAGTCACACATGCTCAAGAAGTGGTTGTCCACCCCACGGTTCTCCAAGAACAGATTTCAAGAAATACCCTCCGCGCAATCTTCAGTAAACGCCTCCAGAACTGGCCTGACGGCACGGCGGTTACCGTATTCGTATTAAGCGATCGGTCACCCCTGCACATCGCATTTTGCAAGCAGATCCTCAACGTGTTTCCATATCAATTGCGACGTGCCTGGGATAGGCTCGTTTACTCCGGAACCGGACAGTCTCCGATCGAAGTCGATACAGAAGAGGAGATGCGGAAACGGATTGCGAATACCCCGGGAGCGATCGGTTATTTACCAACAATAGGACAAAATGACGAACTTAAAGTGCTGCCCGTTCAATAAATCTTTTGAGATAAAAAAAAATCTTCTGGTCGCGTTTGTCTTGGTATTGGGCATTTCATCACCTGCCCGGGCTGGCGGAATTTCCCTGCCCGACACCTTGCAGATTCATGGCTTCGCCAGCCAAGGGTATATCCACACTTCGGATAACAATTTTTACGGAAGCAGTCAAAACGGGAGTTTCGACTTCACCGAATTGGGCCTCAATGCCTCTTTCCGTCCCTTTTCTGGCCTGCAGCTTTCGGCACAGATCCTTTCCCGTAGAGCGGGAAAAGGAGATGAAGGCGACATCCGTCTGGACTATGGCCTGGTGGACTATCGCTTTTACTCTAATGAAGCGATGCGTGCCGGCATTCGGATCGGCAGGATTAAAAACCCTTTCGGCCTTTACAACGATACCAGAGACGTTGCCTTTACAAGGCCGAGCATCTTGCTCCCCCAATCGATCTATTTCGATCGAGCCCGGAATCCCGCACTGTCCTCCGAAGGGGTCCACCTCTATGGCGACCGCCAATTCGCGTTTGGGGACCTCTATCTTCAAATCGGTGCGGCGTATCCAATGGTAGAGGATATCGAAACGGAACGGGCTTTCCTTATAAACGATCAGGCAGGCCGTTTGGATGGCAAGCTTTCTTATATAGGAAGAATCGTGTTCGAACAGGATGGAGGAAGAATCCGCCTGGGCTTAAGCGGGGCCTGGGTCAAAATGGACTATGCGCCAGGGACGGCCGATCCCGTGGGTGCAGGAACCATCCGCTTTAGTCCCTTGATCTTTTCTGCACAATACAATGCCGAATCTTGGAGCCTCACTTCGGAGTATGCGCTCCGACGTATCGAAATAAAGAACCTGGGAGCAATTCCTGACCGCGAGCAGACGGGGGAAAGTGTGTATTTCCAGGGAACCTATCGGATCACCCCTATTTTGGAAGCACTGGTCCGTTATGATATCCTCTACCAGGACAGAGGCGATAGAAACGGAGACAATTTTTCCCTCCAATCCGGTCTACCGGGTCACCTTCTCTATTCTAAGGATTGGACGGTTGGCCTGCGTTGGGACATCATGGAGGCGCTGATGTTCCGGATTGAATATCACTCTGTCGACGGCACGGCTTGGCTTCCCCTTTTGGACAACCCCGACCTGTCCTCTACGGAGCGGTATTGGGATCTTTTTTCGATCCTGTTGTCTTATCGCTTTTGATGGATCGCTTAGCGTATGAAAGAAAACCCAGAGGAAAAAGCGTTTGGCCTTTCAAGGCAAGAGCGATTTTTAAGTCTTAAATGGAAGGCCCTATTACTTACCAGCTTGATCCTTCTGGTTGTCAATATTTCCTTTCCCCTCCTCAGTTATTTCAATCTACTCAAACAGTTTGACGAACGTCACACAAGAACCCACAATCAATATGCTAAAGAGTTTCAAGGCTTGTTGGATCAAAGCGCACAACGCCTACTGCAATTAGGCGGGATTATCCCTTCCATGAACGGGATGGAAGGGGCCCTATCCGCAGGTAATCGAACTGCCCTCATTGCTGCATTTGAAAATCATTGGCCATTGCTCCAACTCAACACGGGAATTGAAACCGTCCGTTTTTATACGAATTCCGGTGAAGAATTGGCCCACTGGAATGGGACCGGTTTAACTGCAGATCAAGGTCCCTTGATTTCAAATATGAACGAGGCCTCACTTAATAGAGAACATCCTGCGATCTTCCTTTCCTGCCGTGAGCTGTGTGCACAATATGTCATGGAGCCGATACTTTCAGGCGGCAAGACGATCGGAACCGTCGTATTGGGGACGTCTTTGGCCGATGTCATTGTCAGCTTGCATCGGATCTCCGGCGTCGATATCGGTGTATTGATCAGCAGAAATAAAGGAGAAAGTCTTATTCATGATCCGACCAAGAGGATTCCTTCATGGAATTACGATGTCCTCGCCCTAACGACGATGGATAAGACATTGCCCCTCCTAAAACGTTTCGCTCAAGACACACCGTCAATCGATGCGGACAAATCCGGCCAAAAAATCCTTTTTCAACAGACGGATTACGAGTTGCGCTTTATGCCACTAGAAGGCCTTGGTGATTCGACTCGGGGTTATCTTGTCTTCATTGAAAATATTTCAGGACCTCTTTCGGAGATTCGGTCCGCGACAAAACAGAGCCTTATGGCCGGTCTCATCGGGCTGCTCCTTTCGGAAGGTCTCTTGCTGATGATTCTTTCGAGGCCCATGTTGCGATTGGAACGGATTGCCAAGACCCTCCCCCTCCTCGCACAGAGCGCGTATCGGGACCTTCGGTCCGTGATCGGCACACGAAAATCGGGTTGGGCCAAAGACGAGATTGATGTCCTCGGTGAGACGGCCGTTTCC
>JAJDBW010000040.1 GCA_029261155.1 Nitrospirota bacterium | reverse complement strand
TACTTTACACACGCTTCTTCTGTCCCAAAACGGATTTGCCATTTTAAAAATACGGCCTCTTCTTTCTGCATCTCGCCTCCTCTTTCCCTCAATTTTCACCATTATATCTCCTATGCTGTAAATTGTTAAGAGGCAAGTTAAGTTAACATTAGGAGTGAAAAGACACCGAAACTAAATGGCCGACAAACTTTACAAAAAAGCCGCCCGCGAAAAGAATCTCTTACTCTCCTGGAAAAGATTGCATACTGCCCAAAATATCCAGTATAAGAATGAGTATCGGAAAATCTTTCTAGCCTATGAGATTGCCCATCAAAAAAATATAAAGGACCTTTCAGAAAGATTATCTGGCCAATCTTACAAACCTTCGACTGTCCTAAAATTTTATCTTCCAAAGCCTTCGGGTTTGCAACGGCCTATTACCTTTCTCCACCTAGAGGATCTGATCGTTTATCAGGGGTTTGTGAATATCGCTGCAGACAAGCTATCAGATAGACGAAACAACTTAGAATATAAATTTGTATTTAGTAATATTTTGAACAGAGATAAAAGGAAAGGCATATTTTTCTTAAAAAAATGGCAGGAAGGATACCGGCGCTTTAGAAGAAAAATTAAATCCTATTATGAAAGTAAGTATCTTTGGGTGGCCCATTTTGACCTCGCCGCTTATTATGACACCATTGACCATAACGTCCTTGTTAAACAAATATCGCCACTAAATGCTTATCCCGAATTCACAGGAAAGATTCGGGAGATTTTAGGTCACTGGTCGACCCATCTTGTTAACCACAAGCTTTCTCACGGCATTCCACAGGGTCCGACGGCATCGAATTACTTGGCCGAACTCTATTTTCTGCCAATCGATTTAAAATTGGTAAAAAAAGGAGTTCGTTACGTTCGTTATGTCGACGATATCAAGGTGTTCGGAAAAAATGAAAGAGAGGTCCAGCTCGGGATAATTCTATTGGAAGAGCTATGTAAGGAGCGTGGCCTAATCCCTCAATCAAAAAAATACGCTATTACAAAAGCAAAAACCTTGGAAGACGCAATCGGGAAAATGCCGAGTTTGACATCAGAAGAGAAAGTATACATTTTTAGTTCTGAAGACGAGGCGTATCAATTGTTCGAGTCAGCCCTCTCCGAGGAGTCAGAGGGTAAGATAGATTACACCAAGCTCAAATTTATTTTGAAAGTATCCGGACCTAATAAGAAAATCTTAGAGGAGGTTAAAAAATTAATTGGAAAGTTCCCAAACTTAATAGACGTGTTCTGCAGCTTTCTATCGCAATACCACTTAGATGAGAGTATCGGTGAATTTCTGTTCAAGGCTTATCTTGAAAAGGAACCTTCCCCATACGCCTATGTAGAAGGTCAACTATGGGAATTGCTTGCGCGTTATCAGTACTTGGACAATCGAACCGAAAAAATTTCAAAGGCCTGTGAAAGGATTAAAGACTCCTACGACAGATATGCACTAAAGAAAGGCCTCTACCGTTTTCTCTGTTCGTCACCAAAACCAACAATATTAAAATGGCTAAACACTGAGGGTTCGACACTTATTCAAGCCATGACCATCCCATATCTACCGATGGCCTGTTACCAAAATAGTGCGGAAATGCAGGGTTTGATTAAAACCTGTTTCGGTCGATCGGATTTTGAATCGGCTCTGGTTTTAATCAAAGATTTAATCGCGTATGAGCACCAAGGGCTTTTGGATTACAAGATAGCAAATTTAGCAAAAAGCAGTGTTATTCAGAATACTTTAACAGAATTGGATCTGATTCAGCAGGGAAGTAATTTAGATCCTATAGGTGAAATTCTACACCGGCGCTTTGGAATTAAGCATTCCGATGTTTGGAAGAAAATATTAGGATCAGAATATGCTCATGCGAACCAGGTGTTGTATTTCGCAGAAACTTCTTTCCATATAGACAAAAATTCTTGGGCAGGCTGGCAGGATTCTTTTAACGATATTTTGGTTAGGTGCTTTATTGAGGCATACGCAATAAAGTATCCAAAGGCTGAATTCCCTGAGCTTGTAGAGAAAGGCAAACTTATTGATTATGGAAGATTGCTCGACCCAAAAAATAAATTTTCACAAACATTCCAAAATATCCAAAAGGGTTTCTATGATTTTCATGGCAATCTGCGAAAGAATCCTGTTACACATCCATACGATAAGAAAACGCAAAAGAGAACAAATTTTATTGACTCTCAAAAGCAGACGGAATCAATTGATTGGCTTAAATCAAGTTATTCTGAGTATGTAAAATGTGCGATTGATTTATAAACAGGTTGTCATTCTAGATTACAATTGGGTTTAGGAATCCCTAATCCAAGAGACAACAAACGTCCTTTCCTCAATAAAGCCACGGAGCCTTTTTTTGCTGGGTGTTGGCGGAGTGGGCAGCTAGTTTCTGTGAGCCTTTCTTTTCGATGTGATCAATCTCAAGTCCTGGGAGAAAGTGATGATCAGGAAGACAATCTTCTACTCGAAGATGAATCCTTTGGGTGGACCTCAAGGAATCATACAATAAGCCGATAAGGAAGGTAGTTACAGAACCCTAAATCGGAAACCCCATGCCGCGTTTCAAACCGTTTCTATGGATCTTATTGTTATTATCCGCTTGCAGTGGAGGTAGCGGCACCGCGCCTGATCAAAGCGCGCCGCTGATCACTCTCACTGGCGCGGCCGTGGTGACCCACGAAGCCGGAACACCTTATACGGATTCCGGGGCCACGGCAGCGGACAACTTGGATGGTGACCTCACAGCCGGGATCGCGACGGTGAATACGGTCAACGCCAATGTTGTGGGCAGCTACACGGTTACCTTTAATGTCGCGGACACTGCGGGCAATGCCGCGAGCGAAGTCACGCGCTTAGTCAATGTGGTCGATACGACGGCGCCGGTGATTGTCTTGTCGGGCGCGGCCAGCGTGGTCCACGAGGCGGGCACGAGCTACAGCGACGCCGGGGCCACGGCCACGGACAACATCGAAGGCGATCTTAGCGGGGGTATCACCGTTGTCAGTACGGTCAATACCGCTGCGGTTGGCAGCTACACCGTGAGCTACGCGGTGTCGGACAGCCGCGGCAACGCCGCCACGCAGATTGTCCGCATGGTTGAAGTCGTCGACTGGGTTCCGGCAGATTTTATGGCAAAGGCCCAAAGCGACGCGAGTGTGACATTGAGCTGGACGGTCACCGGCGGCCTGATCTACAACCTGTACCGCTCCACCGATACCAATTGCGACATCAACACGCTCTCGCTCTGCGCGAACAATGCCTCTTTTTTAGATAAAACGTCAGGCTTTTCCGACACCGGCCTCACTGAGGGGCAACGCTACTATTACTGGATTGAAGCCGGCCAAAACGCGCAAGCCACGCAGGCCGCCGCGCCTGTTTCCGACACTGCTGTGCAAGCCACTGTTTTGAATGCAGATTTAAAAGACTATATCGAAAACACCCTTAGTTTTATTCTAAGCGGGTCGGAAGGCTATGTCCTGCCGCAGGCCTCCGACCTGACAAGCTTTGACGAGACCTTAAGCGCCCTGATTGCGCGTGAGTTATACACCGCCAAAACCAAGGCGGCCACAATTGATTATGATCTGATTCATGTGGTCGATGCCGTCAACAATGCCGCCGGAGATCAGTATTGCCTGCGCGAAAGCATCGTGCGGGGAAGAGGATTTTTTTGTGTGGATTACAACACGTCGAATCCCAAACATATCGCCGCGCCCCATCCTTTGTACGATTCCCTGACCCGGGGCGAAGCGGTGGATCTGCTCTTCGGAACCAACGCGAAATACCTGTCCATTTCCACCACGCACCGCTGCGCCAACGCCGCAACCTCCAGCTGCTCCGGTACGACTTCGGCCTGCGGGACCTCCGGGCCGTTTAAAGTTTCCGACATGGCCCACAATGTCGCCACCTTTTTTCACGACTTTTCAAGTAAGATCCACACGCAAGAATCCACGCTGCTGACCTTGCAAGCCCACGGCTGCGGATCGACCGCTTGCCCATCGAACGGGAATAGCGGCGACATCGTCGCCCGCCTCAGCGCCGGCACCACGCAGGATCTGGCGGCTTCGGAATCGGTCAACCTATTGAAGACCGAACTGGCGACCACCGTGGCGGGTTTGATTGGGGCGAGCGTGAAAAGCTGTAGTGAAGCGGGCGAGCTTGACCGGCAGCTCTGCGGCACCACCAATGTCAGCGGCCGCTACATCAATGGTGAAACAACCGACCCCTGCCAAACTGCGGCCACCGTTTTTACAAACTCGCGTTTTTTGCACATCGAACAAAATTCGGACCTGCGCACCGACAGCGGCGGGGCCGATGTCATCAAACCCAGCATCCTCATCGACGCCATCAACGCCGTGTTTCCCTGGCCTTAGCCGACAAGCGCATTTTCCTTCCAGGTTGAGCAGCCAAAGGCTATCGAAGTCGCCTAGGCGTATTGAATACTAGGTCTTCTTTATCAGAACGGAATCTTATATCCTCGATCAAATCCCTATAATTTCTCCTCACCGTATTTTTCTAAAACATTAAGGGACATCAAGACCTGGCTTAATGTCGGGAAAATGGACGTTAAAGCCCATCCCTGTCTAAAAGGACAACCAGGGACAAAACCAAGCCCGCCCTATTTCCAAAAAACCGTTTTTTTTCTTGATTTACTATAAAATATCTATTATCTTTGCCTAGCATTCTTGGATTTCAGATTCACAACTATTTAAAATAAAGGGAGAATAACATGTTTAAGTGGGGAATATATCTCGCTGGCTTTGTGCATGTCATGGCCTGGGCAATTAGTCCGATTTGGGCGGCCAGTATCGATTTTGAAGGGTTACCGAAGGGAACGGTTGTTGAAGAGTTATCAACAGGTGCTGGATTAAGTGGGAATGTGGGCGGGACCGTTAAGGTTTTTGGGAGAAACGGTTTATTCGGGAATAAAAACGTCGCGATTATTTTCGATTCGATCTGCGCAGAAACCACATTAAGCAAGTGCGATTCTACAGATCCGGATCTGCGTACACCGCACGTCGATTTTGGTGGACACGGACTTGGAGACGGCGGTGCCGCAGGCGCTCCCTTTCAAAACGATATGCCCTTAGGAAATACCCTGATCCTGGCTGACGATCTAAGAGACAACAATGGCGACGGTTTGGTTGACGACCCCAACGATGCCGACGTGCCCGGGTTTTTTAACTTCGACTTCAGCGGCATCGGAGGCAAAGGAAAAAGAGGAAAGACCGGAGGCACCGTGATGATCGACAGCATTACGCTCATGGATGTGGAAGTGGCCGAAGGGGAAGTGCCAGCATTGATTGAGTTGAGCGGCCCCGGCATCCTTTCTTCGACGATTTCCGTATTCGACATGGGCGATAACGGCGTTGCCACCGTGGACGGGATCGGGATCTCAGGTGTAAGCAACTTGCGCGTGAACGTAAAAGGTTCATCCGCTTTGGTTGGGGTGATCTTCAACGAAGATGCCCCGCGACATTGTTGGATTACCACGGGCGGATTCCAGAACGCGGGCGTCCAAGCGGGAAGCAAAGACTTTACTTTTGGCGGGAATGTGGGTCCGCCGCCCTCGGGGTCTTGGCAAGTGGTCGACCATAATACGGGCGATAAATTTCACTCGAACGACGTCCACATGGTTGATTGCATCGTAATCGAAGGCACCGGACCTCAGCAACCCGGCGGCAAGAAAGGTTTTGAGATCAATCAGGCCTTTTTTGAGGGGACAGGTCGCTTAAACGGGGTCTCGGGTTATCCCTTCACCGGATTTGTAATCGACCGTGGAGAACCTTCTGGAAAGCAAGGCAACGATAAAGACGAATTTGAGATTGTTGTGCGCGATCCGATTACGGATGCCGTTGTGTTCGAGGCGAGCGGTCCCTTGGATGGCGGAAATGTTCAGATTCATCCGCCCAACCCAAGCTCTTAATTCAAAGGGCGAAACCGAGCCGGGCTTCGCCCTTTTTACTTCCCCTCAATGCAGCGAGCTGATCAAAGTAATGGCCAATGTAAGCGACATCTATGATCTACATTATGGGTTTTAGCACCCTACACGATTTCACCCCGCCTCCTACGCCTTGATCCTTGTTCTTGCCTATCGTCATTCTATCGTGTAGAAACGGGATAAGGCTGTACATATCATCAGATGAAATGCAGTGATCGATTTGTCAGCCGATATTGGAGGGTTTTAGGATCGAACCATTCAATCGTTCCGGACAGACCGAATTTATCCCCGGCTGGTGGTGTCGGAACCCACACCTTCAAACGGTGTGGCGGAAGTTTTTCGGTGATTCACCTGTGCTTCCGCTCCACCGTGAACGCTGGGAGACGCCCGACGATGATTTTCTCGATCTTGACTTTCTCGATCCGCCAGATAACCAACAAGACGTCCCGACGGTCTTGCTCCTTCACGGTTTTGAGGGCTCTTCGCGTGCGAAGTATATTTTGGGAATGCTGCGTTGGATCGGTCAGTTGGGTTGGCGCGGCGTTGCGCTAAATTTCCGCTCATGCAGCGGGGAGATGAACCGGCAGCCCCGCTTCTATCACTCCGGCGAAACCAGCGACCTCGATTGGGTCTTCCGAAAATTAAGCGCGCGTTTTCCAAAAGCCCCGTTTTTCATCGTGGGATTTTCCTTGGGCGGCAATGTGTTACTCAAATGGTTAGGCGAAGTGGGGGAGCAGGTTCCTGATTGCCTTCTAGCCGCCGTGGCGATCTCGGTGCCTTTCGATTTAGGGATTGCCGCAAAAAATATTGATACCGGTTTCGGCAAAGTCTATGGGCGAAACTTTCTGTCCACGCTAAAACAGAAGGCGCTGGAGAAGGAAGCGGCTCATCCCGGACTGCTTGATCGCGCCCTTATTTCGCGTATTCGTTCCTACATCGATTTCGAGGATCGCGTCTTCGCACCCATCCATCAATTCAAGAATGCGCAGGACTATTGGACACAGTGCAGCGCGAAAAATTTTTTGGATGAGATCAGGCGTCCAACCCTCATCCTCCATGCCGAGGACGACCCCTTTCTTCCGGGACTGGCGCTTCCGATGGCGAGCATCCGAAATTCCAGATGGCTGGTGGAAGGCATCACGGCACACGGCGGTCATGTGGGTTTTGTCGAGGGGCTTTGGCCCTGGAGGCCGGGCTATTGGGCGGAAGCCCGGACCCGGGTGTTTTTGAGGTCTTTCAGCGAGGGTGTTCTTAAGAGATAAAAAAACCGGCCCCTTAGGGCCGGTCGAATCCTGATATTCATGTCGGAGGACTTGCTTCTATTCAGTTCATTTCTTGGGCGTGTTTTTGGCCTTCCATGGCATGCATCATGGCATCTTTTCCATGATCCATCATGATATCGCCATGGTCCTTTTCGCCATGCTTAATTGCCGTTTTTCCGTGAGAGATGGCCTCTTTCACATGATCCATGGCTTCCGGCCCGTGCATCTTAGTGGCCTTGCTCGCATCTGATGCGCCGATGCCTTCTCCGCCGTGATTTAGGCATTCCTCGGCATGGCCGACCATTTCTTTAAAATGTTTTAAAGCCACCTTGGGATGGCCCTGGCCGCCATGATCGAGGGCCTTTTCTCCCGAAGCGATCATGCCGTTGCAATGTTTTTTTGCTTCGTCGACGTGCATTTTAGATCCGGCAACCGCAATGCCAGACAAGGTAAAAACCGAAACAGCCGCAATAAGGGCGGTGAAGACCTGATGACGCATCGTTCCTCCTATTTTTTACATGTGTGCTGCCGGACACCGTCCACGTCTTCAAGACAGGAAGGTGCGCAGCCTTTGTTGTACAAAGTTGTCATTCGGATAATCGATCTGCCGCGCCTAAAATGACCCTTCGTCAAGAAAAAGGGCCCTTTGAAAGCTAGCATTTTGGCATTGCACTGTCAAGCGTCGGTCCTTTATGATTGGTAGGTTCAAAAGGTCTTGACGACCGTTTTCGCAGAAGGCGGCGGGAGAAATAGAACAAGCATAAGGAGTGTCAATGGGTACTGAAGCATCGGTTCCGATGGAAATTAAAAAGATGGAAAAAGAGGCGATCCGAATCCGCTGGCAGGATGGTCATGAATCGACTTATTCAAATGCCTATTTGCGGGAACAGTGCCAGTGCGCGTCTTGCGTCGACGAATGGAGCGGAACGAAGCGGATTTCTCCCGATCAGATTCCCAAAGATATCGAATCGACCGAGATTAAAGCGGTGGGACGCTACGCGGTATCCATCCATTGGAGCGATGGCCACAATACGGGGATTTACCCTTTCGACCATCTCAAAAGAATCTGCCCCTGTTCGGTCTGCCAGGCCGCATCACCCGCCTGAATTATCGTCGGGAGGGTGCTCTTTTCAAGACTCATTTTACGGGAAGCGATTTTGCGCAGCGGAAGCCGTTGTCTGGGCCGGCATGGTGCGGACGGTTATAGTTTCGAAAGGTGGTCTGCGCGAACATTTCGTCCGCGAAATGTTGTTTTTCATTAAAGGCACCGCCTCGAACAACTTTTTGAAAGATACCATAGTCCGTTGATTTGTAGGTGTTGCCGGGGTAGGCGCGATACCAGCTATCCGTCCACTCAGAGACATTTCCCGCCATATCGAAAACCCCATAGGGCGAACGGTCACCGGGGATGGATCCGACGGGTTTGGGGCCGGGTCCGGTATTGCTCTTGCTGGGATCGTAACGGGGTCCCCAGGGGTAGGCGCGGCCGTCCTCCCCACGCGCGGCCTTTTCCCACTCCGCTTCCGAGGGTAAACGTTTTCCAATGGCGCGGCAGTAGTTGTCGGCATCTGTCCAAGTCACCTGGGTGACCGGCGTATCGGAAGTCCGGTCTGCTAGGACGTGGTTGTGGTCAAATCGAAGGTAATCGCCGTACCGGACTTCATAGCGATCGATCAAAAACGCAGGAAGCGAAACCCGATGCTTGGGGCGGGCATCTTCCTGGCCCCAAGGACTGTCCGGAGGCAGCTCGTCCAAGCCCATCCAAAAGGATCCGGCCGGAATGAGCACCATGTCCTCTGGTTCGATCGGGTTTTCCTCAGCGGCGGACAGGCTAAAAAATAAGGGAAGAAAATAAAGTAAAATAAGCCCGAATAAGACGAATCCTATGGAGCGGCTTGCGAAGGGAAGGAGGGCTGGTCGTGTCATTGGGCGATTTTAGAATCGGAAACGAAGGATGTCAACCATTTCGGTGCGGAAAGGACTTGAGCGCTTCCTGCCCATCAGCTGGGTGGCCAGCCCACTTTGCGTCCGAGGGTGCGTGGCGTTATAATTTGAATAGACCATTGATGAGCGCAATATAGATGAAGGACACAGAACATCTTACTTTTAATGATTCGGTTATCGATGGCCTCCTTGCGGCCTATTTTAAGGGCAACGAAGCGGCGAGCACCTTTGTCGCGCTTTCCGAGCGGGAAAGCTGGCCCTTAACCATCGATCATATCGCGTTTCGCTGTCTGGATATCGACCGGCGCGCCCAGCCTTTTATAGACGGCGGTTATGTCTTTGAAGGCGAAACGGTGACTTATCCTGATCAAGGTTGGTGGGCCAAAATCTATCGTAAGTCGGGGTGTCCAGCGCTTTTTGTCGACCAGGCCTATGACGACGCCCGTGGTGAAAAAAGCATTATTCCCCAGTGGGTCGAAAAGTTCGGGGAAAACGATCTCCACCATGCGGCCATGCGTGTTGAAGATATCGATCAGGCGATTCATTTGCTTAAGAAAGCGGGCGTCGAATTTGCTGGACCGACGGTGGGCAATCCCGGCTCCCGTCTCCGCCAGATTTTCTCGGCCTCTGAAATTCGAGACGGCGCAGCCTATACCGTGCTCGAACTGACGGAGCGAAACGGCTACACCGGATTTTATCACGATCAAGCCAATCGCTTGATGCAGTCCTCCGTTAAGAAAAAATCAAGCTAAAGGCTTACTTCCTAGCTTTCTTCCTTGCTAAGCCTTTTTTCCCGAATTTAAAATAAAAGGCGACTCCGCCTTCGGCCCGCCTTCCGAGCCGCATGGTCTTTGTTGAATCCATACCGTCTTAGCTGTCCCCGGCGCTTTTGCCGCGATCTATTTTAACGATCTTTTCTTTTGGAATACGGCCAATTAAATTTTCCCCTGCTGCTTCCAGGTAGGCACGATCTTTGGATTCTAAAGTCAGCATCAGGCTGTGCTCGGGATGATGCAGTTTAGGATAAGAACCCAGGAGCAGGTCGGGATAATCCTTGAGTACGTCCCGTAAGGTCTCGGCGATCACATATTCTTTTTCGGCAAGATAGATTTTTGTGAGGTAAAAAGGCCGGTCGCGAAAGCGTTCTTTGATGGCCTCGAATTTACTGACGAGCAGTTCGGGAATGCCGGGAAAGATGTAGATGGATTCGAAGCAGAGGACCGGAAATCGGATGCCTTCGGAAAAGATCAATTCCGTGCCCTCGGGCACTTCCGCCAAACGCCCTTGCGCGGCAAGGTCGTCCGGCGGGTAATGTTGTTCAATCATCTCGATGAGTTTGGGATGCCGAATGAGGGCTTTGCCGAGGCCCAGGGCGATGCCGGCCAGGGTGACATCGTCGTGGGTCGGTCCGATCCCGCCGCAGGTAAAAATGAGGTCGAAGCGCCCCCGGCTGGTTCGGATCTCCTCTGCAATCAGATCGATATCGTCCGGAATGATCACGACACGTTGGACCTCTACGCCGAGGGCTCGCAGTTCCCGTGTTAAAAAAACGCCGTTTTTATCGACGGTTTTTCCGGAGAGAACTTCATTCCCGATAATGATCAGGATTGCGTTTTTTCCACTATCCGTCATCGACCATCCACATTGGATACAAAAGTGCGCCGCCTATTGGGCGGAATCCGAAAAATCATCCCAATGGCCTTTGAGGGTCTCCTTGCATTTTTCGCAACGCTCTGCCGAATAGGGGTTCGCATGTTCGCAGTGCTCGCAAATCTTGGGTTCGAATCCGGGAGGCGGCCGTTTTAAGCCTTTGAACATGAACAAAATCACCCAAAAGGCGAGGAAGGCGAAGAGCGCAGCTTGGAAGAGCGGACTGCCCATCGTGCCTCAAGGCTCGGAAGGGCGAATCATATGAATGAGATGGGGAATATCGCTCAGGATGACCTCAAGATTCTCGCGGGCGGGTCCGGGGCTGCCCGGCAGATTAATGATCAAGGTGTCGTTTCGGATGCCGGAGATGGCGCGCGAGATGATGGCCTTTTTTGTCTTTTTTTGAAAAACCTCGGTGCGCATGAGATCGGTAATCGAGGTTACCTCGCGGTCGATCACATCGCGCGTCGCGTCGGGCGCGCAGTCTTGCCGGCCCAAGCCGGAGGCTCCGGCGGTAAGGATGAGATCCAACTTGGCTTGGTGCACCCAGGCGATTAATTTATCGCGGATGCGATCTTTGTCCGCGTCGATGACCTCGGTGACGATCACCTTGCCGCCGGTATCCGTGATCATCTTCGTCAATTCGGTGGTCACGCGATCCTCTCCGGGCAGGATGCCCTTTTCTTTAATGGATAATATTCCGGCTGTCCATTCCATGCTGTATTCCCTCTAAAACTGAAAACAATATAAACCAGAATCGACCAAAATCCAACTGTTTTTGTCTCTGCACAGCGGGCGGCTTGAATAGAAACCCCGTTCATGATATGAATTTAAGCCATTTTTTGATAGAAGCCTTGCTTTTTTAACTTCGATTTTAAAGGATGTTTTTCAAAGAGGGCACCGGCGTCATCGCATCGATCGATAGACGTTGGCGTGCGTGTTCCCGGAGGCGGGACATGCGTTTATCAATAAGGAGGTCATGCGATGCCCGAGGATGATCCAGTTCAATCGAACCTCAAGCAATTTTTAAAGACCATCCCAAAAGGTCCGAAGTCACTCGAAACGATTCCCCTTTTGTCGGCCCTAGGACGGGTTATTGCCGACGAACCGACGGCCGTCATGGACGATCCACCCTACTCCCGCTCCATTATGGAAGGCTATGCGCTGTGCCCATCGGATGTGGTCTCGGCTTCCGAGACGGCGCCGGTGACTTTAGATGTGGTGGGCGAGATTCGAGTCGGTCAGGACCATGCCGAAGGCCTTGGGACGGGAAAAGTCCTGCGGGTCACGACGGGAAGTTTTATCCCCGCCGGCGAATATACCGTCGTTAAGGCCTGGGACGTCGAAACCAAAGGCGAACAAATTATCGTGACGAAGCCGGTATCCAACCACCAGAACATTGAGATTCAAGGGGAAATTCGAAAAAAAGGAACGATGCTTTTGAAGAAGGGAAAGCGGATCGGATCCGACGACATCTTTCTCCTGGCCAGCCAGGGCATTACCGAGGTTTTCGTCGCCAGCCAACCCAAAGTCGCGCTATTTTCGTCCGGAGACGAAGTCATTCCAGCGACGGCGCCCTTTAAAACCGGGGCGATTTGGGATTGCAATCAATATGGCCTGTCCAGCTTGATTACGCTCTCCGGGGGTATCCCGGTGTTTAAAGGCATCATCAAGGATGATGCCGAGCTGTTTCAGGAAAAACTCAATGCGGCCCTTCAGGAGGCCGACATGGTGGTGATTTCAGGCGGAACTGCCGCGGGAAATCGCGATTTTATGGCGGAGGTGCTCAATGCGGTCGGGCCACCTGGGGTCGTGGTCAACGGCATCCCCATGCGTTCGGGTAAGCCCATCATTCTTGGTCTCTCGGGTAAAAAACCCATCGTTTGTGTCGCGGGACATCCTCCCGAAGCCGCGCGCGGTTTTAGTTTGTTTGGCCAACCAACCCTCGGCCATTTAATGGGTGAAGTACAATAGGAGGACGCATGGAATCTTGGAGCAGCATGATCGATACCGCGAAGCGGGAGATCAAACTCCTTCAGCTTGCCGAGGTCAGGGAAAAGCTGGCCCTGGGCGAGGCCATGACCCTGATTGATTGCCGCGAGCCCGACGAATATGAGAAAGGGCGAATTCCGAATGCGATTTTTATTTCACGCGGCATTCTCGAAATGACGATGGAACGGCATTTCCCGGATCGCGACAAGCCCATTGTGGTTTACTGCGCGGGCGGTGGCCGAAGCGCGGTGGCGGCCCATGCCTTAAAGAAAATGGGCTATACCGACGTGGCCTCAATGGAAGGCGGCTTCGAAGGCTGGAAGCACTTCGGTTGCCCGATCGAAAAATAGACGATGGGAAAATATCAACGCCATTTATTTGTTTGCATCAACGAACGAGAAGCCGAGGATGCACGCGGTTGCTGCGCGGCCAAAGGGGCTTCGGAAATCCGCGATGCCTTTAAATCGGAAATCGCCGCGCGGGGTTTAAAAGGAAAAGTCCGGGCCAACAAGGCGGGCTGCCTTGATACCTGCGAATTCGGTCCTTCCGTGGTCGTCTACCCTGAAGGAATTTGGTATTGCGTGAAGAATAAAGCGGACGTTGTCGAAGTGGTGGAGAAGCATCTCGAAGGCGGAGAAATTGTCGAGCGCTTGCTCATCCCAAGGACATGGGCAAAGGGATGACAGGGCAAAGCGGTGCAAGCGGGCTGATTGGAATCGAAGCCGCTCCAGGATCTCTAGATTTTATTGAGAGCGAATTTTTAAAGAGGGATTTGCCGGTCTTTCGCGTGTCTTTTCACACCCTCGGTTGCCGTTTGAATCAAAGCGAAAGCGCGGCCCTGGAAGGCGGCTTCGCCGCCGAAGGGTTTGGGGTGGTCGCGGAAGCTGCACCCTCGGATCTTTGCATCATCAACACCTGTTTTGTTACCAGTCAGGCCGAAGCCAAATGCCGCAATCTCATCCGGCGTCTCTTGAAACGAAACCCACAGACCTTTGTCGCCGTGACCGGCTGCTATGCCCAGGCGGGGATGGCGGCCCTAAGCCGAATTGCAGGCGTCGACTTGATTGCCGGGACGGATCACAAGATGGCCCTGCCCGCATTGGTTCGAAAGGTGCTCGAAGACAAGGGCGCCTTCGAAGACGGTGTTATTCAAAAATCAGAAAGGCCCATTGTCTACCATTCGCCCCGTATCGCCCGCGCAGATTTTACGATTTCCAGCCTCTCGGTTTTGGCGGAAGCGACCCGGCCCAATGTGAAGATTCAAGACGGCTGCGATTTTTTTTGCAGCTTCTGCATCATCCCCACCACGCGGGGCCGCTCGCGCAGCCGGCACTTTGATGACGTGCTCCGCGAGGCCCGCGACTGGGCGGCGCGGGGCCATCTCGAAATCGTCCTCACCGGCGTCAACTTGGGCGAATACCAAAGCGAGGGCCGTGATCTCGCCGACTTGATCGAGGCCTTGGAGCGCGTCGATGGGCTGGCCCGTATTCGGATTTCCTCCATCGAGCCCACGACGGTTTCGGATCGGCTGGTCGATCTCATGGCCGCTTCGAACAAGCTCTGCCCCTATCTCCACCTCCCCCTGCAAAGCGGCAGCGACCGCGTCCTAAACGGCATGGGACGATTTTATACGCGAGCGGATTACCGGACTTTTGTATTGGAGGTCTTGGAAAAGATTCCCCACTTGGGACTCGGCACGGATGTGATGGTCGGCTTCCCCGGCGAAGACGAGGCAGACTTTGAAGAGACGGTGTCCTTGATCGAAGAACTGCCTTTTTCCTATCTTCATGTCTTTCCTTATTCACGACGCGAAGGCACGCGGGTGACGCGCAGCGAACTGCGGCCCGTGCATCCGAGCGTAATCAAGGCCCGCGCGGCGCGGCTTTGCGCATTGTCGGATCGGAAGCGAAGCGCCTTTTACCGTGAGGCGATTGGAGAGACCGTCCCGGTGTTGTTCGAAACGCTTATGGCGGACGGTCGTTTTTCCGGTTTAACGCCGAATTTTATCCGCGTGGCGACGCGGTCCGATATTGCGCTTTCGGGACGCATCGAAAAAATCCATATCGAGGCGGTTTCGGGGAAGCGCGCGGAGGGTGTGTTAATCGCATGAAGGTCTATCTCGAAACTTATGGCTGCCAGATGAACGTGGCCGACTCGGAATTGATCCGGTCCATCCTTGTCGAAGCGGGTCACGAACTGTCTCCGCAAGTCGATGACTCGGATGTCGTGCTCGTCAACGGTTGCGCCATTCGAGAGAATGCCTACCGCAAAACCTACGGTCGCCTCGACTTGCTGCGCCCCCTCCGCTTGGAACGCCAGCGAGAGAGTCGGCCCTTTGTGGTTGGCGTCCTGGGTTGCATGGCGCAAAATATGAAGGAGGCCCTTTTCCGCCACCCCGTCGTTAACTTGGTCGCCGGTCCCGACAGCTATCGCGCCTTACCCGATTTGATCGCGAAGGCGGGCAGGCCGAAAGAAGGTGGTCATCGCTCTGGCCGAAGGCCGAAGATTAAAAAAGAGATTGATGCCGACCTGTCCATCGTCGAAACCTACAGCGGCGTCGAACCCCTGCGCTTTGATGGCGTGAACGCCTGGGTGGTAGTGATGCGCGGCTGCGATAACTTCTGCACCTTCTGCGTTGTGCCCTATACGCGCGGGCGCGAGCGAAGCCGCCCGAAGGACGAAGTTCTGGAAGAGGTTCAAGGCCTCGCCGAAGAGGGTTTCAAGCAGGTGACTTTTTTAGGACAAAACGTCAATTCCTATCGCACCGAAGGCGCGTCATTCGCGGACCTGCTCTTGGGCGCGGCGGAAGTGCCCGGCATCGAACGCGTCCGCTTTACCTCGCCGCATCCGAAGGATTTTCCGGAACCTTTATTGGAGGCGATTGCCGCTCACCCGAAGATCTGCAGCCACATCCACTTGCCCTTGCAGGCAGGCAGCGACCGCATCCTCGATTTAATGAAGCGGACCTATACGCGCACTGAATTTTTATCCCTGGTCGATCAAATCCGGGCAACGATTCCAAACGTGGCCCTGACCACCGACTTGATCGTCGGTTTTCCAACGGAGACCGAGGCCGATTTTCAAGACACCTTCGACATGGTCGAACGCGTCGGTTTCGACAGCGCCTACATCTTTAAATACTCCGAGCGCATCGGGACGATTGCGGCCCGTGACTTTCCCGACGAGGTGTCGCCGAAGGTGAAGACCGATCGCATCGTCCGCCTCTTCGATCTGCAACACAGGATCGCCCTCGAAAAAAATCGGGACAAGATCGGCAAGACCTTCGAGGTTTTGATCGAGGGCGAGGCCGAGAAACGGGTGGGCCATCAAATCGGTAAAACCGAGGGGCACATGATGGTGGTTTTTCCGTCCACAGGTCTGCCGCCGGGGGCCTTGGTGCCGGTCGAGATCAAAGAGGCGAGTCCGGCCGCCTTGTTCGGCGAGGCCCTGCGCCTGTCCGTGCTGAACGCTTAAGCGCATGGAAGCCGGGTCGCTCGCCGAGGACGGGACAGTTCGAAGCGGCGGGGTGCAGCTTTCGTATACGCATCTGCGGCCCAAGACCGCGAAGGCCACGCTGGTTATCCTGCACGGTCTGAACGACCACAAGGGGCGCTACCGGCAGGTGCAGGAGGCCCTGGCCGCTGCGGGCTTCGCCAGCATCGCCTACGATCAGCGGGGTTTCGGCCTTTCGGAGGGAAAGCGGACTGACCTCGCGGATTATCACGATTTGCTGCGCGACCTGAAAACGATGGTCGATCAGGCCCGGGCGGAGAGTCCCGCGAAAAAAGTCGGGATCATCGGGCACAGCCTGGGTGGCGCGGTGGCGGCGGCTTTCTGTATCGTCTATCCGGAGGCAGCCGATGCCCTGGTGCTTTCGTCGCCGGCCTATGCCTTTCCCGGTCTTCCCTTGCGGCTGGAAGCGCTCACGCGCCTCTTGAGCCGCATCGCGCCCCGGCTTTCGATTCGTTATCCCAGCGTGGGGGGGCAGCGGAGCCGCGATCCCGCAGTCGATGTCGCCGTGGCGAAGGACCCCTTGATTTTTAGGGTGGGCACCCCGCGTTTTTATCGTGAATTCCGGGAGATGAATCGCTTGCTGCACCTGCGAGCCGGCGATATTCGGATACCGACGCTCATTTTGCAAGCGGGGGCGGATAAAATCGTTCAGGCCGAAGGCGCGAAAGATCTGTACCGGCAAATGAAGCATCCTAAAAACAAACTGATTTGGTATGACGGCTATTATCACGAGGTGTTTCACGACATCGGCCGCGAGCGGGTGCTTTCCGAGATGATTGCCTGGCTGGCTGCCGTGATGTCCGAGGAGTAAAGCGCGTATGAAAAGGATTGTGAAGCATTGCTTGATGATCGCCCTTTATATTTTGGGGCTTCAGGCCGGGGCCGCAGAGGCGGCCTCGCTTGCGGAGGGTTTCGGCAAGGCCCGTTGGGGCATGTCGGAAGAAGAGGTGTTGTCCGTCTACGGCGTGGTACTCGCACAGCCGAAGCGCGCGGACCCAAGCGGGGTGTGGGCGGTATCGGGCCCCGCGGAAGGAGAGCTGACGGTTTCGGGTGAGGCTCTTGGTGAGCCGGAGGTGCGTTCCGTGAGTTTCGGCATTCACCCCAAGTGGGGCCTGGCCATTATTCATGTCCGCTTTAACGACACCAACGATCCGGGCTACGTGGAAAAACAGCTGCCAAAGTGGGAGGCCCGTTTCGGCCCGCCAAACGAACGTAAGCCCGGCCCCAAGATTATTTGGGAGGATGCCGCAAGCCACGTCGAGCTGACCTACCACACCGTCTCGCCTCGGCATCCCACGCCCTCGGATCATCTGGCGATTGTACTCTGGTCGATTCCCCTCATGGAAAAGATCGAGGCCGAGGGCATCGAACCGCGCTTGCCCGATGTGGAGATGCTGGCCCCCATGCCCGCGCCGCACAAAGAGAAGTAATGTTTTATGAAAGGCATGCCCCGGCGTTTGGGGCAAAGGGCTGCCTTTACATTCATGCAAGAGTCGGAGTAGAATAATGCGGCATCCAGTGAAAGACACCTCTATTTGAAAAAGCCGAGCATCCTTCCATTTCACTCAGCCGCCTTTTTTTGGTCCTTCGTCTCCCTCGGCTTTACCGGCCCAAAGTGTATTGGGTTGCTCCCTTCGAGTGTCCCTCCAGGTGAAAAGAACCATATCCTTAACGTTTAATTGTTGATTTTAGAAATAGAGATGGAGAGCGCAAACAAGCGCCAAGAAATCGGCGATGCTTTTAAACCTGTCCTGCGGTGTGCATCGCGGCCCATTTTTCATCGAATCTAAAAAATTAAAAGGGGGTGTTTTTGAGTACCCAAGTGCAAGACATCGATTTGAAAAACTTTCACTTTATTATGATTAAGCCTTCGCACTACGATGACGAGGGCTATGTGATTCAGTGGTTGCGCTCTTCCATCCCCTCCAACACCCTCGCTGTGATGAACGGCCTCGCCGTGGACTGCATCGAACGCAAGGTCTTGGGCGACGAAGTAAGCATTCACGCACAAACCTTCGACGAGACCAATATCCGGATCGATATCGAGGGCTTGAGCCGCCAAATTCTTGCCGAAGGAAATCACGCCCTTATCGCCCTCGTCGGCGTGCAGACCAACCAGTTTCCGCGTGCGGTCGATATCGCCCGCCAATTTCGTTCCCAGGGTATTCAAGTTTGCATCGGCGGCTTCCATGTCAGCGGCTGCTTGGCGATGCTGCCGGAACTCCCGGCCGATTGCAAAACGGCGATGGACATGGGCATTTCCCTCTTCGCGGGTGAAGTGGAAGGCCGGATGGACATGCTCCTCAAGGATGCCTATGGCAAAGAGATGAAGCCGCTCTATAATTTCATGGACGATCTGCCGGATATGACGGGCGTGGCTGTGCCCTACCTCCCCTTCGACATGGTGAAACGGACCTCCGGTATGCGAACCAGCTTCGACGCGGGTCGGGGTTGTCCCTTTTTGTGCAGCTTTTGCACGATCATCAATGTGCAGGGGCACAAGTCGCGTTATCGGAGTGCGGACGACGTCGAAGTCATTATCCGAAAAGGCGTCGAAGAAGGGATAACGAATTTTTTTATCAGCGACGACGACTTTGCGCGCAACCGCTGTTGGGAGGCCATCTTCGACCGGCTGATCGAACTGCGGGAAAAGGAAGACATCAAGGTCCGCTTGGTGATCCAAGTCGATACCATGTGCCACAAGCTGCCGCGCTTTATCGAAAAAGCGGGGCAAGCGGGGGTGTCGCGAGTCTTTATCGGTTTGGAGAGCATCAACCCCGAGGCCCTTAAGGGCGCGAAGAAAAAACAGAACAAGATCTCCGAATACCGGATCATGCTCGATGACTGGCACCGCGTCGGAGCGCTGACCTATGCGGGTTACATCTTGGGTTTTCCGACCGACACGCCCGAGAGCATTTTAGAAGACATCAAAACGATTCAACGCGAAATTCCTATCGACCTGCTCGAATTTTTCATTTTGACGCCCCTGCCCGGATCGGAAGATCATCAAACTTTGTTCAACAAAGGCGTTGAGATGGCCGCCGACATGAACACCTACGATGTCGTTCATGTGACCACGGCGCATCCGAAGATGTCGGAGACCGAATGGCTGGGCATTTACCAGCAGGCCTGGGATGCCTATTACACCCCGGAGCATGTGGAGACCGTCATCCAAAGGGCAAAAGTCTGGGGCTACAACTTGGATGACATGATGCAAAAGCTCCTGCATTTTTATGCCTGCCCCAAAATAGAAAAGGTGCATCCCCTCGAAGGGGGACTCATTCGCCTTAAGTCTCGGAAAGACCGGCGCTACGGTATGGCGCTCGAAAATCCGCTCGTGTTTTATCCCCGCTATGCGGCGGAAACGCTCGGCAAGGTCCTGCAGTTTTTTTTCTTGTGGCGGCGTTTTAAACGCATCCTCAAGCGCGTGAAGAATCGGCCGGTCGCATCGGTACGCGACGAAGCTTTAGACGAGAACTTAAACGTGGTGGCGGAATCTTGATCGGCCTCATCTTCCCTGTCGCGGCCTGCTCGTCGCACGCATTCTAATCTTCCTGAATCGCATTCCGTGAACGCACGATCCGACCAGCCCGCCCCGCTTTCCGGTTTCAAAAAATCCCTGCTTATCGGTCCCGGCGACCTCAACGCCTTTTTCGGCCTCGTCGTCGACAACATGACCCAATTGGTCGTCATGGCGGCCATCCTCGTGAATGTCTTTCAGTTTCCGAAAGAACTCGTTTACTATAAAATGATTCCCGGCTCGGCCATCGGTGTTTTTGCGGGCGATCTCGCCTACTCGATCATGGCGATTCGCCTGGCGCGTCGGACCGGTCGAACAGATGTGACGGCCATGCCCTTGGGGATCGATACGCCTTCGCTCTTCGCTTTTCTCTTCGGTGTTATCGGCCCGGCCTATGTGGCCACGGGTGATCCGGTCTTGGCCTGGAAAATCTCCATGGCCGTCGTTGTTATTGTTGGCATCACGAAGACTTTCGGTGCTTTTCTCGGCCCCCTGATTCAGCGTCTTGTTCCTCGCGCGGCCCTGCTCGGTCCCATCGCGGGCGTCGCCCTCATGCTCATCGCCTTTTTGCCGATGATTAAAATCTTTCACGCGCCCCTGGCCGGTTTTCTTTCCTTGATTGTCATCCTCTGTTGTATCGTGGGCAAAGTCCCCTTTCCCTTTCGCATCCCCGCCGCTTTTGGGGCTGTGGCCCTGGGCGTGGCGGTTTCCTATATCACGCGCCTCTTCGGCATCGGGACGGCCTTGCCGAATCTTTCAGAAGGCCTGCAAAAAATGACCTTCGTTCTACCTATGCCGAGCTTGGCTTTTTTAGAAGGTCTTCCCTATACAGTAGCCTATTTACCCTTAGCCCTTCCCTTTGCGATTGTGGTGATCATCGGCGGCATCGACGTGAGCGAGAGCGCAAAGGCTGCGGGCGACGCTTACGAGACCTTGCCGATTTTACTGACGAGTGGGCTTTCGACCATATTGGTGGGGCTTTGCGGCGGCGTCGTGCAGACCACGCCCTACATCGGCCACCCGGCTTACAAAGACATGGGCGGGCGCGCCGGTTATACCTTGGGCACGGCCTTGTTTATTGGCCTTGGTGGCATTTTCGGGTATTTGGGTTTGATGGCGGACCTGCTGCCCGAGGCCGCCCTTGCGCCGATTTTAATTTTTGTCGGCTTAGAGATTACGGCGCAAACCTTCAGGGCCACGCCCGAACGGCATTACAAGGCCGTGGCCTTTTCCTTCATTCCGGCCATCGCCACTTTAGTCTTGATCCAGCTGAACAGTCTTCTGGCCAATCTGGGGAAGCACCCCTCAGACTTGAGTGGCGAGATGGCCGTGAGTTTCGAGATGATTGTCCTCATCGCCAACGGCTTCATCATTTCCTCCCTCCTTTGGGGCGCGGCCTTGGTGATGATTATCGACCAAAGGCTGCGCCGCGCCGCAGCCTTCCTCGGCGTGGCGGCGGGCTTGAGCCTCTTCGGCATCATCCACTCCCCCTTTCCGGACGGGCGGCTTTTTTGGCCTTGGCAGATCGAATCGACCCTGCCGTTTTTACTCGCCGCCGGTTATGGCATGATGGTCGTGTTTCTTTTGCTGATGGCTGGGCGAGGGAAAAAACGGGCCGAAGATTAAGGCAAGATGACCTTCGTCCGAAAGCTCAGCTGTTTGTTCGGACGACTTCGGCCAAGGCCTTGATGAAGGCAGGGTGGGTGTTGAGGGATTCGGTTCGGCGAAGTGTGATCCCTTTGGCGGCGGCCATGTCATTGTAGAGGATGTCGATGTCGTAGAGAATTTCGACGTGGTCGGAGACGAAGCCGATGGGAATAACCAGTAAGTTCGTTTCACCTTGGTTGCCAAGGTCTTCGATCACCTCGTCCACCTCCGGCCCCAACCATTCGCCCGGCCGGAAGCCCCGGCTTTGATAGCCGAATTGCCAGCGCGTGCCTTGCGGTCCAAGATCGCATTTTTTAACGATGGCGGTAATCGTGCCCGCCACCTCGTTGGGATAGGGGTCTTTGTCGGCGAGCACTTCGGCGGGGAGTGAATGCGCCGTAAAAACAATCTGAACATGCGAGCGCTCGTCCTCCGGGTAGTCGGCCAATCCCGTCCTTAAGCGATCGGCAAAGGCATTGATTAAATCGGGCTGATTGTGCCAGCTTTTCACCCAGCGCACCGGCAGCGTGCTGTCCGCCTCCGCCAAGGCCTTCTTCAAGGTTTCGTTGTAGGCCCCCACGCTCAGCTTTGAATATTGCGGCGCAAGACTCAGGGCAATCAGTTGCTCGGGGGGGTCGGCGAGGATTTTTTTGACCGTCTCGGCGATAAAGGGATGCCAGTGGCGCATGCCGATATACACCTGGTACTGAGGTCCCGAAGCCGCTTCATTCAGTTGCTCTTCTAAGGCGGCGGCCTGTTGGCGCGTAATCGCAAGCAATGGCGATTTTCCGCCCACCAAGCCATAGCGCTCCTTCACCTGGTCGATAATTTCTTGCGAAGGCGGTCGGCCCTTCATAATATGTTTGAGGTAGGCGCCGATGTCGTCGAGCGATTCGGGTGCCCCGTGGGCCATGAGCAGGACCGCGATTTTTTTATCCATCGTGTGTACAAAGCCTTGAGATTTAAAAAGAATAAGCAGTATAGCTTGAATGCGGAAATGAATCAAGAAAACTTAATTCTTAAAAGCCCTTGAGTCCTGGGAAACGATCGCGTTATACTCCTTGGCCCAGGCTGAATATGCTGATCGTTTAGGACAGGCTTGCAGGAAGAACAAGGATTCGACCCCCGATCTGTTGAGGGAGCGCGATGGCGGAGCCATCGAATCCCTGCTGAATCCTTGGAGTGAACCCGAGCAGGAGCTTCATTGAAGATCCTGCTCTCTGTAAAAAAGGAGAGACCCATGTCACTACGATTAGGAGATGAAGCGCCGAATTTTTCGGCGGAAACCACGGAAGGCAAAATTAATTTGCACGAATACCTCGGCGACGGCTGGGGGATTCTTTTTTCGCATCCCAAAGATTTCACCCCCGTCTGTACCACGGAGCTGGGCACGGTCGCCAAGATTATGCCCGATCTTAAAAAACGCAATGTGAAGGTCTTGGCCGTTAGCGTCGATCCCTTGGATTCGCACATCGGCTGGGTCAAGGATATCAACGAAACCCAAAACACAACGGTGACTTATCCGATTATTGCCGACCCGGAAAAGAAGGTCGCCAATTTATACGACATGATTCATCCCAATGCCCTGGACAACATGACGGTGCGTTCGGTCTTTATCATTGGTCCGGATAAAAAAATCAAACTCACGCTCACTTATCCGGCCTCAGCAGGGCGGAACTTCGACGAGATTTTACGGGTGATCGATTCCTTACAGTTAACGGCCAACTATTCGGTCGCGACCCCGGCGAACTGGAAGGACGGCGACGACGTCATCATCGCCCCCGCCGTCACCGATGACCAGATTCCCTCGAAGTTCCCCAAAGGGCACAAGATGGTCAAACCTTACCTGCGCTACACGCCCCAACCAAATAAGTAAGAACCCTTCGTACGCTCTACAATTGGGAGCCGCCGCTGTGCGGCTCCCAATTGTAGGATCAAACCATTTTTTCCATGTCCCACTTTTCCTGATCTAGCGCTCGGGCTCAACACAATAATAAAGCTGGGGAGATCATGATGAACAAAACAGTGATCGCGGTTCTTCTGCTGAGCCTGCTGGCCTTCTCCGAGGTTTATGCTAAAGAAGAAAAGAATGGAAATGGAAGACATTTAACCGGAAACGCGCCTTCCTACTTTGTCCATGCCTTCGACGACGAGTCGCATGAGGAATTTTACATCTCGATCAAAAATCCATTGTTTAGTAGATCCTTAGCGTGGATGGATCGATACTTCAGCGGGAAAAAAATAATCTATTTTGCCTACAATGGCAAGTTCGACTTCTTTTTAAATTCACGTTTTTCCGCCCCCGTTATCTCCAGGGGACAAAATCCAGGTCTGTTCTTCGAGAATGAATACGAGGGCCGCGATGGTTTTTCAATCAAGAGTTTAAGGCTCGGCTGGTACCACGAATCGAATGGGCAACATATCGAAACGCAAGAAACCTTTCTAATAACCGAAAACGCCGAGGATTTTGTGAGCCGAGGCTGGGACTACCTGGGCCTCGATTTTAAATTCTCGAACAACCGAGAAAACGCCTTTGATCTTTATTTGAGAGGAAGGGTGTTTTGCGATTGCCAGGGATTCGGTCTTATCGAGGGAAAGGAAGATCAAATTTTTTGGAAGACCGTCACTGAGCAGCCCGATGTCCGCGATTTTAACGGATTGAGCACAATATTCAACTATGCCTACGCCGATTATATCCGGGTGTTTTCCATCTTTCGCTTCGGAACGGCCCGCCTCGAAGCCTTGGAGAATATCTCTTACAAGGTCGGCGCAACGCTTGGAAGCTATTTCGACATCCCCTTAACGGTGTTTTATTTTAAGGGCTACGGAAAAGAGATCGCCTTCTATCATGAAAAGGGAGAGTACTGGGGGCTAGGCTTGGAATTGTGGTAGTTTAAACAAGCCGTCAATTCCGGGGACGCCCGGCCTCTTTCGAATGGGTTCGTTTAGTTCCTGTTTTGGATGATGAAAGAATCGGCCCATATATTCAGACTAGGTTTCTAGCTCTCAGGTTAAAGACGGCTTCCACTGTGAATGATAGTGTGGGCTAGAGCAGATGTGACCATCCTCACCGGATGGACGAATGTGTTATTTCAAGACCTGACCCTATATTTGTGTGTGTTTTCTTAGATTGCATGCTATCGAATCTCAAGAACACCATGGTGTTCTGCGCTTGGATATTTGAAAAGTCTTCCAGCTGTGGTTTCAGATATCAACGGCCCAAATGAAACGGGGCCATTGCCGTTTATATTATAAAAGTGCCCGGCAATTCGAACCTCTTCTCCATACACCTGCACCTGCAATATAACTTCTCCTTTAGGATTGAGTACCTCTAGTGAGTTCTCATTAAAATTACGATCAAGTGTAACTGGCGGCGGAGCTACAAACCATTCGTTATTTCGGATAGCCGCTAAGACTATCCCGTTTGGATCACGTATTACGATCGACAAATCAGCCCTACCTTCAACTATTCCGATAGTTAAAGGTTCACCGGCGAGGTTCATTATCGGCTTATTTGGTTCACCATTCCATATAAGTCCACTTCCGCCAAGTTTTAAAACCGGCTTGTCTTTTTCACTTTTCACAGGACTCCGTAATCTGCCGCTCCACTTTTCTTGCCATTCTTTTTGTGACTTTCTATATTCCTGAAATAGTTGAAAGCCAGTTAAGATCACAAGAAAAACTATAATTGTGGCTGCCATTATAGCCTTGTAATCTGGAAGGATGTGCTCTTTCAGAAGACCTGTTATCGCTAAGAGAAATATTAAAATGATAATGAGATAATTCATCATGTATATCTATGATTTACGCTCAGGCCCAACTCGCTCTTTTACAGAAGATATTTTGTATTAATCACAACCTTATACGGAATTTTAGTCAACGTTGTCTGGGGCCATGGAGTTTCTCAGTGTTGGGAGGAAAAATTTATGCCATACAAGAGATCAAAAATCAAGGAGAGGTGTCAGCTAATAGTGGAAGGCCATCGGTTTTAAATTCTCTATTCAGAAAACGACTTAGATCGCGTATAGTGATTTTCCATGAAGCCTCAAAAAATTCTCATACTTGGCTACGGCACTTTGGGTGCCTCCTTCGCAGGTCTTTATCATCAGCGTTACGACATCCGAGGGCTCAGGCGCAGTCCGCTTCCCGACCAGCCCTGCCCTCTTGTCATCACGCCGATTCAAAGCGAGGCCCTCCGCGCGCAATTAGAATGGGCCGATGTCGTGCTTTTCTGTCCTTCCTCCGGACGCGGCAATCTTGATTTATATCGCGAGACCTATCTCGACAACATGCATTTTTTGATCGAGACGGTTCGGACCCACAATCTCTCCCTTTCATCTATTATCCTCATCGGCTCGACGGGGGTTTATCCGCGAGCGCTGGAAAAATGTTGGCAAGAAGACGATGCCATTCCGGAGGAAAGCGAGCGCCAAAAGATTCTGCTCCAAACCGAAGGGGCGCTGGTTTCAAGCGGTCTGCCCTATGCCATCCTGCGCTGCGGCGGCTTGTATGGAGAAGAACGGGGACATTTTTACCGCTACATCCGCGAGGGCCAGGTGCTTCGCTCGGAGATGTCGAATCAATGGCTCTTGTTGCTCCACTTCGACGACCTCTGCGGCCTGATCGACCGCGTGATTCAAAAAAAAGTCACAGGCGAAACCTTCAATGCCGTCGACGATTCACAACTGCGAAGATCGGAGCTGGCGGAATGGATTGCCCATCGCTGGCGGCTTCCCATTGTGGAAGACGGCCTGCCGCCCGCTTCCCCCGAACGCCGCATCTCAAACCAAAAACTGAAGGCGGTCTTGGATTATCGCTTCCTTTATCCCTCGCCCCTGTCTTATCTGGATAAGGGGCATCCCCTGTTTCCGCTTCCCTCAAAAAGCAACTAGACTCCGGCGGAAAAAAGGTGTGTCGCAACACCTCTGGTGATTTTCATGCTTCAGAAGCCCACCTTGCTCAATCGGCTTGGCGGGCCTTCGCTTACTCTTTTTCTCTCTCCCTCTTCATTGGAAAAACCCCTCAGCCGACTCCCTTATTAATCCGGTTTTTTAAATAACAATTCACGTTCAGCTTCAATTCAGCTGGCTACGATAGGATGGTCTCGTTCTAAAAATACAGATGGAAATTCACCTCTGTTTTATCGAGGGAAGGTTTCTCAACATAAAAAAGTAGCCACAATCAATCCAATAAAAAAGGAGGATCATCATCATGAATATCAAAAAAATCGCGCTCCCCGTTTTGGCTGTGTTTTTTGCCTCGTCTCTGGCTTTTGCCGCGACGACAAAACACGATCACCGGTTTTTAACCGGGAAGGTATCGAAAATGATGGGGAAGATTGCCAAAGTGGAAACGAACGAAAAAACGGATCGCTTCATCAGCATGAAAGATGCGGAGCGGGATGGAGTGATGGATCTAAAAGTGGGAGACCATCTTCTTATGGAGTTCGATGAAGGAAACCAAATCATCGATATCGATCGGCTGACCCAAGAGGGTAAACCTGAACACGCCGAACAAGATATCTCGGTATTTGGAAAAGTTCTCTCCTATGACCGCGCGATAAGAGATCTTGCCCTCGAAACGCCGGACGGAAAATCAAAAAACTATCGATTAAAAGATGCCGCTTCGACAAAGATGAAAAATGTGAAAAGCGGGACGATGGTGTTACTCCGGGTCGAGGGAGAGAACGGACTTGTGAATGATTTTTTGATTCGCAAATAACAGGAAGGCACCGGAGGCAAAATACAGTTTTGCCTCCGGTGGTGCTTTTAAGGACGAATTGATTCTTTATATTATTTTAAGTTCAGCTTCAATTCAGCTTGGCTTGATAGGCTGTGCGTATAGACAGGACCGATAAGGAGGTGGGTGATGGATCGACATGAAGGGGAGATTAAAGTCTGGGATCCAGTGGTGCGGGTGTTCCACTGGAGTTTGGTGTTGTTTGTTGGGATCGCTTTTCTTGCGGGGGAGGATTATCTCAAACTCCATGTCCAGGCGGGCTATGGCGTGATTGCGCTGGTGTTGTTTCGCCTTCTGTGGGGCCTGGTCGGAACGCGTCATGCCCGGTTTTCGGAGTTTATGTATCGCCCACGGGTCGTCCTGAACTACCTAAAAGATCTGGTCACCTTCAGGGCTAAGCGCTACCTGGGGCATGGGCCTGCGGGGGGCAGCATGGTGATTGCGCTTCTGCTCGGACTGCTGCTGACCTCGGTATCGGGCCTGGCCTTTTATGGCGGAAAAAAAATGGCCGGACCCTTTGCAGGGATGATGGTGGGTGTCGATCCTTTTTGGATCAAGGCGCTTGAAGAGGTTCATGAGGTGCTGGCTGGCGGAACGGCGCTTCTCATCGGACTTCACGTTGCCGGTGTCTTGTTCTCCAGCTTTGCGCACCGGGAAAACCTGATTAAGGCGATGATCACCGGATACAAACCGAAGGCGACTGCCGACGCGCCAGCCTTAGAGGAGGGACTGCGATGAAACGGATTATTATCTTTGGGATTGCGGGAGCGCTCATTTTTCTCCTCGCCCCTCCGGCAAAGGCTGCTGTCGTGGACGAGCTTTTGTCTGGATATCAAGCAAAAAGCGGCGGATTGTTCAGCGCCGATACAGGGGCGATGATGTGGAAGAAAAAGTTTCCAGATCCTTCGGGCGGCCAAGATCGGGGTTGCAGCAGCTGTCATGGGGCCGACCTTCGCCAAACCGGGAAACATGTTAAGACAGGAAAGATCATCGAGGCAATGGCGCCCTCGGCGAATGCCAAACGATTGACCGACATCAAATTCATCGAAAAATGGTTCCTGCGAAATTGCAAGTGGGCCTGGGGGCGCGAATGCACGGCCGGGGAAAAGGGACATCTCTTGATGTACCTCAAGGCGCAATAAAGAGCAGTTTACGCATCATGACATGGGAGGCTATAATGAAAACAAGAAACGGGATAGGTTTAGTGTTGTTGGTCCTTTTTGTTGCCCTGGGACAATGGGCGGCGAACGGCGAAACGGAAATCTTCGAATCCAAAGGAAGGGCATCCCGTCCGGATGTCGCGCCGGTTCGAAACGAACAGTACGCGCAAGAGTGCGGCGCGTGTCACTTTGCCTATCAACCGGGTTTACTTCCTGCAGCATCGTGGGAGAAGATCATGGGAAACCTTTCCGATCATTTTGGCGATAATGCCGCGCTCGCGCCGGAAGACCAAGCCGCCTTACGCGCCTACCTGGTCAGCAATGCGGCAGACCGTGTCTCGGACAAGCGCTCGGAGCGCATTGTCCGTTCCTTAAAAGGAAAGCAGGTCCCGATTCGCATTACGGAACTGCCTTACATTGTGCGGCAGCACGACGAAATTCCCAAACGTCTACTTCAAGAAAATAAGGATGTGCGAAGCTTGAGCAACTGTGCGGCCTGCCATACCCTTGCGGAAAAAGGAATCTATGACGAGGAGACGGTAAAAATTCCGGGAGGTGGCCAATGGGACGATTAAATCTCATTTTCCAAAAGAGAAGACTGAAGGCGCTACCGTTTGTTCTCATCGCCTTGTTAGGCCTCGCAACTAGTGGGCTTGTTTTTTCCGAGGAAGACCATGATCGGGCGAAAATACTTAAGGAAAGAGGCCAGATCCGTCCGCTGACCGAGATCATCGACAAGGTCCGAACGAAGCATTCCGGAGAGATCATTGAGGTCGAGCTGGAGGAAGAAGAGGGGAAGATTATTTATGAGCTGGAACTTCTCGACGAAGATGGGGTCGTTACTGAATTGAAATATGACGCCAAGACCGGGGTGTTGCTCACGACGGAAGTGGAGGATGAGGATTGAGACTTCTGCTGGTCGAAGACGATAAAGCCTTAAGTCGCGGCTTAAAAAGCGATCTCGTAGCGGCCGGTTTTGCAGTTGATCAATCGTATGACGGGATCGATGCGGCCTTCATGGGAAGCGAAGAACCCTACGACGTGGTGATTCTCGATCTGGGTCTCCCCCAGCGTTCCGGCTTGGAGATTCTTCGCGATTGGCGGAAAAAGAAGAATGCCGTTCCCGTGCTTATTCTGACCGCCCGGGATGCCTGGCAGGAAAAAGTGGAAGGCTTCCAGGCCGGGGCAGACGATTATCTTGCCAAGCCTTTTCACGTCGAAGAATTGATTGCCCGGATCAAGGCCCTGCTGCACCGAAGCAAGGGACAGGCTGCCGGCGCGCTGAGTGTAGCCAATCTACTGCTTGACGAAGAGCGACAAAGCGTTGCGACCCCGGAGGGAAAGGCCCTTTCCCTAAGCGGCACCGAATTCCGCCTGCTCCGCTACTTTATGATGCACCCCGATGTCATCCTATCCAAGACCCGATTGACCGAACATATTTACGATTTTGATTCGGATAAGGACAGCAATCTCATCGAAGTCTATGTCAATCGTCTGCGTCAAAAGATCGGAAAAGACTTAATAGAAACACGCCGCGGCCAAGGGTATATTTTTAAGGTCAATCCCTAATGGGTTCTCTTCAACGGCGGCTCGATGTCGGTCTTATCCTCAGCCTTGTCGTTATTTTTCTTCTTCAGTGGATAGCCGTCAGCCGATTCAATCGACAGCTGACGGAAGGACATGTCACTTCCCGTTTAAAGCAGGACGGAGAAGGCTTGCTGGCCGCCCTTCAAATAGGTGCCCTAGGGACCAAGCCCATCCTAAACCCGGAGCGTGTCGATCCGATTTATAAACGCCCTTTTTCTGGCCGATATTTTCAAATCCTATCCGGAAACGACGTGCTCCGCTCTCGATCTCTCTGGGATCAGGCGCTTTCCTTTTCTCCACTTGGTGTGGGTCAGTCGATGGAGCGTCATGTTTCCGGACCGCAAGGACAAGGGCTCCTATTGCTCGTGAGCACCTACCGGAAGCAAAACGAAACCATTACCATTGCCATCGCCGAGGATTTATCGGCGATGGAAGCCGAGATACGACGTTTTCAGTTGCGTTATGCCGCGCTTTCTCTTGCGATTCTCACGATCCTCGTCTTCGTTCAAAGAAAGATTGTTCATAGTGGCTTGGCCCCTTTGGAACGAGGGCGCCGCGACATGGCATTGTTGGAGCGTGGAGAAATTGCGCAATTGAGCGAAGCGGTTCCGGATGAAGTGAAACCCTTTGTTAAAGAAATCAATCGCCTCATCGAAGGGATGAGCCTCCGCTTAACGCGCTCCCGCAAGGCCATGGGCAACCTCGCCCACGCCTTAAAAGGTCCCCTCACCCTCTTGACGCAAACGGCGGAACGCCCCGAAATAAAAAACCATCCAGAGATCCACCAGCAACTCATCGCACAAACGGGTTTCCTGGGCCGCCTGCTTGACCGGGAGTTGAAACGGGCGCGTCTTGCGGGTTCGGGCGGGCCCGCCCAGCGCTTTGAGATCGAAGCGGAAACCGCCGTACTCTTTGATGCCTTAAAAAAGATCCATCGGGATAAGGAGCTGGAGATTGTCTCTCACATCCCTCCCGGTTTACGCATCGCCTTCGACCGGGAAGATTTGTTAGAGCTCTTGGGAAATCTTCTCGACAATGCCTGTAAATGGGCGAAAGGCCGCGTGGTCCTGCGTGTCGCGCGCGAGACCTCGCTATTGTTGATCATCGAAGACGACGGCCCCGGCGTCACACCGGAAGCCTTGACACAGCTGAGCGATCGCGGTTTGCGTTTGGATGAATCGATCGAGGGCTTTGGACTCGGCCTTGCCATCGCCAAGGAAATTGTCGCCCAATATTCAGGTGAGATTCACTTCGGCGCGTCCGAGCGCTTGGGGGGCTTTCAGGTCTCGGTCTCTTTCCCTTGTGGGGAAGCCTCTGCCTAAATGTCTTCACGGATTTATTGGAACCCAGGACAATTCAATTGATGAAGTCCGAGACGGGAAAAAACACGGCCTTGTTTCTTGCGATAGACCAAGGCGGACACGCCAGCCGCGCATTGATTTTCGACGCGCAGGGAAAAGTGCTCTCCAAGCATTTTTGCGACATCGCCACCGAGACCCCACAACCCGGCTGGGTCGAGCACGATGCCGAGGCGCTTGTCGCCTCTGTCCAAATGGCCATGGAAGGTGCCGTGGCAACCTTAGGTTCCCAAAAAAAAGATCTCGTCGCGGCGGGCTTGGCGACGCAGCGTTCGAGCATTGTCTGCTGGGATCGAAACACGCGACGGGCTTTATCTAAAGTCATCAGTTGGCGGGATGTCCGCGGCGCCGATGCGATGAAGGCCTTCGAAGCGCAGGCCGAATCCATCCATCACAAAACAGGCCTTTATCCTTCGCCCCACTACGGCGCAAGCAAACTCCGCTGGTGCCTCGACCACCTTCCCGATGTCAAAGCGGCGATGAAAAAGGGCGAACTCTGTTTTGGTCCCTTGGCCAGTTTTTTAAGCGCGCGTATGACCGAAGAAGGCCAGGTCTTCGCCGATCCCTCGAATGCGGGCCGGACTCTCCTGTGGAATATCGCTTTGCAGGATTGGGATCCGCACTTGCTCGAATCTTTTCAAATTCCAATAGCCTTGCCTCAGTGTGTGCCCACACGGAATGCCTTCGGCCATATTTCTTTTGCGGGACAAAAAATTCCTTTGAAGATTGTCACGGGTGATCAAGCCGCTGCCCTTTTTCATAATGGAATGCCGCAGGCCGATGGAGTCTACATCAACCTGGGTACCGGGGCCTTTCTGCAGCGGGTGATGCCGAAATCACATTTAAACACGGGGCGCTTGTTGTCGAGTGTTGTATTGAGCCAAGCCGACAAGACCGTTTACGCCCTCGAAGGCACAGTCAACGGCGCGGGCGCGGCCCTGGCCTGGTTCGCCGAGATCGAGGAGACGGAGGCCTGGCCAAAGGCAGCGGGACAGTGGATCGAAGCGGAAAAAAATCCGCCCCTTTTCATCAATGGCGTCGGCGGACTCGGCTCGCCTTTCTGGGTCCCGAAGATGGAATCGCGTTTTGTCGGAAACGGCGGATTGCCCGCCCGCTATGTCGCCGTTATCGAAAGTATTCTTTTTCTCATCCGTGCCAATCTGGATGAGATGAATCAGGTCATCGATGCACCCAAAAAATTAATCGTGAGCGGGGGGCTCTCGACCCTGGACGCGCTCTGTCAACGACTGGCGGATTTAACGAATCTGACCGTTGTCCGTTCCCCGGAATCGGAAGCCACCGCCCGGGGCCTGGCTTTTTTGTTGGGGGCCTCTGTATCGGGAGAGGCGGGACAAAGCTTTTTGCCCGTCGGAGATACAGGGCTGGCTCGGCGATATGAACACTGGCTCCAAGAGATGAAAATGGCGATTCGCGCACTCTGATTTATCCGAGAGACAGTACGCCTGAGGCCTTCCTGATGTAGAATTGGAGAAGAGCAAAGAATAACGTTTTATCCCAAGGAGCGTTTTTACCCCCCTTTGCAAAGGGGGGTAAGGGGGGATTTCACAGGGCCGCACTTTTTAAATCCCCCTCGGTCCCCCTTTGATAAAGGGGCAAGAAAAGTGGAGATATTTTTTTGGGAGAAAAAGAGATGTCCCAATCAATAAAGGTCCCGCAACTCGTCGCCCATCGGGGCCTTGCTGCATGCTACCCGGAGAACACCCTCATCGCCTTGGAGGCGGCCCTACGTTGCGGCGCGCCTTTTATCGAGTTCGATGTCCAGCTTTGCGCGGATGAGACGCCCGTGCTCTGCCACGATGCAAGGCTGGAACGGACGACGGGCGAAAAGCTCAACTTGTTTGATGTGCCTTACGCGGCCATCGAAAAAATTCAGGCCAGGGAACACGCGCGTTTTGGTGCGCGTTTTGCCGAGGACGACATCCGCATTCCGACCTTGGCCCAAGCGGTCGAACTCATCAAAGGCTGGCCGAAGGCAGGGGTCATGGTCGAGATCAAAACGGAAAGCCTGGATCGTTTTGGGCGGGATGTCGTTGTCCATCGGGTTTTAAAAACGATCGATGAGGTTTCGAAACAATGCATAATCATTTCCTACGATGCCGCAGCCCTCGCATCTGCGCGAACCTTCGGCGCGGGGGCCATCGGCTGGGTGCTCACACAATGGTCCGAAGCCGCGCGCCGCGAGGCGGCGGCCTTGGCGCCCGATGTTCTCATCTGCAATTATAAAAAAATCCCGGAGACGGTGGCGCTTTGGTCCGGTCCCTGGCGCTGGTGCTTGTACGAAGTCGTGGATCCGAACCTGGCCTTGGCGCTTTGCGCGCGCGGCGCAGCCTTGATCGAAACCATGGATGTTGAAGGGATGCTAAAGGACCCGCGGCTACGAAAGGAAGAATCGCATGGCCAGTCCTGATTTTGATCTTGTGGTGATCGGTGCGGGGATTCACGGGGCGGGCGTCGCACAGGCCGCTGCGGCGGCGGGCTATGCCGTCCTCGTTCTTGAACAAAACCAGGTCGGCGGCGGCACCTCGAGCCGCTCCAGCAAGTTGATTCATGGGGGCCTGCGGTATCTCGAGAGCGGGCAGTTGGGCCTGGTGCGCGAGTCGCTTCGCGAGCGGGAACTGCTACTCAAAAACGCACCCGCCTTGGTAAAGCGCGTTCCCTTTTATATTCCGGTTTATCGCGATTCGAAGCGCGGCCCCTGGACTATCGCCCTGGGTTTGTCTTTGTACGCGCTCTTGGGCGGTTTGAAGGCGCCGCTCCGTTTCCGGCGCGTTCCCCCTGCGGATTGGGCGAGATTAGATGGGATTAAAACGGAAAATTTGAAAGCCGTCTTTCAATACTGGGATGCACAGACCGACGATCAACAATTGACACAGGCCGTAATGCATTCCGCCCTAGAATTGGGCGCAACCTTGCATCTGCCCGCGCGTTTGGAAACTGCGTTACGAGAGGCGGAGGGCTATCGCCTCACCTACCATTTCGAAGGCCGCGCCCAAGGTTGTTTCGCTTCGACCGTGGTGAATGCGGCGGGACCCTGGGTTGATCAAGTCTTGGCGTGTGTCGAACCGGCGATGCCTCAAGTCCATACGGACTTGGTCCAAGGTACGCACATCCTGCTGGCGGGCCGGATCGACGGAGGCGTCTATTATTTGGAAGCACCCCGTGACGGGCGGCCCGTGTTCGTGATGCCCTGGAAGGATCAAACCCTGGTGGGTACGACGGAGACGGAGTTCAAGGGCGATCCCGCCGAGGTGCTTCCGCTTGCGGAAGAAAAGCGCTACCTATTGGAGGTCTTGCAAGCCTATTTTCCGGCCTATCGTTCGCAAGCCCGCGCGCAGATCCGGTCGGCTTTCGCCGGCCTTCGGGTCTTGCCTTCGGGCGGCGGGAAACTGAATGCCCGTTCCCGCGAAACCTTGCTGGTGGTGGACGATCCAAGGCACCCGCGCTTGCTCAGCATCTACGGCGGGAAATTAACCACCTACCGCAGCACGGCGAAAGAAGTCATTCGCCGTTTGACCCCGACCCTGCCGCCAAAACAGGCGAAAGCCGACACCAGCACCCTCCCCCTTAAAGCAGTTTGAACCCCTTTACCTAGGCATTCATGCCCGCTCGTTTGTTTATTCTGTATTCCGGCGTGCCCCCCGATTTGACATGAAAATCACGCTTAGGATATCTTGAATCGAAGGAAACCCTTGGCGCATGCCGCATCCGCATGTTTTGAATCGCCTCGAAACGCCGGGAAGTCTTTGTGTCTATCCGGTCCGTCACTTTGATGCTCGAAACCCAATAACGGTGTTATGAAGAATCTCTTAAAATCCTACGAACCAGGTGACTTTTTCGACGAAGCCTTTGATGCGGATAAAAACCCCCGTGCGCATTACCGCCAATTGTGTGCGCGGCTTGCGCGATTAAAGATGGACACCTTCGAGGAACGGCGGCGTCAGGCCGATCAGGTGTTCTTGAATCAGGGCATCACCTTTACCGTTTACGGCGATTCCGAACAGACCGAACGGATTTTTCCCTTCGATTTAATACCGCGAATTATCCCCAACAGCGAGTGGCAACAGGTGGAAAAAGGCCTGCGGCAGCGGGTTCAGGCCCTGAATCTTTTCCTGGGCGATCTCTACGGCAAGCAACAGATTTTTGCCGACAAGATCATTCCGCGTCACTTGATCGAAAGCTCGGACCTGTTTCAGGCCGACATGGTGGGCTTCCGACCACCTCGCGGCATCTTTACCCATATTTCCGGCATCGATCTCATCCGTGACGGCGAGGGTGTCTACCGGGTACTGGAGGACAACCTTCGAACCCCCTCCGGCGTGTCCTACGTGCTCGAAAACCGGATCGTGATGAAGCAGGTTTTTCCCAATCTTTTTTCAAAAATGCGCGTGCGCCCGGTCGATCAGTATCCCACCCAGCTATTAGAAAACCTACGTTACCTTGCGCCCCAAGGGCGTGAAGATCCGCGTGTGGTTTTGCTGACGCCGGGGGTCTACAACTCCGCCTATTTCGAACATTCTTTTCTGGCCTTGCAGATGGGCATTGAGCTGGTCGAAGGCCAAGACCTGGTGGTCGAGGACGATCGGGTCTACATGAAAACCACGGAGGGATTGCAAGTCGTGGATGTGATCTATCGCCGTGTCGACGACGCCTTTTTGGACCCGGAGATCTTTCGCAAGGATTCCGTCCTGGGCGTGCCCGGTCTCGTCCGCGCCTACCGCGCGGGGAATGTCTCGCTGTGCAACGCCATCGGAAACGGCATCGCCGACGACAAGGCGGTCTACGCCTACGTGCCGGACATGATCCGCTATTATTTGAACGAAGAGGCGATCCTGCCCAACGTGCCAACCTATCTTTGCGACCAGGAAAAGGATTGCGCCTATGTCTTGGAACACCTGCCCGACTTGGTGGTGAAGGCCGTCAACGAATCGGGCGGCTACGGCATGCTCATCGGCCCGGCCGCGACAAAGGCCGACCTTGCGGCCTTTCGCGATAAGATACGCGCCAAGCCGCGCAACTACATCGCCCAACCGGTGATGGCTTTGTCGCGTCATCCCACCATCGTGCGCGGAGACGAGTGCCAGCTGCTTTTGGAGGGGCGCCATATCGATTTAAGGCCGTATATTTTATATGGAAAAGACATCACCGTCTCTCTGGGGGGACTTACACGCGTGGCCCTGACCAAGGGATCGCTGGTGGTCAACTCCTCGCAGGGCGGCGGGAGCAAGGACACCTGGGTGCTCTACGGCGAAGAGTAAGCGCCATCAGTAAAAGGAAGACACTGCCATGTTAAGCCGCACCGCTGAAATGTTTTATTGGATTGGGCGTTATATCGAACGCGTCGAGTACACGGCGCGCATGATCGACGTGCATTACGACATCCATCTCGAATCGGCCGACCGCGACGTGCCCGCCGTCGATTGGGAACATTATCTGGAAAGCCGGGATGAGCTGGATCAATACCGGGCCTTGTTTCCCGAGACACGCACCCGGGATGTCTTGGGCTTCATGGTGCTCCACGAGGACAATCCGAATTCCCTGGTCAATTTAATCCGCATCGCGCGGGAGAACGGACGCTCGGTTCAAGACCAGCTCACCAGCGAGGCCTGGCATCATTTAAACGGCTTTTATCTCGGGATGAAAAACCGGACCGAGGCCGAGCTCTTTGCTCATCCGCACACCTTGCTCAATCACATTAAAACCGAATGCTATACCCTGGCCGGCGTCTTTCGCAGTACCATGCTGCGCGACGAGGGCTGGATGTTTTTCCGTCTCGGCAAATACATCGAACGGCCGGGCCACACGGTGCACCTGTTGATGCATCCCGTTTTTCACAGCGCCGCACCCAATCCACGCGCGCTCTACGAATTTCAGCAGTGCATCGCCATTCTCAAATCGGCCAGTGCCTATCAAAGTTACCGGCGCGTTTACGGCGGGATGCTCGTGCCTAAAAAGATTATGCAGTTTCTGTTATTCCATAACCGCTTTCCCCGTTCGGTGCGTTTTTGCGTCTCCCTGGCCCGCGACCTGCTCTCGCAGCTTTCCGGTCCGGCCGACAACGCCAAACGCCGCGCGACGGAACGACTGACAGGACAGTTGGTCGCCGATTTGGAATACATTAGCTTCGAAGAGGTTTATCAGCTGGGTTTGTCCACCTTCGTGACGGATGTGATGACCACCCTCGAACGCATTAGCGACGGGATCGGCCAAGTCTTTTTCCGCACGCAGGAGATGGCCGAGCAAGCCAAGCCCATCGTCCATCGGCGGCGCGCCTACTTCGAAACCGAAGGGGCCGAGGTCCGAACGAATCGCGCCGTGCTTTCGGTGCGGCACCGTTTTGATTTCCGCTACGCCGCGCAGGAAGAAACCGTTCACACCCTCATGCGTTTGGCGCCGCCTCAACATTATGGGCGGCAACACACCCTTGATGTCCGCTGGCAACTGGACCCCCCGGCGGATGTCCGGCATTTCACCGACGCCTTCGGCAATTGGGTTTGGCAATTCAATCACGATAAAATTGAAGCGATGCGTGGCGTGCTGGACATGCGGATCGAAAACCGTGCGCTTTACAACGCCAAGGCCGAACTTTTGTTGCAAGGGGTGCTGGAACAGGAATCGGATTGCCGGGTCGAGGCCGTCGAATTTACACGTCTGACCGCTTTGGTGGACGATTCACCAGCCATGGCGCAGTGGATCGAAACGCTTCGCGCGCGCCGCATCTATGGGGACGAATTGGCAAACACCATCTTGGAGCAAGTCGCAACCCACATGCGTTACGACCCGAAAGGCAACCCGGCGGAGACCACGGCCTCGCAGGCCTTGGCGCTGGAAAGCGGATCGGGCCGGGATTTCAGCCACATCATGCTTTCGCTTTGCCGCCAACTCGGATTGCCGGCGCGCTACGTTTCGGGCTATCTCCCGGATGCGCCGCGCATGCATGCCTGGGTGGAAGTCTTGCTGCCCGTGGGCCCGGAGGACGCCATGACCTGGGTCGCCTACGATCCCTCGCATCAATGCCGCTGCGACGAACGCTATGTGTGCGTCGCCATTGGCCGGGACGACCAAGACATCGCCCCCACGAACGGATCGTTTTCCGACGAAGCCGCGGGGGATTTTAGTACCGAGGTCTCGGTTAAAATCGAATCTCAAGGGCCTGCCGACTTGGCGCCCCCTCCGCCCGAACTCGAACCAACCGCGGCCCCTTTTTCCGAGATGACCTCGCAGCAGTAGCGGCTTTTCTGGGTTCAGATCGCCATCCGGCATCGCTATCCGCTCGTGCACAGAGACGCATCGTCAAAATCGTTTCCACTTCGATATTACTTTTCTTTACGAAACAGATTAGAGTCATATGAAGGGAAGGCGATGTGGCTATTTGGCTTGATGGCAATGCGCGCAGGCCCCGGAGATGGAGCCGACCAAGTAGTAGATTGGGGGTTCCCGTTCCACCGCGCTTCGCGCAGCGGCGAGGTCTTCCCGAAAGCGCGCGATATTCCGGCTCACCTTCGGGTGGTTCGAGGGCCAATCGGCTCCACCGAGGGCGAGACTGATCTTCTCCATTTTCCGCAGAACCAGAACCACCTCTTGCCTTCTCGACTCGCTTGGTATGTTTTGATCGGCCATGACGGTTTCCAACTTGGACACCTGTTCGGCAAATTGCCACATTGTCGATTTAAGCTGTTCGCTGGTAATGAAATTGAATTCCGGCGGATAGGTGTGTTTGCGAATCGTTTCCGCCACTTTTGGGGTGCAGGAAAAGAAAAGCGCGCCGATAAAGGCAAGAACAATAAAGGAGACCTTGTTTCGGCTGCACGCGGGATGGTGCAGCGGCAAGCCGCTTTGTTTTCCGGGTCGGCCGCTAGGTGCTTTAAATCTAAGATCCATGGTTCATACTATCGATATCCAGAAGCCAATGTCAAAAAACCGATTGGACATAAAGCACATTTTTTAATAAGGGTGATCTCTTCTCATAAAGAAAGTTTGAGTAAAGATTCGTGATCCCTGAGCGCAGAGATCGGCACACAAACTTTCTAAGCGCATTTGAACTGTATTGGGGTCGTCTCGGAGGCGTATTCTATAACAAGAGGAAATGATAGATCATGCCCTATCGCATTGCCGCCGATTTGCTTGTGTTCGTCCACGCTTTATTTATTTTTTTTGTCGTCCTGGGGGGTGTCTTGGCCTTCCGCTGGTGGTGGGTGCTGTTCTTACACTTTCCTGCTGTTGTCTGGGCCGCGTTGATTGAATTTAATGATTGGATGTGCCCCTTAACGCCGATGGAACAAATGCTTCGCCAGGCCGCCGGAGATGAGGGCTATCGCGGCGGGTTCATCGAACATTATCTGACGCCGCTGATTTATCCAGAAGGTCTGACCGCGAGTATTCGATTCACCATTGGCATTTTCGTTGTGGTCCTCAACATGTCGATCTACGGCTTTTTTTTCTATCGCCTATTTCGTGTGCAGGAGAGCAGGGACTAAATTTTAAGAGCGATACGTATCGTCTGTCTGATCGGCTTTTTTACGGGCAGGCGGTTTGTGTTGCGGTCAAGCCAAGAAAGCCCTTCGAGGTTCTTGGGTTTTCGCTCAAGTGGCCTTTAGTTTGTGGTTCGGCCGAAGGACTTATTTCCGGTTTTTTTTGAACAGATCTTCGTTTAGCGATTCGTTCTCACCTCGAATAGTTGGAGTGATAAAGATCATCAATTCGTTTTGGGTGTCGAGCTTGGTTTCTTTTTTAAAGAGCCAGCCGATGAGTGGAATTTTTGAAAGCCAAGGTACGCCGGCCTCACCTGCTGATTCGTTGTGTGTGTAGATTCCGCCGATGACGACGGTCTCTCGGTCTCTGACCAAGAGATCGGTCTCCGCTGTTCGGGTCGTTAACGGCGGAATATTTTGTACCTGGCGGCTGAAGTCGGGGTCTTTTTTATCGACATGGACATGCATAAGGATCTGACCGTCGGGGGTGACGTGGGGCGTGACCGTTAGTTCCAATTTGGCGTTGATCGTCGTGACTCCGGTGCTTGCCGTTCCTCCGGAAGCGCCGGAGCTCGGGGAGACGGAGGTGGTGAGAATCGAGGTGGTCGGAATGAGGATTTCCGTGCCGCTGGAAATATGTGCTTCTTTGTTGTTGAGGGTCATGATGACCGGATTGGAAAGAATCTTGCCTTTCCCGGAATCCTGTAAAGCCGAAAGCTGTACGTCGAGCAGCCGGGTATTGGCGACATTTCCGATCGAAAAGCCGAAGGCCCCACCCGAACCGGGTCCGACATCGGCAGGAAGATTGACGGCAAAGGGTCCGCCGGAAACGCCAATGCCCCCTGTGAGCGAATTGGCAAAAGGATCCGACGACAGGTTTTTGAATCCACCGCCGTGGATGGTTGAGGTGGTGTTGCCGGAGCGAGAAGCGAGTTGTCCACCCCATTGGACGCCAAGCTCTTTCGAAAAGTTGGTATTCACCTCGACGATCCGGGCTTCGATCATGACCTGAGGGGTTTTACTGTCGAGCCGTTTGACGACCTTGACGAGCTTTACTAAGTTCGATGGAAAATCCCGAACCACAAGGGTGTTGGTGCGGACATCCGCCATCACCGAACCGTTTGTGCTTAAGAGCGGCTTCACGGTTTTTTGAATCTCTTCGGCGAGCGCAAAATTGATTTCAATCATTTGCGTTTCCAAGCCGGCCTCTTCGGGGGAAAAAGGCGATTTCATGACCCGAATGATTCCCCCATCACGATAAGAGGTGAGGTTGTTCATTTGTAGGATGGCATTGAAGGCCTCGTCGAAAGGTACCGCTTTAAAGCTTAAAGTGATCTCGCCTTCCACCCCTTCCCCAATGATAATGTTCATGAGGTTTTCCTGAGACAAGGCGCGTAAGACGTCTTTGATCTCCGCATCGCGAAGTTCCAAGTAAAACAGCTCGTCTTGTTTTCTTAAAGAAATGAATCCGCCGTTTTCTTTGGCGGGTTTCGTATCCGTTTCAGGCATGTCCAAAGTGGAGAGCGGTAACTGGGCATCCCTCAAGCGTTCAACGCTCAGGGCTTCAGGATCCGACAAAATCACATCGGGCAGCAAGTCGTCTAGAGGCGATTCGGAATTACCTCTCACTGGATCAACCAGGGAATAGCTTGCCGTTAAAAGGAAGAGGAAGATGATTCCCCAAATGTTTTTCATGCAGCCCTCCTTACTTGCCTCTAAAAGGTTGAACCTGAAGCATCTTCACTCGATCCCCTTTTAGGAGAAGTACTTTGTCGTTCAAAATATGGCTCACAACATAGCCCTTGCCGACGGAATCGCCCAGACGGACAATCTTTCCGTCAATAATGGCCACGCCGATTCCCTCTCGAAAAATGATGGCGGAGAGAAATAGATCAAAATCTTCTTGTCTTTTTTCGACGAAGGGGGCGACCGTTTCTAGCGATTTCTTTACCCGCTTTCTATAAAACGGATCGCGCCCCCAGCCCTTTGTCTCTTCCACTGTTGCGGGAGTGTTTAAACCCGAAACTTGTAAAGGATTTGAACGTGCCGGAGGTCTTAGGCAGAGTAGGCCCGCGAAAACGAGAGCGACGACCAGGCCCCTGTGCCGTATGAGGCTCATGTCGCATCCCTAATGTAGACCACAAGATTTAGGCGTGCCAGAATATCCGGCGCCACGGTTTCGGGGCTTGTGATCTGTAGACCCGTCACCTGTACCGGTCTCGGCAGATCCTCGAGAAAAGTCAGATACTCCCCAATGGTCCGGAAGCGCCCTTGCAGTTCGAGTTTTACCGGCTGTTCGATATAGCCTTCCTTATAGTCCGTTTTTTCCGGTTCGATCGTCACGATAACAATCGAACGTTTTTTTGCCCATTTCGTCAGGTCCATTAAAAAGTCGGGCATGGAATCGATCCAAGAAAAGGTCTCTCCCATGTCCTTCATTCTGCGATCAGCGGCAGGCTGCGGCAAGACGGCGATTTCCTGCTGGAGTAAAGTCACTTGCCCAACCAGGCCTTGCTTTTCTTCAAGGCGAAGGAAAAAAACATAAGCGACAAAGAGCCACAGCGCGAATAAGACGAGGACGATTTTATGGCGGGCGATGAGCGTCCTCACGATGCTTGCTCCGTCTTTAGAGTCACCACCATTTCGAAATGGACCTCGTCTTTAATTTGCCGCGCGTGGACGAGCCGCGTGTTTAAAATTAAGGGAGAGTTCTCAAGCCCCGATAAAAATCGGGTTAAGCGTTCTTGGGAAAGGGCCTCGCCAGCGAACTTAACCTGAGGTTGGCCTTCTTGAAGTTTTGGTTTGCCTTGCGGCGCGGGCTTGCCTTTTTCCAATTGCGGCAAGAACGATTCCCAACGTGTAATCCAGACGCCTTCTGGAATAAGCAAGCTGACTTCGCGCATTAAATTTGACCAATGAATGCGCTTCGACAAGGTGAGGGCCAGGATTTGAACAACATCTTTCATGGCGGCTTCGGCTGCGCCCATCTCTTCCGTTAAAAAAACTTTTTTCCTTTGGAGACCGGCGATATCGTTGTGGAGGACGGTGATCTCACTTCCTTTCTTGTAGACGCCGAGACCAGTCAATAAAATTAAACCGGCAAGCGCCCAAGCGATCCAGTGGGTTTGAAGGGCAAAGTGGTCCTTGTCCCCAAGGGTCATCGCCTCCAGTAAATTGATTTGTTGAAAATGCATTAACCCTTCCTTAAGGCCAAGCCGACGGCCATGGAGAAGCGCGGCGACATCTCCAAAAGCATTGAGATTCCCGGATCGTCGCAGGGCGTTTTCGAAAAGGAGTCGTCGAGTTCAACCGTTGCATCGAAAAATCCTTTGAAATATTCTAAGAATCCCCCGAGCATGGGTGTGCCGCCCATGAGCAGTATTTTATCGATGCCGCTCTCTCGGGATTGGGCCCGGTAGTAATCGACGGAGCGTTGAATCTCGACAATAAAGCGGTCCACTTGTTCCAGCATGGCGCTGCGGGAGAGGCCATCTAGAGGGATGCCCTCTTTCCGTTTTCTTCCCTCTGCCTCGGGCAAAGATAAAGTAGAGCTTCGCGATATCGCATGGGTAATGACATCGCCGCCTAAGGCCACTTGGCGCGTGAAACGGATGACCCCGTTCTTCACGATGTTGATCTCCATTTTTTGGGCCCCCATGTCGACATAGAGCAGACTTTCGGGGAGCGCATCTTCATAATAAAGTCGCGCCGTATTGAGTAATGCCATGGGCGCGAGATCGACGGCGGTAATGTTGAGTCCCGAGGCGCTGATGGCCTGAAGTTGTTCTTCCAGGGCTGCCCGCTCCACGACCACAACCACAATTTCGTACTGCTTCACGCCCTCTTCCTCTTGCTCGGCCATAATTGTAAAATCGACCACCATTTCTTCCGGAGGCAAGGTGCTCCATTTTCTGGCTTCCCAGTGGACGGCTTCGATTAATTCTTTTTTCGGCATGACCGGTAGCGTCAAGGTCTGTACTTCCGGTGACACTCTCCCAGAAAAATGGATGGCGGCCCTCACTTTGTGTAGATTTTTTCCGAGCAAGGCCGAGATGCATTCGTTCAAGGGCATATTTTCGTCGTTGAACTCAAAAATCGCCGCATCGACGAGCTCAAAGCCCTTCCCCTTCCGGTGCAGGCGAACGCCTTTTAAAGAGCCTGAGCCAATATCAATACCCCAAAACGGTTTTCTATTTCCGAAAAACACGCTTAGCCTCCATGGCCGTTTTGTTGGAGTTCTTTTAAGGCCTTTTCGTAGGCCACCTTGTGTTTAAAGCCTTTTTGAAGATACTTCCAGATGAGGCCGACTTTCAGCAGGTCTTGATCGTCAAATTCTCGTACTTCCAAGTCGCCCATTGGGATTCTTTTCGGCGTGATATAGCCCTTTTGTTCTAAATAGTAGAGTTTGTGCCTCGGGATTTTGACTTTGTCGATGATGTCCGATGTCGTCATGCTTCCTTTCTAAATCTAGGCTTCGAGTGAATGCTTAAATCCAAATCTATCTTTCTAGGGTTGCCCCCGCTAAAAATTCTCCCGCCAGTCGGTAACCGGCTTATTGGGCGAAACCACATAGACGCTTCTTAAATTTTCGTTGACGTTTTGGGATTGCGGATCGACGTTCCAGTTGAGGCCGTCCCAATGGAGAATAACGCCGTTGTCGCCGACGGCCCAGCCGTCGGTGGGGGAGAGCATGTGAATGCCTCTAAGATTATCTGCGTTTATTCCGGGCGTATTGGTGAAAATCCAATTCCAGGCGGCTCCATCCCAACGGACGAAGTACCAACCGAAAGTGGCGTTAAATAAGCGGTCGCCGATGGCCCATCCATCCTCTGCAAAACCATCCCCATCCGTATCGAGCATCGAAACCGCATTTAAATTCCGGGTGAAAAAAAATGTCGCGGGGGAAGCCACGCAATTCCAGGCCGCGCCATTCCACCGGAGCAGACGCGCCCGACCATTTGTACAGGCGCCGCCACCGCCACCGCCACGATCTCCCACGGCAAAGCCGTCGTTGATCGAGACCATGTCTACACCGTTGAGGTCTTGGTTGGATGGAGAAAGCAGGCAGGTCCATGCCCCCGGCACGGGGACGTTCCATCGGATAATTCGGCCGTTGTTATTTGGGCAAGGATTTCCGCCGCCACCGCCATTATCTCCCACGGCAAAGCCGTCTTCCGCAATGCCGTCATTGTCGGTATCCAGCATCGAAACCCCATTGAGGTTTTGGTTGGCAGGGGAGGCGAGGCAATTCCAGGTCGCGCCGTTCCATTGGACGATACGTGCTCGGTTATTGGTGCAGGCTCCGCCGCCGCCGTTGCCCTCATCGCCAACTGCAAAGCCGTCTTGAGAGGAAATCATGGACACCGAATTTAGAATTTGATTGGAGGGGGAGCATTGCAGATTCCAAGCGACCCCGTCCCAGCGGGCTATTCGCGCATTATTTGGGCTTGGGCAAGCACCCGGTCCTCCGCCGCCATCTTCCCCCACGGCAAAGCCGTCCGCATAGGAGAGCATCGAGACGCCCCTCAGGTTCTGGTTGGCCGGGGAGTTTTGACAGGTCCAATTGCTGCCGTTCCAATGCACGATCCGGCCATTATTGTTTGGGCAGGGGCCCGCGCCCCCGCCGTCGTCACCCACCGCCCAACCCGCTTGCAGGGAGACGGCTGCCGTAATCACCCTTTCCGCGGGCAGGGTCTCGGAAGGGACCGTGCCCGCGGAGGTGATCCGGCATTGATTTTGGGCGACACGCGTGGCTACGGCGGGTCCAGCGTGGGTTGAGGTCTGCGTGAGATCGATTCCACGGCGGCAGTTTGAAAAGGGGTTGACGCTCAGGTTTTGGCAATCGATCATTTCGCGATCGATCATAATGCGCCCATAGGGACCATAGCCCCCCAAGGCAAGCACGGGAATGTTCGAGGTGATGTCGGTATTGTTTAAGCCGCCCGTAATTGTGGTCGGGATCGCGGGCGCGTCCAATGCTGTGGTCACCGTAAAAGTGCCTGCACCCGATGGAATGTTCGTCATCGCCGCATGGCCGTTGATGGACGCACAGGTACAGATTGTGCAGGTTCCGTCCTCCCGCTTCAGAAGGTAACGTAGGGCCCGATCAATCCCCGTTTCCGCGATAAATTGCGCTTGTGTTACTTGCATTTGTTTTGGCGCACTCCTATTTTCTGTAATCACCATCGATACCAAAACCTGCCCCATCACCGAAATGAGGAGCATCATGAGAATCACCGCAACAATCGAGACCCCTCGCTCATCGGATAGAACCGACATTAGACGCCCAGCAAGTTTCTAAGGCTGACTTCCGAATCGAGGTTTGCCGATTCACCGTTCTCGCTCACTGAAAGTTGCAGTAATACTCTTCGTACCGTTGTCACGGTGTTGCAGGCGACGGCGGTATTGGCCGCGTCGTAACAGCTCACGGTAAAGTTCGAGACATTCACCGCTAAGTTGTCGGGGGCCACAATCGCACCGCAGTCGCAAGCACTGCATTCTTCCAGAACCGTTCCATTTAAATTGAAAGTGAGGTTCTGGTTTTCCACCGTCGTAAAACTGATGCAATTCGCCGTCGAATTAATGGAGAGGTTCGGACTGTTTCCGGCCACCTTTTGCATGTTCCGAAGTTCCCTGACCATCTTGTCCATCCCCAGGCGGGCCAGCTGCATCACATTTTTTCGGCTGCTGACTTGCTGCCAGCCGATGCCGGTTTCGATCAAGGGCGTGGCCACGATCACACCGAGAACGCCTAAGATGACGATAACGATGATCGCTTCGATGAGAGAATATCCTGCTTCGTTCTTTATGACCTTCATCGCTTACATCTCATGATTAGAAAACACATTGACGACATTGACTTGATCGGCGGCGGACCAAGAAATCGTTACCGATGCCCGCTTATAGTCCGTCGGACCTGCGATGCAGGTGTCCAGAGCCGTAGAAGCCACGTAACACACTGAGGCGCTTTGGGTGAAGTAGGGAAAAGCCGCCATTGCGAGGCCTTGTGAATCCTGAGGCGGCGTGTTTCCAGCAACGGGCAGACTGTTGAAGTCGTCCACGTCGTCGTAGGCCGCGCGGCCCTCGCCGCCGTCCGCGCCGATCGCGGAGGCAGTGACTGCACCTGAACAAACCGCCGTTGCTGTGGCGGTTTCGTCCCAACACTTCGAACGGATTTCCTCCATCAGGTCTTGGGCCAAGGTCGTGGCCGTGGAGATATTGTGGGCATAAGCGCTATCTTGCGCGGCTTGGCTGACATAAACGAGGAGGCCGGTGAGCCCAATGGAAAGGACCACGATGACCAGAATGACCTCGATCAAGGTAAAACCGCCTTGCAATTTGAAATTGCGCGGATGCGACATACTTCCTTTCGTCTTATTCACTTAATTGATCCTTATGAGACCCGTGTTGGGTTCGACCGTGACGATCTCCGCTGGCGTGCCCGAAGCCAGCAGGTTGATTACATTTGCACCTGAAACAATGGGCACTGGTGCTACGCTGCCTTCGAAGGGGCGCCCGATGGAATCAAACTGGGCCTTCGGCGGCGCACCGCCTAGGGTCGTTGTCAGCGACACTCCGATAAAATCGGCACCCATGACGACAACGAAGGGGGAACCGGTCATCGGGTTTGAGACCGTGGTTCCGCCGCCTCCATCATCCCGAAAAACGCGGTAGCTGGTGGCATTCGTCACCTCAACCCCGTGGCGAACCCGACTGGTATTGGCTAAACGCTGTGCATAGCGCAGGTCCGCCGCCAATTTATGGGCGGCTGCGCTGGCCCGCGAGCCACTGAGGTCGATCATGGAAAAAGCCGATATCGTCAATACGGCCGTGACAATCAGCGTAATCACAACCTCGATCAGCGTAAAGCCACGCCGGCATTCCGGCCTCATCGGCTAGCAGTTGTGGGTCGCCGGGGTGCTGCAAGAGATGTTACTTGGGTCACCTACTGTCGTTCCTGCAGCCAAGGTCCAGGTGACACTTGTCGGTGTTCCGCCGGCAATCAAAGGTGCGACGCCAGTCCAGGTGACGCCAGCACCGGGGGCGGTCAAGGAAGCGGGCATCGATGAGCCCGAGATGCAGCCATTGATCTCCGTTACCGTATCTCCATTGGCTGGGAGCGCTGGTCCAGCGATCGTCGTTGCGCTAGGTGTCGGGCTTTTTCCAAGACGTTCACCGGCAAAATTGATCGCCAAACAGCTTCTCAGTCCGCCGACCCAGGCCACATTCGCCCCGGCTTGTGCATCTGTTTGCATATCCACGAATGTGGGGATGGCCACGACCGAGAGGAGGCCAACGATGACAATCATGATGACCAACTCGATTAAGGTAAAGCCTTTCTGGTTTCGAAGTGCCTTGTGAAATGCTTTCATTCCGTTTCTCCTTTTTATGTTTATGATGATGGTTAATACCCACTACCATTGATTGGCAGGGATGCCTCGACTATCGTTGGGTGTTGCTTGATTTGGATAGAGTTGACCGGTTGCAGGGTCGTAGGCCCATGCGCCCGGTCCTCCCGGAGGAATACGGGCGTCGGCTTGGGCCGTGGTGGCCGCGACGATGGTCTTACGTGCTGCTAGACTGGCTAGATTTGAAACCATACTTTCGGGCATGCAGGCGGAAGCGCAAACGCCGCCAGAGGGCCCTTCTATTAATTTAAGGTTTGCCAATGCTGCGGGCCGCGAGGCATCAAGGCTATTGTTGTTCAGCTCCGATACGCTTGGCCATTCCGGATTGGAGGCGCTGATGCCCGTAATCAGGGCCTTTGCATGAATCAAGGTGATTCCTGCCCGCATCGTGCCCAAGTTGCCTTTGGTGGCGGAGATATTCGCGTCTTGAGTTAGGTCGTGGTAGCGGTTGACCGCAAGGCCGGTCAAAACGCCCATGATGACCATGACGGTAATCAACTCAATTAAGGTATAGCCTTTTGAATTCATTCGCATTGCTCTATCCTCCACATCCTTGTGTGTTTTGTCTTCGGTCGAGCCACTTGAAATCGAAACATTAAGGTCCTCCGGCTTTAAAGACTTCCATCATGTTCCACCAGGGCATAAAAATGGCCAGCGCAAAAAAGAGCACCACGGTGCCGATGGTGATCAATAAGACGGGTTCTAGGGCGCTGGTTAGGTTCCGAATGGCATGATCGACTTCTCGGTCGTAATATTCGGAAACTTTAGTCATCATCTCGTCCATTTGACCTGTTTCTTCTCCGATGGCCACCATTTGCGTAATGGAAGATGGAAAAAACAGACTTTCTTTCATGGGTTGAACCACACCGCGACCCTCCCGAGCTGCTTCGCGAATTCTAAGAACGACATCGGAAATCACGACATTGCCCACGGTTCCCGAGACCACGTCCAGCGTTTCGAGCATGGGCAGGCCACTCCGGATTAGGGTTCCGAAAGTCCGGGAAAACCGAGAAAGTGCGACCTTTAAAAAGATTGGCCCGAATATGGGTATTTTCAATTTCAACCGATCCCAAACCTGCCTTCCCGCCTTTGTTCCGACATAGTGTCTCAAGCCCCAAATGCTTCCTGCAACGAGGAGTAGCATGACCGGCCAATAGCTATGGAAAATTGTGTTAATGCCGATCAAGATACGCGTGGGCAGCGGTAGTTTTATCGTTGACTTTGCATAGATGGCCTCAAACTTGGGGATGACCCAAGTGAGAATAACGATAGCAGCAAGAATCAGTGTCCCTACGATGATCATCGGATGCATGGTTGCCGATTTAATGCGGCTTCTTGTTTCTTCTTCTTGTTCCGCAACGGCTGCAAGACGATAAAGAATTTCGTCGAGCACACCCCCGGTTTCACCGGCACGCACCATGCTGACATACAGATTGGAAAAGGCTTCAGGATGTTTTTCTATGGCTCCAGAAAAAGAACTTCCGGTTTCGATGTCTCGTCGGACACGTTGAATAACCTGTTTTAGTCGGTAATTTGTTGTTTGTTCCATTAGCGAATCGAAGCTGGAGAGGATGGGAACGCCTGCGCCGACCAATGTTGCCATTTGTCGGGAGAACACAATAAGGTCTTTCGCCTGAATCGGTTGAATCTGATTGAACTTTTTTCCGAAGTCGATATTGAATCCGGTGCCCTCTTGCTTGATGGAAACCGGATAATAACCCAGGCCGTCCAAGTAGGATGCGACGGCGTCGCGCCCGTGGGTTTCGAGGCTGCCTGAGAAAAGGGTTCCGGATTTATCTCGTGCGCGATATTGGAAATTTGGCATGATAGTTCCAGTTACAAAAGTTCGCTCTACAGATATGAGCAATATAGATGCCAAGAGAAAATGAAGATGTTTGGGTCGGAAAAAGGGTCTAAGTTTAGGAAATCTAAAGGTCCTTTAGAATTTCGTTGTGTAGAAGTTTAAACTTCTGACGATAATTGGAGGGAGCTGCCAATTATTGTTACTTTAGGTAGATGGCTTTGTTTGAGGCTTTTTTAGAGTTCGATGTCTTGGGTGACGCGAAGGACTTCTTCGAGGCTGGTGTGGCCTTCAAGGGCTTTGAAGATGCCTTGGGTCCGAAGGGGCCGATAGCTGGATTTGAGTGCGGCTTTTTGGATTTCGCTGGAAGAGGCGCGGCTAACGACCAGCGCGCGAATCGCATCGTTTACCGGTAAGAATTCGTAGAGTCCAATACGTCCGGCATACCCGTTTCCGCGACACTCTGCGCAGCCCGTGCCTTTCATAAGCGTCCCTTTTTTCTTGGCCAAGAGGGGCGCGAGTTCAAGGCGTTCGATCAAATCTTGGGGTGGGTTGTCGGGTGCGGCGCAGGCCTTACAGATCTTTCGGACCAATTTTTGAGAGACCACGGCGGTTAAGGAAGAAGCGATAAGAAAGGGTTCTGCGCCCATGTCGATGAGTCGGGCGACCGCCCCGGGGGCATCGTTGGTGTGGAGGGTGCTTAAGACCAAATGGCCGGTCAGGGCCGCTTGAATAGCGAGGTTTGCGGTCTCCCCGTCCCGAATTTCTCCAACCATAACCACATCCGGATCTTGGCGCAAAATGGATCGCAGTCCCGTGGCGAAACTGACACCCACCTTTTCGTTCACCTGAACTTGGGTAATCCGCTTGAGTTGGTATTCGACCGGGTCTTCAATGGTGACGATATTTTTTTCGGGCGTATTAATCATTTGAAGCACGGAGTAGAGCGTGGTCGTCTTTCCGCTTCCGGTGGCTCCTGTCACCAGGATAAGGCCGAAGGGCCTCCGAAAGTAGCGATCGAATTCTTTAAGCGTTTCGCTATTAAAGCCAAGCCCCTCCAGGCCGATGAGGACACTGCCTTTATCCAAGAGCCGCATCACGATTTTTTCGCCAAAAGCGGTTGGCAATGTGGAGATACGGATATCGATGTCCTTCTCCCCGACTTTAATCTCAAAGCGCCCATCTTGGGGCACGCGTTTCTCGGAGATATCCAATTGCGATAAAATTTTGATGCGGGAAATCACACCGGCTTGCAGGGATTTTGGGGCGATCATCACGTCATGGAGCAGGCCGTCAACGCGGTAGCGGATCTGAATGCCTTCGCGGTCGGGCTCAAAGTGCACATCACTGGCGCCTTCTTTTACGGCCTGCCCAATCAGGGAATTTACAAAATTGATGACCGGCGATTCTTCGGCCTGCTCGGCCTCTTTCGGAGATAAGGCTTCGCCCTCGACCATCGACTTCAGATCGGCGTCTCGTATGGCCTGTTCCATATTACCCGTGCCGCTGTAGAAGCGCTCGATGGCCTTGAGGATTTCCCGTTCTGTCCCCACCGCCGGGCTGATTTGAAGGCCGGTAATTTGTTGAATGTCGTCAATGGCGAATACGTTCAAAGGATCGACCATGGCCAAAGTGAGGTTCGATCCTTTTTTATAGAGGGGAATCACTTGATGGCGGCGGGCGACCATTTCCGGAATGAGGTGTACCACCGCGGGATCGACGACGATGTTATTCAAGGCAATGTGGGGAATATTCATTTGTTTCCCCAGCACTTTGATGATACCTTCTTCGTTAACGTAGCCCAAGTCGCGGAGCACTTTGCCCAAACGGTTTCCGGAACCCTTTTGTTCACGCAGGGCGCGTTCGAGTTGTAATTCGGTCACGAGGCCTTCCGCGAGGAGCATCTGGCCTAAACGCTTCTTTTTTTGTTGGGGTTGGGGCATGGGTCTTCCTGATGGGTGCATTAAAAATATACCGAAGGCCCGTCTATCTGTCAAAGCAACAACAGAGGCCTGAAAGGTTCGAAGGCGAAGCGAGGTTTCTCAAGGCAGAAACCCTGTGCCACCGTCTCCGCCATCTATCGCCATTGTATTTACGCTATCGAGATTACGGAAAAGACTCTTTTTAGCGCCCGGCTTGACGAATCAGGTCGATTTATAAGACGATCCGAAGCGAAGGCCATTATACATATCGGGGAAAATTAGAATGATGAAAAAAGAGAATCGGAGACCTGAGGGGGCGCAAGGCGCTTTCCTAAAGTTCGCAACCGCCTCCATCGTCATTGTGCTTGCAGGTGTTATTTTTTCGAGCTGTTCCACTCTTACAAAAAAAACCAAGGGCCCATATCGTATTGTGGGAACAGTGAAAGACAAAGAAACAGGAAAGGCCATCAAGGGCGCGGCGGTTCTGCTTATGGGTGCGGGCCTCGGCACGGTGACAAGCGATGGCGACGGCGAGTTTCGTATCGATCACATCCATGCCGGCAGCTACAATCTGGAGGTGACGCATCCCGATTACAAGGATGTTCTGATTCTTGTGACCGTCGATGCGAACAGCCAGCCCACCACAAGCAGCATTGAGATGATTCCGAAATAGGGATCAAATTTTAATTGTTTCCACGGCTCCCTTTCTCCTTTCCTCCATTTCCTTTATAATCTCCCCATGCCGCTTTCATCCTTTCATCCCCTGATTGCAAGGTGGTTCGCGGAGCGCTTCGGCCCGCCCACGCAGGCCCAGGCCCAGGGCTGGCCGGCCATTCTCCAAGGCCAAGACACCCTCATCGCGGCGCCAACCGGCTCGGGCAAAACCCTCGCCGCCTTCCTCGCCTCGATTGATGGCCTGATTCGCGAGGGCATTGAAGGGCATCTATCGGACCAATGCCGCGTGCTCTACGTTTCTCCCCTAAAGGCCCTCAGCAACGATATCCAACGCAACCTGGAAACGCCCCTCGCCGAGATCCGCGCCCTGGCCGAAGCGGAAGGTATGGTGCTCCCTGAAATTCGGGCGATGGTTCGGACGGGCGATACACCGCAATCGGAGCGGCGGGCCATGCTTCGCAAACCCCCGCACATTATCGTCACCACACCGGAGTCGTTCTATCTCTTGCTCACCGCGGAGTCTAGCCGGCAGATGCTGATGACCGTGGAGACCGTCATCGTCGATGAAATCCATGCCGTCGCCCGCGACAAACGCGGCTCGCATCTGTCGCTTTCTTTGGAACGGCTCGAACATCTCTGTTTGAAACGGCCGGTTCGCATCGGCCTTTCCGCCACGCAGCGCCCAATGGAAGCGATGGCGCACTTTCTCGTCGGAAATCAATCCTCGGACAAGGGCAACCCAACATGCAACATCGTCGATGTCGGCCATCTGCGCGAACTCGATTTGGCGATTGAAACACCGAAAACGCCGCTCTCCGCCGTGTGCTCCAACGAACAGTGGGAGGAAGTCTACAAACAAATCGGGGAAATGATCGCGTCGCACCGTTCGACCCTGATCTTCGTAAACACCCGCCGCATGGCCGAGCGCATCACTCATCAATTGTCGGAGCTCTTAGGCGCGGAACACGTTACCTCGCATCACGGCAGCCTCTCGAGAAAAATCCGACTCTCGGCGGAGCGCCGCTTGAAAGCGGGCGAACTCAAGGCCGTGGTCGCTACCGCCTCTTTAGAGTTGGGCATCGACATCGGTTTTATCGACTTGGTGATTCAAATCGGCAGTCCCCGATCCATCGCCGTCTTCCTCCAACGCATCGGACGATCCGGCCACGCCCTCGGTCAGATCCCAAAGGGCCGCTTGTTCGCATTAACGCGCGATGAACTTCTAGAAGCTGTTGCCCTCATCCGCGCCATTCGTGCCGGGCGGCTCGATAAAATTTTAATCCCACAAGCGCCTTTAGACGTCCTTGCCCAGCAGATCGTTGCGGCAACGGCCTGTGAGGAATGGGACGAGCGAGGTCTGTTCGACCTGCTCCGAAAGGCCATGCCTTTTAAGGATCTGAAGTGGGACGACTTCGAGGCCCTGATCGAAATGTTGAGTGAAGGTCTCTCCACCCGAAACGGCAAGGCCGGGGCCTACCTCCATCGCGACCGGGTACAAGGCCGCTTGAAGGCGCGACGCGGTGCGCGGCTTACCGCACTCACCTCCGGTGGGGCCATCCCGGAGCTGGCCGACTACAAGGTCGTGGCCGAACCCGAAGGCATCCGCGTCGGATCGGTCGATGAAGATTTTGCGATCGAAAGCATGGCGGGCGATATCTTTCTCTTGGGCAACACCTCTTGGCGCATTCAACAGGTTCGCTCGGGCGAGGTCGTCGTCACCGATGCCCAGGGCGCGCCGCCGACCATCCCCTTTTGGCGCGGCGAAGCGCCTTCTCGGACCTTTGAACTCTCGCAAGAAGTGTCGCGTCTCCGCGAAGAAATCGACGGGCGCTTGGACGATCTCAAAGCCGCTTCGAATTGGTTGATGGGCGAAGCGCGTCTCCCGGAAGAGAAGGCACAAGGGACCGTGGATTATTTATTGGCGCAAAAAAGTGCCGTCGGCATGATCCCGACGCAGCATCACATTTTATTCGAACGTTTCTTCGATGAATCGGGCGGGATGCAACTGGTTATTCATGCGCCCTTCGGCGGCCGCGTGAATCGCGCCTATGGCCTGGCCTTAAGAAAACGCTTCTGCCGGAGATTCGATTTCGAATTGCAGGCCAGCGCCGATGACAACGGCCTCGTCCTCTCCCTCGGTCCGCAACAGGGCTTTCCCTTAGAGGAAGTCACGCGCATGATCCGGCCCGAGGCCGCGAAGGCGCTCTTAGAACAGGCGCTGCTGGCCTCACCCTTTTTTACGAATCGTTGGCGCTGGAACCTTAGGCGCGCCTTGGTCGTGCTTCGCCAACGCGGCGGCAAGCGCGTGCCCCCGCCGCTTCAGCGCTTCCGCGCCGACGACCTGCTCACGCAACTCTTCCCCGCCATCACCGCCTGCGCCGAAAACGGCAACTTCGTCGGAAACGTTTCCATTCCTGATCATCCCATGATCCGACAAACCGTTGACGACACCCTGCACGAAGCGATGGATGTGGAGGGATGGGTCGATCTTTTAAAATCGATCACGGAAAAAGAGATTGCCGTCACATGTATCGACACGCGGGAGCCTTCGCCCTTTTCTTATCAACTCTTAAACGCACAACCCTACGCCTTTTTGGACGATGCGCCTTTGGAGGAGCGACGCGCCCGTGCGGTGGCGACACGCCGAACGCTTTCGGTGGAATCGCTCCGCGACTTGGGCAATCTCGATCCCGAGGCCATCGCCCAAGTGCGGCGGGAGGCCTGGCCCCTGGTGCGTGATGCAGATGAGTTGCACGATACTTTACTGAGCGTCGGCCTGCTGCCCGAAGCGGAGGGGCAAAGTACATCACCCTTCATAGAAAAAACGGAAGAACAGATAAGCAATGCGTGGATGCCATGGTTCGAGGACTTAATCGAAACGGGCCGCGCGACACGGGGGATCGATGCCGACGGCAATCATTTTTGGGTCGCCACGGAGCGTTGGCCGATGGTGCGCGCGGCCCGGCCGGAGCTTGTGATCGATCCGATGATTAGGGTGCCGGAGGGTGTCCGCACCGAATGGGAAATTCTCGAGGCCCGGCTGGAGCTGCTGCGGGGACGCATGGCCCTCGCCGGACCAACGACAACGGTGGCACTTTCGTCTTCGCTCGGTTTTCCAATCCATCTCGTTGAATCCACGCTCGAAGCCTTGGAAGCCGAGGGCGAGGTCCTGCGCGGGCGCTTTACCACGGAGGCTCATCACTCCGACGAGAAAGAATGGTGCGCCCGCCATCTCTTGGCCCGCATCCATCGTTTAACGCTCAATCATCTTCGCAAACAGATGGCCCCGATTTCGCCGGAAGCCCTTATGTCTTTTTTCCTAGACTGGAGTCATCTCAAAAAAGGTAAACAACTTCAAGGCCGCGAGGGCGTGATGGCTGTGATCGCACAGTTACAAGGTTTTGAGATTCCGGCCATTGCCTGGGAACGGCAGATTCTACCCTCGCGCATCGCGGATTATAAAACCCAATGGCTTGATGAGTTGTCCCTTTCCGGAGAAATGGTTTGGGGAAGATTAAAAACCGGCGCGGTACGCGGGGCGACGCGCGTGCTCCCGATTTCGCTGATGCTCCGAGAAGATTTACATTGGCTTCGCACGAACGGCATGCCTCAAACAGAAAGTGCGGATCGTCGACTAAGTGCCGAAGCGCAATCCGTTTTTGAATGCTTGGAGCGTGGCGGCGCACTTTTTTTCAATGAACTCCTGATGAAAAACAATCTCCTCAAAACGCAATTGGAAGGGGCTTTGTGGGAACTGGCAGCGGCAGGACGCGTCAGTGGCGACGGTTTCGGTGCAGTGCGATCCCTCATTGCGCCGAAACGAAAGGAGCGCAAAGCCCTCCGTCAACGTGGAAGACGTTTTTGGGGCGGGACCCCGCCGGCGACAAGACCCCAAGGCAAGGGCCGCTGGTGGCTGATGGAGGCGCCGGTGGGTGAAGATAGGGATAAGGAAGAAGGGCTCCGTCTCTGGGCGGGCCAACTCTTAGAACGCTACGGCGTCTTTTTCCGCGATCTTCTGACGCGGGAATCGGGTGCGCCGCCCTGGCGGAAATTACTTCCCGTCTATCGCCGAATGGAAGCGAAAGGCGAAATTCGCGGCGGCCGCTTCATTACCGGCGTCGCTGGAGAACAATTCGCCCTCCCCGAAGTCGTCCCGCTGTTAAGGCAATGCGCACAGGAAAAATCAAAAGAGGAATTGTGCATCCTCTCTGCCTCGGACCCGATGAGCCTTGCCGGCATTGTCACGCCGGGGGCGAAGGTCACCGCCTCGGCCTCGAACGCCGTTGCTTATCTCGGCGGGAAAGTCGTGGGCCATCGGCAGGGGAAGGAAGTGTGGGTTGGTCCGGTACTGGGTGATGAAATGGCAGAGAAAGTTTCTTGGGGTTTAAGGCGGGTTTAGGCCGGGATCTTCAATCTGCAGCCCTGAAAAATGAAAACGCCATCTTAAAGTCTTCACTTTTGAGTGAGTTTAATATCTATCGAATGCCAGGAGAAATAGAGAACTAGGGAAATAATGTCCGTCTCTGGTTTTACTATTTTATAGCCTGAATGAATCGTCAGGGCCTAAAGAGGTTTGCTTGGATTTATCACTTTCCGAATCGCACGCTCCATTCCAGAGGGACTAAAAGGTTTTGAGAGAATCGTATAGGGTTCGAGATCGTCCTTTACTTCGGTTTGATGGAAAATGTCGTGACCGGAAGAGATGATGACCTTCAAATCAGGATCGAGCGCACGAAGATTCCGGAGCACCTCCCAGCCCGACTGGCGGGGCATGCTTAGGTCAAGGATGACAATTTCGATACTAGGTTCCCGTTTGAAGATTTCCAGGGCCTGATGCCCCCCTTCGGCTAACAAGACCGTGTAGCCACGCCTCTCCAGGATGGTTCTGCCCAGACCGCGCACCAGTTCATCGTCATCGACAATCATGACCGTCACGGCACCCTGCATTTCAGGTCGTCCGCTCACTTCTTGAAGCGCCTCGACAACAAGATCTTCGGTCCGAGGCAGGTAGACCTCAAAGGTCGTCCCTTCGCCCTTGGCTGTTTTCAGGCTGATCCATCCTTTGTGTCTTTTAACGATCGCGTGGCTGGACGCTAAACCGAGACCGGTTCCCATGCCGACCTCCTTGGTCGTAAAAAAAGGTTCGAAAAGGTGGGAGAGGGAGGCTTCATCAATCCCCTCACCATTATCGGCGACAGAGAGGCATACAAAATCTCCGACTTTTGCTTCATGGTGAGATTTGCAAAACATTTTATCAATATGAACGTTTTTCAGCTTGATTTGTATCGAAGGCTGAAAATCTTCATTCTCGAGCAGACGGTCCCTCAAGGCATCCCGTGCGTTCAGGCAGAGGTTGACGATGACCTGATGGATCTGATCTGAATCCATGAGCACGGGCCAGAGATCATCGGACGATTCAACGGCAATCTCGATTTGCCGGTCGATGGTGTGACGGAGCAGATGTTCAACCTCTAAACAAAGGTCTAATAGCGATTGGGGCTTGAAGGTCATGGGAACCTTACGACTAAAGGAAAGGAGGGCTTTGGTCATCCCGGCTGCACGCAGAGCGGCTTTTTGAACCATGAAGAGGGCGTCTCGCATCTCTGGTTGTTTTGAGGCCTGCTCTAAGAGGATTTCGACATGTCCGATGATCGGGGTTAGAAGATTATTGAATTCGTGGGCGACGCCCCCCGCGAGTTGACCGATGGTCTCAAGTTTCTGCCTTTGGCGGAGTTGGATCTCCATTTCCATACGCTCGGAGGTGTCATTGAAGAGCGCAATATACTGAACGGTTTTTCCTGTTTTATTCTTGACTGCAATGATCGAGAGCCATTTCGGGTAGACCGTGCCATCCTTTTTTTTGTCCCAGATTTCTCCTTGCCACTGACCTGTGACGGAGAGAACGTTCCACATCTCCTCATAAAATGCCCTGTCATGCCTACCGGATTTAAACATCCGAGGGGTCTGTCCAATCACCTCCTCTTCTGGAAAACCGGTGATCTCTATGAATGCAGGATTGACAGAGATGATTTTTTCTTCTGCATCGGTAATCATAATCGCCTCGGTGGCATTCTGAAAAACGGTAACGGCAAGTTTCAAGGCATTTTCCGAGGACTGGCGTTCAAGTTCTAGCGCTAACCGGTTGGCCATAATACCCAATAGCGGTTTCGCCCAATCCTGAAGCGACATGGGTTTGCTGTCCATAACAGCCACCAGCCCCGACACTGTTTTTAAGGGTGAGATCAAAGGTGCGCCGAAATAGCTCTCCATGTTCATTTCACGGAGGAAACTATCTTTCGGGTATTTTTCAAGAACATTCATGGGTACGAACTGCACCCCCGAATTCAGGACATCCTCGCTGGGTGACCCTGACACTTTGTATTCGACGTTCTCCATGAGGTTGTCTCCATCCAAATAGGCGAGCGTTCTAATGGAGGTCTGTGAGTCATTGGAAAAGACACCCACAAAGGCGTAACGGACATCGTAGATCTTGGCAAGGTCATGGACGCAGTCACGGAAGAAGTTTTTATTGCTGGCGACTCCTGTCGTTATCAGTAAGGATCCGAGTGCTTCTGCGGTGTGCCTACTGTCCTTTATTTTTCCCTCTAAGACCACGTTGGCATCTCCTAAGGCCTGCTGTTGACGGCGGATGACAATGGTGGCTCTTTTTACGATCCAAAAGAGAGAGACGTAGAGAAAAAGTCCACCGAGGCTGGCGGTGATCCAGACCAGGCGAGTCCCTCTATGAATCACACTGAAAAGTGCATGCGGTATTTTGTAAACTTCAATGACACCTACAACCTTGTCTCGATCGATGCTCCATACCGGAAGATAGATTTCGGAAAAATAAGGGACCTCTTCGTCAAAGACATGTTCTGCTTTCACCGGCCTGCCGGACGTACCGCTTGCAACCGTCATTTTACCTGAGAGGGCACGAATCAGTTCAGGGTTCGGCATAAATCGATGCCCGATAAACCGCTCATCATCCGCCCAAAGCACTGTCCCTTCCAGGTCATAGGCTTTTACCCAGATCACCTCCGGATTTTTATTAACGTGTTTAAAAAGATCGGAAAAATTTCTCTCTCGCCGCTCCTTGTCTTCAATTGAGAAATAGAGGCTCGCATTTTCAGATTCAACAAGGTATTGGATGAAATATTCCGTTCCAACTGCATCGAGTTGAAGGGTGTTCTGAGTCAGAAATCTGGAAAGCGTAAAACCTGTAACGACAGAAATAATGACAATGCAGAAGAAACTGATAATCGAATACCACCAGAGAAAATTAAATGCTTCTTTCTGCTTGGCAATATGCATTTGGCGAGAACCTCATTTACTCAAATTTGTTTGATCTCAACAGTATGGGTCACGCATAAAAGGATATTCAAAGGCTTTCTAATCGCTTTCCAAGATAGCGTAACGAGTCAGATACTTCAAATTCACCAAATCACAACTTTTTGTCTTAAGTAATTTTTTTGTTACAATTCAAGCAAAGGCGTGGGAATAGTGTTCCACAATTCATGAGATTCTCACTTCACTGACATGATGAGCCCGCGTTTTGTCCGCAACCGGACTTCTTTCTGGAGAGTACTTTGTCAGCAATGCACTGCCACTGATTGGGCATCTTTCTAGAATTTAACAACTCATGGTTTTACCGGCTGTTTTAGTGTGAATCCGATTTTTTTAAACGGGCCCTTAATTTATCGGGTACAGTTAAAATATGAGGAATTCCGGATGGAAGGCTGAGCGATTGAACGGATATCAAAAATCACAATTACGGGAAGGATTTATCAGAGTTCACCATTTCATCCTCATCTGGCGAATCACATATAATTTCCCACCAGGAAAGTATACATTCACTTAATTCCTACCGGTTCTTAGCTTCGTATATTTTTTAATTGGATGAACTTTTTTATCCTTATGCTTGTGCCCTTGTCGTTTTTTAGTTTATATCATGCATATTATCTGTGAGTAAAAATGTCGGTATCAATTCAGAGATCATTCTTTAAGGACCATAAAATATTTTGAACGATTACAACAGTTCTTCTCATTTCGATTTTCATTCAAAATATCGACGTCTCCCAAATCCTTTTCAATTGCTTATTGCATTCATTCCTTTTTTTACATTAATAACAAATCTTTGCACGATCGCAAAGGCGAAAGAACCCCGTCCGAAGGTACTGGACCCAGTCATTGTCTCCGCCTCGCACCTCCCCTCGACTTTGAACGCGACATCCGCCAGCACCACCATCATCACCCGCGAAGAAATTGAAGCGCGGCAAGCGATCAGTGTGGTGGACTTGTTGCGCCAAGTGCCCGGCTTGCACATCGATCAAGCGGGCGGGCGCGGCGGGGTGAGTTCGGTTTATATGCGGGGGAGCGACCCAAATTTCACGGTCGTGATGATCGATGAGGTAAAGCTCAACGACCCCACGAACAGCCGGGGCGGGTCCTTTGATTTATCAACCTTGGACTCGGCAAACATCGAGCGGATTGAAATTGTGCGCGGGCCACTTTCATCGGTACACGGCTCAGATGCGATGGGGGGCGTCATCCATATTATCACGCGCTCCGGCGCGGACAATCCTGAGACAATCGTGGATGTCGGCGGCGGCACAGAAGAAGACACACGTGCGGGCTTCCAAACACGCGGGCCTTTGGGCGCGAGTGTTTACGCCTTCAGTCTTTCTCATGTCGATGACGGATCCCCTGTTGAAGGGAGCGGTTTCACCGGCACGAACATCGGCGGCAAGCTCAACATCACGCCCTCCAACAAACAACGGCTGGAACTGTCTTCGCGTTACGGCAATAGCGAAAGCACAAGCTTTCCGGACGACAGCGGCGGTCCGGCATTTTCCGTAACGCGCGATATCGATCAACGCGAGGTGGCGGAATGGTCGGTGGGCCTAGCTTACGGTCATGATATCTCCGAGCGCTTCGAATACCAATTCAATGCCGCATACTTTCTTCGGCGGGAAGAATTTATGTCACCGGGGGTGGCACCCGGCATCCGCGATCCTTTCGGAATACCACCCAATCGCAGCGACAATCATTTGGATCGCACGAATGTTGTGATCAATACGATCATGAGGCCTGTGTCTTCCACACGTTTGAGCCTTGGTGTGGAAGGTCAATTCGAAAACGGCAAGAGCGAGGGCCGCCTTTCTTTTGGCGGTGCGCCCGTGTCCACGTCCTTCGATTTGTCGCGTGACATTTACAGCGCCTTTTTGGAGGTCAACTGGGTAGGGCCGCTCGGCCTCGTGCTGGAAGGGGGCGCACGGTTCGACGATCCCGAAGATTTCGACAGCGAAGTCAGTCCGCGTGCCGGGCTGATCTATCGGATGCCATCTACCCGGACGACACTGAAGGCCAATTGGGGCGAGGGCTTCAAGGTGCCGAGTTTTTTCGCCTTGGGCCATGCCTTGGTCGGCAATCCCGCGCTTCAAGCCGAAACGAGTCGCAGTTATGAACTCAGTCTTGTCCAAACGCATATGTCGGAGCGAATTATCATCAGCGCCTCCTATTTCAACAATCGTTTTTTCAACTTGATCGATTTGGATGAAGGCCCGCCGCCGGTCTTGGTCAATCGCTCGGAAGTTCATGCAGAAGGGGGCGAACTCACACTTGATCTTCAAGTGAACAGAACACTCTGGATTAACAATCATCTTACGTATACAGAAACTGAAATCGTAGGAACGGCGGAAGTACTTCGGAATCGCCCCGAGTGGCGCGGCGGGATCAATGCCCGATGGAGGGCCTGCACGCAAGTTCAGGGCAATGTAAATATCTTATATGTGGGAAAATCCTTGGATTCATCCATTCCGACGGGGAACCGGACTTTAGGTGACTATGTTCGCGTCGATCTTTCAGCCGCTTGGCAATTCCGGCCGTACTGGGAATTTAGGTTTGCCCTCGACAATGTGTTCGACACGGTTTATGAGGAGGCCGTCGGTTTTTCGGCCTTGGGCATCCGTGGACGGCTGGGCTTGCGTTTAATGCTCTGATTGCGAGGGTGTTTAGACCAGATTGAGGGTGTGTCCAGACTCCGGAGGGGGAGTCGCATCGGTGGAAAAGAGGATAATTTGACGTTGTTTCGAAACTTGCTGAAGAACTTTTGCGACCACTGCTTTTGATCGGCGGTCTAAGTGCGCTAAGGGGTCGTCCAAGAGCATGGGGAAGGGAAGGCCTGAAAACTGAACCAAGGTGGAAAGCGCCAGAGAGAGAAAAACCTGATCGGCCATTCCCGTACTGAGTTGGTATAAGCTGCGTTCGCCGAGATAAATCGTGCCGTCGTTTTTGACCTGTAGCGGTTTCTGATTCGCCGTTTGAAAAAATCGATAAACCTGTCCGGCATTTTGATTCAATTGCTCGCGCTGTACGGCTTGCGACCCGTCTTTTTTTATCGAAAAAATAGCCGAATAGAAAGAAGCTTCTTCTTGAGCTGACGTCAGCTCAAGACCTGCATCCGGGAAAAAGGTATCTTCCAGAGATCCGTAATCCGTATCCGCTTTTCTTAAATTTTCCTGCAATCGGTAGACTTCGCGCGAAACTTCTTCAAGGCCTTTCAGTTTTTCCGAAAGCGCCGCCGCGTCCTTTTCCAGTTCTTCCACCTGCTTGTCTAGTGTTTCGAGGGTTTGGCCGTCGAGGATACGCGTTATTTCTTTTTCGTTGGCTTCTTTTTTATGGGTGAGATTGGCAAAGGCCGTTTGGAGGCTTCTCAGTTCCACCAGATCTTTCGCGCCGGTTTTTTCGAGATAGGTAAATACGATTTGGTTCTTTTTATTAAATTCCTCTGTGATTACTTGTCTCTTTTCATCCAAAGCCTGGAGGGTATTTTTTAAGGATCGTGTGATGGCCATTCGGCGAATGATTTTATAATAGGCAAAGGCGGACAAACTTCCGCCCCCTAGGACTCCTAACAAAAAAAGATAACGGTAGAGACCGGAAAGCGTGACGATAAATGGGAGGAGAAAAGAGAGAACTATAAGTCCAATGCCACTGAGCATAAGCGGATCTTTCCATATTGGCCCTTGTGTCGTTTGATACAAATCGAGATCGCCTTTGACCAGGTCGGTTTCTTCTTCGATGTCGCTCAAAAGATGGTTTCTTTCTTTTTCACCTTCTTCAAAATCACGGAGATGACTCGAAGCCAGTGGCCCTTCGGTAAGGAAGTATTTATATTTTTTGGCCTCCGCTTCCGCCATCTGCTTACGCCCGTGTTCTCGTTCTTGCCATTGCTCGATGCGATTTCGAATCGATTTTGCTTGATCTTGTTTTTGAAGCAGGGTGTCGTGTTCTTCCTCCATCGCTTCGAGTTGTTTTTCCAAATCGTTCAGGGCTTGTGTTTTATCGGAACCACTTGTGGGTTGTTCTTTTTGGGGTTCCGGGGGCTGGAGGTTGGGAAGGAGGGCGTCCGTTTCACTGAGAGGCTTCCACCCGTTTGTTGAGGCAATATTTTCTGGAAGCGGCAGAGTGCCGGTCTCAGGCATTGCACCGTACGAAGGCAGACGAAAACGGTCGATTAAAAAGAGGAGGCTCCGCGCTTGTGCGTCGAGCCCACCGGCCATGGTTTGAAGCCAGGCCGATATTTTTTCCGGGTCGTTTTGGGGGCTGTCAAACTTTTGGGTCTCCGGATTCATTTTCGAAAGCAGCCATTCCCCTTTTCTAAAATCCCGCGCAATCCTGTGGACACCGCCGTCTTTGTCTTGAAGCGTAATTGCCGCTTGGGCCGCCTTATTGTCAATTAAGGCCATCCCTTTCGGTGAACTATTCATCAGCACTGCAGCGAGGGCTTGGTAGACCATGGTTTTTCCTGATCCGTTCGGCCCCAAGAGGGTATTCATCCCTGGTTTTAATACAATGCGTTTTGCTTGTGTAAAAGGATGAATCCCATAAAGGTCAATGGCAAGAATGAGCATAGGAACCTATAGATGGCATAAGGTGATTTAAGGCATACTTAGGAAAAATTATACCAGAAGAATAGAAAATTGGCGTCGCATCCCTAGGATAGACGCGGCGCCGTTGTTCAATAGAAACCGGGTTACGTGGTGGTCGAAAATATAGCATGGGGGGAGACTTTGTTCGACGAGCCCTTTCCTTTTTCGATCCGGTTTTCTATCGGGGGCTTGAACGCTCGATAACCCGAGATTATTTATCGTATTACGAGAATGGGCTCAGCATTTTGAGGAAGAGGGCCTTGGATTTAGGGTATTCCCTATTGGCGAATCAATACAAGGAAGAAGGAGGTTAAACTGTTGGGATCGTTTACAAATTCGCTAGCGTCTTTGTTGGTTTTGCCCAAGGCCCTTGAGGTACAGCACAGGCAATTTCCAATTCGCTAAGGTCGGCTTGAGCACGAACGTGGCTGGGGCGGCTTTCCGATGTTTGGTATGAACGAAAGGGTGACTGTATTCGTCACCCTTTCGTCTTGTTTTTTTATCTTCGGACATACCCTCATAGGCTGAATTCACCTACTTTACTGGCTATTTCGGAATGAGGACAATCTCGATCCGGCGGTTTTGTTGACGGCCTTCCGGGGTGTCGTTCGAGGCCACGGGCGCAAATTCCGCCATCCCTGCTGCGAGCATGTTTGTGGGATCGACTTCCTCCCGGGCCAGCAAGCGCACCACCTGCGTCGCCCGCGCGGTGGATAACTCCCAGTTTGAAGGGAACTTTTGGGCAAGCACAGGGCCAATGGGGATGTTGTCTGTGTGCCCTTCGATTTGAATTTTATTTTGCTTGATCGATTTTAAAGAGTTGCTGACTTTTTTCAAGACGGCCTCGCCTTCTCCTGTGACGCGGTCGCTTCCGGAGGGAAACAGAATTTTGGATACAATCTGGACGGATAGCCGGTCGTTCATCTTGGAGATCTTAATGTTCCCATCGTCTATTTCCTGTTTCAGACTACCAATCAATTCTTCCTGGGTCCGAAGCATTTCTTCCGCATCTTGAATTTTCTCCGCGGCGGTTTTTTGGGAATGGGCCAGTTGATTTTCTAATTGTGCGGACTTGTTGGCTGTTTTACCGAGACGCGTTTCCAACTCCGACAGCTTGTTATTTTTTTCGGAGAGGGATTTTTCCAAATGCTGCATCTGAGCTTGAAGGGCTTGGTTATCGAGCTCCTTTTCTTGTTGCAGTTGCACGCGCTTCTCCTGTTCCATCGCCAAGCGCTGCTCGGTTTCACGTTTTTCTTTTAGCAAGCGGGCATTTATTTCGCCCTCGCTTTTTAATTGATCGGATAAGGTTTCTTTCTCGTTTTGCGTCGAAAGAAAGCGCTTTTTGCTCACGCAGCCTTGAACCGTCATCAAAATAAATACCATGATTAATACGGACGCGCCGTTTCCTACTTTTTTCATTTTCAAAGTCATGCTCCTCATTGTTGTCCTTTAGCGTTCCCCCTGACCTCTTGTTTGATGCACGGTCCGGTTAGCTTTCTAAGCTGATCGATTTAATAGGCGGTGGTTTGAGGATTTTTGATAGGCGATCTTATTGCACAAGGGCTCATCTTCGTATCTGAGGCGCTGGAGTTCGGCTTCAATTGCACGCTGTAATGCGAGCGTCGCCGGCTTGCCTTTCCCCTTTTCTAGTGTCCCGTTCCAAAAATCGCTTGCCAATTTAAAAAAGCCTTTTAAGATCATGATGGGGCTCCTTTCTGATAGGGCGGCACAGGGCATCAATCTCCTCCGCTGCCCTGTGCCGCCGATGAATAATCAGATCCTGCCGCTATCCTTTGTGTTTTTCCATTCCTTTGCCTTGGATGACTTTTACCGAGGTGGCATGTCCGCTGTTATTCACATCTGCAGACACCATGGCCCCAACATTGACTTGACCTTCCTTCTTGGTTGTTTTGGGGTCGACATGGAAAGACTGCATTTTTCCTTCGGTCGTTTTGATGGTGACCATGTCACCGCTTATTTTGGTGACTTCACCTCTGATGCTTCCCGGAACATCGGCCATGGCCAAGCCTGTCCAGAGTAAGAGTGCCACCGCAGCCACACCGATTTTTGTTCTGATCTTCATTCAAAACCTCCTTGTTTTAATTGAAATCACGATCTGATGTCGAGATCGGGCGAGGTCCTTGTCGCAGCCCATCAGCCCGCGAGAACCTCTTTGGTTTTTCAGAGATACCTTGTACAGTCCTCTTAGATTGCAATTTTAAAGCCAGGATCTACAAAAGTAAGCCCGTCTATTTTATGAAGGAAAACAAGCTTTCCTTCTGATAAAACGGACAGCGGCACACCGGGCGCTGTCGTCAAATGGCGTCATCCCGACCTTGGCTTAAAATTTTGGACCTCATCGCCGGAGAGGGTTTAGATCGATTTTAAGAAAATTAGTGTGAAGGGAAGATGGTTTCGGGTTTTCTCCTCGGGGGGGATTAAAAACCCAGGATACGGCCTGTCTACTTTAAAAGACATCCGATCATTTAAGAGGCCGGATGTGTCCCAGGGATTGCGTGACCTTTGGGTGCTTTTTTTAGCTAAGCTATTAATATAAAAGGAGTTTATGGATTAGAGGCTTAAGTGCATTAAACTTAGAAACGGACTGAAAGCAGTAGATCGAAATGATCTTCATCCTCACCTTCTATGTTATCTGCAAAAAAGGTCTCGAATTCGAGTTGAGCGGAAAAGGAAGGGTTTATAAAGACGGTTGCGATCAGGGTGGCGGTCGATCCTTCGTCGTCTTTATCGTCGCCCGTGTTGAAGGCGTATCCGCTGCCAAGGCTCATGCGTGGATTAAAATAGTATTCTCCTAAAATCGCAAACACGGTATTCGATCCCTTGCTGGTACTATCTTTAAACTGATGCGCGCCAATTGTTCCCTCTATATTAAAGGCCGTCTTGTTATCAATTTCATACACCCATTTTGTTATGAAGTCGTAGTTATCGCCCTCGAATTCGACACTCGGAAAGCTGGTTTGCGACAGTACTGTTTTTGAATGGGTGTATCCAAATTGGATAAGCAAACCGTCTTTTAAAAAAATCCCAAAAGCCAAATCGTAGAGATTCGTCGTGATATTGGCGCTGATCGGCGAGTCAAATGCCACGCGCGATCTTTGGAAACCGGTGATCAGCAAAAAAGGAAGACCGGGTTGCATGTAGTGCACCGATCCGCCGTAGAAGGGGCCATCCGCCGCGAGGCCTGAACCGAAACGCAAATCGGTCATGGCGAAGGTCAGTTCAATATCGCCGATGCGCTCTAAAAACGCCGCCTCTTTAAGCGGATGTCCAGAGGCGTCAACAGGAGAAAAATGTTGCCGCCCCCTAAAGGCATAGATTTCTGTTTCATTATTATCCGCATCGTCCGAAAGAAAGAGCTCTGTGGATACCTCCGTAAGATAGTGGCCTTGCGCATTGACCGTTTCCAGCGCTATGGGCAGGGCCATCAACAAAACGGTGCATACAGCATGTAAAAAAAATGTTCTCAACACATCCTCCATTTGTTTAGAGAAGTCTACCAGGATCGATCGCATGGTCAAATTGGGCACAGATGAGGCGAGATCATACTAAAACCTAGTCGCGGCGACAAATAGGCGCGTCATTGCTCCCTCACTTTGGGTGAAAAAGGCATCGTTCGGTCTAGGGCCAAGGGCCCCCAGGCCTGGCAAGTCGGCATCACTTCCACGGCGTTAATGTTAACATGCGAGGGCAGGGATGTGGCCCAGTAAACAATGTCGGCGATATCGTTTGCCGTCAAGGCTTGTGTCCCTTCGTAAACCTTCTTGGCTTTTACCTTATCGCCCTTCATCCGAACGATCGAAAATTCGGTTTCCGCCGCGCCAGGGTCAATGTGGCTCACACGGATAGATTTGCCCAGAAGATCCGCGCGAAGTCCTCGGGAAAACTGTTGCACGAAGGCCTTGGTTGCACCGTAGACATTGCCACCCGGATAAGGCCAAGTTCCTGCGACCGAGCCAATGTTCACAATGTGCCCGCTGTTGCGCGCGACCATGCCGGGTAAAACCTGGCGCGTCAGATGAATCAGCCCCTTGATATTCGTATCCACCATCGTGTCCCAGTCATTCATGTCGCATTCGTTGGCCGCTTCCAGGCCCAAGGCCAGTCCGGCGTTGTTGATGAGGATGTCAATGTCGCGAAAATCCTGCGGGAGCGATTCAAAAAAATCCGCAATAGAATCGGGCTGGGTCACATCCAAGTGGCCGACGTGGCAGGGCGAGGCCGCTCCAAGTTCCGCAGCCAAGGCCTTCAATTTGTCGCGTCGGCGCGCCGCCAAAATAAGTGCGTAATCCGATTGAGCAAATTTTCGAGCGCAGGCCGCGCCGAAGCCGGAGGATGCACCCGTGATCAGAACGACTTTAGGCATGGTATGTCTTTCTTATTTGAAAACTCATAGCACCACCTTCACGGTCGGAATATTTTTCAGTTTATCGAAGATCGTATTCCGTTCCGCTTCGTCTTGGACCTGCACCGAAAGATGAAAGGAGGTGTATTTTCCCGTGCGGCTTTGCTTGGCTTCGTGATAGGCCACTTCGTAGTGTTTAAGCACGATCTCGATGTTTTCCTTTACCAAGTCTGGGTCTGCCCCGATGACTTTGTAAGACCAAAGACAAGGGTATTGAATTTGCGGTTTTACCAATAGACGGTCCTTGTTTGTAAGATCGGATAGATCAGTCAGGGTTCGAAATCACAACTTTAAATCGAGCACCACGGGGCAATGGTCAGAACCCATCACCTCGTTGAGGATGTCGGTATTTTTAATATTTTCTTTCAGGTCCGGTGAGGTCAAAAAATAATCGATCCTCCAGCCCACGTTTCGCTTTCTCGCCGCCGCGCGGAAACTCCACCAGCTGTATTTCACCTTTTCTGGATTCTCATATCGAAATGTGTCGATAAAATCGGAGGCCACAATATTGTGCATGCCGTCGATCTCCTCTTGCATGTAACCCGCGCTTTTATTGTAGTTGGCCTTGGGCCGCGCCAAGTCGATGGGCTGGTGCGCCACATTGAGGTCGCCGCAGAGGATGAGTGGCTTTTGTTTTTGCAGCGCGAGGAGATAGGCCAGAAAATCGGCATCCCACTTTTGCCGATAGCCCAGACGCTTCAACTCCGCGCCCGAATTGGGCGTGTAGACATTCACCAAAAAGTAGTGCTCGAATTCCGCCGCAATCACACGTCCTTCCTGATCGTGTTCTTTTATGCCAATATCGTAGCGCACTGCAACGGGTTCCACCTTCGTGAGGATGGCCGTCCCCGAATAACCTTTTTTCACCGCCGAGTTGGAATAGAGGTGATAACCCTCCATTTCCGCTAAGGCCTCGCGGACTTGATCGTCCTGCGCCTTCGTTTCCTGTAGGCAAAGGACATCCGCTTGCATCGAATCCAGTGTCGCCAAAAAATCCTTTTTCATCACGGCACGAATACCGTTTACATTCCATGAGACCAGACGCATGAATTAACTCCTATGTATTCATCGTTTATTTAAGTTCAGTCAAGGTTAGGCCGCCTTACCTTTTACGCATATTTCTAAAGCTGCTGTAAGTTCAGGAAAATCCTCCCGCTCTTGTTTAAGAATATGTTCAATATAAAATTGTAATCTTGTCTCGAATGTGTCAACAGTATCGTCAATATCCCAATACTTCGAATGGAATTTTGTAGATAACAAATGACTCAGGAGCATTATAGGTGCATCATTGTTTACTTTGCAATTTAAAGCAGTTCCCGTAGAATTAATAACTGTGTAGGCAAACTTATAGAAATCTAATCGTTGAGATTCACTCGATGAAATCAACTTATCAAGAGAAGTTAGGCTATCGTCATAATTCTTATTCTGAAAATCAACGTAGAATATATAGTGCTGAAGTCTTAGTTCTGGTTCTGTTGAGGCATGCTTATTTCGAAGTTGCTGTAACAATGTTTGTCGTTCCTGTGGTGAGGGATGACCAAAATGAAGATTGCTATATAGAACCAGTTTATCCAAAGTCGAATTTTGAATAGGAGCACTGATCCGTTCAGTTGATGTCTTATCACTAATAGCTGATAGAAGGACAAAAATTTGACGAGAAAATGGATCTAGAAAATAGTTGCTTAACAAGGATATGCTCTTTATTACCTCAATTTTTACACCCTCTATAGCCTCTTGCAACTGACCGATGTCTTCAAAAGCAGCAATCCATTTTGAAACGGGATCATTTAGTTTCAGGGTTTTTATTTCGTAGGGCATGTTTTCAATTAATCGTTTTGTGAGGTTATATGCGTCTTCTTCTTGAAATCTAAGCTCGTTGGCAAGCTGGGTTAGGTATGATGCAATCAGTTTTTCTCCTCCTCCTTCCAGGCTTTTTTCTAAGATTTGAACGAATTTAGGAATATCATTAAACTCAAGATAAACAAAAATTTCTTCCAACTCCCTTAGGACCATAGCAACCATCTCAGATGCCAATACATCATCTTTAATACCAGTTGAGATGGTATTGCTAAGCCGCTCTATTTTCTTGCCCCCCTCTGTTCCCATTGTTAGTAAACTTGCCTTCGTTCCTAGAAAGGTTAAATTATCACATTCTATTACCGAATACGTTTTTCCTATGTAAGAAGAAAATTCATCTATCCTTGCAGAGATACTTTGTTTTTCCGACTTAATCGCATTTAACAAGTAGCCCGTAAAAATAAAGTCCCAATTCAATCCGCACGCCTTTTCAGGCACACCCAAAGACCGATAATTGGAATGGATGAATTCCACAAAATCTACCAACTGTTCCGATGTCATGTTCGTCATGTTAACCAATAACCAATTGTTATACAGTAGGTCTATCTCATCCAATAACATACCCCTTAGCGTGGGATAATTTTTCAAGAAATCAGGCTTATCCAACAATAATTTATTCAAACACTCCGCTGATGTTCTAGGGTCTGAACCTAAACTCAATCTACAACTTTTCCCGATTTTGCCTACTATGTCAAAGATCCTATTATCGTCATAAAATTCCGATAAAGATAGATAATCGAATGACTCATTTTCATATAACAAGAGCCGAAGTAGTGATGATTTCAACTCAACTTGTTGTGAGGGAGACATATAGGCAAACATCTGCATTTTGCTCTTGAGTGGTGTATTCAATATGCAAGGCTTAAGATCGGACCAAAGGAAATAGGGGAAGTTATTCTTTATACTATCTACGGTATCGAAATCTAAATAATTTAATAGCAGTTCACAGTTAGCATCGTTCTTTCCAATTAGCTTGTAGTAGCTTCAAAGTCCTGATGTGAGTGCAAAATAGACACTCCCCGAAATATTATTGTGATTAACAATTAACCCATTTCCCGCAGGACTGAGTAAGCTTTTCACATGTTCAGAACGTCGCAATAAAATTGAACTCTGACTGATACCTATCTTGAGCTCCATATCATCAATGCCATAATGAATAGGTGAAATTTTTGTAAGGAGTTCGAGAGAGATATTATAATTATCTGTTCTGCCTTGGAATTTCACATGTAACTCCTGGTCTTCATAGGAAATATTCTCAACGATCTTAAACCCCATACGATAATAAGGTACTGCTGATGGAAAACCCAGTTTGAGAAACGCCTGTTTTCCATCGGGAATCACCTGCACATAGCTAATTACATAGGGCGATTGATCTACATATTCCTTTAATAATGAGTGATCAAAATTAAATGAAGCCGGAAGAGCTATCTTTTTAATCCTGTAAGTATTTTCTAAACCAATTAATCTTCTCGGAAGTTCTCTCATTCCATTTTCAATACTTCTTTTTAGTGAAGGGCTGGATACGTTATCGGGGTAAAAGACTATAAATATATACTCAGATCTATTGTGTTGCAATCCTTTGTAAGTGTAATTCAAGAATGCAAAATAGGATATAACGAATATCAAACCAATAATAATTACGGAACCTAATTTGACTAAGAATAAGTGACTACGGACAACCAGATTCACAAACAACATTACGAAAAAGAAAAGAATAAATAACAGGACTATAAAAAACGGTTGCTTGTATTCAGTGTAGATTCCCTCGCTCATTATTGCCTGAGCTGATGCCACTACAGAGAGAATAATAGTCACCACGGTTGTTCTAATCAGGTCTGATTTAACATCTGCAAGGACGGTCTTGAATCTCATTAACATTTTCTCGGCTTCTAGATATGGGAAAATTTATTGTGGAAAGTAATTATCTATCTATAAGGTAGAATCACGTGATATTTAGTATTATTTCATAGGTTAAATGAGTATACATCCTTCACTTTTCTTACCGATGCAGATCCTAGAACCTTTCCATCGCCAGATAAGTATAAGAAGTGGACCTGGCGATGAACAGCAAGCCGTTGAGGGCTTCGTTGCAGGTGATGAGGCGGAGGGGGCCGGTGGGATCTGCTATGTGGTCATTGGTGTAAAGGCCGGAACCCAGACGTTCGTTATGCCGCATCCAAGGGTAAAATTCGGTCTATCTTTTTTTTAATTTTCTTTTCTGCATCCCAGAGATCCACGGCAAGTTGCGCGTTCAACCAAAACTCCGGGCTGTTGCCGAATAAGCACGAAAGACGAAGCGCCATTTCCGGACTCACTGCGCGCCGTTCCCGGAGCAGTTCATTCACCGTCTGCCGTGATACCCCCAATGCCTTGGAAAAATGCGACACCGTGAGGCCGTAATCCGGCAGGAAATCCTCCCTTAAGATTTCGCCGGGATGGGTGGGACGAATCTTTCTTTTTCTTTTGTTAGGAATACTCATAATGCTCCTCGATTTAATGATAATCGGTAAATTCGACATCGTAGGCGTCGCCACCGGAAAACCGAAAACAAATCCGCCACTGGTCATTCACGGCGATGGCATGCTGGCCGATTCGGTCCTTTTGCAGTTTATGAAGCCGGTTGCTCGGTGGCGTCTTAAGATCGTCCACGCGGGTGGCCAAATCGATATATTCCAGCCTCCGAAGGGCCCTTTTCCAAATTCCGGGAGGGAGCCGTTTGGACTTCCCCGTTTCGTACAGGATTTGCGTGTGCCGATCCGCAAAGGTTTTAATCATTGTTGTAGTGTAATCTGTCACGTGACAGATGTCAACCTGAAAGAAAGATCGCAAAGTAAGTAAACATAGAATCAACCTTGTAAAATGCTTTCTACCGATGCAGATCCCAAAACTTTTCCATGGCCAAATAGGTAAAGGAAGCGGACCATGCAATCAGCAGCAAGCCGTTTAAGGCCTCAATGCCGGTGATGAGGCGGAGGGGGCCGGTAGGATACACATCCCCAAAACCGAGGGAGGTGTAGGTGACGGCGGAAAAATAGACGTAGTCGAAAAATTGCGCCTTGTGTACGCCGACGAAGTGACCCATCTCGTGATAGGTATCCAAAAAGTAATAGGCGATGGCGTAAAGCCAAACCTCAATGGTATGGGCCAGGAAGGTCGCAAAAACGACGACCACCATTCGGTTGCGGGGCGGCATTTTTAGCTTGGGCAGCAATTTTACGATCAAGCGCAGGGCTTCGTAATGAACGAAGATGTTCAAAAAGACCAACGCGGTGCCATAGACCATTGCGAGTAACATGGGCCCTGCCTTGTTCGATGGATGCCTTGAAGAATGCTGTGCCGGAGTATACTGAATATTGTATATCGAAAACGGTAAGCTTTGCCAATTGTCCGGGAATGCACGGCGACGGCGGAGCGGGAAAATCTTGTCAGCTTCTGCGGATAATGCTATGTTTGCGACGGTTGCTCGTCATCCTTTAAGGAGAAGCGATGAAGCAGGTAGATGCCGTCATCATTGGGGCCGGACCGGCGGGGGGCGAATGCGCGCGGGCCTTGGCCAAGGCGGGCTATCGCGTGCTGCTTGTCGAAAAAGAGAAGGACTTTGCCGCCAAGGATTTTTCCAGCGGCGGCTCGACCCTCGAAGTCCTGGACGACTTTGATTTGCCGCATTCCGTCGTCGGGGCCTACTGCAATCAAATTAAAATTGCCTCCTCCCAGGATGCACATTGCTGGCAGGCGGACAAGCCTGTCGCCCTCGTTTTGGATTTCCAAAAACTCCGCCGCTTTTTAGCCGATGATCTTTCGGGGCATAAGGGCAAGGTCCTTCTGGGTTGGTCCTTTGAAGCTTACGAACAACAGGGGGGAAAGGCCCTTGTTCGATTAAAAGAGGCCGCAACGGGGAACACGCTCAGCTACGAAACGCAGGTCCTCATCGATGCCACGGGGACGGAACGCAAGGTGCTGGGTGGGGGGAAAAGTCCAGCTGCGGCCATCGTCGGCACGGGCGTCGAGTTTTTGATCGAGGTGCCGGACGATGTGTACAAGCGTCACGCCGATGCGCTCTCTTTTTTTATCGGACAAAAGTGGATGCCGCAGGGTTATGCCTGGATTTTTCCAATGGCGGCCAATCGTCTCAAGGTGGGTGTGGGCCGGAATTTTCCTCATGAGCAAGTCGTTCCGCATGAAGCTTCTTTTCGTTTTTATCTCGACCACTTGATCGCAAGCTGCATTCAAACCCCGGATTTTAAAATCCTCGACCAGCACGGCAAAACCATTGCCTACACCCTGCATCAGCGCGACCGCTACTTTGAGGGTAATGTCTTGGCCATTGGCGATGCTGTCTCCACCGTCAACCCCCTCACCTTCGAGGGCATCCGTCACGCCCTTCGCTGTGGGCGCGTCGCGGCCAAACACATTACGTCCTATTTAGAAGGAAAGACCCGATCCTTCCGACGCTACCAATTCGAGATGCGCCGAAGCAGCGGCCTACATTGGCTGATTTCCGAGGCCCTCACGAACAAAATCTATCGCGAAGCGGACGATGAAAAGGTGGACTTAATGCTCTCGGCGCTGAAGACTTTCTCCTTGTCCGAATTGAAGGCCCTGGTTTTTGATTACCGCGTTGGGACCGCAATTCGATTTGTTCTAAACTATCAGACGCGCGTCATTAAAAACGTCTTCCGGTTTTCCGGAAAGAAGGGCATTAAACCGATGGAATTAAAATAGCGATGAAAGCATTAAGCCTGACGGGAAACAAGATAAAACGCTCCGAATTTTACGATGTTGTTCTGTACCATCGCCCGGTGCGTGTGTCGCCACAGGCGATACAAAAAATGAAGCGCGCCCGCAAGGTCGTCGAAAAACACCTTAAGGACGGCGACGTGGTCTATGGCGTGACCACCGGTTTTGGGAAATTGGCTGACCAGCGGATTAGCGGCGATGAGATTAAGACGCTTCAAGTGAACCTGCTAAGAAGCCATGCCTGCGGCTTCGGACCCCCGCTCTCGGAAACCGAAACCCGTGGGATGATCCTTCTACGGGCCCTGGTTTTGGCGAAGGGTTATTCTGGCGTGCGTCCTGTCATCGTCGAGCGGCTCGCCGACTTCCTCAATAAAGGATTGCATCCCCTCATTCCCAGCCGAGGTTCTGTCGGGGCCAGTGGCGACCTCATTCCCCTGGCTCATCTTGCCTTGCCGCTGATCGGCGAAGGCGAGGCGATCTTCAAGGGTAAAAAAATGTCCGGCAAAGCCGCATTAAAACGCGCTGGCCTTGCACCCATTAAGCTCGAAGCCAAAGAAGGTTTATCCCTCGTCAATGGCACGCAATGCTCATTGAGTTTGGGCCTGCTCGCATTACATACTGCTGAGCGTTTGGCCGATACGGCCGATCTCGCCGGAGCGATGTCGCTCGAAGCCCTCATGGGCACGCCGACCGCCTTCGATCTCAAGATCCAAAAAATCCGCCCGCATCCCGGACAGATGCAAGTCGCCAAAACCCTGCGCAAGCTCTTGGCCAAAAGCGAGATCCGAGCCTCTCACATTCAGTGCAGCCGCGTGCAAGATCCTTATTCCATCCGCTGCATCCCTCAGGTTCACGGCGCGGTGCGCGATGCTTTGGATGGCGTCTGCCGGACCTTGACCACGGAGATGAACAGCGTCACCGACAATCCGATTGTCTTTCCCGATACTGGCGAAATTTTATCCGGCGGCAATTTTCACGGCCATCCCATCGCCTTGGCGCTTGACTACCTCGCCATTGCACTCACGCAGCTGGGGGTAATTTCGGAGCGCCGCATTGCCCAATTGATCGATCCGGAAGCCATCGACCTGCCCCTCTTTTTAACAAAACGCCCAGGCCTGCATTCCGGCCTAATGATGCCGCAGGTTGCCGCCGCAGCGCTCGCCTCCGAGTGCAAAGTGCTGGCCAATCCCGCCTCGGTCGATTCCATTCCCACTTCTGTTAATCAAGAAGATTACGTGAGCATGGCCATGGGCGCGGCCCTCAAACTCCAGCAGATCGTCTGGAATGTCGAAGGCATTCTCGCCGTCGAACTCTTCGCCGCCGCCGAAGGCATCGCTTTCCACGCGCCACTAAAACCGGGCCGAGGCGTAGCAAAGGGCGTGGCCATCCTGCGATCCCAAATCCCGGCGCTTGATGAGGACCGTTCTCTTAAAAAGGAACTGGAAACAATTGGAGGGATGATTCGGGAGGGGAGGTTTTGTTTCTGATTTAATGCTTTAATTTAGAAAAAAGAATTTTGAAAATGGAATGTCGTAAAAAGTGAGAACATATTAAAGAATAGCACGGATAATGCCACTCCTTTTCACGTGAAATATAAATTATTAATCATTATGGACTTCTTCCCGTAATGGTGTTTTTTAATATTTTCCAATCTGCGTGAGGTTTCTTCTCGAATTCGCTACCTGTACAAGTTAACAGCAGGTCCTCCTTTTTTATGGTAATCTGAATTTAATTAGGGCTTGCTGAAAAACATCTAAGTTTTTGATTTTAAAAATAATTTAGTTTCAGTATAATGTCTGAAGTGCAAAGAAATAACCCGTTCCCCCTCCAAAAGCGTGCACCAGGAGAGTCCATGTATCGAAAAATAGATCAC
>JAJDBW010000039.1 GCA_029261155.1 Nitrospirota bacterium | reverse complement strand
CTCATACGCCGATGTGATGGCCTCACCCACTCTAAACGCGAATGGACCTCCTTCGCCCGAGACGATCTCCTCTCGCTCAGCGGTTTTCCAATTCAAGAGCCGTTTAACTCGGCCGATAAAACGGCTCTGTTCTTTTGTCGCTTCCTCCGAATCGAGAAAGAGGCAATCGGCACCGTCCTTCCAGAGTTCGGGCTTTTTAAAGGGAGAGGGGATAGGGGGGATTTTCCCTTTATTGATTTGGTGGGCATATTGAATGATGGAAGAGGCCTCCGCCTGACGGAAGACCTGAGTTAAACGAAAACAAGGCACGATTTTCGAATGAATAATATCGTTCAAAACATTCCCGGCCCCCACGGAGGGCAGTTGGTCCGAATCGCCAATAAAGAGGAGTTGGCAATCGTCGGGGACTGCTTTTAACAAGGCCGCCGTTAAGCTGACATCCAGCATGGAGCATTCATCGACGATCAGGAAGTCGGCTTTCAGGGGTGATTGCTCGTTCTTCTGAAATTCCCCGCCCTTCCATTCCAGCATCCGATGGATAGTCTTAGCCTCTCTCTCGATGACTTCATGCATCCGTTGTGCGGCGCGTCCGGTCGGCGCGGCAAGGAGGACTTCCTTTCCCATGGCCTCCAGCAATCTCACGATGACACGGGTGGTGGTGGTTTTACCGCAGCCGGGCCCGCCAGTCAGTATTGAGAACCGGCAAGAAACAACGCCCCGTGCTGCATCGGCTTGTTCGTCACTTAAGGTGATTGAATGGGATTGGCAATACTGCTTGATCCAGTTTTCGATTCTCTTCTGATCGGACACCATGGACCCGGTTCTTTTCCGGAGTTTTTGAGCGACCGTTGTTTCATCGTAGTAGAGGGTTTTTGAGTAATAAGCGCTGCATTCGGCGCCCTCGATCATGAGCGTCCGGACTCGAAGCTGATCTTCCTGCTGCATCCGGTCGAGGAGCGCCGGCAGGCGATCCCCTAAATCTATTTCGATCAGTTCTTTGACCTGCTCGTTAATTTGCGCTTCAGTGAGATAGCAATGCCCACGGTCCCGGCTGGCGGCTAAGACATGTTTGATCGCGGCAATCATCCGCTGTGGACTGTCTTCTGCTAGACCGAGGCTCAGCGCCACCTTGTCGGCGGAGAAGAACCCGATCCCATAGAAATCATTGGCCAAGCGATACGGGTCATCCGTGACATTTTGAATGGCCTTGTCCCCGTATTTTTTGTAAATCTTGACCGCGAAGAGGGTGCTGATCCCGTGTCCTTGTAAAAACATCATGACTTCCAGGATCGCCCGATGCTCTCGCCAGGCCTCCTTGATCATCAGCAGCTTTTTTTCGGCGATCCCCGGCACTTCGGTCAGGCGTTCGATCTCGCGCTCGAAGATATCGAGTGTGTCTTGATTAAAATGACGGACGATTTTCTTTGCCGTTTTTGGACCGACCCCGTTAATTAAGCCGGATCCCAGATATTTTTCGAGGGCCGCAGCCGTTGCCGGTTTTTTTTCGATCGCTTCGGTTGCGCGAAACTGACGGCCGTATTTGGGGTCCAGGGTCCAGGCCCCCCGAAACTCCATAGTTGCGCCGGCAAAGACTTTTGTTTGATGGACCGTGACCGTTTCTTGCTGCAAAGGCTGATCGAAAGGCTGGACGCGTAAAACGGACCAGCCGGTTTCCGGGTTATGGTAGGTGACGCGATTGATGATGCCATGAAGTGTTTCGAGGATGTTGGTCATCTGGACCGACTCATAAAAAGAGAGACTGCAGGCCTATCATTTCACCCCGGTCAAAGATTGTGAAGTTGAATTTACTCTGAATCCTCTGTAATATTCGACAGTCCTCCATTCAAATGTCAAATTTTCTCTTATTGTTCACCAGAAGAATCGCCTCAAATTCTCCTGGAATTCAATAATTCTTAGCCCCACCCAATTGTGAAGAGCTTAAGTCAACTAATTCCTGCCTTGTTTTAATGTTTCCGTATTGAAAAATGGAAAAACGGCAACGCGCTTTGGATTTTGTAAAACCTGGAGTATACTTTTTTTTGAGGATTTCGGGCGTCACAGTCATGCCGAATTAAAACAGTCTCAAGGTAATCTTATGTGTGGACGGTATTCATTTTCCCAACACCCCGAAAAAACCATTCCAATTTTTAAGGTCCAGGAATCTACCGATTTTTATCCTCGCTATAACATTGCGCCCTCTCAGACAGCCCCGGTCATTATCAATGTCGATGGTACCCGAGTGCTCGATCTCTACCGATGGGGCTTGATTCCCTCTTGGGCGAAAGATAGGAAGATTGGGTATAAAATGATCAATGCCCGGTGTGAGACGGTGGGGGACAAGCCAGCCTACCGGGGCTTGGTGAATAAGCGGAAGTGTGTTGTCCTGGCCGACGGATTTTATGAATGGAAAAAAGAGAAAGATGAAAAATCAAAGACGCCGATGCGGATTTTTTTGAAGTCTGAAGAGCCGATGGCTTTTGCAGGGCTGTGGGATGAATGGCGGGACGCGGAAGGACAGCTCTTGCGGTCGTATACGATCTTGACGACTTCGGCCAATCCGCTGTTAAATGAAATTCATGACCGAATGCCGGTGATCATCCGGCCGGAAATGATGGATTCCTGGTTGGACCCGGGAGTGGACATTAAGGAGATGGAAGAGGTATTCGAGCCTTATCCGGATCAGGAGATGGCCTATTATCCGGTTTCTAAACTTGTGAATTCACCGAGGAATGACGGGCCAGAGTGTTGGGAGCGTGTGGGGGAGCGTTGTTGAGCACCACGGTCAAAAGTAAAAGCTCGCAAGTGAAAATTAACCCCTCCAGTCCTTCCAAGAGTTTCGAATTTATTCGAATATTAGACGAGAATAGTTCTTTTTTTTGGCCAGTAACCCAACCAGGCCAAATACCTTCCCAAAAAAAGGGCAAAAAAAAAGAGGACCCCCTCAAATTTCAGAAGGGGTCCTCTTTAAATATAAATACCTTTACGTTTTTGACGGGCTCCCAGATGGAGAAATGACAATACCGGGTAGCATGACTTTTCGAAATGTTTCCCTCAGTTTGAAAAAGGTATCTGAATCAAACCCATCTTCTGTCGCGCACCAAAGTTCTGTGTAGACTTTTTCAAGTTGTTCTATCCTTTTTTTGTAAATTACTATTTCTGGTGCCATTGGCTTTCTTCTTTCTCCTATCATTCAGGCCGTTCTAAGGCAAGACCGTCTCGATCAATAAGATGCGCTTATGATTTAAGCGGTCAGAAAATCAAAATAACTCGATAACTTCATGTTACTTTCAGCCACTTCTTGAATTTCTTGTTCCAACAATGCAATCAGATCCGGAACAGATAGAACTTTATCCTTCACACGAGTCTTCACATAATGGTTAATGGATCCCTCGATCGATATTCTGCAAAATCCTTCAACTGTCGCGGCGTTGAATTCCGGTTTGGTGTCAACAAAATGGAACACTTCTTCATCAGTAAATATTTCAGGAAAGGACCGTTGATGTGTCTGTGAGAAAAGCAGCGTATTGAGCATGAAGGCCTTACCGTTTTGTATATCTGGAAAACCCGAAATAATTTGCGGAGAGACCACATCAAAGATCTTGATGTTCTCTTTTAAGCGCCTAAGATGGCGAATCACCGGAGCGTCCGGCCGGGAGACAACAAGGGCCCTCTCCAATTCATCAATTTGTTTCAAGTGCTGTGGGAAGAGGGGTCGAAGCCGCCCTGCCATTTGTAGGCGGACCTCCGCATTGTCCATGCCCTCGGACATAAAGCCGTATTGAGCATAAAATATATTAAAACCCTTCAATATCGATTTTGTAGTCGCTACCAGCGTTCGACCCATCTTTTCGTCTAAATGATCGAAGGCCTCCAGCACCCGGTATCGCGCCGATTTCTCTGTTTGACCTGTGACCGAGAAGTCTGCTTGTGTTGCCGAAAGCAGGCTCTCTTGTGAGAAGCGATACCGGCACGAAATGAGAAGCGGCACCTCATGAGCTCGTGTGAGCTTTGACATCTTTTCTGCATAATTTTCAAAACTGCCGCATTTTGCAATCACTTTTCGGAACCGATCTCGGAACTGATCAACCTCACCCTTTCCTATTTCAAGCGAGATATCTTCTTTTGCCAATATTGCGGCCAGACGATGAAGAATCCGATCGGAAAAGCGAAGCACCAGAGGGAAATTGACCGATTCTGAGGCCTTAAAAATAATGCCATACTCAGCCAGTGTTTGAGCCAAATCGACATTTCCCGATCCGATGTCACGAAGGATTTCATGGATACGTTGTCCGTCAAACTCACCCAGTCCTTTTGCGAGCTCTTCTAGTGTTGCCAAGGTTTCGGTGAGAAAGACGGGATATTTAGCCAGGATTGAGGGCCGGAAATGGAACAATTGATCCTTTTCTATCTTGACCTGCGCGAGATCAGATTTAAAAACCGCCATTATTTCATCGAAGGAGTCGCCCCGGTTTTTGAAATTCAAAGCAACCCCCAATGTATCCATGATCAACGCGCGTTTCCTTTCGATTTCGTCGTCTTCTATTGCGTCCCGTCGCGTCTTTTTTTCTTTTTCTCGTTTTTCCAATAAGGTCAGGAGTTCAAAATAACGCACGGGTGCGAAGAACTGCGCCAGCTCTTCGAGTAAGCGATGCCCGAGGACGGCCCCATCGGTCATTCCTTTAAAAAGGGCAAGTATTTCTTTTTTTTGATCGGAGTTGGCGGCTAAATACGGGTGAAGTTCCGTTTCCTCTACAACTTGAAACCCTTTATGTACCATTCTCCGGACTTCTTCATGTTTTTGGGTAAGCGCTACGCCATGCATATAGGCATACGATGCAAGAAACTCTAAGCGCAATGTCCGGCATTCCCGCTCGACATCCCTTTGTACGGCATACCAGGCACGATGATAAGATCGGACCTTTCGGACAAGATTGACATACATCGTGAGGTTTAAGAATTGGCGGATTTTTTCTAAAACTTCGAGATTGGTAACCGATTCCAGCAGATTGGGTTGTAGCTGCTTTGCATTGATTTGAAAGTGTACTTCGTCTTCTGCGTTTAGCGCGCGATCATAGGTCAGTGCGGAGGTCATTTCTTTTATTAGCGGTAGACAGGGAATGAGGGCATCCAGATCTCGCGAGCCCGAGTGAACCAAGGGGCGGTCCAATCCCATGAGAGGTGAAATCTCATCATGAAAAGGCTGAACCACCCGCGCATAAGAGATTCCCAATTTGTTCATGAAATCCAAAATTCCCGGCTGTATAGACTCCCCGTCTTGATTTTTTCCAAGCCAAGACTTGATCGAGAAAAGGCCTAAATGACAAATCGCTTGATAATAATGAACCAGGACCGCTCCCGCGCAATCGGTATAAAAAAGCTCGTACATTTGTTTAATGTTGGATGTATGGTCATTCTTGACTTCTATGAGATCCCATGCAATCAAGACCCCGGTGCGCGAGTGGCTGATTCTCAGGAGGTTTAATAATTGAGGCAGGGCAATCGGTCTTTTGCAGACTGCAAAAAGATTATCGACGCAGCTGTTCATGGACTGCGCGATATCGGGGTAGCGATGTAGAAAAGACCCCAGGTTGATAAGATTCGAGCCCAGCAAGTATAGAAAGTCTCCCGTATCGTTGTTCGCCGGGGTCGCGGTCAAGCGATAGTCTACCCAAAGGACTCTTCGTTTCTTTAGATAGCCGATAAGTGTCTCGACGGCGGATGAAATACCGCTCTCGATGTTTTTTAGGAAAGACGATTCATCGGAGACGACCATGAAGTGAAATCCTTTTCGAATAAGCGATTCTAAGGGCCGTGTAATCGATGCAGCATCTTTTAATCCGACCTCATGCCGACTAAGCACCACACAATCCCCGGCCTTAAGAGTTAATGAAGCAAGATTTTTCAGCTTCGTACTGTGCAGGGTGTTTTTGGACACTCCCATTTCGATCATCGATTTGATCACATTTTCACAAAGATTCGCCTCGGTTAAGAAGAGTGTCACGAAGGGAGCCGGGGCTTGGCCCTTCGTCACTTGCCGATTTTGGATCATGACTGAAAACATTTTGATGAAAATCGGTGTGGTGTAGGTCTTGCCGGCGCCCACCTGTGAAAAATTGTTTAATCGGAAATAATCTTTCGGGTGGCGTTTTCCAGAGAGAAAGGTTTCCATTGTCAGAAAGGCGTAGTAGAGCGCCTTCACCTGCATCTTCGTGGGTGAACCGGAAAAAGGTTCTGTCAGTTCGTTGATGAAGGATTCAAATTGAATATACGAGACTTGATAAATATCGGAGGGAAAAGTTTCGAGCAGGTGTTTTTCTATATTTTTAGCGCGTATGGAGACGAAGGAAGAAAGCGCGGCCCAAGACGCAATTGAAGAGACGAACATGTTGTCGCAGAGCAGTGCGACCTTCCGAAACCGAATTAAAGCGTCTTTCAGTTCGGGGCCAATTCGCTCATCGTCTTCGGGATCCAATTGCTCCGTGATGTGTCCAATCTCTAGCTGTCTTTGAAGGGCTATTTCCCCTATCCCCAAGAGCAGGTTGCCAAGTTTTGTGTTGTCCGGAATCGTGGTGTAGAGATATTTGAAAAAGCGGTAATCGTTGAGATAACGATTTACCTTTTTTATTTTTTCTGTCTTTATCTTTTCTTTCTTATCTCCTTCTTCGGTTTGATCCTTTTTTGCATCTGCCTTTGCTTCTTCGAGGGCAATACTTTTTTCTTCTTTGTGAAAAGCCAATTCCAAATTACGCAGCTGTTTCATCAAAAATGTTAATGGTGCAAGGTCTGGCTTCAATTCAGCAATAAAGGCCTTGCGGAATTTCTCGGTATAAGGAAGGAGGAAAAGCCCGGAATCGTGTTGCGCGGTTTTGATATGGACGGGCTTGCTCCGATGATGTTTTTTTGGAAAGTGGAGGGTGACACCACGAGCCTCCGGAATTTGGATACGTTGGATCGGATCAATTGGTTCTAGGCAATCAATGGCCTCCCTCAGCTCTTCTTCGAGGTCCTCTGGTGATTCAGCCAGCGATTCAATATTGGTTCGGAAGTACTGCAAAAAATTTAGCCTTTTAGTGAGTGCTTCTAATGTTTTTTCAACCATATTCCCCCTATTGGCTGTGGAAAATAAAAAGGCCTAACCTTCTTTTTCAGAAAGTTGGGCCTTCAGGTAAACTGCCTATTATTATAATTTAGTGGCCGAGTACCGACATTTTCGATTCCAATGCAACGAGACGCTCTCGGACTTGAATGGCAGTCTCTAATTTTTCATCCAAGCGCTTTATTTCCGATTTGAATTCACCTCGAAAGGAAGAGATTTCATTTCGTACGGATCCAACCTCATTTCGAACGGAACCTACTTTTTCATCCAGACGCTGGATTTCAGTCTTCATTTCATTTCTGAGAGACTTCATCTCAACATTGGTCTGTTCCTGCGCCGCTTTTATACCGGTGAGTTCCGGGACAATGAGATCTTGAAACATTTTTTTTATATCTGCAGAAACTGACATCATTTGCTCCCTTTTAATATTATCCTAGAATATCATTTAAGTGTCAATGAGTTTAGCTCTTTTTACATCGCCGGCCATATTGATAGCCGAACCGTCTCCACACCTTCGGGTCAATCGGAAGAATCCCCGTGTTTCGAGGCTCCAGATTGATGTAGGCAACCGAATACTCCAAATAACCGTAGCGAAAGGCCTTCCAAAGCATTTCGGAGGCCTCCAGGGCCATAAATGCATTGATATAAAGATCCTGCTGTTGAATGGCCTCCGCCAACGAACAGGAAGGTCCTTGATCGTCACCCGTCCGGGATTTCGCGAGTTCCGGATAGAGATCGAGCACCGTGGGCAAGCGATTAACGGCCTTCTTTTGCTGTCCTTTGGGTTGCTTTACCAGACCGCATAAGCCAAACACAACCTGGCCGGATCGCTTCATATTGCCGCAATCGAGCCAATAAATTTGCTTACGGTTCTTCTTTAATGCTTTACCGATCTTGATTCTCGCCTTGGCACTGTCGACGGCGGTGATGACAATATCCGGTGTTCTGGAGTGAGGAGCCGGGTATGCCACTGGAACGCCTTCCCAGCGAAAGCCGGTACACTGGTTAATCCGCGTTACAAGAACCGTTACTTTCGGTAATCCGATGTCTTGATTGTAAAACAGTTGCCGTCCGACATTGGCCTCGCTGACCAAATCCGGATCGTACATCGACACCTCGATGCCGGGATGACCCAAGGCCAATAAAGTCGTATTGAGTTGTACAAGGCGCGTGGCCAAGTGACTGCCGGTTCCCCCGCATCCAACGAGATGTACCTTAATTGGGCATTGTGCGCCGTGCAGATTAAAATAGTGTCTCATGGCTGCCCCTTCAAGCGCCGTATCCAGGCCTCCTTTGGGTCGAGCTCGAAGAAGAAACCGGAAAGACACAAGCGAATGGCAGATTGCACCTCAGAAGGTGCGCTCCCCTTATCACATTGTCCTAAGACCAGTGAAAAATGCGCCATACCTTGATCCGATGTATTGTCCGTTGGGGAGAAGAAAGCAGGACCAATACCGTGGCTGTGCATATCCAGTACGAGGTGCTGATCGGCCGCAAGTTTTGGCCACGTGAATTGGACGGAACCCGGCGATTGCTCAGTCATGTTCAAATCCAAGTAAGACCAACCGCTCTTTTCGCTCCATATGATCCAAGCAGCCGTCTCTAGCCCGGTTTTGGAAACCTGATGTGCCTGTACTGCGAATTGCTCGACCAGGGTAAGAGGAATGGCGCCGCAGGAAAGCCCAATCTCTTCTTTGACCTGGCCATAGGGCAAGGCGCGCGGACTCTCGAAGAGGGGTTTTCTAAACAGGCCCCAAGGGGTCCTCGATTCAATCCATAGACCCTTCTCAGACATAAGAAACCGCGAGGCGTTTTCTCTCAAGGGGCTCAAGGGCTCGTATTTCGGAACCATGAGGATCGGCAAGTGTTGTTGCAACAATTGGTCATTTCGGTTCATAGAGATCCTCCTCCGCCAAGAGTTGTTGTAATGTTTTATTGGCGGGCTTAAGCCATGCGTACGGAAATCGTTTTCTTCTGCCCGAGAGCAATTCTCCCCACAGTTGTTCCAGTGTGCCCTGTCGCAAAAAATCTTCGTTATTGGCGTTGGGGTGCGTGAAGGCGCTTTTGTAAAAGGCCTCTGACCATCCATCGATACTGGAAGGCGTGCAATTTGGAGGAATCTTGCTTTGGCCGATACAAACCTTGTGGTTGTAATACACGTTGTAGAAAGGGGCACAATAAAGCGGGGTTTTCAGGTCCGGTCTCTGATCGCCCCGCACAACGTAGACAGACAGCTCCCCGGGACTGGCCACCATCACCATCGCGGGCCACGGCGCTACACCGCTTTTTAAGGGCGCACCACGGCCGAAGTAGATCGGTCTTCTCATGGAAGGGCGGAAAAAGACCAAGGGGCCACTCGTTCCCGAACCGTAAGCGAGTAAATTTTTATCGATCCATCCTGTGTTACTCACAAGGGAGGGGAGCACTTTTTTACAAAGCGCTTCAATACAGTCTTGCGTCATCCCCTGCCCGGCCTCCAGATGAGGAACCCCGTGCTTGTCTATCCCGATGGGATGGACTTGCCAGTAGTGAGGGGCTCCGCCGGGCGCATCTCCTGAATAGAGCAACAACGCTGTGGTTAAGCGAAGCGGGTGTATATTCATATCTCCTCCTCAATTGATGTTCTTATCGGATAACAAACAGGCCTCGATAAAAAGATCGATCCATTGTGAGAACATTCCGATGCCGGCAATGCTAGTGGCCGCCTCCGCGGCGCTATCGATTGGAAAGGCCATGACGACATCGCCACCCGTTTGCGCTTCGGAATCGAGCAGTTCCCAAAAGAAATCCATTAACCGCCCCGGCACAGGCCAAAGAAAGGGGGTCAGATATCCGTGATCGACCTGTTCTCTGTCATACAAATCGGTTTCCATGGAATTGGGAATGGGTTTTTCCCACAAACGGATTGACTCCGCCGCCCTTTTTGCCCAATGCCACCAGGCATTCAACCAAGAGTCTTCAGGCGGACAACCTGGAAATGGGGGGAATTCAGGCTGTTTTTCGCCTCTAAAAAGGAAGCGATATGCAGGTGGAATTTCGTTTTTGGCTTGCTCTATATCTTGGGCAATTTCCGCCCGCTCCGCTTCGGATAGATCAAGATCATAAAGTTGTTCTCCCTGCCAGTCTTGGAATTGTTCAAAGCAATCGTCGTAGTTGTAACCGTATTTGAACCAATAGAGCGATTGAAAGGCCACCCGCACAACCGCTTCGAGGCCTGGATTTTCTTCCGCGATCGCCGGCAGGACATTGCAAGATAAGACATGAACCTCTCTTGGGAAATAAAGGCAAATAAAGGCTGCGGCGTCCCCACAGGCGGAGCCAATGGATTCAAGTTCGATCACGAACCCGTGTTCCTTCAAGGCCTTCGATCCGAGTCTGACAAGCATGGCCTCGATCCACACAATCAGGTCGGCCTTGATTCGATTGTGTTCGGTGGTCCGATCCCAAGGGCCAGGCCGTGCTATACCTTGAGGCTTAATTTCTTGAGCCATCCAGAGGCCGATTTGAGCCAGTTTATGACTTGAAATCTCCGACTCGGCGTAGTCGAATGTTGAGGGGGCCGCGTCAATTCGGGGTAGGGGAATTAAGGCAGCAGGGAAAGGGGCAGTTTTCCCACAGTGTTGTTGGGCGACTGATTTTTTGCCCCATGAAGTCTGAGCAGATCGCTTAAGAGTTTGTGAGGACATGGCACGCTCCTGTTTTTATTTCCTTTGTCTCCATCGGTCTCTCCTTCTTGAGCAAGGGTTTCCACGGTGACGGGGGGCGATGACTCGCCCCCCTTGGTTCCAACAGCACGATTCATAAGGTAGACGAGGGTGTCTCCCCGTCTTTGCGGCTCTTCGACCACGGCCTGAGCCAATTCCGGATATACGTTTGCGTAGAAGACCTTCACAGCTTCGGGATTCATTGTTGGATCTGGATCCTCGAGCACTATTCCGTTGTACTCGAACGACCTTGTGACTTTTCGTACTTCCATTGTTTTCTCCTTATGTATTGGGTTTATCCAAAAAGCTTCAGCGCTTTGTCGTCGTCCGTAGGCGTAACGGAGGGCGCGTCTTTTTGTGTGGGCGCCTGTGTCTCTTTTTCACTGGTTTTTGGGTCTTTGCCTTCTTTTGTGTCGATGGCCTTTTGTATGGCCTGCTGCTTTTTATTAAAGGCCAGGTGAAGCCCCTCTTCCTCCGTTCGGGTTTTTGTCAGAATGTCCATGAAATCCGCATTTAGCTCCTCAGGCGTTCCTTCCAGGACCAAAGGGGTGCGGGCCTGTGTATAGGTTTTTTCTTCTTTTCCGGACAATCCATCTATCTTTGGGTAGATCGGCTGAACCAGAACGATCAATCGGCCCATCCGGCCCGGCGTAACGGTAAAGGCAATGCTTCCTTGAGGCGGGATCAGATCGGCGATATTTTTGAAATCAATCATATTGAGACTCCTTATGTAATAGGGATGTAACGCGGTGGGTTTAATGTTAGAGCGTTTCGGATTTGAGCCATCCCGGCAGGACCGGGAAGGTAAAACCAGAATTTAATATCCCTTCGATAAAATCCGCTTTCGGTTTGTTGGAAAGTTTTTTGACCAATTTTCCCGTGCCTTCTAGATAAGCCACAAGACCGATCTCGTCTATCGTGGCTTCGATCTCGCCTTTTGTTAAGAGCGCCAGATAGTCTTTTTCTACTGAAAAGAGGGTCTCTGAATTCTGCTTCAAATCGATAAAGATCATTTGTTCGATTGTTTCTATGGGCAGCTTTTCGATCACATGCCTTGCAAGTTGTCCCAATCCTTGCATCAATACGGTTTTTTCCAAGCCCCGTGTAGATTCCAAGGTTTTAAGCGAAAAGGGCTCCCCATCCGATCCTCCGGAGAGTTCCTTTAGGATCTCTCGGGCCGGTTGATATGAAGACCATGTGGAATCGCTCATCGCTATAAACGCGAGCCGAAGGATATTGTCTTCGCTTTCTTTTACAAAGCGCTCTTGCAGGAAAGCGTCATAGCGTTTACGCTTAAACTCTTTGACCCGGGAGGGCGCATCCTTGGCCGTCATCTTAAGCGGCGCGGGTGTCCGGTTTTCTTTTGCCGAAGTGGTCTTCTTTCCGCCCTTTCCATGTATGGTTTTTGTCTTATTCTGTTCTCGATTGCCTTTTCTAAAGACCAAAGAGCGTTCCTGGTAACACGTTTTTTGAGTGCAGATGTTTTGCTGAAGCAAATGCCCTCTTGCGGAGATAAAAACAACCAGGAATTGGCAGCTCTGACAATCGGCTAAATTGGCCGCTCCAAGCTCCGCGCCGTTGTGCATCAAGGACTGGGTAGAATCCACATCGGGAGGGAGATCGGCTATACCGATGGCTTGTTTTTCGGTCATGACCGCACGGGGCCCCATCGCCTCGATTTGCTTTATTAATTCGTCTCCTTTCGCCCTTTCTTTTTGCCGCCAACAGTCCGCATTGAGACAATTGCCCAGTCCGGTGACCGCCTGGGCGAATAAATCGGCTTGTCCTGCGCTGTTGTGTATGCAGGTCATGCACTCCGCCGTATCGAAAGTCGCCGTTTTGAGTTCCCGGCTTTTTTGCTGCATCAAGAGATTCGAGAGCTGGACCACATTGAGTTTTTGGTCTTCTACAATGGATAAAATGTCCGCCTGCCTCTCGGTTGGAAGGCATGCCAGTTGTTCCGCAACGGCAAGGGAGATTTCCCTCTTCCGTAGCTTTTTACGGACGGCATCGTTTAATTGCCTCAATTTTAGTCGACGTTGAACATAGGATTGCTCACGATTGATCAAGGCCAGTAATTCGTCCATGGGCTGCGTTTCCAGAAATTTCGCAAAGGTATCCGCCTCATCTAGCGGCGGGAGGTTTTCTCGCTGAAGGTTTTCGGCAAGGAGAATGGCTTGAATCTCTAGATCCGAGAGCCCTTCGCGCAGATTGGCATCGATGGTTTTATAGCCAAGTTCTTCACAGGCCCATTGACGGCGCTGTCCCGCAAGGCGGTAGTAGCCGCCTTCGCGCCGGGGCGTTACGGTAATCGGGTTGATCAGCCCATTCGCTTTGATATTTTCTATGAAATTGTCCATCGCGCTGAGATCGATATACGTGCGCGGTTCTAGGGGGTGCCCATGAATCTCATTAAGGGGTATTTGTATAAGAATCATCTTCTTGTCTTTGACTTCAATGTCCATATTTTCCTCATGCCTACACGGTTTTAAGTTCAAGGGATCGGGGGAACGCGAGTGGGTCGACGTAAATTCCCCCAATCCCTTCTACCAACTTAATCGTTACTTTTTTCGAATCGTGGGCTCCTTCCATTCCACAACGACAGCCCTCAGATCGCACGCTATCCCCTTCTTCTCCAAAATTCTGCAGCGGCGGGCGATTTCATTCGCGTGTTTGTTAGCTGGACTGGATTGCGCCCAGCGCGGCTTAAAACTCTCCACCAACTGACCCTTCCAATACACATATCCGTTGGTATCGATCGTCAGATAAGGTATGTCATGAAACCAGCAATAATATCGTTCTTCCAGAATCGATTTGTGGAGTTCAAAGACGGCTGCTTCACCTTTTTCGTTCAAGTAGCCCTTCTTGGCCAGGTCCAGCAATAAGCGATCTTCCTGAAGCAAGTCGGCGCCTCCAGAACTCAGCTTTAAGATGGCCAGGCACGATTCGATCAAATCATTTTGCTTCCGTCTGGTCTTCATACATATCTCCGGTGTACCCAATTCTCCCGGAAGTCTTCCCGGAAGATAAAAAATTTGAATCGGTGGGGCCAAGGACTTATCGCTCATCGGGATAGCAGATCGTGACCACCCATCCTTCCTCGTGGCGTTCTGGGATGCCCCAGATTTCTCCAGAGTCATGTTGATATTTAATGATGCCGGAGATCCCTTCATGGAAGCGTTGCAGGACGGCTTCCGCTATTTTTTCGACATCTTGAAGCGACGCGACGGTCGAGGTTGTACAAAGACGAAAGGATCTCGGCCTTGCTTTGTAATGGGTGTATTCAGGAGGGATGGGACAGCCCTTGAGCTTTAAAAAGCGGAGCATGAATTCAACGCTCCAATCGCCGCATTGGCCGCAATAAGCCATTCCAGCTGCGTCGTCACACGAATCCAGATAGGCATTAGACTCTTCCATCGTCATGGGGTCGTTTTCCATCATATTCGCGCAGTTCGGACAAATCGGATGTGCGCAGGAGGGACAGACAGCGAGCTCGGATCTATTGCATGGTTGCGGATACCTTGGCTCCCCGCCGCAGATCTTGCATTCGAAACCCTCGACGCGAATCTTTGCAAGCACGGCCTTCTTCTCGATTTCCGAGGCCTGCCGGTAAAGCGCGTTTAACTCTTCATCAATAAGTTGTTCGGATTCGTTAATCGGTTTTGCGGAGCCTGCGAATCGGCTTGTCTCCTCGGCTCTTTTGTTGGCCTGAGCCGTTAAGGTTTTGACTCCATTGGCAGCTTCGGCCGGTAGATGCCGGTCATCTCCCGTATCGACATATCGGCCTTCCGCATCGACGGACGGATAAGAAATAAGGTTGAAGGCCAAGGCGATTTCGGCATCATCGGATTTATCGAGATGATCCAGGAGCAAGGGCATATTGGACTTTTTTGAATAGGTCGATAAGAGAAAGGAAACTTCTTCGTCCGAATATGCGCGTCTTAAATCTTCTTCTCGACCCGGTATAGGATGGTGCAAAAACCAGTCTTTGAGATCCTCTTCCTTGGTTGACTGGGCCAATTCGTTCCAGTCGCGAGCGGACATGTGAGATTTAAGCCAGTCGACAAATCGTTCTCTCAGGTCTTTTCCCACTGCGGAATCTTCGAAATAGAATGACGTTTCGCCGTCTCTCAACCAGTCGAAATCCGTCTCTCTCAGGGCGTCATAGAGTGTTTCGCCGGGTCTTTTTGTTAATTCATAAATATATTTTACGGTCAAGTTGTTCTCCTTGATAATGACATTGAAAACAAAACGGCCCGCAACAGAGTGATCTGAAGCGGGCCGCCATATCGGTAACTTAAATGAAAGAAGGGTTCTTTCTATGAGATCAAGGAGATCTCCAACGCGCCATTTTTTGAGCGAACGGAAAATGCGTGACCATCTAAAGCCTCTTGATACACATCGATCGCGCTTAGGATAAGTCCGCACAGGTCGTTTTTCATAATGGCGAGATGCGCGCGAAATTCATTCATCGCATTGTCGTATGCGGTTTCATCGAAATCTCCAAACTCCATCTGAAACCCAAAGGCGTGGTCGATGGGGTAGTAGAAGTGTGCTGGCCTATCGACGATCCAGAAGGTATCCTCAATGAAGGCGGCTTCTATGACCTCCTTCGTTCCATACCCTTCCAGCGTAAGAAAGAAGCGCTTGCAAAGGACCACCTTCTTCCCCCACCAGCTTCCTTCGGCGATCCGGTCTTCCTCATGAACAGAGATAGAAAGGTTATGGTCGTAAAAATCATCTAAGGACTCGCCCTGAGCGGTCTTAGAAAACCAATGGCCTGGGTCGTCCCAGGAATCGAGAAATGGGATATTAAATTGGTAAGCGGCGAAGAGATGGCCTATGGTTTCTTCATTAGGGTCGATCATTGAGAAATCCCTGATAAATCGGAAATCGTTCTCCGGGTTCGGAATCAGGCCTTCTTCTAATTGTTCAGTGGCATAATTGCAATCTTCTTCCTCGTAGTGCGGAAGATGCAGGGAGGACGTCATCACATGCCAACGATCTGGGGGAATAGGGCAGTTTCGAATCGCGTCACAGTATCCCCAATATAGGAGCACATCAAAATATCTGCTTGTTTCTCCTGCTTCAATGATATGCCCGACGGCCACACCGCATAGGTCCCGATCGAGTTGACGAACATCCTTATCGGTCTGATCGGATCGGTAGAGCGTATCCCGATCCGGGACCCGGAGGCGCCAGTCGTTGGATTGAAGGTGCATGAAAACCCTCATTCCTCTATGGCCGAAGTTCGGCCAGGGATGGGGCAGATTGTTTCCTGAAATATTGAGTCCTTGAAAGAAAGATTTGCTTCGCCTGTCATGGTAATCAATTCCAGGATCGAGTTCGACCAGCGCGATGCCCTTATCAAGATCGAAACGGAGTCCCTCCCAAGCATCAAGGGCATAGGGCCGGTTTAAGGCATAATCGTCAAGATACACGGGGATAGGAAAACCTTCGACGAGGGACTCAAGTTGCTTGCGCATTTCTTCGTCTGAGGGATTGTCGGATGTCCAAGGCGACTTTTTTAGGATGATTCCGATTTCTGTCCCGACAGGAGTTTCTGACGCTTCGGGTCGAAGCTTCTCTCCGTTTAAGAGCTTATCCACCTCGATGACCAAGCGTTGGTTGTTCGATCGAATGATCAGTGTTTCGGCTGCATAGAGCGCAGCGTAAAATCCCAATCCAAAGGGATTTTCTTGATTGATCGTGGCCGAATCCCAACCCGAGGCCCCCAGTGTAAGAAGGGCTTGCATATCGGGGATGCCGCAGCCGTCATCTTTAATCCGTAATTGGCGGTCATCCAATACGTTTGTACAGATACGAATTTCCGAGGCCTTGGCGCGTCTTGCGTTTTGCAGCAGCTCCCGAATCCAAATCCGGTCTCCTGAGAAGGCCTCTCCAAAATTTCTAAGCAGCGCAGGAAGATTCACATCGACGTGCAGGTCTTGCTTTGAATCGATCTTTGTCATCGTTATCTCCAAAAGTTTTCTGATCGTTGGGTTAACCGATGGGTAGGCCTGGAATTAGGCTGCGGAACTGAGTTGGCGGATCTTTCTAATCGGCCGGGCCGGAGCCTCCAAGGCCTTGATGCCTTGTTGGATCTCGCTTATATGGGTACGGGTTTTTCCCATTAAATTTTGTAACTTGATAGCCGTGATGGGTGATTGGGTTAACCCTTTTAGATAGTGTAGATACTGCCGTTGCTTATCTAGAAACTTCATTTCTTCCATGGCCTCATTGATCTCGTTGAGGCGTTTTGCATCTTGTCGAATGATCGACAATAGCCTTTGCCCTATGCCTTGAATCAAAGCGTTATCGATGACAAGCAGTGGCTGAATCTCTTTCTTTTTTGGGAATGTTCCGATAAGCAGATTTTGAAACCAGTCCCCGCCAAGCGCTTCTTGAAGTATTTCTTCCCCCCTCCTCCCCGCATGATTGAACCGCGCGACGTTGTGATTAAGATCGAAGGTCTTTCGTTTAAGGTCTTCTAAGACCGCTTTTTGCTCTATTTCCGGAAAGGCCTGGAGAATGCGAACGATTTCCTTCTCCTTTAGTAAATAGAGCGAAAACGGATAGGGAACCCGTCCTAATACGGGATGGTCTGTCGTAAAATGGAGTCCATTGTAAGCCCCGTATGCCCGAGCGATCACATGGTTGGCTTCGATCGGAAAAATCGCCGAGAAGAGATAGCATCTGGCAAAAAATCGATTGGAGGTGGAGAGCGCCGATCGAAAGGCGCGTTGAACTACATCTACCACCATCGGTGAAACGGTCGTGTTTTCACTTTGCTTCGAGAGGGATTTTCTTAAAGGATTTTGCTTTAAGCGCCCTGCGATCGGGGCCTGAATAGGAATCGCCCACTTTTTTTCAAGCACCTGAACCCAAGTGAAGAGCGCCTCGAAGGTGAGGATCTGAGAAAATCGTTTTGTTTTGACTTCTTGAATGCGCTTTTCAAACTGTTTGGCCTTGATCGGCTGATAACGGCGTTTGGCTGACTGTCGTTCCGCTTCAAGATGGGCCAAGGCGGCTTCTTTGACTTGATGGAAAAGCCGTAGCACATTTGCCGTTTGAAACATCTGCATCGATGTGCCCAGGACACGATCCTCCAACACACTCCATCGATTTGGACGGAGACAGTGATTTACGAACTCCGGCAAAGCGTCGACATCGAGATGGATAAGCTCGCAATCGGAAAAAGAGGCGGTCTTTCCCGTCACCTCTCGACCCGAGACAACGACATTGATCGATATAAAACACTCTGCCTTTATTTGTGTCTTCTCTGTGAGGGCGCCGTCTTCGAAGGAATAGGCCGGCATGGAGACCCCCATCAAATTCGCATCATTTAATGAGAAGGGTTGACCGGAGATTCCCAAAATCATGATGGGATGACTAAAGGTCCCGTTATCGTGTTTTACCCTTTTGAAATTATTCGAGCGTGAAGAAGTGATCATGATCGATATGCCGCCCTCCCGGACCTTCATCGGGAGAATGGTTCGGGTAAATTCCGTTAAAGAAATGCCTTCCTTACGGCACTTCAAACCCATGGCATTAAACTTTTGCTTGATCCGTTTTACCGGTTCGTCGAAGATATACGGGGGATTGGCAATCAGCAGATCGAATTGACCATCCGGAATGGCCTCCGTAAGATGAAACGCGTGCATCTTGGCGACAATGCAATTACTAGCGATGGGGAGCGGTTTTTTATCCTCGCAAGATTGGGCCATCCGAGAGGGATCCACCATTGTCGTAAGGGCCGTGACCTCCGCAGAGATTGGATTGAGATCGTTGGCAAAGATCAAAATGCCGGGCCGATGCACCAGCGGCCGAATGAGGCTCCCTTTGCCCACGTTCGGCTCAAAGACATTGATTTCCTGACCCGCAAGGACGGTCAAGGGGATCAACCGAAGTAATTCCTGAAACAGCTCCGGCGAGTAATAGGCCCCGTTCCCCTCCTCCGAATTCAGCGACCGATTTTCGGTAAGACCTGAGCCGGCCCTGACGGCGGATTCAATTTGTTCTAAATTGTTGAGCAGAAAGTGAATCCGAGAGGTGCTGATTTCTCCGGAAGAAATGGATTTTAGCTGATCTAAAAGTGCCGCGACCAGTGGTCTGACTTCCCCCGGAAAGGCGGTGCCGCCCAAGTAGCCGTGCAGGCCTGCTAGGAGCAGGCGCCTTTGCTCTATCGGGGAATGATGCTCTCGTAGGAAGGTCAAGTGCGCTCTGACCAGGGCGTTGGTGATCGGCAAGCCGCCCTCCCCCGAATATTTCGAATAAATCGATTGTTGGGCTTCCCCGACCTCTCTCCACTGCAGGGCCAGAGATTGATTAGAATTGTTTTGTGTCTCCGCAACGAGGCGCTCAATTCGGTTTCTGAGGGAAGAGAGCCCCGAGACGGCATCGATGTAGCCTGCGCTCCGAGCGGTTTTATCTTGGAAGGACGTGACCCAAGGCGAAGCGGAGATTCGATGTGAATAAAACTGAAACAATGACTGGGGTTCTTCTTTTCGTTCGTCGTTTGAGAGGAGTATCTTTGTAACGGGTTCGTTATTTGTGGGTTGGTTAAATAGACCGAATAGATCAAGTTGTATCGCTGGGTTTACCCCCATAGGCATCCTATAAAAAAAGGGGAGTCCGGTGTGCCTTGGTCACACGCGAACCCCCCTGAGTTTGTCGAAATTACTTCTGTATTGTTTTAGGTTTCGAGCACCATCATGTCACTGGCTTCAACGCCATTAATCGCCTTCTCTACATCGAATAAGCGATTGAGAAGGTTACATCGCTGGCAATCATCTGCTTTATCGCCTTTTTTCTCCAGTTGGGATTTAACCAAGTCATATAATTTTTTCAGATGCTCAAATGCCGTGCGCTTAAATACCTCTTTTTTCTTTAAAGACATCGGCTTATTCTTCATATGGTTGTGAAATCCTTTCTTATTAGGTGTTCAGATATCGCGAGTGTGAACACATTTTTTCTCACTGAAGCCAAGGGCCTAAATTTCATGTGGAAATGGGATGGTGATCCTATTTGATGGATCGCGCGGATCAATGATATATCCCCGCTTTCTTACAAGCTCGAATAAACCCTTGGTTAAAAAAACATCGTTGAGGCAATAATCGATCACGGTTCCAATACGCCTCCGTTGCCATTGGATCGGAGCGTCGGCGCCGTCACTCTTTTTCCTTATCCCTAGGTTTGCGAAGGCACATGCACTCAAACTAAATGTTTCATAGCTGTTGTCCTCAAACGGTTCTTCGATGCCTGCGCTCAACAAGATCTCTTTTAGGAGATCCCACGATTTGCTGTCTTCGACATTGATTTGATTGGCCCGACAAAGGGGATTGTCAAAGGTAAGAGAGTTATAACCAATCACGATATCCGTTCGATCCACTAAGGACCGGAAATCGTCCATATTGTCGGTGGTAAAAACACGATACCGTCCCGTCTGGTAATCAAACGCACAGATCACGGAGATTCCCATGTTTTTAAAGTCATCCCATCCGGCACAGGTTTTAATGTCTTTTAATTCGGTTTTTAAATTAATTGCAGAGATAATTTCACAATCGAATATTATGATTTTATTTTCCTTTTTCATTTTCGTTCTCTTTAGTTGATTTGCAAAGAAACCGGACCCTTTTTTATACCCGGCCTGCTTAATTCCACGGAGTCGCCGCTTCGCTTTCCGGCCATGAGTCCCTCGGAATTTAGATTATTTACCTTCGGTACTTTACTGGACTTCGTTTTTAAATTCGTTTGAACCCAGGTCGTTACGGCTTTTTCGGAACTCAAGACCAGGGCATTCCTGTCTGCCTGGTTCGGATGAGGGGTTTTAGTTCGTTCCTGATATCGATTATGGACCGTAATGGCGAAAGCTCTGCGAAACGAGGACCGAAACCCTTTTTTTGCCTGTGCTTTTTTCTCCTCTCGCAAACACTCTAACTGGCAGATGTACAGTAAATATCCAAACATATAAATGGCGACTTCTCTGTCGCTTAATCGGCCGATGAAACCTATTTTAGTCGAACGGGTGTGAGTGATCGACTTACAGTAGTGAGCGATAGCGACAACTCTTGCGAGGGTGCTTACCCAATTTTGAGCCTTTTGTCCTGCCCGAATATGCGGAGGATCGACAATTTTTTGGCCGATCGGGTCTTTTTGGTTTAAGGTTTCTATGTCAACTTCAGACATAGACAGTTTATGTTTGGTCAACAGTTCTTGAACTTTAGCAGCATAAACCAAGGCGGCTGCCGTATTTCCGTTTTTTTCGAAAGAGTCCGCCGAAGAATGCAACTTCGCTATTATATTAAGGATACTCATATTTGGTCCTTTCTTAATATCGGGTCCATCCTAGTGAGTTTTCTTCAGTTGATTCAGATGAGCGTCTAACCAGGCTTGTTCTTCAGATAGTGCCAGTGATCGTGTTGCATAGGGACCAAGAAGCGGTCCTCCTACGGGAGAGAGGTCGGCTTCCCAGGTCCCGTTTTCATCCGGCTCAACATGCGATGCGCGATGTATGGACAATTGTCCAAGCTCAGACAAATCGATTGCTTCCGTATACACGGTGATTGCGGTGCCATCAGCATGGAACAAGATCTTCAATTGGGTCCTCCTTTCGGTCAGATCCTTGTTCTTCCAGGTTTTCAAAACGTATTTTTCTTTTAGGCCGCGGCACCATCATCCGGTCGAGGGCACCTTGAATCGTGCCCATCTTGTCGGCGAGGTCCGTCCTAAAGAAATCGTTGGAGCGGAGGGCCTGCGCGTTTACACCGGAAATGACAGACCGGCAGCGATCGACTTGAAGCGAGAGCGCCTCGTCATTGGTAATATTGAGTTTCTCGAAATCCGTCAAAAAGGAAGTGATATGGTCAATCATGGAATTTCGAAATACTTTCTTTTCCCCAGAGAGCCGGTCGACCATGTGATCGACCAACTCCGCAAACCGGATTCTTAACGTGGTCACGGCCATGGATTGAAATTCTTCTATCGTTCTCTGAAAATTCTCTTTCTCGCGGGTATAAATTTCAGGACTGAGCAAGCTGGTCTGGCCGGGGGCATCGATCACAAAAAACTGCCAGGAGAAGGAAAACCGAGATCCGATGTTAGAGGGATAATCCATAGGATTAAACAGGTCCTGTAAGCGCCCTTTTACAGCGCTTTGGAAAAGATAGTAATTGCGTTCGAAATAGGCGGCGCGGGCGGAAAAGAGTTGCTGGAATTCTTGCAGGATCGTGTCCACCTCACTGAGGATGTCTTTGGGTATAAACAGCACACCCGGAATTGGAAATGGAAGCGTTTTCCCATACAAAACCTGACGTGCCTTTTGACGAATTTGTTTAATCGGTTTTAGACAATCTCGATCTACAAGGTACTTTGTTGCACGAATCAGGTCTTTATCGGCATCGACCTGAATATCATGGGTTGGAAGTTTGATGCGACCTTCCCAAACGCTGATATTTAACTTAACGAGACAGCCACTTTCAAATATCTTCATCTTCGTTTCTCCATGGATTGCCTTTCAACACCCCTTAGTGGCTCTGTTTTAGGCGCTGATCTGCTTCTCTTTGATAGAATTGGGCAGTCTGTTTTTTTAACGCGACTTCTCCAAGCGCCTTTTCGATAAATTGGGAGGCCTCTTGGCATTTCTTCCCGACATATCCCGGCATCTCAATGGTGACTTCTCCTTTGACATCGAACGTGATCCGAATTGATTTCACACTCATAGGGTGCCTCCTGTAGGAGAAAGATTCAGCACCACGACGCCGTTATCCTGTTTTGTTTCCTGCACAAGATAGCCCTTCCGCCGCGCCTCCCGCTTCGTCTTTTCTATGCCGTAGGCCTGCATCAACAGACCCGCGTTTTCTCCTAAAATCTGCTCCAATCCGCCTCCCGTCCAATTGTCCCAGAGAAGCAAATATTCCTTTCCTTGTTTGCGGACGCCAACTTCGTATTTCGCACCGGGGACTTTAATGGCATGGTCACAGATACCCGGAGTGTCCAGCGTCTGGTCTTTTGGGATCATTCCGATTGCGCTTCCATACCAGACATAGTCTTTTTGACCTTCGGAAAAATCGAGGTGCAGCCGTTGACATGCGGCTTTAAGTACCGACAAATCGGTGACTTTTATCTTAATCTCAGTAATATGCGACATCAGATGCTCCTATAATTTAAGGGGTGACGATTTAATTGTGGCTGATTGAAGGGGACATTTTTCGGCCATGGGCCTGTTGCACCGGGGTCGACGCGGGAATGGTTTTGCTTGCAGCCCACTCCCGAAGGTCATTGAGTTTCTTGCCCATGCTTTTAGACAAGGGGGTAACATATTGGGCAGCATCCTTCATGGAAACACCCATCATGGCGGTAATCCGGCAAAGCGATCGAATTTCTGCGCCCGACCAGGCTGACAAATCGGGTGGCTCTGATATTTCGAGGCCAAAGTCCTTGGCATGAATTTCTAAAATGGCATCGCGTTCTTCTTTTGTCGGAAGGTCGACAAAGAAGACAGCATCCCATCTTTCGGCCCTTAGAAACTCGGGAGGAAGATGCGCGATATTGTTGGTTGTGGCCACAGTAAACACCTGACTTTGATGATCGTTCAACCAGGTGAGAAACGCCCCGAAGATGCGAGATCCGACGCCGCCATCGGACTGATGCGAAGACCCTACACCGGACAGGCCCTTATCGATCTCATCGATCATCAAGACACAGGGCGCCATGGCGTCGGCAACGGCCAAGGCTTGACGTATTCTCTCTTCGGACTCTCCCACCAGGGACCCAAAGAGCCGTCCCATATCCAGGATGAGCGTCGGAATGCCGAGTTCCCCGCCGAGGGCCTTGGCAAAGTGGCTCTTTCCGCAGCCGGGGACCCCGAGTAAAAGGAGGCCTCGGGCGAGGGGCGATGGGGCGATCCGAGAGGCAAATTTCTTCAACTGGTCCAAGCCGCCGAGTTTGTCAAAACCTTCTGTCGCGGTATGGATCTCAATGGAGGCGTTTTTCTTAACAATCTGTGCTTTTTGTTCCGTGATGATCTGAGTCGAGAACCCCTTGGGACTGGATGCAGCAAGGGCAAAGGCGTTTTCTGCTTCGAAGGTGGTGAGTCCCTTTGCAATATCCAAAATGGCATCTGCATCCTCAGGCATGGCTTTCTTAGCGGATTCCGCAATCATTTTGAGGATGGAATGCAGTTCGGTCCGATCCGGCAATTCGAAGGACAACAGCGTAAAGATCCGTTCCAACTCCAATGGGATTTTGATCGTCGGCGCCACGACAATGAGCGATTGCCCCTTGGATTTCCATTCGTCCAGATGATTTTGTATGCCTTGGATAATTTCAATGCCTTGAAGGAAGTGGTGATAGTTCCAGGCAAACAAGGTGGTATTCTCCGGGGCCTGACTCAATCGTTGCAGAACTTCATAAGCATCACAGGGATCGGAGACGCCCTTACCCGGATTCACGACGCCTTGATGGATGTCCCATACGATCGGGTTCCCCTTGATTTCCAAGACTTCGTGGACCAAGGTTTCAATTGCGCGCGCTGGTTCTAGCGTTTTTAGATACAAAGCGGGGTAGCCTGCCGCCAGATAATCTTTTAACTTGTACATTGGAATACTCCTTTTTATATCTGGGGGTAAAATAGCTGTAGAACAACAGGGGTCACAGGATGCCATGGTCAATTTCAATGATGCGCTTCACACAGTCGTCAATCTCTAATTGGTGTGCGCGCCTTATCGCTTCCTTGACTCTCTTCTGATATATATCTGCGTCGTCCCGGTCTTCATCGAGGCCGCTTTTGCTCAAAATGTATTTCTCTTCAATTTCCATTTCATCTCCTTGAAAAACAAAGAAGCCCCTAAGTAATACTGGGGCTTCTTTGTTTTAGCGGTTTTAAGATTTACTTTTAATAGGGGATCTTTTCGTTCGGGAGCATGATCGTAATGACTTGGGTATAGAGAATGTCCTTCGAGATGACCGCCTTTAGATTGAACTTTTTAATTTCCTTCCCCTTTCTGATGTAAACAGGAAAAGGAGTCGCGGACGGGCCCCGGTTATATTTCAATGCGAGTTGAAGCATATAAACCACACTCCAAATCCGGTCCATCGTCACATCGGAGTTCATGGGATTTTCCGAACAACCCGTGGTCCTCGAAGCCGCGGCCGTCATGGCCACGGGAAAGGTTATTTCGGCTTCTGCCGCGAGGGAGGACACGTCGATCAGGCTTCCGTTTTTCAAAGCCTGATCTCTGGGAGAAAGGGAGTGAGTGTGTTCTACGGAGATGGATCCAGAACGATTCTTATTTTTTTTCCAAGACTTCATGGGCACCTCTTCATTGGAATTATGTAAGCAATAAAAAAGGCCCTGGCGGAAACCAGGGCCTTTAATTTGTTAAGCGATATTGAGTGAATTAGACTAAGACGGCTGTTTTTCTCGCAACCAATTCAAAACGACAATCCGTTCAATCGGCATGAGGCTCTCTTAGGGTTATCGATTCGATGGTCCCGCCGAATATTTTCTTGATCGAATGAATTTTTTTGAGATTCTCGTCAGACCATTTGGCCTGCTTGATCCGCATGACTTCTTGAGGAAAATACCCGACTTCTTCAGCGGGGATATTTTTCATCAGCCTTTTATGGCCGACAATCCAAACCGTCTCTCCCAGTTTTTCACTCTCGATTTTTACCATAAGACTTTGCACCGATCGGAGATAGCACCGGACCGCCGCCGCCTCTCCCTTTATTCGCCGGCTCAAGGTGAGCTTCTTTTCTTCTCTTGCCTCATCGGAGCGCCCTGAATCCATCAGAGGATCGGATAACACGATGACATCTCCGTCCAAATCTGGATCGAGCCCCATCTCCCAGGCCTCTGCGATGATGGGATGGATCTCTTGCAATATTTTGAGGTTCATAAGCATCTTTCCTTTCTATAGGGGAAGGAATCTATGCGGGTTATTCATTGACCGCTTTCGCCTTGTTTTCTATTTTTTGTGAAGCCCATCGCCCGAGTTCGTCGACAAATAAAGAGCGTTGCCGCACTTCGTTTCCGATATATCGGGCGTGCGTAATGTACAACTGTTCTTTCGCCCGGGTGATGCCCACATACATCAGTCGGCGCTCTTCTTCCACTTTCCCATGTATATGAGGCAGATTCCCCTGCGTTGCGCCCATGAGAAAGACCACCTTAAATTCAAGACCTTTGGCGCTGTGGAGCGTGCTTAAACGGATGCTTTTTTGGGATTTTGTTACACCCCCTTGAATGGCGGCGATCGCCATTTCATTTATGAAATTGATCAGGCCGGGGCCGGACTGCAATTCAAACTCGTCCGCCATATGGGCAAGATCTTTTAAACGATCGATGCTGCGAGTAAAACCTTCTTCCCCGCGAGAGACCTTCTTCAGGTGCTCAAGGTAGGAGAACACCCCTGCACAAGCGCGCATCAGATCGGAAATGCAAAGCTCGGACATGCGCTGACGCAGGCCATTGATGCGTTCAAGAAAACGCTTCAGGGCGACGCTCGGTTCTCCGCTGACATATTGATGTTCTACTGCAAGCTCAAAAGCGTGATACAAACTGATCTCATTGCGCTCCGATAGATCCTCCAGTAGGTCCATAACCGATTTTGGGATGCCTTTTTCGATCTTTAACACCCGTTCCAAGGCGGCGGTGTTCTCAGGAAGCGCCAGAACGGTAATATAGGCCATCATGTCGCGGATCGCTCGGTATTCGTAAAAGCACCGCTCGGCCGTCTTGCGTGTTGGAATCTTGAGACGCTTGAGTGCGCCTTCCGCCCTCGCAAGGTCGGCATTGCGGCGGCCCAGGACGCCGATTTCTTCCGGCGCCATACCCGTACTCAACAAGGCTTGGATCCGGCCGGCGGTAAAATCTGCTTCCTCGCCCTCTGAACAAAAGCCATGGACTTCTAAGCGGCCGGTGTCGTCTTTAGCGCAGACCAATTCCTTTTCATACCGGCCTAGATTGTTTTTAATTAAGGTGCAAGCCGCTTCCTGAATGACTCTGGGAAGCCGATAAGTTGTTTTAAGAGTCACAATCTCCGGTGAAAAATCCTGCTCGAACATGCTTAATACTTCAGGCGTTGAGGATCTAAACGAATAAATGGACTGATCGTCATCGCCCACGACCACAAGACCTTTATCCTTGCCTAAAAGAGAGATCAGGGCATATTGAGAGAGGTCGCAATCCTGAAACTCGTCCAAAATCACATGTTGCCAATGATCCCTGATTTCGGCCAAGACCTCGGCGTCCTCGGTGCACAATTTTAAGGTGAGATAAACCAGGTCATCAAAGTCGATGGTGCCATGAGCCTTCATTTTTTCTTGATACCCCAGGAAAATGGCACTTAGGGTTTTATCTTCGATGGTGTCTGCGGTCTGATTGGACTCCCCGGACGATTTAATGCGCGAGATATCCCGTGCAACCTTGTTAGCATCCCATGTCACCTCAGACAGATTGAGAGACCGGATCACGTCTTTTAGAGTTTTTTTGGCGAGTTCTAACGATGCGATTTGAAAGGCGTTGGTAATCCCAAGCTTATGGATATGTGTGCGCAACAATTGAGCGCAGGCCCCGTGAATCGTCCGAATCCAGGACGGTCTTTTTCCGGTGAGCGTTAAAATACGCGCTATTATCTCTTGCGCCGCTTTATTGGTAAAGGTGATCGCCAGAATGCGGTCCGGATCCACTTCTTCGCGAATGAGCGCCGCGATCCGCTCGACGATGGTTTGGGTCTTTCCCGTTCCTGGCCCGGCGAGTACCAAGACCGGTTTATTTCGAATGGAAACCACCTTTAATTGGTCAGGATTGAGCGTATCCAACACAAGCCTCCATTTCGTAAAAATATTCGTTGATATCCATGCCTTCCGGGAGATCGAAATGAGAATAGGGTATGCCGCGTGCTTCGCAGGCTTCCTGGAACCACGCTATAGCGAGCTCGGAACCGGCGTCGCGATCGAGGCAGAGCACCACATGCTTATCCATAAGCCATTCAAACCATTCTTTCCTAAAACTGCTCACCCCCGGTATGCCGATAGCGGAGTACCCGCGTTGAAGCAGGGTCAGGGTATCGAATTCGCCTTCACACAGGTAAACCGTCGTCGAGATGGGAATCGTGTCCTGGTTGTAGAAGATGTCTGCCTCTTGCGTGGCGACAAAGCGCTTAATCTCCCTTTGGTCCGCTTCCGTCTTCGTGAGCAGACACCGCGCTTTAATCAGATGGATCCGGCCATGATGCCGATAGGGAAATAAGAGAAACGATAATCCTTCATTCGCAAGAAGGAAAAAATGGCTCAAGCCGCATTGTTTTAATGCCTTACGGCCGTATAGGTCGATCATGACCTTGTAGAGGCTGCAGAAGGCTTCCGGCCGGAGAAATCCGACACCCATGGACTCCGCAGTGGCGATGTCGATCCCTCGCGCCTTTATGTACCGGCATCCTTCCTGCGCCATGGGGGCGACACTGAGCAAGGTATTAAAGAGAGTGTCTTTATAATTCAGAGAAATACCAGGCGACGAAACACTGTGGTTCTTCTTGCGCCACTTTGGTGCTGGAAGGCGATGATTGTGGTGATTGTTGTGGGTGAACCGATCCGGGTTCAGTTCGTTTATGGCTTCTTTGAACGAGCAGTTGCGTACCTGCATGACTAAATCGATCACGGACCCATGAATGTCCGGACAGACGTAACATCGGAACTTGTTTTTAATCGGATTGAAAACCAACGAGGGATGCCGGTCGGGACTGTGCGAAAAACAATGCGCACTTCGTCCTTTGACGGCAATGCCCAGTCGTTCGGCGACTTCTAGGATGGGAATGGCTTTTATTTCATCGAGCCTCACTATTTCCTCCTATAAAAAAGAAGCCCTGAAGCAAAGTGCTTCAAGGCCTCCGGGGATGAGCCATAGAAAAACGAGATTTAAAAGAAGGATGCAACTTTTCCGTGCGCTTTAGGCGTGACCGATGTCCGATGCGGCAGTTGAGAAGGGCTTTTATGCTGGCATTTCAGACAAAGCGGCGCTTGATACGTGTCGATGGAATAGGCCGCCACCGTTTGTGTTAGAGTAGAGTGGCAGGTGTCGCACAAAAAGACACCGCTTGTTCTCTTCGCATCGAGGACCTTTTGGTGTAAATCCGATGCTTCCTCCAGGGTCAGGGAATCGAAATCCTTTTTCCCGTGCTGAGTCAGGAAATCTTTGACGAGTTGCAGGGGGACGCTCCCGATGGGATCGATCTCTTGAAAGATATTCTTCCCGATTTCACTGAGAAGCTTTTTTGGGTCTTCTTCAAGCGTCCGCTTCTCTTCCGGTTCTCCGGCCGATACTTGATCTTCTTTTGCTTTGAGCGTATCGGGTCCTTTCTGTTTCGGCTGCGATATGGGCGCATCGCTACCCGTTTCTTTTAAAATGTCCTCAACCCCGCCCGGTGTACTTTGGGCATCGATGGAGGGTTCGATATTCTGCTCCAGGGGCGACCGATGGCGGGCGAGGGTTTTATCTTCCAGGCGATTAGGCGAATCGAACCCCGACGTTTGGAAAATGAAATTGGCGACGGGGAGATCCGGGCTGTCGATCCGAAAAATCCATTGTTTTGTGCGTACAAGCCCTTTTCCAGGCTCCCAACGCGAGAGATTGGCCTGAACCTTGTAAAGCGTAAACGGAATCCCCACGATGCTCCTTCCCTTTTTTTGAAGGAGCCGCTGAAAGTGCGTGAGTTTTTTATAAATCCCTCCGATGGCGTGCCAAGAGGTCGAGGGGAGACGCCAGACATCGGCGCCTGAGACACCCAGGATCATAAAATGGAGTATTCCGGAGAACGAGCAGCCCTTGGATTGATAAATGGGACATTGATCGGGAAGGCAGGGCAAGGTGATTTTCTCTCTTTTAAACACCCGTTTCCCAGAGGTCTCCTTCTCCTTTACAGTATTGGGTTCCGGATTTCTGGTCGCGATCAGCTGACCCTCGACGCGCTTCGAGCTGCAATACAGACCCGATGTTCTAAAAGCCGCCAGATTGTGCGGAAGGTACTCCCACCAATTTTCTGAAACAAGGATGACTTTCAAGCGATGGATGTTTCCTTCAGCATCCCCATAGAGAGAGCGGATCTGATCCGCATGGTCGGGATTGCTGAGGCATTCGGAGCGGTAGACCGAAAAATATGGCGCATTATAGGGTCGAAGGGACTTTCCCAGTACCTTTTCGATTTCATCGGGCGACCTTTTCTCCCGAAACATCTTGTTATAGGTTTGGAGTTCTTCCGACGTGAGTACCGAGGCGCCTTCCCTACAGGGTATTTTTATCCCTGGACGAATAACGCCCGCGTAGTTGGGTGGAATTTTCGAGACGTTGAGAATGGATTCCGGTTCGGTGAATAGGCGAACCTCAGGATGGGTAATGGCATTTGACACATGGACTGGACCTTGTCCTTGTTCAAGGGGTTCTAACACACTTCCTCCTTTTTTTATTTTCTTTAGAGCCGGTGCTTTTCTCAGGGAGTGCAATCTCCCTTCGGTACGCTTCTTCCTGTGGTTAAAAAGGAGCGTTATCGATATAAAAAAAGCCCGGAGAATTTACCTTATCCGGGCCCTTCGTCATTTTTTTATTAATAGCGGTTATAATCGTTTGGAAAATTCAGCGGGTGTGACGATCGGGTATCGATCGGATAGACTTAACAAATCCTTATCCCCTGTCACCAAGACCTCCGCATTCGATTCGACCAATGCAGCGAGGATGGGGACATCCCCTGGATCTCGTAAATCTTCAAATTCCTGAATCCTAGGATAAACGACGAGGCCCTTGAACTTTAGGAGCAGGATAAAGCGATCAATTCTATTTTCCGACCATTTTAATCTTTTCGCTATTTTCGGATACCTCAGGATGCGCTCGATTTCTTCGAGTATCGCATCCGATAAAACCATATCGAATCGAGCCTCGCGCCATGCTTGTACGATCCGCCCAGGGACACTTTTAGGTAGAATGAGGCCAGACAGGATCACGTTCGAATCCAGCACGGCCTTCATTTTTTATGGTGCTTTCTCGCGGCGCGCTTGGCTTGTTTCAAGAGGCCGTCGACCGCTTCGACGGATTCCCCTTTAAATGCGGCCTGAAGATCGGCGACGGCATTTTCGAACTCGTCCTCGAATAAACGGATTTTATTAAAAAGATCTATATCGACGATCGCTGCGACAGGTTTCCCTGAACGCGTGACCACGACGCTGTCATGACGAAGCTGGACTTCATTGATCAATTCTCCAAAATTCTGCCGTACTTTCATGGCCGAAGCCTCTTTAATCATATCAACCTCCATGATTCATATAATTGATAGAATTATAGTATCATAAGGATGTTAAGGGGTCAAACGGATATCGTGATTTACCGTTTTCTGCAGACGCGGCATATTTTTTTCCTCAGGGATTGAATTTTTCCCTTTATTCGGTCTAGATATTTTGGAGAAACGCCTTTCAAATCGCTATGGAGATCTTTATTAAGAATGGCGTCGAGCACCAGCCGGTCTTCAACGCTTAAAGGAGTGACTTCTATTTCTGCAGGGAGCGCAGAGATGCCTTTCGTATGTCTTACATGCTTATCGTTCATGACTTACCCTTATGTTTGATGATGGGGTTTTATCCTGTTATTCCGGAATAGATTATTCTGGAACACGAGTCGGGGGAAAGATCACCCTGGCGCAATGATGACATTTGCGGGCGATGACTTCCCATTCCTCGCTAGAAAGCAGATCCAGCATTCTTTCTTCATGCATCAGCCCGCCGCATTTCGGGCAGGCTAAGGCAATATTCGTCTCGGCAATTTCGTACACTTAGACCTCTAAAGAGAGAGGCGGCAAGCCGCCCCTCTCCAAGGTTTTTAAATTAGCACCGGCTCCAAGAACAACGAGTGCAGCTAAGACAACCCTCTTGCATTCGGACCGGAGTAAACCCGCATTCTGGACAGGGTATATCCATTGTCGTATTGTTTTTGAGTAGCGACATGACGGCAGCCAAGCTTTTAATCAAGGCGTAAACATCGGTGCTCATGTCTCCGAATTGTGCATTGGATTTGAGCATCTGCTCCATGTTTTTTTCGATCGGTTTTCCTTCAACGAGATCATCGCTGATCAAACGGCAGATTAAATCCAGGCTCTCCCTGTTTTTTATGTGCGGAGAGGGAGACAAAAACAGTTGGTAGAACCGGCCTTCCCGTTTCAGGATCTTCAGGAACTCAGCCATGCCCTTCTCCCCGATCCCGAAGGCGACATGAACATAAGAGCTGCCATGCCGGGTCTTGACCTTGACCCGCAATTCGGGGGTCAGCTCCAAGGAGGACTCCGGCCCGGGCCTCTTGGATTGGCCTTTGAGGTCCGTCCCCACGTTTAAGACCTGATGGTCTCGGGACCCGTCCCGGTAGACCGTAATCCCTTTGCAACCCAGGGTATAAGCCATGAGATAGGCTTCCTTAACGTCTTTCACGGTTGCGGAGTGAGGTAGATTGATTGTTTTCGATACGGCTGAATCGGAGTATTCCTGAAAGGCCGCTTGCATGATCACATGCCATTCCACTTGTATGTCGTGAGAGGTGACAAAGACCTTCTGCCAATGTTCCGGGACCTGAGTGAGGCCTTGTACGGAGCCCTTGTTCTCAATCACACGATCCAAGAGATCTTCGCTGTAAAATCCCTCCCGCTTTGCGATCTCGATAAAATAGTCGAGCACATAGGGCAGGTGTTCGCCGTCCATCACGTTTTTGTACCAAACCAGGGAGAATTCAGGTTCACAGCCCCCGGAGGTATCCGCGATCATTGAGATCGTCCCGGTCGGTGCGATAGTGGTCACGTATGAATTTCGAAGCTTTTGGTTCTTGGCCTCGTGCAAAGATCCCGGCCAGTTGGGATAGACGCCCCTTTCCTCCGCAAGCCTGGCAGAAGCCTCATCGCCCGTCCTTTTAATAAAGGCCATGAGTTCTTTTGCCGTTTTTATCCCTTCATCGGAATTGTAGGGAAGCTCCAATTTGAAGAGCATTCGGGCGAAACCCATCACGCCGAGCCCGATTTTGCGGTTGGCCTTGGTGATCTTCTCGATTTCTGAGATTGGATAGCGGTTCATGTCGATGACGTTATCGAGAAATCGGACAGCGATGCGGATGGTTTCTTCAAGTAAGGTCCAATCGATCTGGTATTTGCCGTCCTCTTCTTTGAGATGGCGGTCCAATACAATGCTCCCGAGGTTACAGCTTTCATAGGGAAGCAGGGGCTGCTCGCCGCAGGGATTGGTCGCTTCGATCTCGGACACATGCGGTGTCGGATTGGTCCGATTGGCCTCGTCGATAAAGAACAGCCCCGGCTCTCCTGTTTGCCAGGCCTGTGCTGCGATCTTATCCATGACTTGTGTGGCCGAGAGTTGACCGACCACCTGGCCGGTCCGGGGAGAAATCAGATCGTAATCTTCTCCGCTTTGATGGGCTTCCATAAAGGCCTCTGTCATGGCCACGGAAATATTGAAGTTAGTGATCTCGCTTGTATCCGCCTTGCACGAGATGAAGTCGAGGATATCGGGATGATCGACTCGGAGAATCCCCATATTGGCGCCCCGGCGGGTACCGCCCTGCTTAACGGCTTCCGTCGCATGGTTAAAGACCTTCATAAAAGAGATGGGCCCTGAAGCGACACCCCCTGTCGTCTTCACCCGGTCGTGCTTCGGCCGAATCCTGGAAAAGGAAAAACCGGTACCGCCACCCGTTTTATGGATGATCGCGGCTTGTTTAAGGGTTTCGAAAATGCCCTCCATAGAATCGGGCACGGGAAGGACAAAACAGGCCGAGAGTTGCTGAAGATCACGGCCTGCGTTCATCAAGGTGGGTGAATTGGGCAAAAAGCGCAGCGCGCTCATGATTTGGTAAAAGCTCTCTTCCATTTCGGCTAGGTTGGCATTGGAATCGTACAAACCTTCGGCCTTGGCGATATTCTCCGCCACCCGGCGAAAGAGATCTTCCGGGACTTCAGCCACATCGCCTTCGTCGTCTTTGATCAAGTAACGTTTCTCCAAGACCCGAAGGGCATTTTCCGTCAGTTTTAAAGTTGGTATTGTTGTTTTATTCAATTGATTTATCTCCTAACAAAACACACGTTGAAGATCTATTTTCTTTTTTCTTCAATTGAAGATGAAATATCTCATGAGCAAACCTCATGCCGCTGAGAAGACGCCTTAAAAGCGTTGTTTTCGATTAAGCTGTTGCAGATCCGCGCAGTAGTGATACAGAACCGCGCACTTTGAAGGGTTCGGCCGAAAGAGCAAGAGGAAGTCGTGCTGACCTTCCTCCTCTCTTTTGCTTTTGGTTGCTTTCGATCCGATGAGTGTTAAGCGGCGGCCTTGAGTTCTACCCCTGTCGGCATCGCAAAACGCCTCTGCACATACCGAATCACCTCGCGTCTGACAGATGCGCAGGTATCGATCCGATCGAAATCGATCCGGGTCACCGAAAGGATCGAGATCGCTTAGAGGATCGCTTCTACCGAGCCCTTAGACAATGCAAGCTCTCGAACCCAGGTCTCCATGGCCTCAAGAAAAGCTTGATTGGTCTCCCCGTTCACCAGGTAGATGAAATACGAGATCCGATGGGCTTCCGGATAACGCAGACCGTATTTCCGAACGAAGAAAGGGGCCTGGCTGCGCCGTATCTGGGCAGGGCTTTTCTTTGCTCGGGTAAAGCTGTTGATCAGATTGTGAATGGTTCCTTGAGTCGATCGATTCGATTTAATCGTTTTCATGGTGTGTCTCCTATTAAGTGGGTTAATTGAAAAGATGAGTGTTACCACCGGCGCCGTGTTCAGAAGGACCAGACGCGTGCACCGTCAAGGGCGAGGGTGCAGTTAAAGATCCGTTCTTCCTCCCGCTGTCCTTTTTGATAGCGAAGGGGGCTCATGTCGCGTCCCACGGGTCCATTGCCTTGGTCATGGTGTAAAAAACGTCCGCCTTGGTTTCTTGTTTTCATCTTTATTTCCTCCTTGTCATGGGTTGTTTGGTATTGACAAGAAGGCCCCCACTCAGTAGACTAATCCCTGTGTTGTGGATGTCTCTCTGAGTAGAGGCCTTCGAATAAAAGGGATCAATCAGTTAGCGCTGGTTGATCCTTTTTTTGTTTGAAGCACTCTTGCTGTACTTCTAGACCCGGTTCCTGCTTCCAGTTCATCTTCGTCCGCATCGTTCACCTGCCAAAACCCATTCCAAGACCTAAAGGCCTTTAGGTTCCCGACGAAGAGCAGGCCTGTGACAAAAATCATGAACAGAGACACCAGAAGATTGTTCATCGATCCGAAGGTTTTGTGGGTGAGGACACCTATACTCACAACCATGAAGCTGCCGGTGGCCAAAGCAAAAGCCAAAGTAGTGACGATCAGGACTAACGAAATGGCGATCTCAAATGTTTTCTGAATCATTGATTCCTCCTTGGTGGGTTGAATTGTTGATGCTTCATGTAAAATCCTTACCACTGCGTTTGGCTCATAACCCGATTGATCCGCGTTTCCCTCAGATGATGTTTGAGGTCGGTGAAATCAGAAGCAACTTCTGAAATACGGCGGCTTCGGGTGGTCGGCATACTTTCTCTTTCCGGATACACAGTTTTCATTTTCATGTCTTCCTCCTTTAAAAGTTAAATGAAATTAGTTTCTGCTTTGATGTGAGCTACTTACTTACTTCTGACAACCGTTCATGAAGAGCGTTATGGCGCGTGCTCATATTTGGGCCTGAAAAAGCCTCATTCAGATAGGGACGAACCTTTTCGGCATATTGGTAAAGACGGGCTTCGACTATTGGATCGACTACGATGGTTTTCATTATCTATTCTCCTTTTTTGGTTGTTGTTTAGGTTCTTGCGGGTAAAATAAAGTGCAGATCTGGGCTTAATCCCACATCAGGGTGTTTTATTTCTTGCACGAGATTTTTTTAGAAGCGGCGAAATTCCAAAGTCATAGTTGCCGCAATTTATACATTTGATGGCATCACAGCTGCCTTTTTCGGTCTCAATTCGTTCAGGAACCATGGTTCCGCAACACTGTGGGCATTTCATGCGTTCTCCTTTCGGCAATAAAAAACCCCTTGGAAGAAAAGTCTTCAAGGGGGTCAATGATTCTCCTTAACTTTCGGAGCGGGTTCGTATATAAAACCAAAAATTAAAACATTATTGCGATACGGCTACAGAGGGGATTTTAATTTGCCTTTTAATATGGATGCGGGTCTTGCCTTCCATCACAAGTGTCCATGCTGTTTCCATTCGGGATCAATCATAGAGACTAAGGAGTCCACGATTTTCATGATATTTACTTTTGGTTTTAGATCTTCTAAACCAACAAAAACGATGTCAATCGCGGAAGCCATTCCGTAGCCATATTTTTGAAGAAGAAGCGCCGCGAGTTCAGGCGTTTCTGTTTCTTGTTGAACGCACTGTCTCCGCATTTCAAAGTAATCGGTAAGATCTTTTAGGAGTACATCTTTTATCATGGATAAGGTATATTCACGCCCCCCTTAAAGTGGATCGGTGATTTCAAATTATTCTCCGGCAACAGCTCTTGTTCTTCGCGACGTCTTCGGTAATTTCGGGCATTTTCCAAGTCCATCCAATTCTTCATTGCATAAATGCTTTATTCAAGCCAATTCGCCTTCTTTAAATAATAATCTGACCTTTAATTGATCGTCGGTCGAATAGGAACCCGCAAAGCCTCACAAGCAGCCTGCATTTTAAGATGAGTCATTCCCCACGAAGTTCTGTTATCCTCGGGGGCAATCCATTTTTTCATCGCAAGATATTCCCCTTCAGTAATATCTCTGCCCTGTGCACAAACAGCGTTCTGGTATTTGGCGATCACATCGTCCCTAAGACACCATCCGACGACATCCGCGCAATGCACGGATAATATCTTCTGACAGGCCCCTGCTTTAGCCCGAGCGATATCCAATGGGAAAGTGATTTTATGCCGATAAACCGTCTCTAAAATACAAATCGAGATGGCAAAAGAGATAAGACATACATAGAAGAAGAGCCCTGTGTACGAGAATCCAAAAACCAATCCGATTAGAGAAAAAACGTAAACTGACCCAAACACATCGATAACGGATTGCGCTACGCTGAACCAAATTAAGATCCGCCTTAAAGTCCAAATCGAAATGACCGTTATGGCGGCGACGAAGACTGCTGGCTTGGAAGACATCACACCCATTATCCAAAGCATGGGAAAAGAAAGAAATATAAGAGGAAGAAAAACCTCTAAGAAAGTCATAATTCGTCTCTTCCTTTTTTGAAGGGTGATAAGTTCCGCCCGAACCTCTTCTTCCCTTTCTTCAATTTCCTTTTTGCTGGGTGGGGTTTTCAGTAAATTATACTGCACCAAAACCTCGTCAAATCTTTCATCAATAACCACCGGTATGAACCTTTTTTGCTTTGTTTTGAATACATACAGCAAACCTCATGCCGCTGAGAAGACCACTTAAAAGCGTCATTTTCGATCAAGCTGTTACAGATCCGCGCAGTAGTGATACAGAACCGCGCACTTTGAAGGGTTCGGCCGAAAGAGCAAGAGGAAGTCGTGCTGACCTTCCTCCCCTCTTTTGCTTTCGGTTGCTTTCGATCCGATGAGTGTTAAGCGGCGGCCTTGAGTTCTACCCCTGTCGGCATCGCAAAACGCCTCTGCACATACAGAATCACCTCGCGTCTGACAGATGCACAGGTCTCGACCCGATCGAAATCGATCCGGGTCACCGAAAGGATCGAGATCGCATCAAGGATCGCTTCTACTGAGCCCTTAGACAATGCAAGCTCTCGAACCCAGGTCTCCATGGCCTCAAGAAAAGCTTGATTGGTCTCCCCGTTCACCAGGTAGATGAAGTAGGAGATCCGATGGGCTTCCGGATAGCGCAGACCATATTTCCGAACGAAGAAATTGGCCTGACTACGTCGCAACTGTGAAGGGTTATTCTTTTCCCGGGTAAAGCTGTTGATCAGATTGTGAATAGGTGCACTTCCTTGAGTCGATCGATTCGTTTTGATCATTTTCATTTTCTGTCTCCTTTGAAGTGGGTTGAAAAGATGAGTGTTCCTGTCGGCGCCGTGCTCAGAAGGACCAGACCCGTGCACCGTCAAGGGCGAGGGTGTAGTTAAAGATCCTTTCTTCTTCCCGTTGCCCCTTTTGGTAACGAAGTGGGCTCATATTGCGTCCTTTGGGTGCACTGCCTTGATCGTGGTGTAAAAAGCGTCCGCCTTGGTTACGTGTTTTCATCTTTATTTCCTCCTTGTCATAGGTTTTTGTATTGACAAGAAGGCCCCCACTCAGTAGACTCATTCTTGGTTAATCAAGAAGTCGTCTCATCTATTTGGGGGCCTTCTCAGAATAAAAAGGATCAATCAGTTAGCGCTGGTTGGTCCTTTTTTTGTTTGAAGCATTCTCAATCCGCTAGAAGATCTGTTATCCAGCGCATCTACATCACTTCCCTTTTGAAAATCCATCCAGGACCGAGAGAGTTGAAAAACACCGGTTAGCAGAAGGCTTGTAACCGCGATCATAAACAGCGCAAAGACCATCTCTCTTGGGGATCCATAAGCCTGCTGTGTCAGGTATCCAAAGCCGGCGAGGGTAAAACTGGCAACCGCAAGGATAAAAGCCAGAGTGGTCACGGCTAGAATCATCGCGAGGGCAATCTCAAATGTTTTCTGAATCATGTCTTCCTCCTGGGTTGATTGATTGACGTTTGATGGAAATTTCTTACCACTGAGAGCCTAAAACTCGATTGATCCGTGTCTCCCTCAGGTGGTGCTTGAGATCGGTGAAATCGGAATCTACACTCGAAATGCGACGCGTTCGGTTCCTGGGCATACTTTCTTTCTCCGGATTTACTTTTTTCATTTTCATGTCTTCCTCCTTGTGTGGGTTGCTTTGATGAAAGTAGAGATACGAAAGGAAAAATATCTCCTGGTGAAAAAGCTTGAAAAGATGGAATGAGGGGCGCAATAAAACACATCCCTCTAAGATTCCGGCCTCGCTCAAAAAACTTCCTGTGATGGAAATAAATCGAAGGTCAAAGATCGGAAAATAAAAAAGCCCATCGGGAATAATCATTCACCAATGAGCCAAGGGTTAAAGAGCGAAGCACAACGACAGCTTTGCTTTGTTGTTTCAAATTAGATCCTCTAAGCGATCTAATCAGAACTTTGGGTTTAAAAATACTGAGACAGCTCTGAGCGCTACGGGTTTAATGAGACAGGGAGTAGAGTTCAACGAAGTAGGACCACAAACCTCTCTGGGGATGTGTCCTTCAGAATCTTTTAATAAACTGTGGCGAGTAGGAAGTCGAAATGAAATTTAAAGTGAGAATGGAATAACCAATATGTCCTGAAAAAACGTTTGGGGACGTTCTTATCGATTTTCAATGGCAGTAGACCATCTTCAATCTAAAACAGGAAATCTCAACAGTGGATAGGACGAAGTGAACCGGACAAAAGGATCGGAAGCGAATCAACAAGAAGGAACATAGCAGCGCGAATCTAAAGATCATAGGCTTATGGACAGGTAGCGGGTTCAAACAACGTGTCAGGCAAGGCAGAAATGAGCGCAGGGGATACTTTAACCTCAAGTGTGTGGGAAAAAACGTTCTCCTTAAAATATCCAGTAGAAGGTCGTCGTAAACGAAATTAGATGGGCCGGAGTTGGAATGTTATTCATGACGACGGAATTTTTTGAGAAATACCGTTTGCAATGGCGAAGGCTTGTAGATATTTTTACTGTCCCGTTTATCTCTCAATAGATTCTCCGTTAAGTCTTCAGGACATTTGATACTAAAATCCGCCAGAGTGTCTTTATGTCAATGGCGTTGTAAAAAGGAGCCAGCGTGGCGCCGCAAAAGTGGGCCACCTAGGTTAAAGATCTTTACTTAATCATTCCCTTTTTTTACCTGTTACTTCCCTTTGTTTTTTCTTTTATTGCTCTGGTTGAGCCGGTAACTCTCGCCGTTCATCTCAAGGATGTGGACGTGATGGGTGAGCCGGTCTAAAAGCGCCCCGGTGAGTCTTTCTGAGCCGAAAGTCTCCGTCCATTCATCGAAGGGCAG
>JAJDBW010000038.1 GCA_029261155.1 Nitrospirota bacterium | reverse complement strand
GTGGGATCGGATTGATCTAATCAGATCGGAGAACCCTTTGGCATCCATCTTAAAGCTGAGATAGAAGCGCTTCTCTCCCTGGGAGTCTATGCCTTGCGCAGAAGAGCTGTTTTTTGAGACATCAATCCCTACATAAAGTTTTTGCATTGTTCCACCTCCATATATATCTGAAAGAGGCAGGCGCTGTCTCCCAACCCAATCTCCATTATTACAAGGGTTCTTATGACCCAATCAACTTACTAGGGTTAGGGGAGACAGGAAACACACTTAAATAAGGATTCACAGACCCAGATGAAACTTAAGTTTCCCTGCCTTTCAAATTTCAATTCCACACCTTTAATAACATGAATTGATAGTAGGAGATACAAGTTTCAATTATTGCTATTAGCATCCAATATGCATCAAGCGCTTTCATTTGACGTGATTCATCCAATCAAACCGCAATAAAAAATGGTCGCCAGGCTCGGGCTAGCCATTTTCCTGCAAGGCATCAAAAATCCGCTGAGCCAAGCTTTGATTCATCGAAGGCGCGCTCGCTAAATCCTCCACTGTGGCCGCCCGAATTTTGGTGAGGCTGCCAAAATGCTTGAGCAGGGCTTTTCGGCGCACTGGGCCAATGCCTTCGATTTCTTGCAGGGGCGTGGCCATCATTGCTTTGCTCCGAACCTTCCGGTGATACGAAACGGCGAAGCGGTGGGCCTCGTCGCGGACTTGCATGAGGAGGTGAGTCGCGGGCGCGCCAAGGGGCAGGTCTATCGCTTCGGAGGCGCCGGGGAGAAAAACCCGCTCGCCGCGGTCGTCCCGTTCCTTTGCGAGGCCGATGACGTCCATCGGAGGCTGGCCAAACTTTTCGAGGACGGTGCAAACGGATGAGAGCTGGCCCTTGCCGCCATCAATCAAAATCAAGTCCGGCCCTTGATCTTCCCCCCCTTTTTTCAAAGCCTCAATGCGGCGGGTCATCACCTCCGCCATCATCGCAAAATCGTCGGACCCTTCGATCGTCTTAATACGAAAATGTCGGTAGTTCGCCTTTTTGGCTTTTCCATTTTCGAAGACCACCATCGAGCCAACGGCGCTTGTGCCCATGATATTCGAGATATCGTAGCCCTCGATCCGCCGAGGCAGGCGTTTAAGCCCCAGCAGCTCTTGAAGCGCGGCCAGCTGCGCTTCGCCGCCCTCTCGGATTTTGAGGTGGCCGTCCAAGCCGCTCTCGGCATTCTCTTCTGCCAAACGGATGAGCCCCAGGCCCTTCCCGCGCGAAGGGGTGCGAAGATGAACTGCGGCGCCCCGGCGCTCGGAAAGCCAGGCTTCCAACACCGAACGGTCTGGAACGGCAAGCGGAATCATAATCGTTTTGGGAATGATGCCTTCCTTATGATAAAAGCGTTGGAGAAAAGCGGTGCATAATTCGGCGTCGGGGGTCTCGGCCACGTCCTCCAGAAAAAAGTCCTTGCGCCCAATGACCATTCCGCCCCGGATAAACAGAATTTGGACGTCGGCCGCTGTGCCCTTGCGAGCCAGGGCAATGACGTCTTGATCCTCCATTTTCGATGAAGTAACGCGTTGCTGCTCCATGGCGCGTTCGACCCTTTTGACCTGATCTCGCAGGCGGGCCGCCGATTCGAAATCGAGGGCATCGGCCCGGGCGGCCATCGTTTTTTTCAGGGTTTTAACGAGCGCACGATCCTTGCCCTCCAAAAACATCCGGACTTGGGCGATCATTTTGTGATAATCCGCCTTGGATTGGTTGCCCGTGCAAGGGGCAAGGCAGCGCTTGATTTCGAATTCGATGCAGTGCCGATCGGCCTTTCCGTCGATGAGAATTGTACAATTGGGAATGGGGAAAATCTTTCTCAAGAGCCGAACCACCGAACGGAGCCCCCCGGCCGAGACATAAGGACCGAAATACAGCGCCCCGTCTTTCTTGATGCGCCGGACGATTTCCAGCCTTGGAAAATCGTCTTTAACTGCCAGACGTAGGAGAGGATAATTCTTATCGTCGCGCAAAATAACATTGTATTTCGGGCGATGCCGTTTAATCAGGTTGTTTTCGAGGATGAGGGCCTCCAGTTCCGACGCAGTGACCATGGTTTCGATGGCCGTAATCTGGGAGACCAGTGATTGAATTTTTGGCGTGGCCTCGCCGCCCGATTGAAAGTAGCTCCGCACCCGGTTCGCCAGCACCTTGGCTTTACCGACATAGAGGATTTTGCCCCGGGATCCTTTCATTAAATAGACGCCGGGGCCTTTGGGCAGGGTGGATAAAATCGCACTCATATCAAAGGGTTTAACTTGCATTCGGCCTCGCAATCGATATAAATTGATTTATCTTCGCATGCCGCCACTTTGTAAGGCAACCTCGAAAAACCATGATCAGGATGAAAAAAGGACAAGCGCTTCATACCCTTAGCCTTAAATGCCCTCAGTTTGTCTTGACAGGCCAAGGAGCCATATGGTAGAAACTACAGTTTTAAGAAGGACTTCTTTATTGAAAGGGGCAGTTTGATGCGTGCAGTAGTCGAAACAGGGGGTAAGCAATACCGGGTGGCCGTCGGCGATTGGATTGATGTCGAAAAATGCGCGGGCGAAGTCGGCGATAAGCTTAGCTTGGAGTCGGTTCTCCTCTTACAAGACGACGAGGGAATCACACTGGCGCCGGATGCCCTTGCAGGCGCGAAAGTTATCGGTGAGGTGCTCCGCCAAGATCGTGCCAAGAAAGTCCATGTCTTTAAAAAGAAACGCCGGAAGAACTACCGAAGAACGCAGGGCCACCGCCAATCGTTCACGCGTCTTAAAATCGAAGAAATTATAAAGGGGTAGGATATGGCACACAAAAAAGGGGGTGGCTCCACCCGAAACGGCCGTGATAGTAATTCACAACGACTCGGCGTAAAACGCTTCGGCGGACAACAGGTCTTGGCGGGGAATATTTTGGTGCGTCAAAGGGGAACCCGTTTTCACCCTGGAACCAATGTCGGCATCGGTAAAGACGATACCCTTTTTGCCAAAGCCCCCGGATTCGTGAAGTTCGAGCGTGCGGGCCGCGACAAAAAACGCGTCAGCATTTATCCAACGCCCTAAATAAGCGTTTCAAGACTACTCCTCCCCGCAGCCACTTCTTCTCAATGTTTATCGATCAATGCAAAATTTATGTTAAAGCCGGAGACGGTGGAAACGGCGCCGTGAGCTTCCGAAGGGAGAAATACGTCCCGCATGGCGGGCCCGACGGCGGCAACGGCGGTAACGGCGGCGATGTGATCCTCAAAGCCTCCCTCCATCTTTCCACACTCATCGATCTTCGTTATCAACAACATTACATGGTAAAACGCGCCGACCACGGCGGGGGGAAAAAAGCCTCGGGGAGAGGCAGCCCCGAACGCATCATCCCCGTTCCGGTGGGAACCGTCGTTCGAGACCAAGAATCCAAAGAAATTTTGGCCGATTTGTGCGAGCCCGACCAAGAAATTGTTGTCGCCAAGGGCGGGAAAGGCGGACGCGGCAATACCCACTTCAAATCGCCCACGCACCAAAGCCCGAGAACGGCGGAAGAGGGCGAAATCGGCGAGGAACGCTGGTTGTGGATCGAACTGAAACTCTTGGCCGATGTCGGTCTCCTCGGTCTTCCGAATGCCGGAAAATCCTCGCTCACCGCGGCCTTGACCCATGCCCACCCCAAAGTCGCCGACTATCCGTTTACAACCTTGGAACCCAAATTGGGTGTCGCAAAGTGGAAAGGAGACGGCCATCGATCGGAACATTTTACCGTGGCCGATGTCCCCGGCCTTATCGAAGGCGCGCATGAAGGCAAGGGTTTGGGTATTCAATTTTTAAAACATTTGGAACGGACTTCTATTTTGCTGCACTTAATCGATATTTCCGAAATGGCCGGCGGAGATCCCATTCACGACTTCGAAGTCATCCGCGAAGAAATCGACCAATACCCGGGCGAGATCAAGAAAAAACCCTTCATGGTGGCCGGCACCAAGGTCGACATCGCCGGGGCAGGGGAAAACCTTGCGCTGCTTCGCAAACATTGTGAAGCAAAAGAAATTCCATTTTTCGAAATCTCCTCGGCCACTGGACAAGGCCTGAACACTTTGGCTCAATCGATGGGCCACGCGGTCAAACGCCTGAGAAGCGCTGCCGGAAAAATCATCAATTCAAAAGGAACACCCGACACCTTATGACACTGAAACGCCCTGCGCTATCAAAAAACAAACGCATCGTCATTAAAATTGGAAGCAAGGTCATCGCCTCGCGGGATCGAGGTTTGGATGAAACGCGCTTAAAAGAGATCGCCGAAGAACTCTCCACCCTCCGTAACCAAGGCCACGAACTCTTTATCGTCTCCTCGGGGGCCATCTTATGCGGCACTGAAAAATTGGGACTGGCCAAGCCGCCCCAGACCATTCCCATGAAACAAGCCGCAGCGGCAGTCGGCCAAAGTCGGCTTATGTGGGCCTATGAAAAATTCTTCGAACAATCCGGCATCAAGGTCGCCCAGATCCTTTTAACCCACGGCGACATCTCAGACCGCAAGCGTTTTATCAATGCACGCAATACCCTGATGACCCTACAAGAACACGGTATTCTTCCCATAATTAATGAGAATGACACGGTCACGGTCAGCGAACTCAAGATGGGCGACAATGACGACTTGGCCGCACAAACGACGCACCTGGTGGATGCCTCTCTCTTGATCGCCCTCTCCGATGTCGACGGACTCTATACTGAGGATCCCACCTTAAACCCCCAGGCCGAACGGATTCCGCTCGTGGAACAGGTCACGGACCAAATTCAAGCCATCGCGGGCGATACGGGAAAACAGGGCGGTACGGGCGGCATGGCCTCCAAAGTAAAAATGGCAAAAAATGTCGCCTCTTACGGGGTGACGACCTTGATCATTAACGGGAAGACATCCGGCTTGATTCAACGCGCCTTTGAGGGCGAAGCGGTCGGGACACTCTTTCTTCCACAATCGGGCCGCCGCTCCTCAAAAAAACAATGGATCGCCTATTCTCTAAAAGCCAGAGGGCGAGTGTGGCTCGATGCCGGTGCAACCGAAGCCCTTTTAAAAAAAGGCCGATCACTTCTCCCTTCCGGCATTACACGCGTGGAGGGGAGCTTCGAAGTCGGCGACGCCGTCTTGTGTTTTTCGCCGGATGAGAAGGAAATCGCGAAAGGCTTGACGAACTATAATGCATCTGAGATGATTCAAATCAAAGGTTTACGTTCCGCGCAAATCGAAGCGAAACTGGGTTACAAAGGGATGGATGAAGTCATTCATCGCGATAATTTGGTGATCGTCAATGAAACTTTATGATGAACTCAAAGCTAGCGCCGAGGAAACACGCAGGGCCTCAAAAAAACTCGCCACCCTTTCATCGGCGATCAAAAATAAGGCCCTCCTCGCGATGGCCAAAAGCCTTGAAGCCGCATCCGAACACCTCATTTCAGAAAATAAAAAAGACCTTAAACATGGGGCGGAAAAAGGACTAAGCCCAGCCCTGCTGGAACGTCTAAGTCTCACGCCAAAGCGCGTGTCCGCCATGGCGGACGGCCTGCGCGAAGTGGCGGCCTTGCCCGACCCCGTGGGCGAAATCGTCGAGATGAAACGCCGCCCAAACGGCCTTCAGATTGGTCAGATGCGCGTTCCTATCGGCGTCATCGGGATCATCTACGAATCGCGTCCGAACGTCACGGCCGATGTGGCCGCATTGTGTATTAAGTCGGGGAACGGCGTCATTCTTCGAGGCGGTTCCGAAGCCATTCACTCCAATACGGCCATCGCCGCAATTTTGGAAAAAGCCGCGCTTGCCTCCGGGCTTCCCCAAGGGGCTGTTGCGCTAATTAAAACAACCGACCGGCAGGCGATCTTCGAGTTGCTCAAAATGGACGCGCTCATCGACCTCATCATCCCCCGCGGTGGTGAAGGCCTCATCCGCACCGTTACGGAAAACTCCCGCATCCCGGTCATGAAACACGATAAGGGCCTCTGCCATACCTTTGTGGACGCTTCCGCCAACATTGAAATGGCCGAAGCCATCTGCATGAATGCCAAGGTGCAGCGCCCCGCCGTGTGCAATGCCATGGAAACCCTACTTGTACACGAAGCGATTGCACCGGATTTTCTTCCCCGCATCGTCGCCCTGCTCAGAAAGGCCTCTGTCGAAGTCCGAGGGTGCAACAAAACGATGGCTCTACTCGGACCGACCCAAGAAGGCCTCAGCCCCGCAGCGGAGGCCGACTGGACGACAGAATATCTCGATTTGATCCTATCGATCAAAGTCGTCGACTCCCTCGAGGCGGCAATGGCGCATATTGCCCGCTACGGCTCCCAGCATTCCGAGGCCATCGTGACAAGGGACCACGCCAATGCCATGCATTTTTTAAATCAGGTCGATGCCTCTGCTGTATTTATTAACAGTTCGACGCGCTTTAACGACGGATATGCCTTTGGTCTCGGCGCGGAAATGGGCATTTCGACCAGCCGCCTTCATGCCAGAGGCCCGGTGGGCTTAAGCGACCTCACCTGCAAAAAATACATTGTCTTCGGCGAAGGCCAAATACGGGAGTAGCCTTCCGGAGGGCGATACGTCATCGGGCTCAGAAACGACACCTCTCAATCCATCTTTCAGACAAAGTCTGGCCATAGGCGATGAAGCCACGACGCATCGGCCTCTTGGGCGGCACATTCAATCCCGTCCATCTGGGTCATCTTCATATCGCAGGCGAGGTACTCAAAGGGCTTCAACTCGATCTCATTCTTTTCATTCCCAGCGGTATCCCTCCACACAAAGAGAATCGAGGCATCCCGAGCCCTAGGCATCGGATGGCCATGCTGCGCTTGGCAGTTTCCGGGACATCCCAATTTAAACCCTGCGATGTCGAAATCAAAAAGACCGGCCCCTCATACACCATCGATACCCTTGAAGCACTCAAAGTCGAGTACTCGGATGACGATCTTTTTTTTATCATCGGCATGGATGCCTTTGCCCAGATTCAAAGCTGGAAGGAACCGGAGCGACTGCTCACCTTGTGCAACTTTGCAATCCTTTCGCGACCAGGACATCCCTTTGAAGCCCTGCCGAAGTTCGGCCCTTTTTTAAGGATCAACCGGGCGGCGCTTCGGGAATTGGACCGGGAATCACGCTCGTCCTATCGCTTCGAAACACCCTCGAAAACTCGCATGCATTTCCTCTCGATCCCGCCTACCGAAGTCTCAGCCACCGAGATCCGGGCATTGATTAAAGCCGGAAAAGAAACCAAAAAGCGCTTGCCTCAGTCTGTGATGTCCTATATAATTGAAAACAAAATCTATAACGAGGATAACAATTTCGAAGGATTCAAGGGAGCGTCCGAATAAAAACAGCAGCTGGAGCGCAAAGCAGAAGGCCCTCCAGATCGGAGAAATTGCTCAGTCGAAACATGCCGAAGAGATCGTGCTCTTCCAAGTCGACGCCTTAACCTCGCTCGCCGACTATTTTGTCATCTGTTCAGCAGAATCAGAACCACAGATCCTGGCTATTGCCGATGCGATTCAAGTCTCGCTTTCCAAACACGGCTACCGGCCTCTGGGGATCGAAGGCCGTGAAGCGGGTCTCTGGTTGCTAATCGATTACGACGACGTGATTGTCCATATCTTTAAAGAAGAGGCCCGATCGTTTTATAACCTCGACCGGCTTTGGGCGGACGCACCACAAATTATTTTTTCGAGTCAACCCAAAGACGATACATCGCTTACCAGAGACAAGGGCTAACAAGATGCCACTTTTTATTCTTCTATTTTTTCTTCTGATGGGGGGTGCCGGATACCTGGCCACCTTGAACCCCTCCAAAGTCACACTCTATCTGAGCCAAGATCGATCCGTCGAGCTTTCAATTACTGCGCTTATTCTATTTGCGACCGCCCTGGGCGGGCTCTTGGTCATCCTCTCCTTCGGCGTCCGTGAGATCAAGCATCTCTTTTTAAATTGGAGAGAAACCCGTCATAAAAAACGAGACGCGCAAATCCAAGTTTATTACACCGACGCCGTCAACGCTTATCTGGCCAAACGCTATCGTGACGCCACCTCATTGTTTAAAAAGATTCTGTCGCTCAACCCCAATCATATAAATACACTGCTGAAATTGGGAAAGATCTATCGTATTGAAGGCAATTTTAATGAGGCCATTCGCCTTCACCGAAAGGCGCGGAGCCAGGCCGATCATAACATAGAAGTTTTGTTGTCTTTGTCTCATTCTCTTGAAACGGCGGAACGCTACGAAGAAGCCATGCAATCGCTCAGAGAAATTCTTCATTTGGATGGGACCAATCTCTCTGCGCTAATGCGCTTGCGCGATCTGACCATTCGGATCCAAGAGTGGGAAGAGACGCTGCCCCTGCAGGAACGGATTCTCAAGCTTCATCTCCCTAAGGAAGAGCATGACAAGGAGCAACAACTTTTATTAGGCATCCATTATGAGATCGGAAAACTGCTCTTACAAAAAGGAAAATCTGACTTGGCAAGGCGTCATTTTAAGACAGCCATCAAGATCGATAAAACCTTTTTGCCCGCGCATATCGGCCTGGGCGATACGCACTTTAGCGAAGGCAAAACCAAGGTCGCAGCGGCGCTTCTCGAAAAATCGTACGAGCTAACCGGCAACCTCATCCTACTGCTCCGTTTGGAAGACTTTTATATCGAAACGGGAAACCCGGACCGCATCCTGAACATTTACAAAAACAAGATCAGAAAAAACTCCCAAGACCTGGTCTTAAAATTCTTTTTGGGACGGCTTTATTATCGCCTGGAAATGATCGACGATGCCTATGAAACCTTGTCGGAGATCGAGCCTCAGGTCGAATCCTTTCCCGACCTTTTTAAAATTATCGGGAATATCCATGTCCGGCGCGGCGACCTCGATTTGGCCGTTCATGCATTCAAAAAAGGATTAAAATTAAGGAAGCGTGTGACCATCCCTTATTACTGTCCGCTTTGCGATTTTCACACGGTGGAGTGGAGTGGACGTTGTACACGATGCGGTAAATGGAACAGCTATAAAGCCTCCCCGATTCTTGTCGACAAGAGCGGGGGACTCCTGGATGCACCCTACGGAAACACCCAGGAGGACACGATTGAAGAAGCCCTCAAAGAAACCGTTTAGACCATGTCTGCTTCACGACCCAAACCCCTCATCCTAATTATCCTCGACGGCTGGGGAATTAATCCCGATGAAAATGCAAATGCCATCGCGGAAGCGGCGCCGCCTTTTTATCGTTCGCTCCTCGATCGCTATGCCCACACCACCTTGGATGCCTCCGGCGAAGCCGTCGGGCTGCCTAAAGGCCAGATGGGTAATTCAGAAGTGGGTCATCTCAACATCGGCGCGGGACGGATTGTCTATCAAGAACTCACTCGGATTTCCAAGGCCATTGCCGAAGGCGATTTCTATAAAAACCGTACTTTGCTTACGGCCATGAATGCGGCGAAGGAAAAAGCGGGAACACTCCACCTCCTGGGTTTACTATCCGATGGAGGCGTCCATAGCCACATCAAGCATCTGAAGGCCCTACTCGAAATGGCCGCACAGGTGGGAATTCAAGATCTACGGGTCCATCCTTTTCTAGATGGCCGAGACACACCGCCCCAAAGTGCACTCGCTTATATCACAGAGATCGAAACCCTGCTTAAGCAGATCGCACCGAAAGGCACCGACTGGAAAATCGCTACGGTATGCGGGCGATTTTATGCCATGGATCGCGATAAACGATGGGAACGTACGGAAAAGGCCTACCACGCCCTCCTTGCCGGAGAAGGACATCAAGCGACTGCGGCCGCCGAGGCGATTAAAGAAAGTTATGAGGCCGGCATTACCGACGAGTTTGTTGCGCCCATCGTGATTTGCAAAGATGGTAAGGCGGTCGGACCCATTCAACAAGGTGATGCCCTCATTTTTTTCAATTTTCGGGCGGACCGTGCACGCCAGCTGAGTCATGCCTTCGTCGACAAATCCTTCAACCACTTTTCGCGCGGCACAGAGGTTCCGCAACTGAACTTAACGACGATGACCGATTATGATGAAACCCTCGATGTGCCGGTCGCCTTTGAAGCCTCGGTGCTTCATCAAACCTTGGGAGAGGTATTAAGCGAGCAAGGATTAAAACAATTGCGGATTGCAGAGACCGAAAAATACGCCCACGTTACCTACTTCTTTAGCGGCGGACGTGAAACCCCTTTTGAAGGCGAAGAACGGATATTGGTCCCGTCCCCAAAAGAGGTGAAGACCTATGATCAAAAACCGGAAATGAGCGCGCTAGAGGTCACGGAGAAGGTGGTCGAGGCCATCAAAATGGATCGTTTCGATTTTATCTGCTTGAACTTTGCCAACCCGGACATGGTAGGACATTCGGGCATATTAAGCGCAGCGGTTAAGGCCGTGGAAACCATCGATGTCTGTCTCAAGAGCATCGTCGAGACGGCGATCGCGGCCCACAGCATTGTGCTGATCACGGCAGATCACGGTAATTTAGAACAAATGATGGATTACGAAACAGGTAAGCCCCACACCGCGCACACCACCCACCTGGTCCCCTTCATATGCATTTCGCCGGACACACCTGAATTACACCCCGGCACCCATGCCAACATCGCCCCCACCATACTCGGGCTCATGAAGATTCCCAAACCACAGGAAATGGATCACGACTCCCTGATCGTTTCCTAACCTGGGCCTCAATGCAATTCTTAGAAGATGTTGGTCTTATGACGACGCTTTCTTCATAATGATCTACGACCACCAGGGAGGCGGATTTTCCCGAGACTTTAAGTAGCCCTGAAGAATATCCTTTCGAGAAACAACCCCAACCAAGGTGCCTTGTTTATCGACCACCGGAACCCGGAGCAAACGTTTTTCTTGCAACAAGGCAATCACCTCGCCCGAAGTGGCATACTCGACGATAGAGATGGGGTCCTTGGTCATGATCTCCTCCGCCGTCACCTTCTCCAACTCCTTCCCCCCCATAATGGCGCCCAAGAGATCAAACTCGCTAACAATCCCGACCAGTTTCTTTTTTTGATCCACAATCGGTACGCTTCCAAAACCGCCCATGGTAATTGCCGTTGCCAGTTTATCCCCCGTAGCCTTGATGGGATAATAGTAAACATCGGTCTGCATAAAGTGGGCGGCGATCATATCTTTAAAATCTTCACCGCCCAGCATATAGTCAATTTGTCTCATGCCCATTCTCCTGGTTTGCTGCTTTCGAAAACGATGCCTTTACACGCTAAAGCCACACCGCTGCCAGACCGATCTTGTTTTGTTTTTATAAATCTCCGAAAGTGCCCGCTCAAGCTTGTTTGCTTCATGAGACTATGGGTATCAGAATCCGGGCATGCAGTCAACAGGACCTGGGACTCGGCCACTTTGGATTGCACCGATACAAGCGCTCCCGTATAATCGAGACATGAAACCGATCTGGGAAAAAGAAAACAAGCATTTACACCACATCCTACTTCAAGCCGACCATCCTCTCCTCTTTAAAGAATTGATGCATTTGCTCAAAACGTCCAAGTCGAATCAAGGGGAACTCAAGCGTCGGCTTCGAAAGAGGGTAAAAAAGGGTGAGATCGTCCGGGTGGGTGGAAACCGCTACGGCCTCCCCGAAAAAATGGACCTGGTGATCGGACGATTTAAAGGACACCGGGAAGGCTATGGCTTCGTGATTCCCGATGACCCGGGCGAGAGCGATATCTACATCGGTGCCAAACATTTGAATGAAGCCATGCATGGAGACCGCGTCGGGGTCAGGATTGAAGAGAGAAAGGCCGATGGGAAACGCGAAGGACGGATCATTCGCGTCTTGGAGCATGCCCGAAAACAGCTGGTGGGTCGCTACGAAGAGGCACCCAACTACGGCTTCGTCGTGCCCTCCGATAATCGGATCGTTCATGATGTCCTGATCTCCCCAGAACACCGCGGGGTCGCCAAACCGAACGATATCGTCCTGACCGAAATCATAAAGTATCCGACAAAACGACGAAATCCTGAAGGAAAGATACTCCAAGTTCTTGGCGATGCAGAAACCACCGGAATAGACACCGAGATCGTCATTCATTCCTACGCCCTTACCGATCGCTTTCCAAAGGAGGTCATTGAAGCGGCAAAGCAAGTCGAAGAAGGCCTCAGCCCGGAGGTCATCCAACAAAGGATCGATTTACGCGCCCTGCCCACCGTGACAATAGACGGCGAAGACGCGCGGGATTTCGACGATGCCGTTTCCATCGAAAAAACAGAGGACGGCATCCGCTTGTGGGTGCACATCGCCGATGTCGCCCACTTTGTCCCCGAGGGTGGCGCGCTCGATGTAGAAGCCTTCCAACGGGGCACTTCGATCTATTTTCCGGATAAGGTGCTTCCGATGCTTCCGGAACAACTCTCGAACGGGATTTGTAGTCTCAAACCCAATGAAGACCGGCTATGCCTCTCGGCACAAATCGATTTCGATTCCCAGGGCAAGCCACGCGCATATCAACTCTTCGAAAGCGTTATCCGAAGCGACGAACGCATGACCTATACCGCCGTCTGGAAAATCATCCGCCATTTGGACCCAGCACTCCGCATGCGCTATGTCGCACTCTTGCCGCAATTCGAATGGATGGAAGCCTTGGCTAAAAACCTGCACAAAGGTCGCCTGCAACGGGGCTGTCTCGATTTCGACCTCCCCGAGCCGAAGATCTTGGTCGGCCCCGATGGAGAAACACTGGACATCCTTCGGGACGAACGAAATTTCGCCCATCAACTCATTGAAGAGTTCATGCTGGCCGCCAACGAAACCGTTGCCCGTCATTTGACGGATCGGCATATCCCCATGCTTTATCGCATTCACGAACCGCCGTCTCCTGAACGCATCGCGGCCTTTAACGAACTCATCGTTCTTTGCGGCCTGGGCCAACACAAAATTGGAAATCAAGTGAACTCGAAGGCCCTCTCCAAAATTCTAGAAGACATCAAAGGACACCGGGAAGAACCCCTGATTAACCAAGTCCTCCTAAGGTCCATGCGTCAAGCGCGCTATGCGGAAGACAATACCGGTCACTTTGGCCTGGCTTCTGAAGCCTACACCCATTTCACCTCACCCATCCGGCGCTATCCCGATCTCGTGATCCATCGCATCTTAAAAGAGACAATGCGGGGGCCCCAATCCGATGAGAAAAAAAACGCCTGGAAAGAGAAATTGCCCGAAATCGCCCGGCAAGCCTCCGAACGTGAACGCATCGCCGTCGATGCCGAACGCGAGTTGATTCAACAGAAAAAGGTGAGATTCATGGCCAATAAAATCGGCTTTGCCTATACGGGATTGATTACCGGCGTCACCGCTTTCGGCCTCTTTGTCCTGCTTGAAGATGTTTTCGTGGAAGGCTTAGTTCATATCAGCAGCCTGCACGACGACTACTACGTCCATGATGAAAAAAGCCATCGGCTTGTGGGAAGAAGCCGAAAGCGCAGCTACCAATTGGGACAAACGGTTAATGTCGTCGTCGCCCAGGCGGATGTGGAAAAATGGCAGATCGATTTGAATATCGTCCAACAAAAACAGCGGCGCAGGAAAAAATCTTAAAAAAAAGTTTTCCTTGTGTTTTATCCCCCACTTTAACAAAGGGGGGCTAGGGGGGATTTAAGCGGGGCACCGGTCCAGGACAAAAACAAATCCCCCTCAATCCCCCTTTTGCAAAGGGGGAAGTCATGACACCTATTTCTGAAGAGGGCACGGCGGAGAAGAGGCTTTCGTTTTGCGGCAAGGCATCCGTCTCTTTCGGGGTGGATGCTTTATCGTAGAAAACCGGTACCGAAGCGAAGACGGAATGAAGTAGTGCGTCTCCGGAAGTCGGCGCCGATCAAATTGGTAATGCGTTTTTAGCGGATGGGTTTAAACAAGGCCACAAGATCACTGACTGTTCGAGTGCGCTCCTCTATGATGGGGAGATAGCGGATTGCCTCTTCAAGAGCAGGCTTTCGGCTTGTTTTATCCGCGGCGGCTTCCTGTATCCTCATGACGTTTTGATCCATTTCCCATATGTTTTTCTGGACGACTGCGTTTTTTGCCAAGATCGGTTCTAATACTTTTCGAATCTTCCCGAGTTGTTCGTTAAATTGATCTTCCGTCATGCCGATGCCTGCTTCCGGTTTAATGACGACTCGGAGCACTTGGGCAAGAAAGGCATAGTAGTTTTCGATGGCGACCGCCGCCGTCAACACTTCTTCGTTTTGGGATGTCCCCATGATGGCTCTCCTATTTAAGTCTGTAGACCCGCGAATCTACATAGCAGCGTTCTACCTTGAACACCGATATCAGCTTCGTTCATATTGAAGGAGCCCCTTTTCAATGTCAATGCCGATTCAAAATCCAAAACCGAAGCGTTTACGCCGTCCCGACTTCTCGACTTCCGGTGGTTGAGGGGGGGAATAAATTGGACAGACACTATTTTTTAATACCGAACCAATCTTTTTGCGGTCAGGTTTAGCGATTCGTTTGGACAGCATTAACGGGCTGCTTATGCCTTCAATATCTTTTTTGCTTCTGCCACATTGATTCGAGCCTTGTGGCCATGCTTTTCAAGCAATGAAAGCAAATTGCCGCCATTTAAAAGCGTGAGAGGCTTCTCTTTTGCGAATTCGTAGGAGTCTCTTCCGTAGTCAGAGGTTGTTACCAAGATTCCTTTTGTAGCACCTTCATTCATCACAGTACCGTATAAATCTCTCACAGCAGCTACGCCTACCACATTCGTATACCGCTTTGCTTGAATCACAATTTTTCCTCCCCTGATTGGATCAGGGTCAAATGCTATAGCATCTACACCGCCATCCGAGCTTGCCTGAGTGACCTTTACTTCTCCACCATTGGATGCAAATTCCTTCTCAAATAGTTCTCTTATTAAATGCTCAAAATCATCCCAATGCATTGCCGCAAGATTTATAGACTCATCCAGATTCCCGACAACGTTTCTGCCGCTAATAAAGCGCTTGTCCGATTTATCTAATTGAATAATTGGGGGGATGGGTGTCAGATCAACAAGACTGGAGGCTGCTACACCTTTCATGTGTTTGAAAGTTGCCTTTGGGTCCACTTGCGCTAAATCAAAGGATATAAACTGGTCTTTATTTGCCATGACGGACATAATGACCTTTGTTTCTTCGATGCCTGTTGCCGGGTTTTTGTTAGTTACAAGTCCGTTGAACGCAACTGCGTCCAACGCATTGATTACGTCAGCTTCAAATAATTCATGTATCGTTCGAATACAAATTTGATACATTACACTATTAAAAAGATTTTTTAGTACAGCTTGCGTGAAAACTTTCTCTGAAACCTCGTCACGGGATTTGATATATTTGTAAGATTCAATCGTAGGGAGTTGGCCTGGAGTCGGAAGGCTATATTCGACAACCGCTATCTTGTTTTCTTGCCTGTATTCAAGCACCCAATTTTGGGGAAAGTAGTCTGGGTATTCAGAAGTGTTTAAAACCAAGTCACAGTATTCTTCAATGGCTTTGGGGTCTCCGTGTTTATATCGGGCTTTGATATTTTCAAGGGCTTCATTATCCCGTTGTTTTTCTTCTTCGAATTGTTTTTTTTTATTTTCAAAGGTTGAAACAGACTGATTAAATAACAACTCTTGATCTATATTGGATTTATTAATTTGCTCTTTCTGTTGTTCCCATTCTTCTAGCCTGCCCTCAAAATCTTCTTTTATAGCTTGAGCACGGAATAACTTACTAAAAAAGCCGTATTGATTTTTTACTTCTTCAAAATTCGGCTCAATTGGTAAAGTAATTTTTTCAAAATCGTTTGGCCTTCCATACGAATTGAATTGGATAAAGTCAGGTTGTTTTCCATCGTTGAAGAGTTCGTTAGGTTTTGCTCGAAATGCATCCTTCCGCTTAATAGCATTCCAATCAACCGTATCGTCGATACTTAACGTATGAACAAGAATATTGTTTAAAGCTTCAAATGTAAGCTTCGCTTCTTGACTTAATTCGTCAACATGTTCCTCGCGATTTTCTTTGTGTAATTTATCAAGTTGACGCTGATACTTACTTTCCCAGTTGCGAAGCGTATCCTCAATTTTACCTCTCAAAACATAAAATTCGCTCGATTTCAGCGTCTTGGAAAGGTGCATCTCCAGAAAATCTAAATCGACTCCAAAACTTGTGGGGATACCTCTTGAATTGTAGTTCTGGTATGGATCAGATATGTCAATTTTGCCAGTGAGTAGGTCCGGAATGTTACATTCAAAGCTTAATGAAGTAGACATAGCTTTCTCCTCTTTATATCATTCGTGGGAGCAAACAAAGGTGTATTGGTTTTATACGGAAATCATTCCGTCTAATTTCTTACTCTATGCAGCTTCCGAAAATCGCCTGAAAATTCAGATTAAAATGGGATTCCTTTTCGACAGAATAGGTCACGAATCGCCAAAAGTCAAAATAGAACACACGCCATTTAAGTTGGCGTTTAGGGATTCCCAATTCGTTCATCCGCGCTTCACGGATTTGCCCCGATCCCTCCCTCGTTCGATCTTTTTTCCTCTCACCGTGATTGCGTCCATCGATTTGCAGGCTCTGCGCTTTCACATGACAGTCGGTATTGTGAGTAATTGGGCACCGAACTTTATTTCCAATTAGAGACGACGTGAGACGCCCGAAAACACGACTTCGGCATACCACAGCGCAAAAAAAAGCGCCCTGCCAAAAATTAATTCGACAGGGCGCTTTTAAATCAATTAAAATTTCGGTTACGAAACTTTAGTCACATTGATGGCTTGCGGGCCTTTCTGGCCTTGACTCACCTCGAATTCGACTTTGTCTCCCTCATCAAGGGATTTATAGCCGTCTCCGACGATGGCTGAGTAGTGGACGAATAAATCGTCCCCACTTTCAGGGGTGATAAAACCATAACCTTTGCTTCCGTTAAACCATTTTACTGTTCCTGTGCTCACTGAGGCTTTCTCCTGTTTTGGGGCCGGCATCATACCGACGGGATGTCCAAAGTATGCAAACACAGAAAAAAAAATGCTGCAGCACATTTAAAAGAGCTGCAGCAAATATAATATTTTCTGCTCACTTTCTACAATGGACTAAGTTTTTTTTAACATAACGATTCCTAAAAGTCAATTCAGTCAAAAGCAAGTAAAAATGATTCGATCGTTGCTTCCAATAGACAATATAAATCGCATAGATGGCGGCTTTTATCCTAGATGCGGTCGAGTATTTCGAGACGAATTATTCAAGACAAGTTTATTTAGTCGCGTGAAGTCGTCTTCCCTTCGCAACGGAGTTCTTGTCCTAATTTCTCTACGGGCCAACTTTTGTCCGAGGGCTTTAGAAAGACTTCTCCGGCTTCGCTGCTTTCGAGGATCGCCAATAAGGGGATGAAGGGCACGCGGACCTTAAGCGCGTCGAAGTTGACGATAAACCGATCAATATTGGCGGCTTTGGCCGAACGATTGTTCGGAAAAATCCAGGCGACATAATGTTTGTTGTCACTACGATAAATCAACTTCCACCAATAATCTGGGGTTTCAATGCCATGGGTCGCTATGAAGTAATCATTTTCCTTATTTCGTCCCCAGATCACCCCGCCCCAGATTTTCAGTTGTGTATGTTCTCGGTAGCACTCGGAAATAATTTCCGTTTGGTGCCAGGCGCCTTCCGCTTTTTTCAGGGTCGTAGACTGAGGGAGTGTATTGGTCAGGTAGTAGGTTTCTTTGAGCCTATCGGCGTGTTGATCCATGTGGCGGGGCGGAACCAAAAAGCCTCTTTCCCAAGTGCCATCGCCTGGGTTGACCGTTGTCGTGCGGTAAGAGCGCCAGGATTGAGGCTGGCAAGAAAGGTTTACTTTTCGATCAAACTTAAAGGCCCTATTTTTTTGGCGGACGCGGCCCCGATCCCGCCCAATTTCATAATAAAAAGCGGTCGCGCCATGATGGACTTCACAATCGAGCCAAAGCGTGAAGCCTTTGTATTCTCTTTTAAGTAAGTCGGACGCCGCATGCGCACTTCCCGCTAAAAAAGACAGGAAGACGAAACATATAAAAAACCAAAGCGGCTTATTCATCACGCTGTGTTCTTTCAGCACACGCAATGGATAAACGCGTGGGCACCCGGGCACCTTCAAAAGAAACGCGCTTAGGCTTCTTAAACATCTGAGTGATCTTCCGTCTCGTCCTCGGATTCTGGCCCCTCCTCCGTTTGGAAGACATAGGTTCCCTCCGCCCAGCGGCCAAGGTCGACGAGTCGACAGCGTTCTGAACAGAAGGGGCGAAAACGGTTTCCCTCCCATTCAACCTTTTTTTTGCAAATTGGACAATTCGCTTTCAAAGAACAGTCCTTCACCTTTAATGTTGAAATAAAAAACCCGGCTTAGTTTGATAAGCCGGGGGGGAATTTTAATATCGGAGAGACCGATCTCCTCGGTGTCTGTCATGCGATGCGCTACATGGACGCTTCTATTCTAGCGAAGGTGCGATTGGCCTCATCCATCGACACAAGGCTGGCGTCAATATGGCCAATTTTAATCTTGGTTTCGATATGAACGGGAATATGCTTTTCATCATCCGTTAACCAAAGGGTCACATCCCCTTTATCCATAAAAACGCCTTGATAACGAACCAGGGCTTTCACTTTAATGGTATCGAAAGTGCCAAGGGCGGTCTTTAAGGATTCTCTGCTTAAGACCTTGATCTCCAACTTCCAATTTTTATCGCTTTCGTGGACCGGGATATAAACGGACTGTCCTACCACTAAGTCCTGGTGCATCCTGAAGTAATACAAAGCGCTTAAAGAATCTTGAACCTGAGGCGGGATGTCAAAGACCTCTTCTTTCAATCCACCTTTGTCTTTCTTGGTTTGTAGGGCCCGGTGCTCAACCTGATCAAAGTCAATGACCTTCTCTCTTCTTTTTTTCCCTTGGCGTTGTTTAATTTTAATTGCATGGGAGTAGAGCGCCTCGGCATCAATAAAACTTTCAATGCGGTCTTGCACGGGATAGAAAAAAGAGACAAAATCGTTTGACTCCACCGTCGATAAAATGTGAAAGCTTTCCCGGCCATTCATTTCAGTTTTATCGAGCACGGCCATTACGGCCTCTCCCGCCGGAATGCCCATGTAAGTCACCTTGTAGACCAGTCGTTCACCCGGCTGGTAAACAGTCGATTGCGCAAGGTTGAGGGGGGGCGTGGAGACGAGTTCCGTGGCGTAGGTCTGTGAAATTATAAAGAAAAACCCAAGGAAGGGGAGCAAGCGTTTAAGCGTCATCGTTTTAATTTTGTTCGATTTTTTCAAGTTTGTGAAGAAAACACGCATAAGTGAAGTATTTTTAGTCTACTTTTAATACCAGACTTTTACCTGAAAGGTCAAGGGTTTAGCCTATGTATTTTGTCAGTTAAAGGAATTCCAATTCAAATGTAGGAAATCTAAAAACCCGGGAATGCCGCGCGAACATTGAAGGACAAAGCATCCGTCGCCCCCTTCCTGTTGCTCCCTTGCGGGCTTATCTTAAATCGGATATGATCAAAATTCCGTAAAAGAGGCAAAGCATGGAAGACACTAAGGATCCAAGGTCTCGCAACAGCAAGGAGATGCTCTACGAAGGCCAGGCGCTTCTTGCCGACCCAATTCATAACTATATTCCCTTTACGGTGCCTTACGGCCAGAGCGACGAATACACAGAAAAAGATTTGATCGACTCAAAATGGATGCAACGGCTCCGCTATATCAGCCAGCTCCAATCGGCGCGTTGGGTTTATCCCTCCGCCGAGCATTCTCGCTTTGTACATTCTTTGGGGGCGATGCATGTGGCCGGCCGCTTTGCCAAACACCTCTATCCATCCTTAAAGGAAGTTGAGCCCGAGCTGCCCTCCTTCAACTTTATCGAGGCCCTTCTTCGGATTTCAGTCTTAGTGCACGACATCGGCCATGGACCTTTCTGCCATTTTTTCGATCACAATTTTTTAGACGAATTCAATCTAACGCATGAAAAGCTCGGTCAGGCGATTATTCGGCGGGAATTGGCCGGACTCATCAAAGGCATCAGGCGAAGTCCTAGTGGACCTTTCGAATCGAATGAAATCTTGGATCCGGAGCACGTCGCCTTTCTTATCCATAAAGACAAGCATTATAAAACCCCCAAATCATACCCGCGCTGGCTGGTTATGCTGAAGCCGCTTTTTTCCGGCATCTTTACGGCTGACAACCTCGACTATGTCCTGCGCGATTCCTTTATGTGCGGAGTGGCGATCGGACCAGTAGATCTTAATCGTTTGATGCACTATACCTTTTTCACCAAACAAGGCCTAACGCTTCACAAAGCGGGCTTACCGGCCTTAACCATGTTTTTAAACGCCCGCTCCTATTTATATTTTAATGTTTACTATCATCGGACCACCCGATCGCTCGACTTGCACATGAAAGACATTTTTCGGGCGACCATTAAAGAGGTCTTTCCATATAATCCACTCGAACGCCTCAAGGCCTATGTCGATCTCTCAGATTGGTCCCTCTTGCTCAAGGTGAAGTCATGGCGAATGTCCCGGTCGAAAAAAAGACGGGCGCTGTTTCTTGAATGGGAAAAAATTTGGGCCAGGGATGTAAAATGGAAGATGGCCTACGACACGACACTATCACCCGGTCGAGATGTCAGCGAAGATCCGGCCTTCGATCCAGATCGAATCGAAAAGCGCATGCGGAAAAAGCTCCCTAAAAAACACAGCCGACTTTCCTTCCGCGTCGACATTGCCAGCCAAGATCCGAGGCCGACCGACCCTATGGGCATGGGCGAGCGACAGATTTATGTCTTCAACCCCTCCACCGGATCGGTTTCGAAAGAAGCCTTGAGTGAACACGTCGATGCCATCCCCTCACGCCTAATTCAATGCCGTGTCTACGCCCTAAACCACACGCACGACAACCTGCTCTCCGAAACGGCCGAACGCATTTTAGCCGAAACCATTACGGGAACAAAGCCTGTAAAAAAGAACTGAACATCGGATTGACAAAAGGCGTGGCTTTCAATACATTATGGCAAAGGTTAAGCGTCTGATTCAGACGCGCAGCAACACTTCGCCTTCCCGACTTGCGGTTATGGAGAACATCATCACCCTCTGCGTGCGACAATACTTACAAGCAAAACGAATTGTCGTTTCTCGAATTGAAGGAGCCTATTTATGGAATGCCGTCGAACATTTTTAAAGCAAGCGCTGCCGCGCCTCATTGGCATGGGAAGCCTGCTCTCCCTCTCCGCAGTCATACCGAATTCCATCTTTTCGGCCGAGACCTCACGCGGCGTGAATTTAGAAGACCCAAAATATCGGGAACTCCTTAAAGAACTCACGCAAAAACATAAATTCAAAGCGGAGGAACTGACGGCGCTTTTTAAAAAGGTGGTCTTTCAAGAAGATATTGTTGAAAAGTTTGAGCGACCGGCTGAACACCTTCCTTATTACAAATATCGAAAAATATTCATCAAAGACGACATGATCCAACTCGGTAAAGCCTACCTCGAAAAAAACAAGACGCTCATGACGACCGTCGAAAAAAAATATGGTGTAGATAAGGAAGTCATCACCAGCATACTCGGCGTCGAGACGCGCTTTGGAAAGCCCGGCATCGAAAAATACCGGGCTTTCGATATTTACAACACGGCCTATTCCATCTACCCGCGGCGAGAAAAGTTCTACCGGGAAGAACTTATCGCCTTTCTTCGCCTCTGCAGAGAGGAAGGGATCGACCCCCTTTCTATAAAAAGTTCGTATGCCGGGGCCTTTGGCGTGCCACAATTTATTCCATCCAGTTATTTAAGATATGCCGTCGATTTTGACGAAGACGGCAAAAAAGATCTTTGGCATTCGAAGGGCGATATCTATGGCAGCGTTGCCAACTACCTTAAAACTTTCGGCTGGAAACCAGGCCAACTCACCTACCTTCCCGCTCGCATCCTGAAGGACTCCCCAGAAGCCCAAAAAGTCGCCAAAGCCGGCTTCCGAAAGACCCTTCCGGTGGCGAAGGCCCTGAAACTAGGCATCGAAGTCCCCGCCCCGGCGAAGGGGGATGATGACGTCTCCTTCGCCTTCTATGAACCGGAACCGGGAGAAGAAGCCTTACTGGCCTTGTTCGACAATTTCCGCGCCATCACCCGCTACAACATCTCTGTTCATTACGCCCTGACCATCGTTCAACTGTCCCGGATTTTTTCTAGCAATGGGATCGGGTGACCCGCCCGGGTCTTAGCCCTCTCCTCATCCTTTATCTCTTTTTGGCGGCGTCATTCTCTGCAGCATCAGTGACCCAGGCCATTGATCCCAGTGACCGCGAGGCCTTTGTCACTGCGACTTTGCTCAAAGCGGAAGCGCTATACCGGAGTCGAGATCAAGCCGATCATGCCGAGCAGGCAATCGCGCTTTACAAAAAAATCATAACAGACGATCCCCAACAGGAAGAAGCCCACTGGAAACAGGCGCGCTCTTTTCTATGGAAGGGTGATCGCGCCGAAAGTGCAGAAACAGAAGCGAAGATCACCGCCTACAATAGGGCACAGCACCATGCCCAGGCCGCCATTACCGTAAATCCAAAGAGCCTCGGGGGCCACTTGATGCTCGCAATCGCTTATGGACGTATCGGAGAATTAAAGGGGGTCATCAAATCACTCTTTCTCATTACAAAAATCAAAACGGAAATCCGGATGGTGCTTGAATTAGATCCGACAAACGACGTAGCCCACCATGTACTCGGCGTCTTATATCGCAAGCTTCCCCGCCTTTTGGGTGGATCAATCGAAAAATCGGTCACCTTGCTCGAGCGTGCAGTAGAGGAGAATGCGTTCCGAACGCAGCATTACCTGGAACTGGCACAGAGTTATCTTCTTCAAGAAAAAAAAGAGGCGGCCATCGCAGCACTCGAACACTTGTTATCGATCACAAAGCCGGAAGACCCCATTCAAGCCCAATATGACAGAAAGGCAGCAGAAACCGTATTACTCCATCTAAAATCGAGCTCAATTCAAGGAACAACAGATCAACTGCCAGAAAGACAGTGATCGATGTGATAAGGTTATTGATCTTGTTTCACATTTTAATTCACGGTCTTGCTTCATTTCTCCATTTGCGGTAATATTCTGGATTGTTTTTTTAACACCCTCATGAATAACCGAGGAAGTTCGCTTTGGAATGGACGGATTAATGCGAAAAAGGAATAAGGTCACCATTATCGGTGCTGGACATGTTGGGGGTACCGCGGCCCAACGCCTCGCCGAAAAAGAAATTGCCGATGTGGTGTTAATTGACATCGCAGCCGACATGCCGAAAGGAAAAGCCCTCGACCTGTCCGAAACAGCGCCTATTTATGGCTACGATAGCCTCTTGACCGGTTCGGACGATTATGAAACAACCGCGGGCTCCGATGTCGTGGTGATCACTTCCGGTATTCCAAGAAAACCGGGCATGAGCCGAGGAGATCTGCTCCGCGTCAATGCAAAAATCGTAAAAGAAGTGACCCAAGCAGTTGTGAAGCGCTCACCCGAATCTATTTTGATCGTGGTTTCAAATCCCCTAGACGCCATAACCTATGTGGCCTATCGAACGAGCGGCTTTCCCAAAGAACGCGTCATGGGGATGGCCGGAGTGCTTGATTCGGCGCGCTTTCGATCTTTTCTCGCCATGGAACTCAAGGTTTCGGTCGAAAACATTCAGACGCTCGTTTTAGGAGGCCACGGCGACAGCATGGTGCCGCTGCCCCGCTATACAACGGTGGCAGGCATACCGATCATGGACCTACTTTCCAAAGAAAAACTCGATACCATCCTACAAAGAACGCGTGATGGTGGTGCGGAGATCGTAAAACTGCTCAAAACGGGATCAGCCTATTTTGCGCCTTCTGCGGCAATTATCGAAATGGTTGAAGCGATCTTAAAAGATAAGAAAAAAATCCTGCCCTGTTCTGCACTCTGCCAAAGCGAATATAAACTTGAAGACGTTTTCATCGGTGTTCCGGTTAAGCTCGGGAAGGACGGCATTGAAGAAATTCTTGAAATCGAATTAACGGCTGACGAAAGTCGCAGCCTCCTGCGTTCGGCAAACGCAGTAAAAGCACTCTGCAAGGAAGTCGACACCGTCATCTCATCCTAAACCGCTAGCCCCGATGCGCCTCGGCTTCTCCAAAGCGAGTCATGGAGATCGAATAAATTGACCCAAGTCGTCATTATCGGCGCTGGAAGAGGCGGCGCAGCTCTCATTGAAATCCTACACAAAGATCCGCTCGTCAAGATCGTGGGCATTGCGGACATCTATCCAAAAACCCCCGGCATCGATCTCGCACGACGCTATAAAATTCCGACAGCAACAGATTACCGACAGCTCTTGAAAGGCAAGGTGGATCTAATTATCGATGTCACCGGAAACAACGAGGTCCGAGACGCATTGGAAAAAGATCATGGAGGTGTCGAAGTCATCGGTGGCCTGGCGGCAAAATTTATGTGGCAGCTGATTGAAGAAAAAATTAAAAGCAAAGTGATGACCGAGGCCATCCGCGCACGTTATTCCTTTGAAAACATGGTCGGTAAAAGCCAGAAGATGCAAACCATTTACGACCTCATCCCCAAAATTGCCAAAACGAATGCGACAGTTTTAATTGAGGGTGAAAGCGGCACGGGCAAAGAATTGGTGGCCCATTCCATTCACCAACACAGCACGCGTGAAGACAAGCCTTTTATCCGCGTCAATTGCGCCGCTCTCGCCGAAAGCCTGCTCGAAAGTGAACTTTTCGGCCATGTCCGAGGTGCCTTTACCGGAGCCGTCACCCATAAATTAGGCCGCTTCGAACTGGCCGACGGCGGAACGCTGTTTTTAGACGAAATTGGGGAAATCAGTTTATCGACCCAAGCGAAACTGCTTCGCGTCGTTCAAGAGGGAGAGCTCGAAAAGGTTGGGGACACTCGGCGGATTAAAGTCGATATCCGTCTCATCGCGGCAACGAATAAAGATTTAAAAAAGGCGGTCGAGACGAAAGAATTTCGGCAAGACCTTTACTACCGATTGCGGGTTGTACCCATCGAGCTACCACCCCTGCGGGAACGAAAGGACGACATCCCTCTTCTCGTAAACCATTTTATTCACCGCTTCAATACAGAAATGGGAAGGAAGGTTATTCGAGTCGCACCCGAGGCCATGGAGATTCTCATGGCCTATGATTTCCCAGGCAATATTCGAGAGCTTGAAAACATCATAGAACACGTAATGGTTTTTTGCTCAGGAGAGGTCCTCGAAGCGGAGCATATACAGAAAAATATCCAACCGACTCGAAAAGATATGATCGGCGTTGCTGTCGAAGGAGAAGACCCTTTGCAAACCATGGAGCAAGAACTCATCGTAAAAGTGTTAAATCAAACTTCATGGAATTACAAAAAAACAGCAGAGAAACTTAAGATGAGCCGGACCACATTGTGGCGAAAATTAAAAACTTACGGTTTGACCAAGACCCAAAAAAACGTTTAATATTGAACCACGTTCAATCAAAACGTTTCAAAACAAAACAATACTGTATAAATCATTAGACACTAAATCATTGATTTAAAACAGATACTTCAGTTTTAGAATGTGGCACTTATTTTGCTTTCCTTAGAGGTAGTAGCATTGAACCAAAACAAGGAGGTCGGAAATGAGTTGTCCACGATGTAGTGGCTTTATGGTTTCAGAGTCTTTTCAAGATTTGAAAGATGACACCGGTAAACTTTGTTTCGTCGGGTACCGATGTATGGTCTGCGGTGAGATTACAGACCCATTAATCGATTCGAACAGACAGCATAGGCCACACCTTCAGGCGAGAAACCGTAAATTGATGTCGTACTAAAACGACATCGTCTACTCTAAAAATATAACCAACTCGCCCCCAAGTGCTGTAAGGGTTGCCTTTGTGAATAGCTGGCGGATATTAACCGACCATGATGTCTCTTTAGAAGACCTATTAAAGGTTGAGCCGCTGAGCTATAAAGCTTACCTTCAAAAAGGAGGGTACGCGGGCTTGAACAAAGCAATCGAAACACTGGGTCCTTCCGGTGTTTTAGAGGCCGTCAAATCTTCCGGTCTCCGCGGACGCGGCGGAGCCGGATTTCCAACTTGGAAAAAATGGGACTTTGTCGTCCAGCAAAAAGAAACGGAACGCTACCTCTGCTGTAACGCTGCCGAAGACGAGCCCGGCACCTTTAAAGATCGATTTCTACTCCGGACCAACCCGCACCAGCTGATTGAGGGCGTTATTTTAGCGGCCTACGCCATCGGTGCTTCGGAGGCCTACATCTACATCAACGGCCGTTACGAGCAAGAAATTCAATTTATGGAAGAGGCGCTTCAAGAATCGAAAGCGCAGGGACATTGGGGGAAAATGCCGAGTTCTCCTGGCTTAGGCGTATCATTAAAAATTTGTCCGAGCCCTGGAACCTATGTTGCCGGAGAAGAAACGGCATTGCTGGAAGTCATCGAAGGTAAAGTGGCTAAGCCGCGGCAAAAACCGCCATATTACCCTGCAATGCACGGGCTCTTCGGAAAACCCACTGTCGTCAATAATGCTGAATCGATTTCGAACATCCCCGGGATTGTCCGCGAGGGAACTGAGCGTTTTCGCTCAATCGGAACAAACAGTAGTCCGGGTACCATGATCTTCACTTTAACCGGGGACGTAAACCGGCCCGGTTTGTACGAGCTTCCCCTGGGTACGCCCCTCAGAACATTGATCGAAGACTGCGGTGGCGGCATTAAAGATGGGGCCGTTTTAAAAGCGTTTTTTCCGGGAGGACCCTCGACTTCTATACTTCCTGCAAATCAAGTTGATGTGCCACTTGATTTCGACACGCTGAAAGAAGCGGGATCCGGCCTTGGCACGGGCGCGGTTATCGTCATGGCCGAAGAGGCCTGTATGATCCGTGCCGCCATTGAATATACACGATTTTTTGCGAGAGAAAGCTGCGGGCAATGCCCGCCTTGTGAACTAGGAACAGTCCACCTCGCAGAGATCCTTGAGAAAATTGAATCAGGCTCGGGGAGCGAAAAAGAAATAGACCAAGTGATGCAGGTTTGCACCATGATTAAGGGCCGTGGGCAATGCTTTCTTCTAACCGGAGCAGCGATCGCAGTCGAAAGTATCTTTCATCACTTTAGAGAAGAATTCGAGCAGCATGTCAATATCGGTCGGTGCCCCTTCGCCATTCAGCATTAGATAACGTACTCAATATTTGGTATAATTAAGTTCTACGGAAACACCCTTGATAGAGGAGAAGAACAATGGTCGTTGTTACAGAGCAAGCGAGCGTTAAGCTCAGAGAAATTATGAAGGCGGAAGATAAAGAAGGCTTTGGACTCCGAGTCTATGTCGAAGGCGGTGGGTGTTCGGGCTTCCAATATGGGATGGCCTTTGAAGAGAACGAAACGGAAGAGGATGAAGTCACCGAAATTCACGGACTGAGAGTCTTTGTCGATCCTTACAGCGCACCCATGCTGACCGGTACCGAGGTGGATTATAAAGACGAACTCGAACAAGCGGGCTTCTCAATCAAGAATCCAAATGCAAAAACCACCTGTGGCTGTGGTCAATCCTTCAGTTAAACCATGCCCTAGGAGAGCGCCGCGCTTGTTGCTTGTTGTCGCCAGACGTGTTCAATGTCAGTTATCATCTTTTCGTCCAATTCATCGCCTTGCTTCGACTACTTCTTTGTGATACAACCCGCCTGCTTTTAATCTTCAGGTCAGACAAGGTCCGAAACCCTATTTTCTAATTCGATTGCCGACATCGCGTCGGCTGGAAACCTAATGCAAATTACCGTAAACGGCGACCCGCACGAAACCGGACCAAATACCACACTCGCCGCCTTCTTAACGCAGCTAAATCTTTCCGCGGAGCGTATCGCCGTTGAGATTAATTTGACTGTCATTCACAGAGAGGATTATCATAGCACCTTGCTTCATCCAGGAGACCAAATCGAAATCATCAGTTTTATAGGAGGGGGAGAGCATGCCGACTGACACACCCTTGGTTGTCGGAGACATCGAATTTCGTTCGCGATTAATTGTAGGAACAGGCAAATATGCATCTTTTGAGGAAACCAAGAAGGCCGTAGAGATATCGGGAGCCGATTGTGTCACGGTCGCAGTGCGGCGGGTCAACATCACTGACCCTTCCAAAGAAAACCTTCTCGACTACCTCGATCCCAAGGTCTATAAAATTCTCCCGAATACGGCCGGATGTTATACCGCAGAAGAAGCAATTCGGACCGCACGCTTGGCCCGTGCTTCAGGGGTATCGGACATGATAAAGCTCGAGGTCATCGGCGATCAAAAAACCTTGTTCCCAGATAACGAAGCCCTACTCGAAGCAACGCGTGTCTTGGCGAAGGAAGGGTTTATCGTTCTTCCTTATACGAATGACGATCCCATTATGGCAAGAAAACTAGTCGATGCCGGGGCAGCCGTCGTAATGCCTTTGGCAGCACCCATTGGGTCAGGCCTTGGCATTCGCAATCCCTATAACCTCAGAATCATCATGGAAACGATTTCGGTCCCAATCATTGTCGATGCAGGTGTGGGCACGGCATCCGATGCTGCGATCGCCATGGAGCTCGGATGTGACGGCATCTTGATGAATACCGCGATCGCAGGTGCGAAAAACCCAATGCAAATGGCGGAAGCCATGAAGCACGCTGTGGTCGCCGGACGACTCGCCTATCTTGCCGGACGGATCCCAAAGAAGCTATACGCCCAAGCCAGCAGCCCCATCGAAGACATGATCGAATAGTCTATCGCACACTTTGTTTTTTTATGGTTTGAATGAATTGGAAATGGATCTTCGATAGCTCCGAGCCCGTAACCCGAACTACGATTCAGGAAAAAAATACACGGGGGGCTCAGCCTCCAATTCTCTTCTTCTAGTACAAAAAACCTCATGGCCCCATTTCCTTTTAAAGTCTATCTCATTGGCGACCGGCGACAAGTACCGAAACAAGGCTTCTCAAAAGTCATTCGCGAGGCGGCGGAAGGCGGGATTCGAATACTACAATTTCGAGAAAAAGACCTTTCCCATCGAATGCAATACGAACTGGCAATGGAAATAACACAAACAGCAAAAAATTACGGCATGCATGTCCTTATCAATGGGCGGATAGACCTCTGCCTCGCATTGAATGCCGATGGCGTTCAGCTCCCCATCGACGGATTCCCTGTGGGTATGGCACGAAAGCTATTAGGAAAACACAAATGGATCGGCCTCTCTTGCCACAACGAAGAAGACCTTAAAAGGGCTGAGCGTAAAGGGGCCGATTTCGCCCTCCTAGGACCTGTGTACGACACGCCCTCAAAACGCCACTATGGTTCGCCACTGGGTCTCGACTATTTCCGTCGTGTGAAAAAGAATGCAGGAATCCCGGTTCTTGCCATCGGAGGTGTCAATTTAAACCGACTCAAAGAAGTCTTCGATGCCGGCGCTGATGGGGTTGCCATGATCTCTGGCATTATTTCTAATAAAAATATTAAATCCCAATGTCAAAAAATACATCAAGTCATCGCTACACTTTCAAAAAACTAAAGTATCGCATCAGCCCACCTAACATGCCTGGCCTCATCTTGTTAAATAAAGAGAAATGATTTCTTGCCAATGGGCATAGTTGACCAACTTTTGGAAGGGTGATAGACTAAATTCTAAGCAAACAAGAAGAAGATCTGGGGGTTTCCCATGGCCGAATCGAGAAAGCACCAAGGAAAATCGAATCCTTTCCGAAGTACAATGAAAAAGCTTTCAGGACAGTTCGGAAATGATCATGATGAGGAAACGCTAAAGGACTTTGAGCGCGAAAGAGAAAAACTCCTCGTACAAATCTCCTCAATGGAGCAAGAGTTAAAAGAGCTGCGCCTCTCAAGAACACAGCTCGACCAAGCCTTCAAACAAAACGAAAAATTGACTGCTTCTTTAATCGAAGCAAAAAACCAAATTGGATTACTAAAGCAAGAGATCGAGAAACTCACCGCCCCACCTGCAAGCTATGCAATCTTCTCCGGCACCAACGAGGACGGCACAGTTAATGTTTACGTCTCGGGCCGTAAAATGAAAGTGAATCTTCACCCGAGCATTGCGATTACCGCATTAAAAAAAGGGCAGGAGCTCATCTTAAACGAAGCCCTAAACGCCATCGAGGCCTGTGGCTTTGACCTCCACGGAGAAGTGGTGCGCGTAAAAGACTTGTTGGAAGGCATGCGGGCTGTCGTAACCCTTCGCGGCGAAGAAGAACGAGTGGTCGAATTGGCCGAACCGCTTTCGAACGAACACATCTCCGCAGGAGATCATCTACTCTTTGATGCACGTTCAGGTTATGTCCTCGAGAAACTACCGAAGTCGGAGATCGAAGAAGTCGTTCTCGAAGAAATCCCAGACGTAACCTACGAAAACATCGGTGGATTGGACGAGCAAATCGAGTTGGTACGCGATGCCGTAGAGCTCCCCTTTCTTCATCCGAATCTTTTTTCCGAACACAAGCTCCTCCCACCAAAAGGGGTTCTTTTATATGGGCCTCCGGGCTGCGGGAAAACATTGATCGCGAAAGCGGTCGCGGCCTCCCTTGCTAAAAAGTTAGAAAAACGCTCTGGAAAAGAAATCCGCAGCTTTTTCCTCCATGTTAAAGGACCGGAACTCCTCAATAAATATGTCGGAGAAAGTGAACGACAGATTCGGGAAGTCTTCAAGAAGGCAAAAGAACGCGCGGAAGCCGGCCATCCGGTCATTATCTTTTTCGATGAAATGGATGCCCTGTTTAGGACCCGAGGGACCGGCGTCTCTTCGGATATGGAAGCCACGATAGTCCCTCAATTCCTTTCTGAAATTGACGGCGTCGAACAGTTGCGCAATGTCATTGTTATTGGCGCGACCAACAGGCAAGACCTATTGGATCCGGCCATTCTTCGCGCCGGCCGCCTCGACATCAAAATAAAAATAGAACGTCCAAACAAAGAAGCGGCAACAACCATCTTCCAAAAATATCTCACGGCGGATCTACCCTTTCACCCAGAGGACCTTAAACAGGCTGGCGGCGATCCCGCAAAAGCAGTGGCTAAGATTATTTACGAAGCCGTCGAAGAAATGTACAGCCCTCGCGAAGAAAATAAATTTTTGGAAGTCACTTACGCAAACGGTGAAAAAGAAACCCTCTACTTTAAAGATTTCTCAAGTGGTGCGATGATTGAAGGCATTGTCTCCCGAGCAAAAAAACATGCCATCAAACGTGTTTTGAATAATGAGGAAAAAGGTCTGAAATGCCAAGATTTGATTCAGGCCATACAAGAAGAATTTAAAGAAAACGAAGACCTCCCAAATACAACCAACCCGGATGACTGGGCAAAAATCGCAGGCAGAAAAAGTGAAAAAATCATACATGTCAGAACCATGGCCGGAAGGTCCGCTACAGAGGCACATAAAATAGAAACCGTTGCAACGGGGCATTATCTATAAGCATCACAGACCACGTCCACCGAGGAACGGACGGCGATGAAGATTATTTTAGGGACAGAGACTGAATTCGGAATCGCGTCCAACCACGCCGATGCCTCAGACCCCGTTTCAAATTCCATTCTGCTCGTCAACAGCTACCCTTATTTACCTTCATCGACAACGCTTTGGGATTACGAAAACGAGAACCCGCTGCTTGATGCCCGCGGCTTTGAAGCGGATGGCGAACGCGAGCGGCCCGGTCGAGATTACAATCGTCTCCTCAATAAATTACTTCCCAACGGCGGCCGCCTCTATGTGGACGGTGCCCACCCCGAATATGCAACGCCTGAATGTGCCAGTCCTCTCGATCTCATCGCCTTCGAAAAAGTCGGCGAGCGAATCATGGAACTCGCCATCGAAATGACCCGTCCCCTGAAACAAGGAACCATCGACCTCTCGATTTACAAAAACAATTCTGATGGAAAGGGAAACAGCTACGGCTACCACGAAAACTACCTGGTCTCGCGACAACTGCCCTTTAAAAAGTTAGTCGACCAGCTCACCCCATTCTTGGTGACACGCCAAATTTTTGCTGGCTCCGGAAAGGTTGGTGCCGAAAACCGCACCGAACCGGCGCATTATCAAATTTCGCAACGGGCCGATTTTTTTGAAACGCGAGTCGACCTCAACACCATGGTCAAACGGCCAATTATTAACACCCGTGACGAACCCCATGCCGATGCAGAACGCTTCCGACGATTGCATGTAATCGTCGGGGACACCAATATGTCCGAGGTCACAACCTACCTCAAGGTCGGCACCCTATCTCTTGTCTTGGGGATGTTAGAGGCAGGATGTGAAGTTGCAGGTGTCGACCTCGACGATCCCGTACGCAGCATCAAAGAAGTTTCCCGCGATTTGAGCATGAAGAAAAAGATCAAACTCTCCCGAGGACTAAAATGGACTGCAGTCGAAGTACAACGGGCCTATCTGGAAGCGGCAGAAGATCATTTTTCGGAAAGTCAAAACCCTGTCACTCAAGACCTGCTTCGACGATGGCGAAGCGTTCTGGACAAACTGGCGGAAGATCCGATGCAACTGACACGCGAAATCGACTGGGTCATCAAGAAGGAGCTCATCGAATCGTATATGACGCGCAAAGGCTGCGACTGGGACGACCCGCGCATTGCAATGATGAACCTGCAATACCATAATGTATTGCAGGATAAAGGCCTCTTCTTTTCCCTCGAACGTGGAGGCTATGTCGAACGACTCGTTACCAACGAGCAAATAAAAAATGCACAGGAAAACCCACCCACTGATACCCGTGCCTATTTTCGCGGTGCCTGTCTGAAGAAATTTCCGAAAGAAATTTACGCCGCAAGTTGGAGCACCATTCTTTTTGATATCGGCAATTCAAGCATTAAAAAGATCCCGCTCGTCGATCCATGGAAAGGCGGGGAAGCCCTCGTCGGCCCCCTGCTCAAAAAAGCAGATTCTGTAGACGCATTACTTGAAATGATCGCAACATAAGGATATTCTCAATGAAAAAACAAGGTAAAAAGAAAGAAGCAAAAAAAACCGTCGATGAAAAAGGGAAAGAAGAGGCGGCAAGTGCGAAGTCTGAGGTTGTAGAAAAAGGAAAGAAAATCAGTGAGGACCTTGATAATATCATGGATAAAATCGACGATGTCTTAGAAGAAAACGCCGAAGAATTTGTGAAAAATTACGTTCAAAAAGGAGGCCAGTAGTGGGGGACTTTGATTTCGACGATCCCGGCTCCAGCTTTCATCGGCTGCTGGCGTCGCAACACCCGGACATGCTCTCACCACGTCTCGACCAAGCAAACGCAATACCCAACATCAAGGATCTCTCCAAGCAGCTTCCTCATGGGACAACCGTGTTGGCGCTCCAACATCGGGATGGCGTGATTATCGCCGGAGACCGACGGGCAACCGAGGGCTACTCGATTTCGGAAAGACGGATTAAAAAAGTCCATAAAACCGATGCGACATCGGCGATTGCGATCGCGGGCGCGGCGGGTCCCTGTCTCGATTTGATTCGACTTTTCCAGGTCGAACTGGAACATTACGAAAAGTTAGAAGGTGAGGAGCTTTCATTGGATGGGAAGGCAAATAAGCTCGCCCAAATGGTGAAGGCCAACCTACCCATGGCCATGCAGGGTTTAGTTGTGATTCCCATCTTTGTCGGTTACGATCTCGCCCAAAAGAAGGGCCGAATCTTCAAATACGACATTGCGGGTGGACAATATGAAGAGACGGAATATTATGCCATCGGCTCCGGAGGTAAGGATGCTCGCGGAACGATGAAGAAAATCTTTGCCCCCGGGCTTACAAAAGACAAAGCGATTCGTGTCGCACTCGAAGCGCTTTACGATGCCGCCGAAGCCGATGTGGGTACTGGCGGCCCCGATCTCATTCGTGGCATCTACCCCAATGTAAAGGTCATCACCGAAAAAGGGGTCGAAGACATCGCCGACGAAAAGATTGCGACGGCCTACCAAACGATTATCCCCCCACAAAAACAAGGAGGAAGTTAAAGCCCAATGGCCATGCCCTATTACGTTTCCCCCGAACAGATGATGCAGGATAAGGCGGAGTATGCGAAAAAGGGGATCGCCCGCGGAAAATCGACTGTGGTTATGGAATACGATGCCGGCATATTACTACTCGCGGACAATGCCAGCTCCCTCAATAAAATCTCCGAAGTTTATGACAAAATCGCCTTCGCCGCCGCTGGAAAATACAGCGAGTTCGAAAATCTACGCAAGGCCGGCATTCGGCATGCCGACATGAAGGGGTTTATTTACAGCCGAAAAGATGTCAACGCCCGTTCGCTTGCAAATGCCTATTCCCAAACACTGGGAACCATCTTCAGTCAAGAAGCGAAGCCCCTTGAAGTCGAAATCCTCGTCGTTGAACTGGGAGAAACGGCAGCAGAAAATGAGATCTTCCGGATTCAATTCGATGGAAGCATTTTCGATGAAAAGTCCTTTACCGTGGTCGGCGGGAAAGCCGAACCCCTATACGAAGCCTTGAAGACACGATACCAGCTCACTGGTCTTGAGGCCGCCATCAAAATCTGCGTCGAAGCAATGGAAGACAGCGATCAACAAAAAGTCCCTCCGACAAGCCTCGAGGTGGCTATTCTCGATCGTCATCGCGCAGAGCGGCAATTTAGAAGGCTTGGCGCGGATGAGCTTAGCGCCGCCCTCAGCGCCTAGCACCAAATCGTAGGGTGCCCTCCATGAAAAATCGCATCTTCGGCATTGAAACGGAGTATGGTCTTATTTTCATTCCCCACGGCAAGGTTTACCTTCCGATGGAAAAGATCTTGGGTTACGTCTTTGAAGGCCTTATTCCCAACAGCTGGCCCTCGAATGCCTTCTTGTGTAACGGTGCCCGGTTTTACCAAGACACCGGTTGTCATCCGGAATACGCAACGCCCGAATGTGACCAAGTCTTCGACGTCGTTGTTCATGACAAAGCAGGGGAACGCCTGCTGGAAAAAAGCCTGCCGATCGCACAAAAAAAATTAAAAGAAGAAGGACTCGCCGGAAACATCTTCATCTACAAAAACAATACCGACTCCATGGGCAATACCTACGGCTGCCATGAAAATTATTTAATGCGGCGCGACATCGACTTCTGGAAAGTCACGGAACAGCTTATCCCCTTTTTCGTCACCCGCCAAATTTATACGGGCTCTGGAAAGGTCCTAAACATCTCCGGACGAAGTCATTTTTTTATTTCTCAACGCGCCCAACATATTCATGAAAAAACCTCTTCTTCCACCACCTCCTCGCGTAGTATTATCAACACACGTGACGAGCCTCATGCGGATGCCGAAAAGTATCGCCGCCTTCACATCATTATTGGCGATTCCAATATGTCGGAATACGCAACCTATCTCAAAGTGGGCGCGACGGCCTTAATTCTTTCGATGATCGAAAGCGGCTTTCGAGTGCCTGGCATCGAATTAGAAGATCCCGTCAAGGCCATGCGCGAAATTTCACGGGATCCGACCCTGAAGAAAAAGATCCGCTTGGAAAAAGGCAAGGAATTGACGGCAATCCAAGTCCAGCGTCTGTATTTAGAGCGAGTAAAAAAATATCTTGCGTCCGAAGAAGAAGATCCCATCAGCAGCGATATTCTAGAACGCTGGGAATACGTCCTCGACGAATTGGAAGACGATCCGATGCGGCTAGACCGGGAAATCGATTGGGTAACTAAAAAAGGACTGATCGACTCCTATATGGAAAAAGAAGGTTGTGGACTCGACGATCCACGCGTGGGCATGATCGATCTTCAATATCACGACATCAGCCGCGATCGGGGACTGTATTATCTGTTGTGCAAGGAGGGCTTAACGGAACGGATCGCCACGGAATCCGACGTAATAAAAGCCTTGGAGTTTCCGCCACAAACGACACGCGCAAAAGTTAGAGGCGATTTTGTCCGCTTTGCGAAAGAAAAAAACAGATCGTATACGGTCGACTGGACCTACTTAAAATTAAATGGATACTGGGAAGAAACCATCCTCTGTATGGATCCCTTTTCATCCGAAAACGTACGTGTAAAGGAACTCATTGCAGCAGCGGGCAACCAGAAATAAAGGCGTATTCGGCTTTTATTTTATTCTTTTCTTTATCTTCTTCCCTGCCTCAGTCGGTGCCGAGCCGAGTCTCAAGGTTAAGCAAGGCGGTATCGCCCATCTTTCCCTCTCTCCTGGTCCTGGAATCGATGCATTAAAAGGAGAATTCCAAGGACAGATTATTCCCTTTTTTGAAACGGAAAAGGGACGCTATACCACACTCGTCGGGATTGACTTGTCGCAGAAGAAAGGAACAAGCCCCTTTGTGGTTACATGGACGAAAGATGGAATAACAAGCCGCCAAGAATACAAGATCGAAGTTGGGCAGGCGGCCTTCGGGGTGCAAGAATTAACGCTTCCCAAAGGAAAGGTTGATCTCGATCCGCCGACCTTAACACGCGTGAGAAGAGAGCAAGGATTGGTCAAGGCGGCTTTTGGTGAGAGCTTCAACCAAAAACTCTGGGAAGGCGAGTTTATTGTTCCGGTCGAAGGAAAAAAACAGGGCACATTCGGGCGGCGGAGAATACTCAACGGGAAGCCCCGAAATCCGCACACCGGGGAGGACATTTCCGCAGCCGAAGGCACACCCATCGCGGCCACAAACGGGGGAAAAGTCGTGCTGGTGGGCGACTTCTTTTTTAACGGCCGTTCCGTCATCATCGACCACGGTCTCGGTCTGTTCAGTATGTATTTTCATTTATTGGATGTGACTGTTAAGGAAGGAATGCAAGTCAAAAAAGGTGAGGTCATCGGCCGGGTAGGTCAATCGGGCCGGGTGACCGGCCCGCATCTGCATTGGGGAATGCGCTTGAACGGGGCCAGGATTGACCCCTACGCGCTTGTGATGAAAAAGTTGGACTAGCGAGAAAACCGATCTGGATCTCTAAAGAAGATCTTCTTTAATCACAATATTTGCCTTCTCCCGCAAGGCGAGAATATAGGCAAAAACTGCGCGATCTTTTTTACGTGCTAAACGGTCCTCAATGGCCTGATCGAGGTCAGTGTTTGGCGGATCACTTTCTTCAATATCTTTAATCTCCCTGGGCGTGAGGGCAACGCCATCTTTCACCACCACCTTAACCTTCTCAACTAAGAGCCCTTCCCTCTGCTTTTCTTCAAAAGTTTTTGGCGTCATTTTCTGAATGCCCAGAAAACGGGTATAGCGTTCCGGATCGAACTTTCCTTCGGTCTGAAAGGCCGCTGTGGTTACGAAGGCTTCCTTTAAGGCCGCATCGCCAATGGCGAGCCCCATTCTTTTGGCCTCTTGCGCCCAGAGCTTGTTGTCCACCAAACCATCAATCACTTGCCTGCGAACTTTTTCGTCGTCGTATTCGCTTTGAAGCACCTCACGATAAAACCTTGAGGTCCGTCTGTAGGCGACTTGGTAATCTTCTATTGAGATGTGCTCCTCTGAGACTTTTGCAATATAATTTTCTTCACGGGAATCGCCACCGAAGCCCCACCAACCCATTGAAACTGCAAAAACGACGGCAACGCAAAGCATCAGCAACCGAAAAAACCAGGGCTTGGATATCGCCCCTTCTCGAATATTTTTTAACACCTGAGTTCTCCTTAATTCTTAAAAAATGGATAATAAACGTATACAGAAGGTAACATCCGTAAAGAGAAAAGGCAATCGCCCTCCTTCGTGAACGTCTACCACAGATCCGGTTCAAAGGAACCGAATCTAGCTTAGGACAAAATCCACAAGGGGGCAAGATTGGTCGAAAAATCAGTGCCTGTTTTCTTATTCGGGCCAATCCCGGACAATGGCCTCCGCCACGATGTAATGTTCTGCGGATAGTCCCGCAAAGCGACCGCTTTCGTGATAGACCCCTTGAACGATGACCTCACGGTTAATAATATTGGGAACGGGTCGGACCGTATAGACAAAAATGCTGTGATCCCCCTCGCCGACCACAATCTCCAAGTGAATGCTCCCCCGGCGTCCCCTTTTCACCTCCGCCGACCGCACCCAGCCAAAGACCGTGATCCGCTTTCCATCGTAAGCCTCACCCACCTCAGAGAGTTCAAGCAGGAGCGGTAAGTCTTTTGCGAACACTCGACCGGGTACCTGGGTAAGCCCAATGACCAGAGCCATGGACAATATAAGCGAGGGAAGACGAAAACCACCGATTACCTTTTTCACGATAAAATCTCCTCCAGGCAGCCCAGACGGGAAAACCCATAGGTACGAGCAGCCGATATTTTCTTTCTCAGCAAGCCACTCCATTGTATCGCAAATACAATCAAACTTTCAGCCACAATTATGAATTTATCCCTAGAATAAACATCCAGGGTGCGCCAGCCCCGCCCAAGGCGAACCCGCCCGTAGCCGAGATAGATTTTTTTGAGAACTTTCTATTGCTGCAAAATCGTGTTAGAATTTTCCACATTTATTTCAATCATTTTACACAGGCCATGCCTTTAGCCTGGAGAGCAGTTCGCCTCTATCTATTGGGAAGCGTCCATTGGAATCTTTACAACATAAGCTCCAGGAATTTAATCCCGGCATCGTTTGGCTCGATGCACAAAATAAAGTCATCGCCCTAAATGACTTCGCCTACGAAACGCTCGGGGGTTATGCCGGAGAACTCATCGGGCAAGAAGTCCTGCAACTTCACCCCGAAAAAAGCAGGGAAAAGGTCAAATTCCTTATCGAAAGATCCACATGTCCCGCAGAAGCGCTTCCGCCGATGAGCATGATGATCAACATCCCCGAACGATTACTCTTGATCAAAGTCTCAAAAATGCTCAACGAAGAAAGACATATTGGCACTTGCATGATCTTCTACGATGTAACGGATCTCACCACGCGCCCACAAGAAACGCTGCCCAATAAGAAATCATCGGGCAAAGAACGGCGACAGCTCTTTAAGCTTCCGATCTATAAAAACAACCAAGTCTTACTGATCGACTTGGAAACGGTGAGCGCCATCCAAGCCGACGGGCATTATTCCACGCTCTACTCCGAAAAAGAAAAATATCTCTGTAACTTATCCCTTTCCGATTTGGAAGGGCGACTCATGTCTAAATATTTTCATCGCGTCCATCGGAGCTTCATCGTCAACCTGCGATACGCGAAAATATTCGAAAAAGTCGATGAAAACTTCTTTTTAACTGTAGAACACTGCGAAGACATCAAAATCCCAATCAGTAAGGTAAAGGTCAATACTATTAAACAGGCCTTGGGACTCTCCTAAGCACCCTTCTGACGGATTTTGAAAGGCCCGCCGGTTTTGAGCCTCTTAATCGGAGGTCAGTGCTTTTCCAACTTTTAAGTGTTTCTCCCCCCTTCATTCCCAAATACTGCCATTCACGTTCAAAATCGGGCCTTTCATGCATTTCCTATTGCTTTCTTAGGCCGAACCGTTAAAATAAATGCTCCATACGGTTTATACCTTGTATGCGCCCATCGGAAAGTGACGGACGCGAGTTCGCTCAGCTTATCGCGTACGGGATCGCTTTCATGACACTAGTGGAGGAAATCATGATTCCAGGCGAATTCGAATACCACGCACCGGCCACAGTGGACGACGCCATTCAGCTCCTCGCGCAACACCCAGATGACGGAAAGATCATCGCCGGCGGGCACAGCCTGCTCCCGATGATGAAACTCCGCTTTGCGGAACCGGCGCATCTCATCAACATCTTTGAAATCCCAGAATTAAAAGGCATCACAGAAGAAGGGAGCATGCTTCGGATTGGCGCCATGACCACGGAAAGCGAACTCATCCGCTCCGCGCTCATCAACCAAAAATGCCCTTTGATTGTGGAAGCGGCCAAAATGATCGCCGACCCGCAAGTGCGTAATCGCGGCACGATTGGCGGAGACATCGCCCACGGCGATCCCGGTAACGATCACCCCGCCGTCATGTTGGCCTTAGACGCGGACATCGTCGTCAAAGGCCCCCAGGGCGAACGGACAATCGCCGCAAAGGACTTCTTCCTCGGCACCTATGTCACCGCATTGGAACCCAACGAAATCATCACCGCCATCCGTGTCCCTGCTTCAACTCCGGGAACCGGCTACGGCTTCAACAAGCTCAAACGCAAGACGGGCGATTTCGCAACTGCCGGCGCAACGGTCGTGCTTCATCTCAAGGGAAACACCTGCGATGAAATCCGCATCGCCCTCACCAACGTCGGGCCCACCGCCTTTCGCGCGGAAGCGCCGGAGGCCCTGCTTCAAGGCCGTGAGATCGACGACGCACTGATCGAACAAGCGGCGATCAAAGTCATGGAAAGCTGCGCACCTGCGGAAGACCTCCGGGGCGACGCTGAATACAAATGCCACATGGCGGCCGAAATGGCGCGGCGTTCCATTCGCGATGCCTTGGCCCGAGCAAAGGGGAATTGACGATGGCGAAAAAACTGATTGCATTCAAACTCAACAACCAACCAGTCGAAGTCTTGATCGAAGCACGCGAGCTGCTGGTGCATGTCCTGCGCGAACAACTGGCTCAGACCGGCACCCACATCGGCTGCGAGACGAGTCACTGTGGGGCCTGCACCGTCGATTTCAACGGCGAATCCGTTAAATCGTGCACGGTGCTGGCCATTCAAGCCAATGGCGGCGAAGTGCTCACCGTCGAGGGCCTGGCCCAAAACGGCACGCTGCATCCGCTTCAAGAGGCCTTCATGCAAGACCACGGCTTGCAATGCGGGTTTTGCACGCCCGGCATGCTGATGCGCTCTTTTCGTTTTTTACAGGAAAACCCGGACCCGACGGAGGAAGAAATCCGCAGCGGCATGGCGGGCAATCTCTGCCGCTGCACGGGTTATCAGAATATCGTCAAGGCCGTGAAATCGGCAGCGGCAAAAATGCAACCGGCTTAGCATAAGGGGGCGAATATTATGGCAACGACAGCGGAAGAACTAGATCGTCAAGCCTTACTCGAAGGGATCGGCTGCTCGCGCAAACGCAAGGAAGATCCCCGCTTTATTCAAGGCAAAGGGAATTATGTCGACGACGTCAAACTGCCCGGCATGGTTTACGCCGACATGGTCCGCAGTCCCTACGCCCATGCCCGGATTAAATCCATCAACAAAGAAAAGGCCCTCGCCCTGCCCGGCGTCTTGGCCGTGCTCACCGCCGAGGACCTCAAACCCTTAAAGCTGCATTGGATGCCGACCTTGGCCGGCGACGTGCAGGCCGTGCTGGCGGACGAAAAGGTCCACTTCCAATATCAGGAAGTCGCCGTCGTCGTCGCAACCGACCGCTACATCGCCGCCGACGCCACGGAACTCGTCGAAGTCGAATACGAAGCCCTCCCCGCCCTGGTCGATCCGCACAAGGCCTTGGACGCCGACGCCCCCATCCTGCGCGAAGACGTCAAAGAAAAAGACAACGTCGGACAAGGGCCGCGCAAACATCCGAATCATATTTTCTCCTGGGAAGTCGGCGACAGGGACACCACCCAAAGCGCCTTGGATACGGCGGAGGTCGTGGTGAAACAAGACATGCTCTACCCGCGCGTCCATCCCAGCCCGCTCGAAACCTGCGGCTGTGTGGCCTCCTTCGACAAGGTCAAGGGCCAGCTCACCGTCTACATCACCTCACAGGCCCCTCACATCGTGCGCACGGTGGTGTCGATCTTGTCGGGCGTGGCCGAAAGCAAGATCCGGATTATTTCGCCGGACATCGGTGGCGGCTTCGGGAACAAGGTCGGCGTTTATCCGGGCTATGTCACCGCCATCGTCGCCTCTATTGTTCTGGGTACACCCGTGAAGTGGATCGAGGACCGCATCGAAAATATCTCGACCACCGCCTGGGCCCGCGACTACCACATGACGGGCGAACTGGCGGCAGATATATCGGGCCGGATCAAGGGCCTGCGCGTGAATGTTCTCGCCGATCACGGGGCCTTTAATTCGCACGCCCAGCCCACCAAGTGGCCGGCGGGGCTCTTCAGCATTTGCACGGGGTCCTACGACATCCCCACGGCCCACGTGAAAGTCGACGGCGTCTACACAAACAAATCGCCTGGGGGCGTGGCCTATCGCTGTTCCTTCCGCGTGACCGAGGCCGTCTACCTCATCGAACGCATGATGGACATCTTGGCCCAAAAACTAAACATCGACAAGGCCGAGATTCGTAGGCGGAATTTCATCAAGGCAGATGCCTTTCCCTATAAAACGGCCTTGGGCTGGGAGGTCGACAGCGGCAATTATCAGGCGGCCTTAGCCAAGGTCTTGGACGCCGTCCATTACGACGACCTGCGCAAGGAACAGGCCGAAAAACGCAGCCGGGGCGAACTCATGGGCATTGGGCTGGTGACTTTCACCGAGATCGTCGGCGCGGGCCCCAGCAAGGCCTGCGACGTGCTCGGCGTCGGCATGTTCGAAAGCGCCGAGATCCGCGTGCATCCCACGGGCAGCGTCATCGCCCGCATGGGAACCATTTCAACAGGCCAAGCACACCAAACCACCTACGCTCAAATCATCGCCACGGAACTCGGATTGCCTTCGGAAGATATCCAAATTGAAGAAGGCGACACAGACACCGCGCCTTACGGATTGGGCACCTACGGTTCGCGCTCCACGCCCGTCGGCGGCGCAGCCACGGCCGTCGCCGCCCGGAAGATCCGCGCGAAGGCGCAAAAAATCGCCGCGCATCTCCTCGAAGTCAGCGAAGCCGACCTCGATTGGGACGTCGATCGTTTCAAGGTGAAGGGCGTACCCGGCCAAGAAAAGACGATGAAGGAGATCGCCTGGGCCGCTTACAACAACGTCCCGGACGGCATGGAGATGGGCCTGGAGGCGGTCGATTATTACGATCCCCCCAACTTCACCTATCCCTTCGGGGCCTACCTCTGCGTGGTGGACATCGACAAACTCACCGGCGAGACGAAGGTACGGCGCTTTTACGCCTTGGACGACTGCGGCACCCGGATCAATCCGATGATCATCGAAGGTCAAATCCACGGAGGCCTGACTGAAGGCTTCGCCGTCGCGATGGGACAGGAAATGCCCTACGACGCCGAAGGCAATCTCCTCGGCAACACCTTTATGGATTACTTCATCCCGACCTTCGTCGAGACCCCGCACTGGGAGACCGATTACACGGTCACCCCTTCGCCGCACCATCCGCTGGGGGCCAAGGGCGTCGCAGAATCGCCGCATGTGGGAAGCATCCCCTGCTTTACCTCCGCCATCGTGGACGCCTTCGCCCACTTGGGCGTCACGCACATGGACATGCCGCACTCCGCCTACCGCGTGTGGCAAAAGATCCACGAATTGGGCTTAGACAAGCAAGCTTGATTGCCATTGCTTGGATCTCCGGGCAACGATACTGCCCGGAGATCCGGCCCATTTAAGGACATCATTCATGCAGGTCAATCTCGAAAAGAGCTTTCCCTTACCCTTCCCCGCTTCGGCCGCTTGGACCTTATTAAGCGATCTGCCCAGCGTCGCCGCCTGCATGCCGGGCGCGGAAATCACCGAGACCGTCGATGACACGCATTTCAAAGGCAAGGTCAAGGCGAAGGTGGGTCCGGCCACCATGGCCTTTAACGGAGAGATCGTCCTCAAAAACATCGACCACAAAAAACGAGAAATGCACATGGTCGGCAAAGGCCAGGACTCCAAGGGCTCTTCTTCCGCCGAACTCGACCTCAAGGCCTGGATGTTGGCCATCGACGCAAACCATTGCGAGCTCAAGGGCGAAGCCGTCGTCACCGTCAACGGCAAGGTGGCCAGTCTGGGCGGGCGGCTGATGACCCAAGTGAGCGATCAAATCCTTAACCAGTTTGGGAAAAATTTTGTCGAGCGCGTCATGGCCCGCGAGTCCGCCTCCCCCGAAAACCCATCCGCGAGCGGCACGGCTAGCCCTGCTCCGACGGCACCGGCAAAGGCCAGCGAACTCAATGGCTTGTCCTTCGCCTGGTCCGTCTTCGTGGGTTTGATCAAGGGCTTGTTTTCTCCAAAGAAACCCGACACGCACTGAATGCCGCCCTTGTGGAACGTTTAAATGTCCAAAGCACCAAAAACCGAGGCCTTCCAGAAAAACTTGCTGGAAGCCGGATACATCGCCGAGCGCAGCCTTGCCGCCACGCTGCTGCTCTTTACGCAACTGCAACGCCCCCTGCTCGTTGAAGGCGACGCGGGCGTCGGCAAGACGGAGATCGCCCGCGCCCTCTCCAAGATCTTCGATTGCCCTTTAATCCGCCTCCAATGCTATGAAGGGCTCGACGTCAATACCGCCGTCTACGAGTGGAACTATCAGCACCAACTCCTTGCCATCAAACTGCTGGAACAAACCGAAATAAATCCGGCAAAGGCCGAGCAAGACATCTTCAGCGAAAAATATCTGCTGAAACGCCCGCTGCTGCAAGCCATCACAGAATCCGTCGCACCGGTTTTGCTCATCGACGAAATCGACCGCGCCGACGAGGCCTTCGAGGCCTACCTTTTGGAAACCCTGTCCGATTTTCAGATCAGCGTGCCGGAGTTGGGCACCATCAAAGGCCGCTGCAAACCCTATGTGGTGCTCACCTCCAACGCGACTCGGGAACTCAGCGACGCGCTGCGCCGCCGCTGCCTCTATTATTACATCGAATATCCCTCCTTCGACAAAGAGTTACGCATCGTCAACACCCGCCTGCCGGAAGTCGGGCCGCAACTCGCACGGCAAGTCGTCGCCTTTGTGCAGGCCTTGAGAAAGACCGATCTTCGGAAAAATCCCGGCATCGCCGAAAGCCTCGACTGGGCCGCGGCCCTCCTCCGCTTAAAGGTATCGTCTCTGGACCAGGACATCGAAACGGTGATGGACTCCTTGGTGTGTCTCTTAAAAACCCGTGAAGACAGTGCGGGATTGACGCGCGGCGAAGTGGAGCGCTTGGTGGCGGGGGCTTTATGAGACAAGCACCCGCCCGCCTCGAACCGCAATTCGCCATCGATACCCTCCTGCAAACCCGACTGATCGAGTTCATCCGTTCGGCCCGGGAAAACGGGTTTTCCCTCGGCATCGCCGAGGAAATCGACGCGCAACGCGTCGCGCAATTTTCGGGCATCACCCATCCCCAGCACCTGCGTTGGGGCCTCCGCAGTTTAATGTGCGCCGACCGGGACGATTGGGAACGTTTCGACGCCCTCTTCAATGCCTACTGGCGGCCGGTCAGGACCCAAAGAAAATTCCAGCCCTCGCCGAGCGCACCCGGAGCCCCGCAAGCGGCACAGAGAGAAGATAAGAAGGGGGGAGGCCAAGGCGCGGCGGCCGAAGTGGACCGCTCCGGAGTGGGTACGGGGCGGGATGCCGGCGACACGGGCGTGCAAAAAGGCGCGAGCCGGCAGGAAAATCTCAGCCAAGCCGACTTTCGTTTTCTCGCGGACGCGGGACAGATGCGCATCGTCGAAGATTGGGTCGAGCACTTGGCCCGCCGGATGCGCCGGAAAATCACGCGGCGGGAAAAACTGCAGTGCCAGGGCCGCCGCATTCACATGCGCCGGACCGTCCGAAACAGCCTGCGCTACGGCGGCACGCCGATTCAATTGGCCTTTCGCCGCCGCATACGGCTTCAACCGCGCCTCGTGTTGCTGGTCGATGTCAGCCGGTCGATGGCCATGTACAGCACGGTCTTTCTGCGCTTCGCGCGCGGCATCGTCAAGGCCTTTGCCGATGCCGAGGCCTTCGCCTACCACACAAGGTTGATCAATATCACGCAGGCCGTTCGGCAGGCCGACCCCATTAAACTCCAGCACAGCCTCTCGCTAATTTCGCTTGGCTGGTCGGGCGGTACGCGCATTGCCGAATCGCTGACCGTCTTCAACCGGGACTATGCCCATCGGCTCAACGACCGTTCCATCGTCGTCATCGTCAGCGACGGTTTGGATACGGATGCGCCCGACCGCATTCCGCCTCAATTGGAAAAAATAAAAAGACGCTGCCGCAAACTGGTTTGGCTGAACCCTTTGCTCGGACGCGAGGGCTACGAACCGCTTACCGGCAGCATGATGGCCGCACTGCCCTTTATCGACCTCTTCGCGCCCGCGCACAACCTGCAAAGCTTGATCGCACTGGAGACGGCATTGATTGCGCTATAGTCACTTGCGCTATAATGAATCTATTCTTATCTGAGGCAAGACCATGCACACGTCCGATGCACTTTTCGAAAATGTAAATCGTTTAAAAAAACAAGGCCGCCCCTTCGCCCTGGCCACGGTGGTGCGGGCCGAATCGCCCACCTCGGCCAAGCCGGGCGCGAAGGCCATCGTCTATCCTGATGGCACGATCGAAGGATGGATCGGCGGCGGCTGCGCGCAACCGGCGGTGATCAATACGGCGAAACAATGCCTGGCGGATGGGCAGGCCCGTCTCATTCGCGTGAGCCCGACGCAAGCGGGAGAGGGGCAAGAGGGAAAGGTGGAAGAAGGCATTATCGATTTTGGGATGACCTGTCACAGCGGAGGCACCTTGGATATCTTTATCGAACCCATATTGTCACGACCGGCCTTGCTGATTATCGGCGCTTCGCCAGCAGCGCAGAGCCTTTCGCGCCTCGCTACTCAACTTGGCTTTGAGGTCTCGGTCGCCTTTCCAGGCACCAATCAGGAAATGTTTCCGGATGCCGCCCAAATCGTCGATGGGCTGAATATCGATCTTTCGAGCCCCCCGCAGTTTATCGTGGTTTCCACCCAAGGAAAACGCGACGAGCCCGGATTGGAAGCGGCCCTATCCACCGGTAGCGACTATATCGCCTTTATTGCTAGTATACGAAAAGCGGAAAAATTACGGACCTATTTAAAGGAGCAAGGTCACGACCCCACGCGGGTCGATCGCATCCTTTCCCCGGCGGGGATCGAAATCGGCGCGGTCACGCCGGAGGAAATCGCCCTGTCGGTTCTGGCCGCCCTGGTCAAATCGCGGCGCGAAAAACGGGTGGACCCAGAAACCATATCGGGAGCCGGAATAACGCGGGTCGGCGGACCGGGGGAGGAACAGGTCCATAGAGCAAAAAGCCCTGAACGGAAATCGGAACAGGAATCAGAGCGAAAACCGGGCGAAACCGCCATCGACCCCATTTGCGGCATGACGGTTGAGATCGCCACGGCGGACTTTCGCTACGTCCATTCCGGACAGACCTATTATTTTTGCTGTGCGGGCTGCCTGCACCTTTTCGAAAAATCGCCCGACATCTATCTCGCCAACGCGAAAGAAGACACATGAAACAGGTTTCCGCTATTCTGCTCGCCGCCGGTGAAAGCCGACGCATGGGCGGGATCAACAAACTGGGGATTCCCATTGGCGGCGTCCCGCTGCTGCGGCGGACGGCCCACAGCCTGATCCAATCGAAACTCGGCGAGATCGTCGCCGTTGTCGGCCACGAGGAAGAAGTCGCGCGGGGCTTCCTAGACGGCCTGCCCTTAAAGATCGTCGCCAACATGCGTTATCGGGAAGGCCAAATGAGCTCCGTGCATTGCGGCTTGGCCGCACTCTCCGCCCCTTGCGAAGGGGTGATGATTTTCCTCTCGGACCAGCCCTTGCTGGAGACGGCGGACATCGACGACCTCGTGAATCGTTTTCTTTCGGAACCGGGGATCTCCGTATTGGTTCCCAGCTATCGCGGGCAACGCGGCAATCCGATCATCCTCTCTTATCGTCACCGGCAAGACATCCTTTCCGGCGAACGGAACCTAGGCTGCAAGCACTTCATCGAGAAAAATCCGGCGCTGGTGACAGGCCTCGAAATGGAAAACGACCACGTGGTCTTCGATCTTGATACGCCGGAGGATTTAAAGCAGCTCCAATTGCGCCTTCAACAAAAACAGATTAGAGCGGTTCCAGCCAGAGCTTAGGATAAAAAATGGCAAAAGACATCTTCGACATTATTCAAGACCTGCGGGCAGACGGCTTGCCCTTCGCTGTGGCGACGGTGGTGGAAACCGAAGGCTCCGCCTCCGCGAAGGCCGCCTCGAAGGCCGTGATCGACCATGAGGGAAAAATCGTTGCGGGCTGGGTGGGCGGCGGTTGCGCCGAGTCGTCCACCTGCGAGCAAGCCCTGGCCTGCATCGAAAGCGGCGAAACGGCCATCCTCGACATCGACCTGAATGACGAAATGCTCGGCGTGGGCATGCCCTGCGGCGGCAGCATGCGAGTCTACATCGAACCGGTCCTGCCGAAACCGGCGCTTTGGATCATGGGTCACGGACGCGTGGCCGAATGCCTTTGCCTCATGGGCGATCTGTTGGGCTTCCGCGTCGTCGTCAACGATCCAGGCATTGATTGGAGCAAGTACCCCAATGCGACGAGTTTGATTACGGACGACTTGGATTACACGCAGTTACAACCTAAAAAAACCGACTTCGTTGTCATTGCCACACAGCACAAGGGCGATCACGAGTCCATCAAGCGAGCGCTGGAATCCGAGGCGGTCTATATCGCCCTCATCGCCAGCCGCAAGCGTTCGGGGCTTGTGCTGAATTATCTTCGGGAAAGTGGCACGACCGAGGAAGACATCCGACGCGTCAGAGCCCCCTCCGGACTCGACCTCGGTGGACGGACCCCGGAAGAAATCGCGCTCAGCGTGATCAGCGAAATCGTCCTCCTCCGGCGCGGCGGCAGCGGCATGCCGCTGCGCGACAAGCTGCGCATGCAATGGGAGGCCTAGGATCCTGCAATGGGGAGCGCACTAAAAATTAAGAGACCGCTGACACACAATATCTATAAAAAAGATTTCCCCCTGCTCCACGACACCCATCCCCAGCTGCACTACCTCGACAATGCCGCAACGACCCACAAACCCCAAAGCGTGATCGATGCGATCGTCGACGCTTACAGCCAAACCTACGGCCCCATCCATCGCGGCCTCTATCCCCTGGCCGAAGCGGCCACGGCGGCCTACGAAGAGGCGAGGGAAACACTCGCGCACTTTATCGGCGCAGCGTCCTCCAAGGAACTCATCTTCACGCGCTCGGCAACGGAGGCCATCAACCTCGTCGCCCAAGGCTGGGCGCGTCCCCGGCTTCGCGAGGGCGATTGCATCTGGGTCACGCGCATGGAGCATCATTCGAACTTCCTCCCCTGGCAACGAATCTGTTCGCAAAAAGGCGCCGACTTGAAGATCGTCGAACTGAAGGAAGATGGGATGTTGGATTGGGAAAGTGCAGAGGGCCTCTTCGACCGGCCCACGCGCCTGATCGTCCTGACGCAGGTCTCAAACGTACTGGGGGTCGAGAATCCGGTCCGCGCGATTTGCGCGAAAGCCCAACAAGCAGGCATTCCGGTGCTCGTCGATGGGGCGCAAGCGGTCGGCCACCAGCCGGTTAACGTGCGGGAATTAGACTGCGATTTCTTCACCTTTTCCGGCCATAAAATGTACGGCCCCACCGGCATCGGCGCGCTCTACGGAAAAATAGAACGACTTGAAGAGATGGAACCCTTGCTCCTTGGCGGGGGCATAGTCGATCAAGTTGACGATCGGCATTTTACTTTGGGATCCATACCGGAACGTTTCGAGGCGGGCTCGCCGAATCTGGCCGGAGCCATCGGCTTTGCGGCGGCGGCCAATTATCTTTTGGAGATTGGATTAGCACAGGTTCATACGCAAGTATCGCAACTGAGCCGTGCGGCTCTGGACGCCCTTTCTCAATGTCCAGACATCCGCTTGTTGCCCGGCCGAAACACCCAACGGCACACGATTATCTCATTTATTGTGGACGGCATCCATCCGCACGACCTCGCGCAAATCGCCGGTGAAGCCGGGGTGGCTATACGTGCCGGACACCACTGTTGCCAACCCCTGATGAACACCCTGGGCCTAAATGGCACCGCTCGCCTGAGCCTTGGACTCTACAACGACGCGGCGGATGTGGACGCGCTTTTGCTGGCCCTCGACCAGGCCCGCCGGCTGATAGGTTGATCCGACGATGACCACACATCAGCTCTACAAAGACGTCTTGCTCGACCATTATCGACATCCCCGGAACAAAGGGAATCTGGACGGGGCGCGAGTGGTTGGCCGCGGCAGCAACCCCCGTTGCGGCGACGAGATCGAGGTCGGACTTTTTTCTCATGGGAATATGCTTGACCGGGTCCAATTTCGCGGGCGGGGCTGTTCCATCTGCATCGCCGCCGCATCGATGATGTCCGAAGCCCTCAGCGGACGAAGTAAAACGGAAGCCGCCCAATTAAGCGTTGTCATGCACCGTTGGTTTGGCAATGGAAACGGAGCCAAAGTCGAACCCACACCGCCCGCCCTGGAAGCCCTTTCCGCCGTGCGCGAATACCCCGCACGCCGCAAATGCGTCATGCTTTGTTGGGAGGCCCTCTCCGAGGCCTTGTTCGCATTGGACCAAACCCTTCGCCCTTTGTAACCACCACTTCTCGAACGCAAAAACGAATGACTTGAATGCGGATATTCCAATCGATTCCGAAGTATTTGGTCTAGGTTTGAAACACCGTCCTTTTCAATACTTGATTTGTTTATCGTGCGCGAAGGAGTCCATCTCCTTATTTAGTTGAGATATATCTCGATTTCCGGAAAGAGAAAGATTTTCAGGACATCGTCTTCATCAAGACCAAAACGGTTAATGAGGATAAAGAGATCGATCACCTCTCCGCACTTCACGCAGGTACGGCCGACGAACTTTTCTTCACCCAGGTAAAACGAACTGACCATCAGACCTCCACAGCGATGACAATGTGGATCGTTGAAGTAGGCCTCAAGCTTTTTCTTGTTTAATGTCGGCTTGTCCTTCATGGCGCGCCTCCCGTTTAATGATAGTCTAATGTTTGTCTACTCTTAATCCACTTATATCACCATAAAATAATGTATGTCAAGTGTTATATGTATAAATATTTGACAATCATTGGACAATTGAATAGGATAGGAATCGACCATGAATACGCATCGTATCGATAGAGTGTCTAAACTGACGGGCCTGAGCAAGGATGTCATCCGGATATGGGAAAGGCGCTACGGCTTCATCCAGCCTTCCCGAGGTGAAAACCGTTACCGCATTTACACGGACGAAGATGTCGCCCTGCTCCGTTTTCTGAAAAAGGAAATGGAAAAAGGGGCCCCGATAGGCGATTTGGCGACATTGGGACGAGAAGCCTTAATCGAACAGATGCAGGCCATTCCGGAGGTCGAGCCCGAGGCGATGCCTTCATACGATGCTTTGGTGGATCGACTTGTTGAACACCTCGATCCCCTCGAGCCGCTTCAATTTGAGCGCCGATTAAATGGTGCGGTGGCGGTTGTTCCTTTCGAAGAAGCGCTTTATCGCATTCTCATCCCCTTGCAAGAACGCGTGGGTGGCCTTTGGCATGCGGGAAAAATAAGTGTTGCCGTCGAACATTATGTCACCAAACACGTACAACAAAAAATCTTCTCCGCCATGAATCATTTCAACATACGAACCGAGGGGAAAAACATCGTTGTGGCCTGCGCCCCTTTAGAGGAACATGAAATCGCTGCGCAGATAGGTGCCTACCTCTGCCGCCGTCAGGGTCACCGCGTCCACTTTCTTGGTGCCAATGTCCCCCTAGATGCACTTGTCGCCTTGTGCCAAGCGGTGCAACCCGACTTAACCCTAATCTCGATGATTATTGATCCCCCTGAAGAAAACCTGAGCGAAACGATTGAGGCGTACAGTAAATCCATCCTAGCAATTTGCCCAATCTGGATCGGCGGCCAGGCCGCACAAACCGCGAAGGCTCGGCTTCAAAAAAAAGGCTTAGAGGTACTCGATACGAACAAAGAAATGGAACATCGGCTCCTGCAACATTTCTCGCAATCATCGGAAGCGGTAAGACAAGGCCAGGAAAAATCAGGTATAGTAAGACGATGAAAGAGACGCAAATAAGATTCGTTTGCCTGATTATTGCCCTTTTTTTCTCTCTTGGCGCAAGCCCTTCCGCAGAAGAAGCAAACCCGCCTTCGGCTGCCGCCCTTCTTGCGGCCTCCCAAAAAAAGACCTACCGTTTGGAGGATCAAAGCGCAGCGCTCAGTTTTCGAATGGTCGACACCGACGGTAAATCGAGCGAATCCACCTACACCCTATATTGGAAAAATTATAAAGGAGAAGAAGGGATCAACAGTAAATCGCTTTTTGTGACCCATAGTCCAATCAAAGATAAAGACAAGAAATTCCTGGTCTGGGAATATGTCGAGGAAGGCAAGGCCGATCAATGGATCTATCTGCCGGAATTACGCCAGGTCCGCCGCGTTCAACCCCATCGCCACCATCACGACGGCGAATTGGAATCGGAGTTGGTTATCGAAGATGTGCGTCAACGACGCATCGAAAAGGACATCCACCGCCTGCGCCCCGAACAAGATGTGGCGGGTGAACCCTGCGATGTGGTTGAGACAGAAATTCAAGGCGAGAGCCTCTTTCGCAAAACGATTAAGTATCTATCCAAAAAAAACGGCACCCTACGAAAGATTGAATACCTCTCGGAAACAGGCGAAATATTGAAAACGCAATTGATCGACTGGGAAGAAGTACAGGGAGAATGGGTTTGGAAGCGCTCCGAAACAATAAATGCACGAACCGGCAGGAAAACGCTTTTGGAACTCAGCGATATTAAGGTCAACGTCGGCCTCCGCGACGATCAATTTTCGGAACGGGCCCTCCGTCGCTAGAACGTGAAGGGATTATTTTGAAGCAACACATCCTACCTGGCATCTACCGGCACTACAAAGGAAAAGACTATGAAGTGATCGGTCTCGCCTTGCATTCCGAAACCGACGAAGCCATGGTCGTCTACCGCGCCCTCTATGGGGAATACGGGCTCTTCGTCCGCCCTCAAGCCATGTTCTTAGAAGAAGTAGAAAAAGGAGATTACACAGGCCCGCGCTTCAAACTAACCAAACCGTTTTAAGAAGTTCACTAGCCCTTCACACCAGACCTTCCTCGGCGGAAAAATCGGTCTTCATGAGGCCAGTGCAAGATCGTCGGCCTCCCCCGCTTCCGAAAGTATTTTTTTTAGCTCAGGCTGATCGACCACCTCAACCTCAATGAGCCGCCTTTGAAGCGCTTCGAGACTTTTTCTTTTTTTCGTCAAAGTCGCTTTAACGCGTTCGTGTGATTCTGACAAGAGGCGATGAATTTCCTCGTCAATGGTCTGCGCTGTTTTCTCGCTATACTCTTTTTGCCCTTGCGGCCACCCATAATTGAAGCCGGTGGGTGAACGGGTCGCCTCGAAGGTCACCAGGCCTAGGACCTCGCTCATGCCGTATTGCGTGATCATGTGGCGTGAAAGGTCGGTGGCGCGTTGCAGATCGTTCTGCGCGCCGGTGGAAACGTCGCCGTACACGACTTCCTCCGCCACGCGACCGCCCAGCAAGACATCGAGCCGGTCCAAGAGTTCGGTTTTTCGCATCAGATAGCGATCTTCGGTCGGCAGTTGCTGCGTGTAGCCGAGGGCGGCAATGCCGCGCGGAATAATTGAGACTTTCGACACCGGGTCGGCATATTTGCGCGACATGGCCACTAAGGCATGGCCCGCTTCGTGATAGGCGACAGTTTCCTTTTCCTTCGGATTGATCACCCGGTTTTTCTTTTCGAGCCCGGCAGTAACGCGATCGATGGCGTCGTCGAAATCTTTCATCTCGACCCCCGCCTTGCCTTTCCGTGCGGCCAGTAAAGCCGCTTCGTTGATCAGATTCGCGAGATCGGCCCCGACAAAACCGGGGGTCTTCGCCGCGATGGCGGTCAGATCGATCTCTTTAGACAGCGTGACATTTTTCGCGTGCACCTTCAGAATCATTTCGCGCCCCTTTAAATCGGGGCGGTCGATGGCCACATGGCGGTCGAAGCGGCCGGGACGCAACAAGGCCGGATCTAATATCTCCGGTCGATTGGTCGCCGCCATGATAATGACCCCCTTGTTGGTATCGAAGCCGTCTAGCTCAACCAAGAGTTGATTGAGGGTTTGTTCGCGTTCGTCGTTCCCGCCCATGCCGCGCGCTTTGCCCATCGCATCCAATTCATCGATAAAAATAATGCAGGGCGCTTTTTCTTGCGCGCGGGCAAAGAGATCCCGCACTCGCGCCGCGCCCACTCCGACGAACATCTCCACGAAGTCGGAGCCGCTGATACTAAAAAAAGGGACGCCCGCCTCGCCTGCGACGGCCTTGGCCAACAAGGTCTTCCCCGTTCCCGGCGCACCAACGAGCAGCACGCCTTTCGGGATTTTCCCGCCCAAGCGCCGGTACTTCTCCGGCGTTTTTAAAAAGGACACCACTTCCATCAATTCTTCGCGCGCCTCATCGATACCGGCCACGTCGTCAAAGGTCAGGCCCGTGATCCGTTCCATATAGACCTTGGCTTTGTTCTTTCCGATTTCCATCACCCCGCTGGCCGCGCCCATGCGCCGCATGAAGAGGCTCCAGATTCCAAAAAAGATCACCGCGGGCAATATCCAGGAAAGCAAGGTCGTGAACCAATTCCCCTCAACTTTCCCCGTGTAACGCACTTTCGCCGCTTCCAGATCTTGAATCAAGTTCGGATCCTCGACTCGGATACTCGAAAAACGGTGCTCGCCTGTTTCGGATTTTTTAAGTCGTTTTATTTTTTCTGGCGATAAAGTTTTCTCCAAGCCCTCAAGCCGGACGAGGCCCGTGATATGCTTTTCGCTCAAGGTAAGCTCAATAATCTGATTCGATTTTAAGAGCGACTTAAAGTCGCTGTAAGATAGGTTTTCGACTTGCGTGGGAAAGAGAAAGAATTGGATGACCATCAAGGCAAAAAAAACCATGATGAAATACCAGAGGGAGAATTGCTGCTCTTTTTTTTCCATCGTTCTCCTCCTCAATAAAAATGGCTTGCTTCAGGACCTTTCGTGCCTTGATCCCGAATCTCTCTCTTCTATCATATATAAAATCACGGCCCCGAAGCGAGCCCCCAGTCTTTGTCTAAAAAAGAATAGAGAAAAAGAAGGCCCATGACCCTTAAAATTGGCGGTAAGAATAACTGAGGGGGAACTTTGATTGCGATTCAAAAAAAGGAAGAGAACTCCGCGAGGCTTAGGTTCCTAGGGATGTTTAAGAAATCAATCAGATGCTTGCGGACCTAAACCCCAGGGCGAGGTTTTAATCCAACGATCAATTTCTTTAGGGGGAAGAGGATGGCATAGATAGAAACCTTGCGCCTCATCGCAACCCAGGGCCGAGAGGCGATCACAGGTTTCTTTTCGCTCGACCCCCTCTGCGACAACGCGATAGGCTAAATTTTGCCCAAGGTCGACAATCGATCGAACGATAATTTCATCATTAGGATTTCCTTCCATCGCATCGATAAACGAGCCATCGATTTTAATCCTGTCGGCCAAGCGGTTTTTTAAGGCGCCGATGGAGGTATAGCCGGCGCCGAAATCGTCTATCGAAAGACGGATGCCGTTTTCGGCCAACAAGGACATCACCGAAAGCGCCCGATCCGGATCGGCAGCGATCGCGCTTTCCGTAATTTCCAATTCAATAGAGCGGGCGGGGATTTGGTAGCGATCAAGCAAGTCGGTCAGGCGCTTCAACCCAGCCTGATCTTCAAAAGCACGAATCGACATATTGATCGCCATGTCTATTTTTAAGCCGTTTCGATGCCAATCTCCACATTGCGCCAAGGCCTTTTCGAGCACCCAGTCGGTGATGGAAACGATCAGGCCGGTCTTTTCCGCCGAAGGGATAAATTCTTTCGGCAGAACAAGGCCAAACTCGGGATGCTCCCAGCGGATGAGCGCTTCCACCCCCCTAATTTTGCCGGTTTTTAATCCAATGATCGGTTGATAATGTAAGAAGAATTGATCCGAGGCGATGGCCTCGCGGATGCCCCCCATGAGCGCCAAACGCCTGGGGCTGTAGCGGTCTTTCTCAGAAGAATATGTCGCATAAGGAAAGGCGCCTTCCTTGGCGGCGTATAAGGCCACATCGGCGCGTTGCATCATCTGCTCTGCAGTCGTGCCATGATCCGGGCTCAGCGAGATGCCAATGCTGATCTCGACCGCAATGGGAATACCTTCAATGGTAAAGGACCGATCCAGCGCACCGAGTATTCTTTTAAGGACCGGGTCTACATCTTCCGTCGCAGCTAACCTCGGCAGCAAGATCGCAAATTCGTCTCCCCCGAGACGCGAGAGGGTATTCGGCGGCCTGAGGATTTCTTGTATGCGATTCCCCACCTGTTTTAAGATCACATCGCCATAATGATCACCCAGGGTATCGTTAATCTCCTTAAACCGATCGACATCCAAGATGAATAAGGCCACCAGGTGTTTTTTCGCCAGGCCGGCCGCAAGGGCCGCTTCAAGCCGCGTTTTTAAAAGGGCGCGATTCGGAAGTCCCGTTAAAGAATCGTAATAGGCCAGTTGCCCCACTTCGGCCTCTGCCCTTTTTCGCTTCGTAATATCGATAAAGGTCACGACCGCCCCGGCGATTTCTCCTTCATGTTCGATCGGGTAAGACCAACACTCAACGGGAAAACGTGTTCCGTCGGCGCGCCAAAAGAAATCGCCGTCAAGATAGATTTGTTTTTTCTCCTTAAAAGCGAGTGAAATTCTGCACTGGCTTTCGGGATAAGGTTTTCCATCTAAATATTGGCTATGGATGAGGAGGTGCATATTTTTGCCAAGCAAATCGCTCAAAGCGGTATAGCCGAGCATCTTCAAGCAGGCGGGGTTGGCAAAGGTGCAGCGGCCTTCTAGATCGACCCCGTAAATCGCTTCCGCCGTCGAATTCAGTAAGAGTCGAACCTGCCCCTCACTGCGCCGAAGGGCGCGTTCAGTTTCTTTCCGAATGCCGATTTCAAGTTTAAGGGCCGCGTTGGATGCCGTCTGCTCTGCCACCAGCGCTTCCAAATCCGTCATTTTATCTTCCAGTTTTCGGATTAGGGAGGCGTTATAAGACTTGAGGTAAGGAAGCTCATCTTTGTCATCGGGGTAGGATACGACCAATCGGCCTTTGCTAAATTCGTCGAAGACCTCGCGTATAATATCGAGAAAGGCCTCAGGCTCGACCGGCTTCACCACGTAGCGTTCCGCGCCCAGACTCAAGGCCAAGGCCTCATCTCCAGGATCGGTATAGGTCGCGGTATAAAAGATAAACGGGATTGCTTTTAAGTCTTTGTCGAACTTCCATTCGCGGCATAAGGTAAAGCCGTCCATTTCGGGCATTAAAATATCCGATATAATCATGCTCGGCGGGCTACGACGCGCAAGCGCCAAGGCTTGGGCCCCGTCTTCGGCGGTCTGCACCGCATAACCGTTGCCTTCTAAGAGAATCCGAAGAATATAGCGGCTGTCTTCATCGTCATCTACAATTAAGAGCGTGTCCATCGACTTCGCATCCTTTAAGGTCCTGACTTCGATAAGGCGATAAAGATTTGATCGATAAAGGTATCGGGATCTATCGGCTTATCGATATAGCCGCTGCAACCCGCGCTTAAAATACGTTCTTTATCGCCGACCATGGCCAAGGACGTGACCGCCACAATCGGGACCGCGTTTAGCTTCGGGTTTTTCCGAAGGATCCGTGCGACGGTAAAGCCGTCCATCTTGGGCAACTGAATGTCGAGAAGGATCAAGTCGGGCTGAATTGATCCGGCAAGGTGGATTCCGCTTTCGCCATCTTCAGCCGCATAAATTTCGAAACCGTTTTTTTTCAAGATAAAGGTTTCGAGATATCGATTTTGAGGGTTATCTTCGATGAGGAGGATCTTTTTCCTCACACTCCGCTCCGACCCAGGGAAAGCGTAAAGTAAAAGGTGCTCCCGCGTTTCCACACGCTCTCAACGCCCATCTCCCCGCCCAGCTTTTCAATGAGCTTCTTGCTGATCGCCAAGCCCAGGCCCGAGCCAAGGTGGCGGCGGCTCAAACCCGACTCGATTTGACTGAAGGGCATAAAAAGTTTGCCGAGTTCCTCCGGCTTAATCCCGATCCCCTTGTCGATCACGTCCACCCGAATGTTGTGACCTTCCATCGACACTTCAACCCGAATCGGTCCCTCTTCGCTGAATTTAACGGCATTGCTCAAAAGATTTATAAGCACCTGCTCGATCCTGCGCCGATCACTGGTAATGCGTTCGATGTCCGGCGAAAAGCTTAAGGCAAACGTAAGGCCTTTACTATCCGCAGTGGGTTTTAAGGTTTCAACTGCTTTTGTAATAAGTTGCGGAAGGTTGATCAAATCGTATTGGAGCTTTAAGTGACCGGCTTCAATCCGTGAAATATCGAGAATGTCGTTGATCAAATCCAATAGATGGCTTCCGCTGCCACGGATCATACCAATCTGTTTTGTTTGCTCGTCATTGAGCGGACCCACCAAACCCTGTTGAAGAATCCCCGCTAAGCCGATGATCGAATTGAGGGGCGTTCGAAGCTCATGCGACATGGTCGCCAAAAATTCCGACTTGAGGCGGTCTACGGCTTTTAGCTTTTGATTCGCCTCGCGTAATTCTTTCGTCCTGTCCGCGACTTGTTGCTCCAGATCGTCCTTGGCTTCCCGCAATTTTTCTTCCGCTTTTTTGAGGTCGCTAACACTTTCCTCAAGCTTAGCCGTCCGTTCCCGAACCATTTTCTCGAGAGAGGCATTGGTCTCGGCGAGGTCCCGGTTGAGAAAGTGATTCTGACGATTCAACTCGAATCGGGCAACGACGTTTTCAATGGCATAGGGCAATTGAACCAAATAATTATCGCGCTTCACGATGTAGTCGTAAGCCCCGAGGCGAAGTGCAGAGACCGCAGCAATTTCATCGCCTTGACCGGTCACGACAATGCAGGGAAGAGAAAAGCCCAAGGTCTTGAGCTCGCTTAAAAAGTCCAGGGCACTCATTTCGGGCATGCGCAGATCGATTAAGATCATCTCATAGGTTTTACCGCCCTGAAGTCGCGCAAGCCCCTCAGGAATGCTTTTGCAAACCTCTGGAATGAGATGCGGCGCCTTGTCTGAAAAGTAGCGGACCGTCAAATCGATGTCGGCTTCGGAATGTTCAATGTATAAAAGCCGAATGGGCTCTGCAGGCCATTCCCTTCTTCGTCGATTGCGGTATTCCCGGCACACGGAGCGGATGATTGCGGGCAGCTTGCTGAGATAATCTTTCTGCTTCGGGACATATTGTGATGCGCCAAGCCGAAGCGCTTGGACAACGAGTTCTTCGTCACCAACCGCAGTCACCATTACCGCCGGAAGGTCCAGGTCCATCTTTCTCATGGCTTTCAAGACATCCAAGCCTTCCAGATCCGGAAGACGATGATCGAGCAAGACAAGATCGAAATTCTCATCCTTGAGTCGGCGGAGGCAAGATGCGCCCGTTTCGACAATTTGAAGGATCATATCCGGAACGGACCGTGCAAAGTATTTTCTTGTTAAGTCCGCATCCATCTGGCCGTCTTCTGCATAAAGAACGCGGATTTTCTGTGGCGCTTCCTCCGAGGGTCGATTTGATTTCATCGTGATTTTGGTCTTCCTTTAGTCCTTGCCGGGAAACGGCGGTTGATTGGTGAGTACCCAATAGAGCTTGAGCATTTTCGTCATCCCGCTAAAACTGGGAAAATCCACAGGTTTAACGAGGTAAGAATTGATGCCCAGTTCATAGGCACGGCGGATATCGGAATTTTCTTTCGAGGTGGTCAACACAATAAAAGGAATCTGTTTCCATATTGGGTTCTGGCGAGCCTGCCGAAGGACCTCGATCCCATCTACTTTTGGAAGGCGGAGATCCAACAACACGATCAGAGGCAATTGCTCATCGTCCTCCGTGTTGTGCGCTTCGATAAATTGCAGCGCCTCTTCGCCGTCACGGCAGACCAAGATGGGATTGGTCATACCTTGCTCCTTCATGGCCTTGAGGGTGAGGTCGAGGTCCATGGGATTATCTTCGACCAATAATATCGGCCGAACTACAGGCATCTTGTCATACTTTCCACCCTGAGCGTTCACGACAATGTTTCCATTTTTTCGAAATGAGATTAGCCATTCTCTTGCTGATAATTCTCCTTCGGCCATTCCACATAAAAGGCCGCGCCCTGGCCTGGAATTGACTCCGCCCACACCTTGCCCCGGAGACCGTCGATCACTTTTTTAACGATCGCAAGTCCAGCGCCTGTGCCTTCATACTCGTCCTGACGGACCAAGCGGTTGAATAAGCCGTAGATCCGGTCGTGGTACTTCATATTAAAGCCAATGCCGTTGTCTCTTACACAAATGCGGTAAACCTTGGAACAGGTTTCTCCACTGATCGCAATGCGCGGCGGCTTGGCCTTGCGGCTATATTTCAGGCCGTTGTCGATTAAATTGCTCAGGACCTGGGACATCCCCTTTTCCCAACATTGGACGACGGAGAAAGGGATGTCGATGGTCACCTCGATGCCCTGGTCCTGTATCAGGGATGCCCGCGCCTCGATAATCTCCTTGACCAAGACATTTAAATTTACATCCTTGGACTTGGGCATTTCGCGATCCAACCGTGAATACTGAAGAAGGTCCTCGATGAGTTTATCTAAGTGGTTCGTGGCCCTGGCGATTTGTTCCAAACAAAACTTCGGGCGTTCAATTAAGGATTCGTGATGTTCGCTCAACAGCTCCTGGGCATAACCGCTAATGCCGCGTAGAGGCGCCTTCAGGTCGTGCGAAACGGTATAGGCAAAGGCCTTCAACTCTTCATTTTTTGCCTTTATCAATTCCTCCGAGCGGCGGCGTTCGGCCATTTCGGCCTCCAAGGCGCTATTGGTTTCATTCAAGACAGCAGTGCGCTCTTTCACACGTCCTTCCAACTCGCGGTTCAGGGTTTCGAGTACCTGGTCGGCTTTAATCTTTTGTATGATAATCGCCGCAAGATGAACCGTCTCTTCAATGAGGTCCGTTTCTACTTTCGAAGGCATTCGAACATCGTGATAGTACAGCGCAAACGTACCCATTACTCCGCCGTCCGCGCCAATGATCGGGTGGGACCAACAGGCCCGAAGATGGTGCTGGGCCGCGAGTACGCGATAATCGGCCCAAAGGAGATCGCTTTGCGTATCCGCCACAATCACACGACGTTTTTCGAAAGCCGCGGTGCCGCAAGATCCAACCTTGGGGCCAATCGCAAGGCCTTCGATCTCTCGACTATAGGCCTCAGGCAAGTTGGGCGATGCGCCGTTCAAGAGACGCTTCCCTTCATGATCCAGCAGCAGGATCGAGCCCTTCATCCCGGAAACTTGTTCTTCGAGAACACGCACAAGGGTCTCGAGAATTTCCTTCTTGTCTTCGCCCGCTGCAAGCTTTTCCAGCACAAGACTGCGTCCGGCCTGAAGCGCTTCAATTTTCTTTCGGACCACCACTTCCTGCTCGAGGGCCGTATTGATTTCTTGAAGATCCCGGGTTCGCTCCAGTACCCGCCGCTCCAAGTGCTCTCGGGCCCGGCGCATACTGGTCTCGTATTGTTTTCGGAAGGTAATGTCGCGGAAGATGCTCTGTGTGATTAATGTCCCATCCGCTTGTTTCCGAAGCTGGGCATTCCCGGAAACAACAATATTCTTTCCTGTCTTGCTTAAAAAAACAGCCTCGACTTCAACCGCGGCTTTTCCCGAGAGGATCTGCTCGAATACGGCCATGCAATGGGCCTGACTGTCGGGATGGATCACCTGCATAAGATTCAGTTGAGCAATTTCATCTTCGCTATAGCCCATGATCTTTCGCCAGGAAGAGTTGACGTAGACTATGCGACCGTCCGAGCCCACACTTTGGACCATATCGTGGGCATTTTCGAGGAAGGATCCCAATTCGGCCTCGCGCGATTTCAAGGCCATGGCCGTCCGGTTTAACTCAACATTACCCAATTCATCGGCAACCAGGGACGCAAGGTCTTTCAGCGTTTCACGATCTTCCGGGTTCATCTCGCGAGGCTGGCGGTCGATCAGGCAGAGTGTTCCCAGCTTGTAGCCACCGGGGCCTGTAAGGGGGTGGCCCGCATAGAATCGGATCATGGGTTCGCCGGTTACTAAGGGATTGTCTTTAAAACGGGGATCGTGTTCGGCATTGGGAATATGAAAGAGTTCCTCGCCGCAAATGGCATGGCCGCAAAAAGAAATGGCGCGGGGGGTTTCAGAAACAGTCAAACCCTGGCTGGACTTAAACCACTGGCGATCCGCATCGATAAGGCTGACCAGCGCAATGGGCACTTTGAAGAGGCGGGTCGCCAAACGGGTAACCCGATCGAAACGCAGCTCGGGTGGCGTATCGAGAATATTGAGGCTTTGCAAAGCGGCAAGCCGTTTGTCTTCGTCTTGGGCTAAGGGCGCATCCATGGCCACATCTCCACGAAAAAAAAGACTTCTCTCCCACTAAATATTCCAGAGGGGACAGATTACACGTGCGAATGAAAGGCTAAAAACTGTTTCGAATGGATATCGGAAGAAGCACTGAAGGAGCGGTATTTTGCGAAAAGTTATGGCGATATCGATCGGCGGCATCCCACCTTATAGAAGTGGTAAATATAAACCTCGATATTACCTTTGTCAATGAACTATCGCATTTTCATCTCGATTTTAGCTCTAACGACCGTTTTTCAGTAAAGTCTCAATATAAGGCAGAGAAGGATCCGGGGATGATCAATGAGATTAGTGAGGTCTAGGAAAGACGATCGATCGAAAGCCTTACTGATCCGAAAACCAATAAAACTGATAGGGATCGAAAACGAGAGGGTCTTTGAAATTCGCAAAAGACGTCCCGGAATACAGATCCTTCATGCCTTTATATTGGAAATGTCCCCGGGTGCCCAAGGCACATAAATCCAGTTCTTGGGTCGAGGCATCGAAATTACCCACCACCATCACCGAATGTGAAGGCTGCTGGAGGTCGGTCCGCAGAAAAGCGAACAGATGCGGATTTTCGAGGGGAATCAATTCTCGATTATTGTAATCGGCAAAAGCCGGAATGCTTTTTCGCACGGCGATCATCTTTTTTAAGCGATCGAAGATGCGGTATTCGAGCGAGCCATGTTGTGTGCGCAGTGCCGCCTTCTTCCAATCGATCTTGGGACGATGTATCCAGCGGTTGTCGTCCGCCTTGCCTTCCTCCTCGAAATAACGATAATTGTTTGTCGTCCCGATTTCATCGCCATAGTAAAGCAAGGGAATACCGCCAAAAGACAAAATAATGCTGTGCAAGAGCAATATGAGCTGAATCGCTTTGTCGATTTCGTCAGGGTCCTTACGCTCCAAGGCCATCTCCAAGCCCACCAAGGAGGCCAGCGAGCCGGAAATACGGGCATCGCCCGTTTTATTGTTTTGCCCGAACTTCATGCCGCGCGCCGGCGAATCGGCATAAGCACCGGTGAAATAGTCCACGATAAAACGGCGGTGCTGCTTTGGGTCGTAGCCCGCGCGCTGGATATCCATATCATCGAAGCCGAGTCCGATGTCGTCATGACAGCGTAAGTAATTGAGCCAGGTGGCACGATCAAGTTTGCTCGGAAGGCTTTGGATGCCTTGGTTGAGCAATTTGGCGTTCTTGGTGGCGACTGCATCCCAAAGCAGCGCCATAGTCGTGGCGTTGTAGGCGATTTCGCATTCCTTAGCGATAACAGCATCTTCTCCAAAGTACTTGATGACCTCCACCGGGGCGACGATGGCTTCGGCGATAAAGAGGACACCGGGGGCGGTCACCTGGCAACAATCTTTCATGAGTTGGAGCAAAAGATGCGCCTCGCGCTCGTTTTGGCAAAGGGTGCCGACCTTCTTCCATAAAAAGGCGACGGCGTCGAGCCGCACGATATCGGTGCCTTGGTTGGCCCAAAAAAGGATGATGTCGAGCATTTCAATGAAGACCGCCGGGTTGCTGTAGTTCAGGTCCCACTGATAGTTGTTGAAGACGGTCATGACCCACTTGCCCATGACGGCGTCCCAGGTAAAATTACCGGGCGCGGTTTCGGGAAAGATCTCGGGTAGGGTCTCTTCGAAGCGATCCGGCATTTCGCGATTATCGAAGACATAGTAATAATCTTGATACCGCCGCTCCCCCGCGCGGGCCTTCTCGGCCCATGCATGTTCATTGGAGGTATGGTTCATGACCACATCCATCACCAAGAGCATCTCCCGTTCACGGATGCTTTTTGCCAGCGATTGTAAATCCGAGAGGCTGCCGATGCGCGGATCCACTTCGCGAAAATCGCTGACCGCATAGCCACCATCGCTGGCCCCAATCGGGCAACGCAGCAGCGGCATAATGTGCAACAGATTCACACCCAGTTCTTGAAAATAGGACAGCTTTGATTTAAGACCTTTTAGGTTATCGGCGAAGCCGTCGCTGTAGAGCGCCATGCCAACCCATTCTTGGCTTAAAAACCAGTTGTAGTCTTTTTCTCGCGCAATATCGATCAGCTTCAGCGCCTCGGGGCGATGCATATATTGCCGGGCCAGGGTTTCCACCAAGCGAAGCGCCTGAGGCTTGAAATCTTCCCGGTGCCCGTATAGTTGATGAAAAAGGGTGTAGATCGCATAAAAATTCGCACCCAGCCGCGTGTAAAAGTGGCGCAGTTGTTGTTTTTTTATGTCCGGGTTCAGTTCATTCAGGATTTCGTTGAGGAGAGAGTGAGAAAGCTGTTCGTACATCTTAAAAGCCTTATTAAGCCGACGCGATTCCTAACGATTAAAACTTACCGCAATAAACCCCAATCGTCTATGAACGATTGATAGAATTCTTTTTCTCGGACGATGGCGCCTTGGCGCGAAACCAAGGTCGAGGCAAAGGCTTGCGCCCGCATCATTGTCTGTTCGAGCGGCCAAGCGTGAACCAAGCCCAACACAAAGACGGAAGCAAAGGCATCCCCTGCCCCCACCGTATCGACGACCTGCCTCGGGCTTGTCGATGGTTTCACCTCGATTGGCGGTAAAGCTTCACTCACCACCAGGGCACCCTCATGACCTCGGGTGATAATCAGGCCTTTTAGGCCGTATTGCTTTCGAAAATCCGAAGCCTCTTGACGGAAGTTGCCACGTCCATCATGGAATTCTTGCAATTCTGCTTGGTTCATTTTCACCCAATCGGCATCCTTGATCAGGGCCAAAACCGCTTCGCGCCGCCACCAAGGCGGGCGCAAATTCACATCCATGAACACGGTCTCCACGCCCTTTGCCTTCAAACGGGACAGGGTGTCTGCCGAGCGTGGATTGCGAAGCGCCAGGCTGCCGTGATAGAGCAAGCGACAGGCGGAGCCGTCGAGCGCTTCCGCTGCGATATAATCGTATGCGCATTCCGAACCAATGTGATAGCGGGGCTCTCCATCCCTCACACTGACTTCGACGTAACCTGTGGGATGATCCGCATCTTTTTGCAGTCCTTCCGTGCCCATGCCCCAAGCGGCCATGGCCTCGCGGATCTCAAGTCCGGCTGCATCCTCGCCCAAACGGCTAATCAAGTGAGGATGCTGACCAAAGGCTTGCAGATGCCAGGCGAGGTTGAAGGGCGCGCCGCCCAAGACCCGCTTGCCTTCGGGAAAAATGTCGATGAGCACTTCGCCGAAGACGCAAAGTTGGTGTGGACGCATGAGTCTCCACTTTTTTTAAGGGTCCGTCGGATCCAACAAGAACATGCATTTTGAATTTGAAAAGCGGTTTATATTACACAGATTGGCCAAAAATTAATAGACAGGAAGCACAGCACAAAAGGTCGATGAATCCTGGCTGCGTGAGCCCATTCGGTCTAAAAATGGAAAAACATGCTGGACACTTAAACAAAAATTCAGAATTGCGAACAACAGAAAGAAGCCCAGCGTGACGGGGCTTTGCCCATTACCCTCGGGACGCCCTCGCCCCGACAGATTGTATTCGCTCTACGGAGTATCACCACTGCCATTTGTATTTTGGGAACATGCTGCGTGAGGGAATCGCCCGCCGTGAGGCCTGGTCCTATGTACAACCTTAGAGATGGGCAACACCGCCGCGAGAGGCGCCAGTGCAGGTTCATACATTCGGTCACGAATATCTGGCATATCCGCTTGTGCATTCTTAATACGCGATTACCCCGCCATCGAAAGGCCTCACTTTCTTTGAAAATATTGTGGAGAAAAGAATGCGGATCCTACGTGGAATACCAGGGAGACTGCAAGAGCCGAATTCTATTTTTTTAGGACTTTCTTGATTTTAAGGAAATAATATTAGGAGGGACTTCGGACAAAGGTCGTGCGAGATGGAGAACCCAAGCGCCTATTCGTCGCACAGGTCTTACCTTTTAGTTTCAAGCGGCAGCCTAGGCATTTTTTTAGCGCAGAAATGCGATTCAGCCTTCTTTTTTTTAGAATAGAGACCGAAGCCTGTGATCGATTACCGGGGTTTTTCAAACATCTTTTCGCAATGATCGCAATTGTAAAGATTGCCATCAACAACCTTGACTGAAATGCGTCGGCCGCAAAAAGGGCACTTTGGTATATTTGGATCGATGGGCGTCTTCTTCTTAACCTTATTTTTTCCCACGGCATAGCCCCCAGATTAGCAATATCGCCTTTGGGCAGGGCATTGGCTTTGTTGTTTGTTACTTACCCTGCAGATGGAAGGAGAGTATACACTGAATTGAAACAAGACCCAATTGCTTTTCCGCATATCCCCTGCGTTTGACATCTATTTCTCTTTGTCTTACTTTGTCACGGGCAAAGAGCACATCAAAAGGGATTGAATTCAAGCCCTTTTCCCGTTAGTATCAGTCATGGGTCTTCTGTCGTATGAAGACGCCCAAATAACAAAGGATAGACCCCTCATTTAATGAACACAGTCAAACTACTTATCTTCGACTTAGACGGCACATTGATCGATTCGAAGCAGGATATCGCAAATTCGGTTAATCTCACCTTTCGCGACATCGGGCTTCCAGAAAAGCCCCACGAAACGATTTACGGTTATGTGGGAAACGGCGTTCGGCAATTAATCCTGGATGCCATCGCCTCAGACGATGCCCAAGAAGTCGATCACGCGCTTCAAATCTTCGAGGCCCACTATCTAAGCCATTTACTGGATGAGACCCGGCTTTTCCCCGGCATCGAAGCCGTGCTGCATCACTATGGCGGCAAGAAAAAAGCCCTCGTCACCAATAAGCCCGAGCATTATACAACGAAAATCGTCCAAGGCCTTCAAGTCGATAAGCACTTCGATGTCGTCCTCGCCGCGTCTCCGGCCGTGCGCCTAAAACCGCATCCAGAGATGATTTTGATGACCTTAGAAACCCTCGGTATTCGTCCGGAAGACGCCGTAATGATCGGTGACTCCTTAAACGATATCCATGCCGCCCGTTCGGCGGGCATCCGGGCCTGCGGTGTCGGTTATGGTTTTGGCGATGCGAAAACACTGAAAGCGGAAGGCCTCGATTATTATGCCGAATCGGGAGAGGCCCTCCTCTCCCTTTTTTCATAAAGGATGTTATGAATTCGATGGAGCAATCGCGATGAAAAAATGGATACTAGCAGTGGCACTCTTGGCCTGGATCCCCTTGCCGGTTTCGGCGCAAACCCTGGCTGACCGTGTTGTGTCCCATACCCTCTCCAATGGCCTGCGGGTCTTAATGGTTGAACGGCACCAAGTGCCGACCATTTCGTTTCGCATTATTTACAAGGTCGGTGCGGCCAATGAGGTAAACGGCATGACCGGGGTCGCCCATCTCTACGAACACATGGCCTTTAAAGGCACGCAGACCATCGGGACAAAGGACTACCCAGCCGAGAAAAAATTGATCGAGCAGATCGAACAAACCTACACCGCGTTACGGGCTGAGGAAGGAAAAGGAATCATGGCGGATTCCAAAGCACTTGCCCGCCTTGCCACCCAGTTCGAAGCACTTCAAAAAGAAGCCCAAAACTATGTCATTCCAAACGAGCTTTCGGAAATTTACGATCGCAACGGCGCCTCCGGCTTCAACGCCTCGACGGGAAACGACGTGACCACCTACATGGTCAGCTTCCCGGCAAATCGGCTTCCGCTCTGGATCGCCATTGAAGCCGACCGAATGGCCAAGCCGGTCTTGCGCGAATTTTATAAAGAACGCGATGTGGTCTTGGAAGAACGCCGCCGAAGCGTCGAGACCAACCCCGGCGGAAAGCTCTATGAAGACTTCCTCTTTACCGCCTTCGCCGCCCACCCCTATGGCTTTCCCATTCTGGGTTGGCCCTCCGATGTGGGGAGCCTTTCGGCCACAGAAACCGAAAGCTTTTTCAAAACCTATTACGGTCCAAGCAATACAATCATCGCCCTGGTCGGCGACTTTAAAGCGGATAAAGTCATCCCCCTGCTTGAAGCCTCTTTTGGAAAGATTCCGACCACGCCGCCGCCCCCACCGGTTGTCACCGTCGAACCGCCTCAACGCGGCGAACGGCGCGTTGAGGTCGAAGACGAGGCGAACCCCCAAGTGCTGATCGGTTTTCATAAAGCCAACCTCCATCATCCCGACGATCCGGTGTTCGATGTCATTGACGCCCTGCTTTCGATGGGCCGCACCTCCCGGCTTTACAAAAAACTCGTGGTCGAACTCAAGATCGCGGTGAGCGTCTCGACGGCAGGCGGTTCGCCCGGAGCACGCTTCGACAACCTCTTTACCCTATCGGCCACGCCGCGCGCGCCCCACACCACCAAAGAATTGGAGGACGCCCTCTATGCCGAATTGGAGCGTTTAAAAACCGAGGCACCGAGTCAGGCCGAGCTGGACAAGGTCATCACCAATATCGATGCCTCCCTCGTCCGTTCGCTTCGCTCCAACAGTGGGATGGCCGGCCAACTGGCCTATTTCGAAGCCGTGGCGGGAGACTGGCGCTATGTCTTAAGAAACCGAGACGCCATTGCCAAAGTTACCGGCGCGGATGTGATGCGCGTCGCGAAAAAAACTTTTATTAAAAAGAACCGTACCGTCGCCACATTAAGCCCCGTGGAAAACGGAATGGGACAGATGGAGGACGAGCGATGAGACACAAGCCAGTAAAGGTGGGCCGTTTCGCAATAATCTTTCCCATTCAACTAACGCTTCTCCTTGCTATTCTAATGCTCTGCCCATTGCCTCAGGCCCAGGCCGAAACAAAAACTTCAGGCGATCCTCGGACCATGCGCTTTGCCCCGATCGACTTTCAGCCGCCGAAGGCTGAACGACTTGCCTTATCCAATGGGATGATCCTTTATTTCCTGGAAGACCACGAACTTCCCATCATCACACTCCAGGCCATGATCCGCACGGGAGACATTTACGAACCCGCGAATAAAATAGGGCTCGCCGGCATCACCGGAAGCGTCATGCGCACCGGCGGAACGAGGACGCATCGTGGAGACGAAATTGACGAACGGCTCGATCGGATTGCCGCCCATGTCTCCATCGGAATCGACAACACCTCAGGCGGCGCCTCCCTCGACATCCTCAAAAAAGATTTCGATGCCGGCCTAGCGCTCTTGGCCGACATGCTCATGCATCCAACTTTTGAAGAAGAAAAACTGACTATCGCAAAAAACAGCGCCTTAGAACATATTCGGCGTCGAAACGACCGGCCTTCTTCCATTGCCACCCGGGAATTTTGGAAACAGCTTTACGGCCCGGAAAATCCTTATGCGCGGGAGCCCACCGAGAAGACCATCGCGTCAATCGGAAGGGTGGATCTTGCGGCATTCCACGATAAATATTTCGCCCCCAACAACATGATCATCGGCATCACGGGAGATTTTCAAACACAAGAGATGATCGCCAAACTCGAAAAGGCTTTTGCAGGCTGGCCGAAAAAAAAAGTGGTGTTTCCAAAAGTAGCGCCGGTCCTTGAACGAAACAAAGGGGCCATCTACAAGGTCATCAAGCCTATTCCGCAAACCCAGGTTCGCATGGGACACCTGGGGATCAAACAAAGTAATCCCGATTTTTTTGCCTTGTCGATTATGAACGACATCCTCGGCTCGGGTGGATTGTCGAACCGCCTTTTCCAAGATGTGCGAACCCGCCAGGGCCTGGCCTATTCCGTCGGCAGTGTTTTTCAGCCCGGCAAACTGGAACGCGGTTTTTTTCTGGCCTATGGGGCCACCCGCACGGATGCCACTTTTCAAGCGATTTCGACCATGATTAAGCATATCGAGGGCATTCGAGAAGGCTTGGTTACGGATGAGGAATTGCGTACGGCAAAAGAAGCCTTTCTCAATTCTTTTATTTTCTCCTTCTCCAGCCCCTCGCAAATTGTCGGGCGGCAGATGGCCTTGGAATACTTTGATCTTCCGACCGATTATCTCGATCAATATCGAGACAATGTGGCGAAGGTCACGAAGGAAGAGATCTTACGCGTCGCAAAAAAATACCTTCACCCAGATCGGCTTATTATCGTCGCGGTCGGAGACGAGGCCCGATTCGATCAACCTCTGTCGGTACTCGGCAAGGTGGAAGCTTTGGCGATAACCCCTTAGGAAAAGCTTCGCCCTAGATTAGGGAGGACCAAGCCGCTTGTGATGCTCCACAGATTGAAGCTTCGAGTTGTTTACGGCAGCAAACTAGATGCCGACCGGTCCGCCAAACGCCTAAAATTGCGCGTCATTCTCTTGAGCGGCTTCGCGGTTTTTTTCCCCTTCTTAGTAATCACCTACTATCTTTTTTCCGAAAACAGGGCGACGAAGCTGCTCATTATTGGACTATTGGCCGCCCTGGCGTGCGTTCCGGTGGTGCTCTATGCCTATGCTAAAGGCTTCGGCAAACCCCTCAGAGACCTCTGGCGTGAACGACCAGAGGAGCTTACCAGCCTCGCCATAAAAATCGGTTTCTTATACGGCTTCGCACTCTATTGGATGATTCTGGGAATCGTGGAATTTCTATTCGGCTACCAATCTTTTCGCGCCGCCTTAATTAGTTTCGTCGCCAGCGCGGCGGCGCGTGACGGTTTCGAAATCGGCTATTTACGTGGTTTGGAAAAAGCGCCCCATTCCAAAATGTCTATCTTTCCCGACAACCGGCCCCTGAGCGAGTTACTCCGGGCCGCGCCCCAAAAAGTTATTTTATTGGTCTCAACCGCTGTCATCGGGAGCGCGCTTATCGGCCTGATGTTGGGATTATTTTTAGAGGACCCTCGGCATCAATCGGTTTTGGTCGGTTTGGTCTCCGGTGTCGTTGCGACAGTGGCCTATGGATGGGCGCTCGAAAATCCACCCCGACCGCGTGAACTGCTCCGTTATTTTATATGGCCGGGCTTTACTATGGGGCTGACCTATTTTTTAATTCTGGCCTATCTTTTACGTATCATCTTCAAAGTCGCGCTTCCCAACTACTACGACCTGGCTTTGCTTATGGGAATCTGCGCCGGATGGTTGACTTTAGAATCGCTCTTCATCGCCTATATTCAGTGGAACAAGCGCGCAGTGCGATCGCCCTAGGCAAAGGAATACCTTAAGCACCCTGCACGCCATATAGCGCGGAGCACATTAGGAAAATGCATCCCGGCAAACGGAGCCTCTTTTGTCTAAATTCAACATAAGCCAGTACATGGGACTGGTCCTCCTGATCACCTTCATGGTGTCCTGCGCAGGCACAAAATCCCCGCGGCATGTCGATATCTTACCCGACCTCTCCGAATTGACCGGGCCGCCCGTTCTCATGCAAAACGAAACCTCGCCAGAGGGTTTCGATGAATTCGAGGATGAGTTCGACGCGGTCCCCGACCTCGCAGTCTTCGATCCGCTTTCGGGCTATAACCGCGCCATCACGAAATTTAACAACAATTTTTTTGACTATGTGCTTTCACCCGTGTCCAAGGGTTACAACTTCGTCGTACCGGAAGGCGGCCGAATTGGCATTCGCCGTTTTTTCAAAAATCTCTTTTACCCCTTGCGTTTTGTGAACAATGTTTTACAGTTGAAGTACCATCAAGCTGCGGGAGAAACCGCCCGCTTCCTTGTAAACAGCACGGTCGGATTGCTCGGCTTTTTCGATCCGGCTGAAGCCTGGCTTAAGCTCGAAGCCCATCCGGAAGATTTTGGACAAACCCTCGGTTTTTATGGTGTCGGACCCGGCTTTCATATCGTCCTCCCTTTTTTAGGGCCTTCAAACCTGCGAGACACCATCGGACTGATTCCAGATACCTATGCCGTTCCCATCACCTACATTCCAGAAATACACCTTTCAGGCACATCGCGAACGGATCGGACCTTTATCGCCCTGGGCGTGGAATCCTATCGGAGACTCAACGATGCCTCCCTTCGGCTGGAAGAATATGAGAGTCTTCGACGAGATGCACTTGATCTTTACATCTTTTTGAGAGATGCTTATGAAAGCAACCGGGCAGCGCAAATTAAGGAGTGATGGATGAAAAAAGCAGTGTTTGTATTGATCGGTCTACTACTCGTGACCCCGCCGGCTTACGCGGACGATACCGCCGAAGTGGACGCCTTTTTAACAAAACGGCTCAACAATATTATGACCCTGCTCCAGGATAAAAAACTGGAGAAACCAGAACGGAACGATAAAATAGTGGTCATCATTACAGAAGCCTTCGATTTTGAAACCATGGCGAAACTGAGCCTGGGGAAAAAACACTGGCCCGGACTCAATAAGGCGGATCAGGTCCGTTTTACAAAATTGTTTATCGAACGACTCAAGGCCTCTTATCTCGAAAAACTCGATTTATACGATGACGAAAAGATCGTATACAGCAAACCCGAGCAGGTAAAGAACAAGGTTCAGATGATGACGGCGCTGGTCTCCGGAGACAATAAAATTACGATGCTCTACAAACTTTATAAATCGAAAAATGCGGGATGGCAAGTCTACGATCTTGAATTGGAAGGTGTCAGCCTTATTACGACCTATCGCTCCCAATTTAACGAAGTCCTTCAGACCGGCACCATGAAAGACCTCTTTTCCAAGCTGGAACGGCCCGAAGCCAACTAAACGACCACCGCGCAAAGGAAGTCTTCCGTCCAATGAATGTCCCTCAATCCCTTTCTGCGCGTCTTTTTGATCGAATCGTATTGGGACACCCGCGTATCGTCCTGGTCTGTATTCTGTTCTTCATATCCTTTGTCGCGTATCAAGCCAAAAATTTTAGTTTGGATGCCTCGGCGGATACCCTGATATTAGAAGACGATCAAGATCTGCGGGATACGCGAACCCTCATTAACCGCTATGGTGAACAAGATTTTGTCGTGGTAACCTATACGCCCAAGGACGATCTTTTCTCATCGGCATCCCTCGAAAGGATCGAAAAACTACAACATGATTTGAAAACACTTGAAGGGGTGGATTCGGTGCTTTCACTCTTAGATGTGCCCTTATTGGAAAGTCCACCTATCCCGATAAAAGAACTGGCCAGTACCTTGATCACGCTTCGATCGGCCACTGTGGATAAAGCACTGGCGCGGGTCGAGTTTCAAAACAGCCCAATTTACCAAAACCTCATCATTAGCCCCAATTTAAAAACGACGGCCCTCCAAGTGATTTTCCCCTCAGATACCCGGGGAAAGGAACTGCTCGAAAGACGGACCGCCCTACGCGATAAGGAACGGGAAGGTCGACTGATGACGGACGAAAAATTGGAATACGCACAAGTGAGAGCCGACTTCCGTCAACACAATGAAGAAATGAAAGTGAAGCGGCACCGCAATATCGTGGAAATCCGCGCGGTCATGGATGGCTATCGTGTCGATGCAGAGCTTTTTTTAGGCGGTGTCAGTATGATCGCGGATGACTTAATCACCTTTATTAAAAAAGACCTCAAGTTATTTGGCTTTGGCGTTCTCTTTTTTTTAATCCTCACCTTGAAGGCGATTTTTGGACGCATCCGCTGGATCGTCATTCCCCTGTTTTGCTGCTTCTTCTCAACCTTGGCGATGGTGGGTTTTCTAGGACTCTTCGGCTGGGAAGTCACGGTGATCTCCTCGAACTTTATTTCACTTCAGTTGATTATCACCATGGCCATGACGATTCATTTGATTGTCCGATACCGGGAACTGGAGGAAGAAGAGCCCACGGCCGGCCACCGGGAACTCATTCTCAATACGGTGAGTTCCATGTTTTTGCCTTGCCTTTATGCCGCGCTGACCACAATTGCCGGATTCGCCTCGCTCGTCTTGAGCGATATCCTCCCCGTCATTAATTTCGGCTGGATGATGATCGCGGGCATCAGCGTGTCCTTGATCCTCACCTTCCTCATTTTTCCAGTGGTGCTCATTTTCCTGAACAAGGCCACGTCCGATTCCTCCAGAAAGCCGAGCTTTCCCTTAACCACCTTTTTTGCCGACTTTACGGCCACACGGGGTCCGCTCATCATGCTTGTCAGCGGGCTAGCCTTGATCCTGAGCATGGTGGGAATTACACGCTTGGTTGTCGAAAATAGTTTCATCGACTACTTTAAACAGTCCACAGAAATCTATCAGGGCATGAAATTGATCGATCAAAATCTCGGAGGCACCACGCCGCTGGATATCGCCATCGATTTTGAAAGTGCGCCAGAAAAAGCAAGGCCTGCTCCCGCTGCGGACATTGACGAAAACGCCTTTGACACTTTCGATGCCTTTGAGGAATTTGAAGAGGAGGAGAACGCCGATAAATATTGGTTTACCTCGGAAAAGATGAACGTCATTAAAAAAATTGACGCCTATTTAAACAACCTTCCCGAAACCGGAAAAGTCCTTTCTCTTGGGACAATGCTCAAGGTGGCCGAGCACCTCAACAAAGGCGAGCCGCTCGACAACTTTGAGCTGGCCGTCCTCTATGAAAAATTGCCGAAAGAAATCATCGACCTTGTCCTCACGCCCTATGTCTCCATTGAGCACAACCAGGCGCGCTTTGCCATCCGGGTACGCGATTCCGAGCCCTCACTCAAACGCGACGTCTTTTTAAAAAAAATACGCCACGACTTGATCAACACCTTCGAACTGAAAGAAGAAAATGTCCACGTGACCGGGATGATGGTCTTGTACAACAACATGTTGCAAAGCCTGTTTGACTCCCAGATAAAAACCCTGGGTGTCACGGTGGTCGCCCTAATGCTTATGTTTCTGGTGCTGTTCAGGTCTATCCAATTTAGCTTCATTGCGATCATGCCGAACCTGCTGTCTATCGGTATCATACTGGGCATCATGGGCTGGTTCGGCATTCCACTCGACATGATGACGATTACCATTGCGGCCATCAGTGTCGGCATTGCCGTGGACGATACCATTCACTACATTCACCGCTTTAAACACGAATTTTCCAAAGACCGAAACTACATCCAAACCATGCGCCGTTGTCACGAAAGCATCGGCTATGCCATGTATTACACTTCGGTAACGATTGTTATCGGGTTTTCAATCCTCACCCTTTCGAACTTCATTCCCAGTATCTATTTCGGTTTGTTAACGGGCCTTGCGATGGTCATCGCCCTGATCGCCGCCATGACACTCTTGCCGCAGTTAATTATTTGGATGAAACCCCTCGGACCCGAGGGTGCAATCCGGAATGGCGATTAAAGATAAAATCGGCACTTTCAAACTTTTTAAATACCTTGTCCACCAGACCCTTTTCTTTAAAAACCACGCAAGCCGAGATCGTTCAATCTATAAAAACAGGGTGAATTTCCTTAAGAAATAAAAAACGGATTGACGCCGACGCGCTTAGAATAAGACGGGAAATATCACTTGAATTCGGAAGGGAAAACGAGAGGTCTAAGCTTACTCTTTTTTAGGCCTTATTCCACTTCAGGGGGGTCTTCCTCAAAAAAATGCACCTCTTCTCCCGAAAGCTCAGTGGATTTCAATAAGCTTTTTGAAACGGCCGTATTTTTTAAGGCTGTTGCATGCGATCGCGGCGGCGAAGGAATCAAAATTAAACTGGGTTCCCCCTGAACTTCAATTCCTTGATAGCGATAGCAATCGACCTTAAAGCGCAAATAGCCGAGCGCCTCGATAAAGGTCCGCGAATCGTCTGGTGCGATAACAAGCACCCGAGGATGACGCGTGCCGTCTAACCCACGTCCGGCGTAGCTGCGGCTGAGGAAGGGCATCATCCCCATAATCCAACGATAGATTCCGATCAAGCGAGAAACCTGATCGTCTTGCCGACCCTTCTCGCTCGTTTCCCCCTCGGCACCGAGGATAAGCAAAATGACGAGCCGTCCTCCAGGGTCGAGGCCAAGGCTGACGAGACCCCAGGCAGTATCCAGGCCAGTTTCGAAAATTTTCACATCCCTTTCAATGGACTCGATTTCTTGAAGAACCAAGTCCTGGAGCAGTGTGGCATCCGATATGGACGTACATCGAAGCTTCATCAATGGATCTCCGCTTTCACTGTCGTTCCGATCGCTGTCGCGTCGGCCTTTGAAGTTGTTCAAAAAAAGATTTTTGTCCCGCGCGACGATTCAAGCCCTGTATTATTTTTTGAGCGATCTCAATCATCGCCGCATTGGGCTGGTTTTTGAGAAAAAGCGCCTTATCCGAAACGACCTCCAGCGGAATATGCCCTAAGTTCAAGGGCGTTTTTTTCAGAAAAGTTTGCGCCGCACGCCCCAAGGTTTCCGCTGCACGCTCAGCCGGACTTAAACAGTGACTGTATTCCATCAAGCCCAAACGCAAGCCAGGATGGATGGAATACAGCAGTTTCAAAATCCGGTAGGCGCCCAGCGTATCTTCACGGGAGATCACCAATACCGCTTCTTGGAGCACATGGAGATAGCGAATCCAGCTCTCAGCCATCGCATCGAATTGAATGTTAATCAGGAGCACATCCGCCGCCTGTTCCTCGCAGTGCAAGATACCGAAAAGCATCTCCCGCTCTGCCAGCTTAAAACGTTCTAATTCGTCGATGCATATTTGGAAAGACAAAGCCCGAAATCCCCCCGGCGTCTCAAGCGTTAGGGTTTTCACCGGCTGCTTCAAGAAGGCATCCAAACTGGGATAAACGGAAACGGAATCCAACACGGCGGCCAATTGATCAGGTGCGGTTCCGACATCAAGCAAGAGGACTTTTTTGCCACAGGCCACAAGGGCCGTAGCGAGATGTGCCGACCAATAGATCGACGGGAGCCCCGGCGTTTGCCCACTTAACGCAAGGACACGATGACCGGTTTGGGAAGGAAGAAAAACAGGATTTTTTTGGGACGAGGACGATTTAGGCTCCCCCGACTGAATCGGGGATAAAAAGAAATGAGAAATCGACTCTATGCCCGTTCCCGAGGATCTACGCTCCACACGCCCCTCTCCACTCTGGTCTTTTCATGCCCGGCCGAATTTTTGGTACTACTTTAAGACCAGGGCTCGCCCCCAAGTGCCGTTTCAACCCGCTCGCCTACTGGCACTTGCAACTCGGAAACCTTCTGCCCACGGGCTTCTTCCATGGCAATGAGTTCCTGAGCGACAGCCTCGTAATCCTGCGCACCGTTCGAGTTGGCTTCGTACTCGACAATGGGCATACCCTGGCTGGAGGCTTCGCGCAGTCTCACATTATTGCGGATTCGGGTCTCAAAGACCTTCCCTTCGAAGTGACGCGCTAAATCTTTTAAGACCTCTTGGACAAACCGCATGCGGCTGTCGACCATGGTCGAGAGTGCGCGGAGCTCAATTCGGTGTCCCGTATGCCGGGCAATCACCTCAATGGTTTCTTTAAGTTTGCCCAGTCCATGCAATGAGAAAAATCCCATATCGACTGGCACAATCGACAGGGCGGAAGCGCGGAGGGCATTGAAGGTGAGGATTCCAAGGTTGGGCGGAGAGTCGATAATGATGTAATCGTAAGGCCGCCGCAGCTTTTCAATCGCGGTGAGTAAGCGACTTTCCTTATGCGCCGCCCCGGCCAAAAGCTGTTCGATCGCACTCAGGGTAATGTTTGCCGGCGCGACATCCAAGTTGTGTCGAACCGAGGCACAAATCACATCATCCAGGAAGGCACCGTGGGTTAGCACCTCCGTCATGCCATGGGGCAAGATCTCCGGGTTTAAATTTAAGCCAATAGAGGCATGCCCTTGCGGATCGAGGTCGATCAGTAAGACACGTCGTTTGCGCTTGGAAAGGCAGGCGGACAGATTGATTGCCGTCGTGGTTTTGCCGCAGCCTCCCTTTTGATTGATCACCGAAATAATACGCATGGTTTCCCTCCTTTTCCAGGTCCGCTAAGCTATGCATGCTCATTGGCCTTTTTCATGGTTGGTTTGTCCTTGCGATTCTTTCTGTATCGTTTATATTCCATGACACGTCTCTGCCATTTTTCGACCGTCTGCTTCACTTCGGAAACTTCGATAATCCACTCCTGGCCTGAAACCGCATCGAAAACCGTCCCCTCATAAAAAACAAGCACCAAATCCCCCGTCGCAACCAAGGTCAATTCGGCCAAGGGGCGCTTTACGCGTGGAAGGAGGCGCTGAAGTTCTTGAAGGCTGTGACGAATGCGCTGAGTGGAAATTCCGGCGTCGAGTAATTTCTTTGCCGTTTTAAAGGCGATGAGATCTTGGAAGGTATAACGGGTATGGCCTCCCGCAGTGTGGAAGCTGGGTTTGATCAGATCAGTCCGATCCCAGTGCTCAACCTGCCTTCGGCTAAGTCCGATGATCTCGCTGACTTCACGACGCGTGTATCTTTCTTCGTTCCTAAGGCCCATAGCGAACCCTCTGGTACTCAACATCATTAGGCCCTGAAAATTGAAATGTCAAGGAAAAAATAAACAAATTACTATCTATTATGTGCTACTTTATGTTGATCACGTCCTAAGCTGCTTATTATTAAAGGGAAATAGATTAAGCCACAAATGTACAAAAAATGTTCAATAATGTTAAAAAAAGCTTAGAAATGACTGAATCCCCGGATATTCTGCCCCTGAAATATCGTCTTGAAAATACCCCCTTGACCGCTTAAAAAATCAGATCATCTATTTTTTGGTAATAAAATAGTTAAGAAACTCGGTGTAGGGGTACAAGATCATCGGATAAAGATCACCGCACAACAGAAAGAAGACCATGTGGTCTACCGTCGTTGGCAGAAGGTCTTCGGAATCCCGGGCATTCAGGCCCTGGACAATCGCATCATGATCCAGCCAGGATAAGGGCATTTCCTTTCTCAAGAGATGCCGCGAAAACGGCAGCGCCGATGCAATCCGGCTCGACCGTTTTCATATCAAAAATTCCTCTCTCTTTCCTTCAAAACATGCTCAAAAAAATTAAATTCTCTCCTAGAAACATCGAAGAATGGCATTCATGCTTGACTCAATGGTTAAGCCTTGATAGATAACACCGATGAAACGCGCACAACAAAACCTCCGCGATACCCTTCGGATTGCCCTTGAACATACAGATGATCATCGGGCGCTTGTCGTCTTCGATCGGCGGTCGGATTTATCCAAGCTGATTAGCGATGCCTATCAAGCGGTTCTCCCCGAGAGCGAATTTTACGATTTTGATGCAAGCGATCCGGAAACCATTCTCGAACGCTTCCGAGCTTTATCGGCGGGCGACTTGGTCGTGCTCATTCAGTCCGACAGTTTCCGCTTGAGCCAATTCCGCATCCGTATCGAGCTTTTTAGGCGCGGGCTTAAAGTGGTAGAACACCCTCACCTCGGACGCATAGCAAACGCGGACTTTGAAACCTACGTTGATGCCCTTGCCTACGATCCAAACTATTACCGTACAATCGGGCCTAAGCTCAAAATGCAAGTGGCCCAAGCGAAGACAATACGCGTAATTTGCGATGACACCGAACTTCGCTATGTCGGGCCTTTTTTAGATCCGAAGTTAAATATCGGCCACTACGCGGGTATGACAAACATTGGAGGCCAATTTCCCATTGGAGAACTGTTTACCGAGCCCGAGGCGATCGACCTTGTAAATGGAACCCTCAAGATCTTTGCCTTTGGCGACAGCGACTTTAGGGTCAACCGGCCGGAGCAGTCCTTTGGCGCCAAAATCGAAGCGGGCATTCTTACTGCCGCCGCCGATGCCCCCGCTAAATTCCATCAGGTGCTCGAAGCCATTCGAGAACAAGAAGACGTGGTTAGGGTTCGAGAACTGGGTTTCGGCTTGAATCGCGCCATGACCCGGACGCGCACCCTAAGCGACATCGGCACTTTCGAACGGATGTGCGGCATTCATCTTTCCTTAGGCGCAAAACATCTTCAATATAAAAAAAAGGGCTTCCCCAAAAAAGGCGGCTTTCACGTCGATATCTTCCTTGATGCGCAAAGGGTGGAAGTCGATGACCAGCTTGTCTTCTCTCAGGGCACGTATGAAATCATGCCGCCTTCTACTTGATTGGCAATAAAATCTCCGCAACACTCAAAACAACCGTTTTCCGCGAAAAAAATTGTCCACTCAAAACAAGGCTAGGAGATTTAAGACAAATCAAATAAAAAACCCCCTGCGCTTTAAATGCGAACTGTGAAAATGCTAAAATGAGTTGTGAGAGGACGGGCATATGTTACGCATCAAACAACATCCCCAAATTCTTCTTCTTTTAAAAATATTACTTATCCTTTCGTTCCTCGCTTTTCTCTTCGCGCGCCCCGTTTTTGGACAAGGTGAAAAAGAAGTTTTCATCTTTATTCAAAATGGAAGCTACCAATTTGAGGAGAACAACCTCCAGCCGGATCAGCCGGTCATGCTGGTCATCAACAACAGGGACCTCGTTCGTCACGGCTTCCTCTCCACAATCTTCGAAGGGCTCGATGTTGAGGTCGAGGTCAACGGCATTATCACCTACACCAAAGGCATGAAAGGCATCCATCTCGATCCCGGCAAAACCGCTCGTATCCATTTCTCACCCACATCAGCAGGAAAGTTTTCCTTTCATTGTGACCTGCATCCTTCCCTAAAGGGAGAGATGGCGATCCTCACCTTTGGAGCCGGATAGAATGCCGACAAGGGTGATAATAAAGAAGGCTGTTAGGAAATTCGAAACAGGAGGTGGTGCATATTCTTTTGTCCGCTATTATCCACCTGCCTCACGATCTCCTCCGGATGACGCACCCAGATCGATCCCCCTTTTTTAGGGCAAGTCCCGCCTTTCTATCTTTCTCCCTTCCATCCCTTTTTCTAGGTCTCCTTGAATATCGATTAGGGTTTCGGTCTTGCCCTTGCCTTTCTCCTGCGGTTTCCGCTACATTCGATCTATTCATTTCCGATCATCCAGCTTCATTTATATCGTAAAAGTAGATACGGCAAGGATTCCAGAAGTCTAAACCCCAAGCTTATCGATGAGGATAACGAATGAAAGCGAGCGATCTGTTTGTTAAGTGTCTCGAAAACGAAGGCGTCGAATATATCTTTGGTTTGCCCGGCGAAGAAAACCTCGACCTCCTGGAATCCCTTAGAAACTCATCCATCCGGCTTATCCTCACCCGGCACGAACAAGCCGCCGGTTTTATGGCCGCAACCTACGGCCGGCTCACGCATAAAACCGGCGTTTGCCTCGCCACCTTGGGGCCGGGTGCAACCAACTTCGTCACCAGCGTGTCCTACGCACTCTTGGGCGGCATGCCGGCCCTCTTTATTACCGGGCAAAAACCGATTAAAAAAAGTAAGCAAGGGCGATTTCAAATAATCGACGTGGTTCAGATGATGAAGCCCATCACCAAGTTCTCCAAGCAAATCGTCGACGCGAATAATATTCCGCATTTAATCCGGGAATCCTTCCGCATCGCCGAGGCCGAAAAACCGGGCGCGGTCCACTTGGAACTCCCGGAAGATATCGCCTCCGAAAGCACGGACCGCATCCCCTTTCGCGTTACGGAAGTCGATCCGCCCCGCGCGGCCTGGCAGTCCATTGAGGCCGCCGTCGAGATGATTGAGAATGCCCGCCGACCGCTTGTCCTTGTTGCCTCCGGCGCCAACCGCAACAACATCGGAAAAGAACTGCACGCTTTTCTGGACAAAACAGGCATCTATTTTTGTAACACACAAATGGGCAAAGGCGTGGTGGACGAACGGCATCACCAATTTCTAGGCACGGCCGCCATTTCGGACGGCGATTATTTGCATTGCGCTACGCAGCGCGCCGATCTCATCATCAACATTGGGCACGATGTCACCGAAAAACCCCCCTTTTTCATGGATGAGAAAGAGCGATTAAAAGTCATCCACATCAGTTTTTATCCCGCACAAATGGACGACATCTATTTTCCCCAACACGAGGTCATCGGCTGCCTACGGACCAATATCCAAAAAATCACGGATAAGATCAATAAATCGTCGAACTGGGAAAGTGATTATTACAGCCGAATCAAAACCGAAATTGAGGAAAATATTTACGATACCGTTCAGCCCGACACCTTCCCCAATACCCCGCAACGCATTGTCAGTGAAATCCGCGCGACCGTGGAGAACGACGCCATCCTGGCCTTCGACAACGGCATGTATAAAATCTGGTTTGCGCGCAACTACAAGGCCTATCACCCCAACACGGTACTCTTGGACAACGCCCTCGCGACCATGGGTGCGGGTCTGCCGGTGGCCATCGCCGCCAAGCTCGTCCACCCCGAACAACAAGTCATTGCCATCTGCGGCGACGGGGGCTTTATGATGAATTCGCAGGAGATGGAAACTGCCGTACGGCTTAAGCTGCACCTTGTCGTCATCGTCATCCGGGACGATGCCTACCGCATGATTAAATGGAAACAGGGCAGCAGCGGTTTCGCCGATTTCGGCCTCGACTTCGGCAACCCCGACTTCGTGAAGTATGCCGAAAGCTACGGCGCGCAAGGCCACCGCATCGAAAAAAACGGCGAACTACAATCCAAACTCGGCGAATGCCTAAAGCAGCCCGCCGTGCATTTAATTGAACTGCCCATCGATTACTCCGAAAACGAACGCGTCTTTTTAAAAGAATTAAAAGAGAAAACCTGTCTGCTTTAATGACGATTGTGTAAATTCTGGGCGGGTTTGAAACCCGCCCCTACGTAAAAAATAACGGAGACCATCATGGAAAAACTGAAGATCTTAAATCCTTTTGACGATTCGCTGATCGAGGAACTCCCCTTCGAGGAAGAGCAGGACGTCCTCGATAAGCTGGATCGCGCCCATCGCATGTTTCAAGACCCCGCCAAACAACTTCCCAAGTATGAGCGGATTCAAATCCTCGAACGCTTAGCCGAAAAAATACAGGCCGATGCGGAGCGCTATGCCCAAGAGGCCGCGCGGGAAGGCGGCAAACCCATCGTCGATTCACGCGTCGAAATTGCGCGGGCCATCGATGGCATCAAAATCGCCATTCGGGAACTCTGCCAATTGAAGGGCGAAGAAATCACCATGGGCATCACGCCCACCTCGACGCAGCGTATGGCTTTTACCATTCGCCAGCCACGGGGCGTCGTCTTGGCCGTCAGCGCCTTCAACCATCCCTTCAATCTTATTATTCATCAGGCCATTCCCGCCATCGCCACCGGCTGTCCAGTTTTGGTTAAGCCAGCGCTCACCACGCCGCTTTCCGCACGCAGCATTGTGAATCTATTATACGAGGCCGGTCTACCCGAACCCTGGTGCCAATTCGTCTTCTGCTCGAACGAGGTCACTAGCAAACTCATCTCCGATCCCCGTGTGCGCTTTCTCACTTTTATCGGTTCCGAAAAAGTCGGCTGGCGGCTGCGCTCGCAGTTGGCCCCCGGTGCAACCTGCGCCTTGGAACACGGCGGCCTGGCGCCGGTGATCTTCGACAAAACTGCCGACATTAAAAAGAGCCTACCGCTGCTGGTGAAGGGCGGCTATTATCATGCGGGACAAGTTTGCGTGTCGGTCCAGCGGGTTTATGTAGAGCGATCCATCGCCGACGACTTTATCGACCGCTTCACCGAAAAAGTAAAAAAAATGAAGACCGGCGATCAGATGGAAGATAGTACGGAAGCGGGCCCGCTCATTCTGCCGCGCGAGGTCGAGCGCGTACACACTTGGGTGGAAGAGGCCGTGAAGGCGGGCGCGACTATGACCATAGGCGGGGAAAAGATATCGAAGACCTGTTATCAGCCGACGGTCTTGGTCGATCCGCCTGAGGACGCCAAGGTCTCGCAAGAGGAAATTTTCGGTCCGGTGGTTTGTCTTTATCGTTACGATGATTTGAACGAGGCGATTAAACGCGCCAACGCCCCCGAGGTCTTCTTCCAATCATCCATCTTTACAAAAGACATCGACACGGCACTGAAGGCCGCGAAACAACTTAACGCCCTCGCCGTGATGATCAACGACCACACCGCCTTCCGCGTCGATTGGATGCCCTTCGGCGGCACAAAAAAATCCGGCCTCGGCGTTGGCGGCATCGGCTATACGATGCGGGATATGACTTTAGAGAAACTGCTGGTGTTTAAATCGGAGAGCTTGTAAGCTGCCAGCTTGACATTATTCCATAATGGAACCATAATGGAACTAGTATCTTATTATGGAGACCCTTGATATGCCCGCCTTGACGATAAAAAACATTCCGGACGATCTATACAATGAATTAAAGAATACAGCCGAAATGCACCGAAGAAGCATTAACAGCGAGGTCATTGTTTGTCTTGAAAAAACCTTAATGTCCAAGAAGATGACCTCCAGCGAACGCCTGAAACAGGCGGAACTTTTGCGCGCTCAAATCAAGCCAAACCGGGTGACGCAAAAAGAAATCGAACAAGCGATTAACGCTGGCCGTCCATGATTGTGGTTGACACCAATGTTATTGCCGCCTTCTATCTTCCGACCACGTATTCCAATAAGGCCAGCGAGCTTTACAAACACGAACCGGCATGGGCCTCGCCTTTGCTGTGGAAAAGTGAATTCCGAAATGTGCTCGCCTTGTATATGAGGAAAAAGCTTGTGTCATTGGAGCAAGCGATTCAAATTCAAGAAGCGGCGGAGCTACTGATGAAAGAAAGTGAATTTGATATCCCGTCCTCGCAGTTATTCCCTTTTATCAAAACAAGCCCATGCTCCGCATATGATTGCGAATTCGTGGCACTCGCGGATCAACTCCACACCCGGCTTGTGACTCAGGATAAGCAGGTGATCAAAGCTTTTCCTAAGATCGCGATTTCGATTTCAGGGTTTTTATTGAGTGCGACTTAATATTGGAAGTTGGGGTTAAAATCCTTATGTGCTGGAAAATGTGTTGAGATGAAAAAAGACTGTTATTGTAGGATCTACCCAAAATTTATGTGTGATCTATGACCATAAATTATGACTAAGAAAGTAAAATTAAATTTATCGGAAGATTTTGCTCAATTTTTTGAGTCTCCAAGTCGCCCTATGCTCCGTGAACTCTTGCGTAATCAAACAGGCGAATATGATTATCTTGACTTCAAAGAGATCTGGCCAGAAAAATCAGAACTCGCAAAAGATATTTTAGCATTTGCAAATACTGAAAACAGCTGTCTCATTATAGGAGTAGCGGAGGAAGAAAGCGGAACTTTAGACCCTATTGGCCTTAAAACCATAGAAGACAAAACAAACATTAAAGATTCGATAAAAAAATATCTTCCTCCTACCCTCCAGTACGAAATTCACGACTTTAAATACACTGATTCAGAATATCAAAAATTAAAAGGGAAATATTTTCAAGTATTGTTCGTGCCTTTCGATCCTTCTTCTATACCTTATCTCTCTTTAGCTGAGGGGTCGAATATCAAAAGAAACAGAATCTACACACGTATAAATAATGCGTCTACTGAGGCAGACTATTTTAAAGTACAAAACATCATCGAGAAACGTTTACAGGAGGAAAGAAAAACCCCAAAGAGTCGGGAATTAATCATACATCTGTCTGATTTAGAAGCCCTATATGATCATTCAGGTTCTTATATTGAACTCTATATAAATAATCCTATTCTTAACAATAAAAGTGAATTACGCTCGTATATTCGAAAACTGATCGCCAAAAAGAAGACCGTAATAGAGCAAATAATAGAATCATAACAAGTAACAAAAGCTCAGATTCTGCTATTATGAATCAATCCTTTTTTGACCGCTTCAATAGCCGGTCTAGTATCAAATGCACAAATTATCGCCGCCAAACAATACCCGCAACTGACGCGACTTTGGTCTACTCATTGCTGCCCCAACGTCACTTTACTATCGAGCAGAATTTGGCACAACTTAGCTCAAAACGATAGACAGCAATATGTTATAAAGAAGATCGGAGGCCGACATGTGTCGAAACATCAAAACGCTTTTCAATTTCATACCGCCTGCGACCGGGGCGGAAATTCGGGCCGCTTCGCTTCAGTTTGTGCGGAAAGTGAGCGGTGCGGCTAAACCTTCTAAAGTGAATGCAGCGGCATTCGAACTGGCCGTCGATAACATTACGGCATCCCTAGCCGAACTGCTCAAGGCCTTAAGCACATCGGCCTTACCCAAAGATCGGGAAAGGGAAATAGAAAAAGCACGCGCCAGATCGGCACGGCGATTCGGCACACAGAAGGCGACGCCTTAGATTGACGTGATACGCATGGACCAAGGCATTACCGGATATCACAAAGATGAAGAGCGCCATTGGGTGGCGGAACTGGCCTGCGGCCATTTTCAGCATGTGCGGCACAAGCCGCCCTGGTTTAATCGCCCCTGGGTTGTTGAAGAAGAGGGACGACAGTCGATGATTGGACATCCACTTTCCTGCATGAAATGTGATGCGGGCGCGCCGAAGGACCGGCTCTAGTTCGACCAACACATCTGCAACGCGAACAGCCCTGCGCCGCACGATCTTGCTCCAAATATCGGGTAAAATGAAATCCAGTGACTTCAGATTGATCTCAGCAGGAAACAGGCAGAAAAAAATTGAAGCCAGTCAATAACGGAACCAGAATCGTATTTATAGGTGATTCCTTAGTGAATGGCGCATGTGACGAGACAATGCTAGGGTGGTGTGGAAGGCTTTGTGAAGCGGCCATGCATAAAGGGAATACGATCACCTATTACAATCTTGGCCTTCGTGGCGATACAAGTGCAGCGATACGATCGAGATGGGAATTAGAAGTCACAAGGAGATTGCCTAAGAACGAGGATTGCCGCTTGGTGCTCTCTCTTGGCATAAACGATATCTCTTTGGTAGACGGCAAGCTAGCGGTATCGACCTCCGAATCCATTGCGAATACGACTTCAATATTGAAGGAAGCAGGAAGATACTATGAAGTGATGATGGTCGGACCGCCACCGGTACTGGAGGAAGCGACATCGCTCCGCATTCGGAAACTATCGATAAAACTAAACGAGGCCTGTCGGAAAATCGGGCTGCGATATATCGATATTTATGCGCCTCTTATGAAAAGTCCGACCTATCTTGAAGATCTTGCAAAGGGAGATGGGTATCACCCGAGTGCAACCGGGTATTCGGAAATTGCGCGCCTTATCGGTGAAACGGGTTTGTGGTGGTATTAAGGACGCTCTGATTAAGTGACTATTTTTTTTGATAGACCTGAAAACGGTCATCGGCATCGATGTATTGAAATTCGAATCCCCCTTCCTTCATGAGATCCTGAATGGCCTGTCCTCGAAAAAGCCTAAAGCGGTTCCGGTGTTTGGCGACCACCTTTCCCTCTTTTTTAAAAATATAATCCTTTTCGATGTAATCCCCTGCTTCTGAAATTTCCTGCGAGTAGAGGATGTTGTTCGGAAGTTGTCTTTCAAAATTTTGATGGACACCCTGGACGCTCATAATAAAGAGGCCTTTTTCGTTCAAATGGTCCGCGACACGCCGGAGCCCCTTTATATTGTCTTGCCGATCGGTTAAATGGCTGACCAGCACATAGGCTTCTCCGGTGTTCACAAAGCCCCAAACACCGCCGTTTCCAAAGGCGGCGTCGAAACGATCCGCCAAAGCCAGGGTCGTTACATCCTGCTCGTAAAGCCGGGCCTTATGACCCAGGCGTTCTTTCGCCTTCACCAGCATCGCCGCGGTAAAGTCGATTCCCGTCAATTGGAAATCTGGATTGTGGTGAAGCAGTTTCTCGGCGACAAGGCCGGTGCCGACGCCAAGCTCGAGGATTTTTTTTCGGCCCTGCAGAATAGCGATCAAGGATTTTGCAATGGTGTCATATTCATAATAACCCGAGGTCATTAAGGCGTCATAGTATTCGGTCATGTCCGTGTATTCGTTCATTATGTTTCCTATGAATGCGCGTGCGAATCGTGCATCTTAATTTGGGAATGGATCCTTAAGCCGTTTCCAGATTATCGGCATCGGCCTTGTGGGCAGACCGCGCAATGGCTTCTCCTGCGCGGCGGCTGATTAATCGTTGTTGATGGTATCCCAAGACCAGCTCCCAGGCATCGTCGGGATAGCGCTTCGCCAGAGGCAGCGCGACATCGTGAAGCATCCATTGGCCGTGGCGGACATCTTCTTTGATGTGGAGGTCCCAATAGCCCATGGCCGCTTGGGGTAAATCGAGTCTCGTCGCAGCGGCCAAATAATTCCGAAAAGCAGAAGGAACCGAGATTTCCGTATAGAGCAGGCCACCGATGTAGCGGAGAAAAAAACGTTTTCGTTCCGACAACAAAAAACTGTGATTGATACCCGCGAGAACCTCCCATGGGACCGCATCCAAGTAGGCCTCCGGTTTTGTTTGCATGCCGAAATGATTTAACATGGCCGCAAAAAAAGTAGAATGCTTTCTAGAAAGACGCCCGCCGCCGTATTCCTCTAAAAATAACTTGGTTAGCTTGGAATGAATCTTGTTCCCGACGCCCCCTAACATTCGCGACAGCTGACTGGCCTCTACCAGGCCATCGAGCGCGGAAATCTCCAATAGCCGCCGGTAGCCCGCCCGCCCGGCATGGTCACGAAAAAACAGACCGGCATCAGAGGGTTCCGGGTTCAAATCCTTCTTTGCATTCTCCGCTAAGCTTTCTCCGACGTCGATCGCTTTCAGTGCGGGCATGTCAAAAAAGTTCATTTCCCATGTCTGCCAGGCCGCCTCGATTTGTTCGCGGACACCTCGAAGGTAGTTCGAGCGCTCATTTTCATAGTGTTTTAGTTCGTCGTACCAGAAAAGCTTGAGGCGATTGATTCGGTAGAGAATGCGATGCAAAAATCGCTGTGCCGCTTCTGAAGAAGAGGTATCCGTGTATGCCGTTGCGAGGGCCTGATTAAGGGTGCGTTCAAAAACCTGGATGATCGGACGGTGCGTGGCGAGTTTCTGATCAAGGCCTTCTGTTTCGAGCAGTGTTTCGAACTGGGCTTCAGCATAATCATAGTGGCTTTGCAGTCTTGGAAGGGAAATGATGGCTTCAGAACTTTGTCGCCTTGTTGTTGCCGTACTGGGGGTTTTCAAAAAAAGATCCGTAAAAGGGGAAGAATCGCGGATGGTAAAAACGAAATCGCATTATAGGCCTTGATTCGGACAGAGTCAAGTTGGGTGGAGATGGGCTTAAGAAAAAGTCGTTGCAGATGACTTCGATTTTCATTACCTTAATATTAAAAAATTGCGTGTCGATTTTCCGGATGCCCGCATTTTCGATTTCGTGTACGATTATTCCTCAACATGTGGAGAAAGCGTATGTTAGCCACAGAACAACCCAGTCATGAAACCCTGTATGCCGCCTTGTGTGAAAAAGACAGCGCCTACGAAGGCCTATTCTTTTTTGGCGTGAAGACCACGGGCATTTTTTGCCGGCCGACCTGCACAGCGAAAAAACCCAAGGCGGAACACGTCGAATATTTTTCATCAACGAAGGACGCGCTTGCGCATGGCTATCGGGCCTGCCGGATTTGCCGGCCAATGACCTTGCCGGGCCAAACGCCGCCTTGGCTTAAAGCCTTGCTTGATGAAATCGACGGCACCCCCGATCTCCGATTAAAAGCGGCAACGCTCCGGTCCCGTGGCATCGATCCGGCACGCATTCGGCGCTGGTTTCAAAAACATCACGGCATGAGCTTTCAGGCCTACTTGCGCGCCTTGCGCATCAACCGGGCCTTCACTCAAATCAAGAAAAACAACAGGGTCACAGACGCGGCCTTCGCGAGTGGCTACGAATCTTTAAGCGGGTTCTCCGAAGCTTTCAAAAATGCAACCGGATTTTCGCCCTCCGAGAGCAAAGACAAGCCCCTCGTTTCTGTGACGCGCATTATCACACCCTTGGGACCGATGCTGGCAGGCGCGACCGCGGAGGGCCTCTGCCTCCTTGAGTTTACAGACCGGCGGATGCTGGAGACCCAAATCAAAATCTTAAAAAAGCGATTGAAGGCGGCCTTCATTCCCGGAAAAAATCCCCATTGGGCTGCGCTCGAAATCCAATTAACCGAATATTTCTCCGGACAACGAAAGGCATTCGACCTCCCGCTTGTGCTGCCGGGAACGCCCTTTCAACGGAAGGCCTGGCAGGCCTTACAAACCATCCCCTACGGCGAAACGCGTTCCTACCAAGCGCAGGCCGCCGCCATCGGCCAACCCAAGGCCGTGCGGGCCGTCGCCAAGGCGAACGGCGACAACCGTATCGCCATTGTCATTCCCTGCCATCGCGTTATCGGAAAAGACGGGAAGTTAACCGGCTATGGCGGCGGGCTTTGGCGGAAACAGCGCTTACTCGATCTTGAGCAAAAATCGCAGGCCTTCTAAACCCGCATAGGGTCCTTCCAATCGTTCAAACTTTGTGACTTTTTTTTAGCCCGATCTGGAAGACAAATTCCGAACAATCGTGTATAAGAATCCCTTATTGGTTTTTCTAGTGCACCGGCCACGAACGAAGCAGGCCACAGCACCTTCGGTTTTCTATCGAAGACCTTAGACCACCACTCTCATATGGAGATAAACAATGCCGAAGGTCTTTTCCCTCTCTTCCTGGAACGTCGAACATTTTCGGAATTCATCGGCTTCGGATGCCGATCGCGTACAACGGGTGGCCAAATTCATTTCGGGCGAAAACGGCGGACCCGCCTCGGTGCCCGATGTTTTTGTTTTATTCGAAGTGGAGGGCAAAGACGTGTTTCAGGCCTTCATGACGCAATTTCCCAATCATCGTTTCCACCTGACCGAAGGGAAGCAATCGCAGGAAATTTTTGTGGGCGTGCATAAAAAGCTACAGACCTTCTCGACGCAGCGGACGGAGTTTAAAACGGGAAGAGACTACCAACGACCCGGCTTGCTCCTGAGCCTTCGCGTTAACAATGTGAATTATTCTCTACTCTTCCTGCATATTAAAAGCGGGAGCGACACGGAAGATTTCGGCTTGCGCGACGCCGCGCTCGATCACGCCTTTAATTTAAAGAAGGCCCTCGACAAGGCCGCCGGGGGGCCATCCAACTTCATTTTCCTCGGCGATTTAAACACCATGGGGATCGACGATCCCGTTCCTTATTACAAAAGAATGGACCTCCCCCCAAAAGAAGAAATCGCGCGCATTGCCTGGTGGGCAAGCAAAAGAGACATGCTCCTGTTGAGTAAGGAACGGGCCTTGATCGAGGGCCGTTCGGAAGAGGTCACCTGGTACAACGGCAGCCCCAATTACGTGCCGGAAAATTTGGATCATGTCGTCGCATCCGACCATCTTAAAATCCGCAGTCAAGGCAACGGCCCCGAAAAGGTGAGCATCTTCGGTTGGCCCAAGTTGCCTCCCCCTGACTGGCACGATTGGTTTAACCGTTATTCGGACCATGCGATGATGTATTTTGAAGTTTGGCAATAAGTCACAACGTAAAAAAAAACCGAAACGAATGAAGATCACAAATAAAAAAACCATAAAACGGCATCAGCCCTTGCATAACACAACAAGGTCCCGTCATCCTGTAATCAGGATCGACTTAGATTATAGAGGAGGAAACAATGGTCGCGATTAAGCCTTATACAATTAAACCCTATACCACCACGCTCAACAAAGAAAACGCCTATTGGATGGCGAAAATATCCCAGGCCGTTTACATTCGGCGGACTAAAAAAGACCCGACGCCCCATGAAGACAAAATTTTAAAGAAACTGAGTCAGCTCGATCCGGGATTCAAATCCGTGAAAGGCTTCTCGCAAAACAGCGCCCAAGCGGCTTTTATCGAACACAAGGACTATTTTTGCATGGCCTTTCGGGGCACCGACGAAATTGTCGATTGGCTCGACAACATCAATGTCTTTTCCGAAGAGGTCTTGTTCGGAGAGTTTCATCGCGGCTTTTGGCGTTCGACCCAAGACGTGTGGGAAGGCCTCTTCGCGGAATATCAAAAAGCAATGCGCAAAAAAAAGCGGCCCATTTTTCTTACGGGGCACAGCTTGGGCGGCGCCATGGCCACCGTCGGGGCCTCCATCCTGCTCCACCAAGACCTTCCCTTTACCTCGGTCTACACCTTTGGCCAACCCAGGGTGATGACGCGCGATGCCGCGCGTATTTTCAACGTCGAGTCTAAGGCGCGCTGTTTCCGCTTTCAAAACAACAACGACTTGGTCACCCGCGTCCCCGCGCGGCTCATGGGTTACAGCCATGTGGGCACCTATCTCTATATTTCTCAGGAAGTAGAACTGCACAACGATCCCGGCTTCTGGTTTCGTTTTGTCGATTATTTCGACGGCGCCCTCGAGGATGCGCTCAAGCTGGGCATCGACGGCATTAAAGACCACGACATGGCCAATTATTTAAGGGCCGTCGAAAAATGGGACTGCGATTTTTAGGGGACTCCGCATGCGATATTCTTATCCCCTGATCTTCGCCTTTTTGCTTGTCGTAGCGATGGCTGTTCCACACCTTAGCCATGCCCACAAACCGGAAGACAAGATGACGATGCAGGAAGTAAAAAAAGAAGTGCAGGATTTAATGACGGCCCTCAAGGGCTACACGGCCAACCAGCGGGAAGAAGCCCTCGCGAAAACGCAGGACGCCCTCGATCATCTCGACCATCGCATCGAGAAGCTGGAAACGCAAATCGACAAGAAATGGGACACAATGAGCAAGACCGCGCAGAAAGAAGCCCGCGCGAACTTGAAGGCATTGCGTGAACAGCGGGTGAAGTTGGCCGAATGGACCGGCCGCTTAAAAAGCAGTTCAGCCGAGGCCTGGGATCATGTTAAAAAAGGCTTCTCCGAATCCTACGACTCCCTGAACGATGCCTGGAAAAATGCGATAGAGGCCTTCGATGCTGGGAAATAATCGACCGGCTTACCGAAATAAAATAGAGGGCTCCCCATGAAGTGGTACCAAATTCCCCTCAACACAGAACAACTGGCCAAAGGCCAGGGACAACGCCTTAAAGACGAGTTTAAAGAAATCTACGACGAGGAAGAGGCGCCGGAGGAGATGGCCCTCTTTTCCGGCGCGGGCGATGAAGGCGGGCGGGTCTACTACTTATCGCCCGGCGCGGTGAAGTACGCCCTCATTATTCTGACCTACTATTCCGGCGACCGTTGCGAGGCCCCATCTGCCGATGCCGTGGAATTAGAACTGGGTTCCGAGGATGCGAAGACGCGACTGTTTCCGAAAACCTCTTAAGTATATTAATCGTTGTCAATCGGCCCGACGAACCCTCTCGCTAAAATTTAAGTGCCTCGCCTCATCCTCTTCAGCATCATGATCCACGCGGACTTTAGCTACTACGACGAAGTCAGCCAATTCGAAGACCTCATTATCTTCCCTTGAAACATCTTCTCGCTGGACCTTAACACTGGAAAACTTGACGACGCATTCCCCAAGATCGGCTTGGTCCGTGAGACGGATTGTAGTACAATTCGGCTCGGCAACTGAAGGCTAAAAGTATGGCGCATGCTTCATGGGAAACCCTAGCCTAGATTGTCGATGTTCAATTGAAAAGATCGTCTGCCGTCTTTGCGGGTTTCAATATGAATTCGAAGAATAAAAAGCATTAGATTTACTTGGAATAGTCCCTTAACATCAAATTTTTGGCGTAATAAAATACGGCAATTGGGCCGTATAGTATATGTTCGATTGAAAAATAAACATGATAGAAGCTTTCAAGAAAGATCTCATAACCCTTAATAATACTGAGCTTGTAAATAAGTATTACCTTTCGGGGACAGCTTTTGCTTTTGACGATGACCACCAATATCGTCTTCGGCAGACTGTAGCTAATTACTTTGCAGTAGATTATAGCGAGGTCTTTATGGTCGGTTCTGCAAAATTAGGATTTTCAATCAAACCCGAACGTAGATTTCAGCCATTTTATGATAAATCAGATATTGATATAGTCTTAGTTTGCACAAGATTATTTGAAGAAATATGGCGTGAAGTTTTTTCTTTTGAAAGAAATGGAGGCTATTGGCCAAAAGTAAAAGAATTCAAGTCTTATCATTTTCAAGGTTGGATAAGGCCTGACATGCTCCCTCTAGAATATTCTTTTGCTCTTACAAAAAAATGGTGGAAATTTTTTGAGGATATTTCCGGTGCCTGTGAATTTGGTCCTTATAAAATCAGAGGTGGCCTTTACCATTCCCGTTATTTTTTTGACTCATATCAACAAAAATGCTTTGAACAATGCCGCCAAGAGGTGTGAAAGAATGAAGACATCAGCAACTAACAGAAAACTTCGAATCCTTCTTACAGGAATACAAAACGGTGTATTGCTACCTCGCCCAGAATTTCAACGGCGGCTCGTTTGGTCAAACAAACATAAACTGGCATTTCTCAAAACCGTACTTGAAGGATATCCTTTCCCTGAAATTTATATTGCCGCTGGTGACGTTAATTCAGATACAGGGGAAGGAAATGAAATGCTAGTTGATGGCCAACAAAGAATATCTACCCTTTATCAATATTTCAAAGGCTCACCAGATTTAAAACTTGATAGAAATTTTGAGCCATATCGTGAACTCTCAGAAGGACAGAAACTAGGATTTTTGGAATATGAAGTTGTTGTTCGAGATCTTGGAAAACTTCCAATCTCGGAAATTCTTGAAATATTTAGAAGAATTAATTCCACTAATTACGCTCTCAATGCTATGGAAGTCCATAATGCTCGTTTTGATGGTGAATTTAAACAATTCGGCGAAGAACTTGCGGAACATCCTTTTTTTGAGGAATCTCGTTTTTTTAGACCACAAGAAATAAAACGCATGAGTGATATTAGATTTTGTTTGGTTTTAGTTTCTACACTGATGTCTGGATATTCCAACCGCGATGATGTGCTAGAAAAATACTTAGAAAACTACAACGAAGAGTTTGAGCAAAAAGATAGTCTTCGAAAAGAATTCCATACCGTTACAGACTTCATAACCCGCTGTGACTTTGATTCTAAATCTCGAGTTTGGAAAAAAGCAGACCTTTTCACCCTTTTTGTCGAAGTACACCGCGCTATTTTTAAAAGGAAATATGATTTACGGACAGAAAATGCTGCACTTGCCCTAAAAGATTTTTTCTCCGAAGTTGATGGAGTTATAGACCCTAACGACACTTCAACCCTACAGAATATTTACTATAAAGCTACGCTGGCGGCCACAAATGACCGTGGTAGTCGCCTTAAAAGGGGAGAAATAATTCAAAAAGTATTGGACTCTTCATACACCCCACAGATTAAAATCGAACAAGACGCTTGAGTGGACGCGAAGAACTTCGGCGGCTTTTCAGGCAAGGGCTGTGGCGCGCCACTCAGCTATACGTTATGCCCTAAGTGGGTATGAGAAATAATAAGAAACTAGTCCTGGCTACTCTTATCGCACCCTTGGCGGCCCCGTCACTTTATTGTTTGGCAGCAATAGTTTTACACGTTATCCGGGGAGGGAACGATAGTGGGCTAGTTAGGCGCTTAGCAATTTACTTTATAGTCGCTACTCCAATAAGCTATATCGCATCTATTTTTTTGGGTTTGCCGTACTATAATGCGCTACGTTGGAAAAATTGTCTGTCTTTTTCTTCACTAATGATAGGAGGTGTGGTGCTTGGCGGAATAACAATGCTCTTATTCTCGGTTTTTGGATTGGGTGAGACCATCATGACCACGAAACATTTACTTTCTGTTATTGGGCTTGGTGCTTTTTTAGGTGGTGGAGTAGCATTCAGTTTCAGGTGTATTTCGGGCATAACCCGTCGCTCAACCCGACCGCGATAAGCCGCTTTCAATTTTAGGTCGAGTAATCGGCGCGGCGGCTTATCTCAATCGTTATGCCCAAAAAGGAGTAAATTATGACCTCATTCTTGCAAAACCACTCATTCCGCCTTGCTGTATCCACGATGCTTTGCATGGTAACAATTGCGCTTTTCTCTCATAACGTGCTCGCGGATGACAGCACGCTTCTTGCGGCTGACGCGTATAAGGATCCGCACGGTTTTTTTCAGATTTATCCGCCGAAGGGTTGGCGCATTAAGGCTTTCCCAAAAGACCCCAGAGGCAAGGTGAAGTTCACGGCCCCTGGTGTAAAAGGGGTGTCATTGTTGGTTATTGGCATGTCCACGGAGATGAAGAATGTCAAACAAATTGTCGCCAGCACCAAACAAGGCCATAACAATTTGAAACGAAAGTACAAGCAGTTCAAGCCATTTAGCAGTTATGAAATTATACAGTGGGACGCGCTTCCTGCAGTGAAAGGTCATTTCGAGATACCCAATCGTTTTAAGCAAGAAAGCTACGAATTACTTTACGGAAAGCAGTATTACAATTCATCCTATGTTGCACCCCCAGCCGTGTTCGAGAAATACAGGGCGCAGGTGATGCTTAGCATTCAATCCCTGGAACCCGTATTTAAAAAACGCTCTGCAAATGAAGCCAGGGCACATTTAGCCGCATCAAAGCTAAGGATTGCACGACTCAATATTCAGGTCGGCCGCTCAGATATGGCCCTGGAAGCCATTCGGGAAGGATTGGCTTTAGATCCAACGAACACTGAACTCCTTAAGTTGAAAAAGAGTCTCTTGAAAAATTAGAATATCGTAATAGAAAGTCATAACAAGGCACCACAACCGACGCCGAAATTCGGCGCGGCTGAGATTTAACCTTATCCGGCCTACAAACCAAGGCCCTATCTCATGATCGAAAGCAAATATTTTGATATTTATACCCATCGCAGAACGCGCCTTAACATGCACCGAAACGACACAAGCTAATGCAAGGTCTTAAAGGAATCATCATCGCTGCGGGCGTAGTGGGGCTCGTCCTGCTGCTGGCGGTGGGCGGCTTCTTCCTGGGCAAGACCACGAAGGGGCAAAACGAGGTGAAAGCCACGACTGAGCCGCCCACGCTCGTCGCCGAGGCCCATCCTCCCGACTACTGGGGTGAGGTCAAACCGGTTCTGGATGCCCGCTGCGTGGTCTGCCATGGCTGCTACGATGCCCCCTGCCAGATGAACCTCAGCGCGCACGAAGGCATTGTGCGCGGGGCGAATAAAACCGTGGTCTACGATCCGGGCCGCCTCTTGGCCATTGCGCCGACACGGCTGTTCGAGGATGCCCACTCCACCGAACAATGGCGGAAGATGGACTTTTTCCCTGTGCTCAATGAAGGGAAGCCCGTGAAAACCGCCCAGAGCGAAGCGAGCGTGATGGCCCGGATGCTTCAACTGAAACGCGACAATCCTCAACCGAAGACCAGCCCCCTGCCCGCGAGTTTCGATTTTTCTCTCGATCGAAAGCAGTTTTGCGCGACCTCGGATTCCGTTCATCGCTTCACAAAAGAAAAACCGCTGTGGGGCATGCCCTACGGACTGCCGAATCTGGCGAATAGAGAATTCGACACCTTAATGGGCTGGATCGAAGGCGGCGCGCCCTATCGCGAGCCCTCCCCCACCACGGGCAAGAACCTTGAAGACATCACCCGGTGGGAGCACTTTTTAAATGGCGATGGACTCAAGACCCAATTGATGGCGCGTTATCTTTACGAACATTTGTTTTTAGCCCACATTTATTTCGACGAGGGAAACAGCCGGACATTTTTCCGTCTTGTGCGATCCCGCACTCCGCCGGGTGAGCCGCTTGATACGATCGGCGCACGGCGACCCTACGACGATCCAAAAGTGAAGCGGGTCTATTATCGCATCACACCACTGCGAACCACTATCCTGGCCAAAACCCACATGCCCTACGCCTTTAATCCCGCACGCATGGCGCGCTATACCGCCCTTTTTTTAGAACCCGATTATGCCGTGACGCGCTTGCCCTCCTACAAACCTGAAATTGCCGCCAATCCCTTCGATGCCTTTCAGGACATCCCGCTTGATTCGCGCTATCGATTTTTATTGGACGAGGCCCGATTTACGATTATGAATTTTATTAAGGGGCCGGTGTGCCTGGGACAAGTTGCCCTGGGTGTCATCAATCAGCGTTTTTGGATTGTCTTTGTGAACCCCAATAATCCAGAAGTCGCGCACGGACAACAGGAAGTCACCCGCGATCACCACAAGCTGAAGATGCCCACCGTTGAGGCGAGCAATACCGACCCGATATCGACCTGGCTCAAATACTCCAAGTTGGAAAAAAAATACTTCACGCAAAAACTAAAGTACATGCGGGAAGCCTTGCGGCCTGAAGACATTACCCTAGACCTGGTTTGGGACGGTGACGGCAGCAATGACAACGCCGCCCTAACGGTCTTCCGCCACCGTGACAACGCCACGGTGGTAAAAGGTTTTGTGGGGGATACACCCAAAACTGTGGTGGCCTTAGGTTACCCACTCCTTGAACGGATTCATTATTTGCTGGTGGCGGGCTACGACATTTTCGGCAATATCGGCCACCAACTCAGTTCCCGGCTCTACATGGATTTTATCCGTATGGATGGCGAATTTAACTTCCTGACCTTGCTCCCGAAGGATGCCCGCCGAAGTGAATGGGATTTTTGGTACCGGGACACCGACGAAAAAATGAAGGCCCACTTAGAACAGTACATGACCCTCTTTGACCGAGAGACCGGCATTGAATATCAAACCCAGCAGCCTAAGCAGGAACTCATCGGCCTCTTAAAAAAACGCCTGAAACCGGTACTCAATACGGCCTATGCGATTCCAGCGACGATCGATGTTCAGGTTGCGGCGGCCTTAAAAAAGCTATCGAATATTCAAGGCTTGACCCTCTCCTGGCTGCCGCAGGTCGCGTTTTTAAGGATAGAAGATTTGAACGAAGGCGACTATACGCTTCTTCATAGCAATGGGCTCAGCAATGTGTCTGACCTTTTTTTCGAAAAGAAGCGGCGGCTTCCGAAAGAAGATACCCTCACCGTGGTTCGGGGGTTTTTGGGGGCCTATCCCAATGCCTTCTATCAGATGAAAAAATCGGAGCTGCCCGCGTTTGTGAACGCGATTGAAGGCCTCAGGGGAGAAGCCGATTATCGTGCCCTTGTGGCCCGTTTCGGCATCGACCGCAGGCATCCCGATTTTTGGGCGCATAGCGATCAACTGATCGCTGCGTATCGGGAACAGGCACCTATTGAGGCCGGACTCTTCGACTACAACCGCCTCGAAAACAGGTAAGTCTGAACCGGCTTAAATAGGCGGAACGATTCGCTTTTGCTACCGAAGGCCCTTTAAACAGAAGGCCTTGAAATTATTCTTGGCACGTCTTATATGAGGCGGGACCCCTCCCTTCAAGCCCTGAAAGGCCGGCATGAATTACCTATACTTACTCTTTGGTTTAATCCTTCTCATCCTGGGCGCGGAAGCCTTGGTCCGGGGCGCATCCAAGCTTGCCGCGGCGCTGGGCATTTCGCCCTTAATCATCGGCCTCACGGTCGTGGCCATCGGCACGAGCGCACCCGAATTGGCCGTGAGTCTTAAATCGGCATTTGCCGGCCAGCCCAACATCGCCCTGGGCAACGCCGTCGGAAGCAATATCTTTAACGTCTTATTCATTCTCGGCCTGTCGGCGCTCTTCGCCCCCTTGATTGTCTCCCAACAACTGGTACGCATCGACGTTCCTTTGATGATCGCCGCGTCTGTACTGGTGTTGATCCTCGGTGGAGACGGAAATCTCAGCCAGATAGATGGCGGCATTTTATGTTTAGGACTGATCGCCTACATGGTCTTCCTCATTGTGCTCAGCCGCAAGGAAAGTACGGCAATCAAGAACGAATATGAGGCGGCCTTCGGAGCGAAAAAGGAAAGGGAACAAAAAAACCATTATATAAACATCCTGTGGGTTATTGCGGGATTGGGCCTCTTGGTGCTCGGTTCGAGTTGGCTGGTGAACAGCGCCGTTGCCATCGCGAAAAACCTGGGCGTAAGCGATTTAATTATCGGGCTCACAATTATTGCTGCTGGAACCTCGATGCCCGAATTGGTCACCTCGGTGGTTGCGAGCTTAAAAGGCGAACGCGACATTGCCGTGGGCAACGTGGTCGGCAGCAACTTGTTTAATCTCCTTGGCGTTTTGGGCTTCACAAGCCTCATCTCCCCTTTAGGAATTGATATCTCCCCGGCTGCCCTCCGATTCGATATCCCCGTGATGATTGCCGTCGCCGCCGCCTGCCTGCCGATCTTTTTCACCGGGAACCTGATTGCGCGCTGGGAGGGCATTTTATTTCTTTTTTACTATGTCCTCTATACCCTCTTTCTTATTTTGGATACAACAGGGCATGAGGCCTTGCCAAAGCTCGGCAATGCGCTTTATTATTTCGTCATCCCGCTGACCTTGTTCAGTTTGATTGTGTTGGCCCTGAGGGAGTGGCGAAACCGGAAACAGCTGGGAGTTCGCCCACTTGAATAATAATGCTAAACTTTGACCTTATTGTCATCGGCGGCGGCGCAGCCGGTCTGATGTGCGCGCTCACCGCCGGACAACGCGGCCGCCGCGTGCTGCTTGTGGATCATGCCGAGCGGGTGGGGAAAAAGATTCTAATCTCCGGCGGCGGACGCTGTAATTTCACCAACCTCAACGTAGAACCGGAAAACTTTCTGTCGCACAATCCGCATTTTTGCAAGTCGGCTCTCAGCCGTTTTAAGCCGCAGGATTTTATCGCCCTGGTTGAGAAGCATGGCATCGCCTATCATGAGAAGACTTTGGGCCAGCTTTTTTGTGACGGCAAAGCGATTCAAATTGTGAATCTCTTATTGGACGAATGTCGTAAGGGCGGAGTTCGAATTCAAACGCAATACCGTATCGAGAAAATCGACCGCATAGAAAATCAAGGCCGGTTTAGACTCCAAACCAATGCAGGCGAATTCGAAACCCAATCGCTCGTCATCGCCACGGGGGGCCTTTCCGTCCCGAAAATCGGGGCCAGCGCTTTCGGTTATGAAATCGCGAAACAATTCGGGCTCCCCCTCATTCCTTGCCGGCCCGGCCTCGTCGCCTTTCGCTTAGGCGATAAGGAATTGAAAAACGTTGAAGGCTTGTCCGGCATCTCCGTGGAGGCCCTGGTCTCGTGTAATACGCAGTCTTTTCGGGAGGCCATGCTCTTTACCCATAAGGGACTCAGCGGTCCAGCCATCTTGCAAATTTCAAATTATTGGCAAGCGGGCGATCCGATCGAGGTGAACCTGCTTCCCGATTTCCATCTCGAAAAGACGATTCCGCAGTGGAAAAAGGAAAGACCGCGTGCGGAACTCAAGTCCTGTTTAAACGCGCACCTGTCCAAACGGCTCGTGCAACGCTGGCTGGAAGTGGAGCCGGGTAATAAGCCGCTCTGCCAATACAACCCGAAAGAAATTCATGCCATCGCAACACGTTTCCATCGTTGGGAAGTTGTCCCCAGCGGAACCGCGGGCTACCGATCGGCGGAGGTAACGACTGGAGGCGTGGATACGGATGCACTCTCCTCTAAGACCTTCGAGACCAAGTCGGTGCCGGGGCTCTATTTTATTGGAGAAGTGCTCGATGTGACCGGCTGGCTGGGCGGCTACAATTTTCAATGGGCCTGGGCATCCGGGCACTGCGCCGGATTGGCGATCTAAACAAAAGAGGCCTCCCACATCCAGACGGTGCTTGATCCATTGCAGGATTTCGTGTAAAGCTTAGACCAATAACGCGTTTAATGACGCGCACCGATTTAAAAGTTGAACGAAAGGGGCCTGCAATGGGAATTGCATTAATCTTAAATATCTTGATCATGGGCCTAATTTTCTGGTTTCTATTTCAGCTGATGAAGCGGGACTGATGCAGACCGAAATCGCCTTCCGATTGGTCCTTTGTAGAATCTGCGCCATGCCAATCCGTCCCTGTTATTCGGCCCCCTGATTTGTTAAGATCAATTTTACATTTTTTTTTGGAGGTAATGACTGAATGAAATCGTTTTGGATCGGAACAACGCTCTTCGTATTCTCCCTGCTCGTCACGGTACCGCTTGCGGCCGAAGACCCGGCGGCACCCGCAACAAACGAAAAAGCTGAGACTTCGGCCGAGGAAACGGACAGCCCCGGCCAATCGGTAATGACGCTTGGTAACGAGCATATCTCCTCGCTGAAGGCCCCGCACGTCCCCTACAACACCAAACCGCCGACCTCAGGACCGCACACCCACAATGTCGCCAAGTGGGGTGTTTACCGGCAACAAGTCCCCGATGAACTCCAGGTGCACAACCTTGAAGACGGAGGGGTTGTTGTTCAATATAATTGCGACGACTGTAAGGATATGATCAAAAAGCTCGAAAAAATTGGCTGGGAATATCTGAAGAAGGCCAAAAAGGAAAAGAAAGAAAAGGGTCAAAGTAAGTATGGGCATATTTTGGTTGGACCCTATCGCGACATGGACACAAAGATCGCCTTGACGGCCTGGGGTAAAATCGATCGGCTCGATGCCTTCGACGAAGCCCGAATCCGGCGTTTTATCGAGGCCTACGTCGGAATCGATCATCATCCGAAATCGAAAAACTAAACAGGTTTAAGATCAGGCGATTCTCCGGCACAAAGGATGTGAACCCCAGACGTTTCGCCGCAGTTCTCCCAGCGGTCTTGGCCTTGCTTTCCGGTCTGCTTCTGGCGCTTAGCTTTCCCCACACCGAAGCTTATCTCTTCGCCTGGGTCGCCTTCGTTCCTCTATTTTTCGCGCTCCATAAATCGACGCCTTCTCGGGCCTTCTTCCTCGGTTGGCTTTGCGGCTTCGCCTATTTTTTGGGGACCGTGTCTTGGTTGGCCTTTACCATGGCCGAATACGGCAAGCTTCCTTGGGCAATAAGCACCCTTCTAATGTTAGCTCTCGTGAGCTATTTAGCAGTATATCTTGGTCTTTTTTCAAGCCTATTACGATGGCTTGTTCAGAACGATGAATCACGCTTTCTTCTCTTCGCACCGGCCCTGTGGGTCATACTCGAATATGCGAAAGGCCATCTACTCAGCGGTTTCCCTTGGGCAAGCCTGGCCTACTCCCAATATGCCCTGCTTCCCATGATTCAAATTGCGGATATTGGCAGTATCTATGCAGTGGGCTTCGTCATCGTCTTGGTGAACGGCGGGGTCTACTTAATTGCACGAAGCCTTCGCGAACGTGCTTCCATCGCCTGGAGACCGCTTCTCCTTACCGCTGCCGTGCTGGCCGGCACCTTCGCCTATGGATCTCTCCGTCTTTCCCAAGGCATGGAGGAAAAGGAGGGCATCTCCCTCGGTGTCATTCAGGGCAACATCCCCCAGCACCAAAAGTGGAACCGCACATTCCAAGACCGAACAGTCGAGCACTACAAAGCACTGTCCCGCTCGGCCCTGCAAGAGGGAACTGGCGAACGGCCTGGTTTAATCATTTGGCCCGAAGCGGCACTGCCCTTTATCTTTGACACGGAAGTTGAATATCAGGAGGCGCTCATCGCCATGGTCAAGGACCAAGGCTTCGACCTCTTGGTGGGCGCGCCCTCAATGCAAACCGAAGTGAGTGGGAAAATTTCACTCTTAAATAGCGCCTACCTCATCTCGCAGACACGGGGCATCGCCGCGCGCTACGACAAAATGCATCTCGTCCCTTTTGGCGAATACGTTCCTTTTAAAAGGATATTATTTTTCGTCAACAAACTGGTCACCGGTATTTCCGACTTTCTACCCGGCACGGGACCGACCATCATGGAAAGCCAGGGTGCCAGGATCGGCACCGTCATCTGCTATGAGGTGATCTTTCCCGACCTGGTACGGCGCTTCGTCAAAGCAGGCGCGCAGGTGATGACCACGATCACCAATGACGGCTGGTTCGGGACCTCCGCCGCACCGGCCCAACATTTTGCCATGGTGACCTTTAGGGCAATTGAAAATCGTGTTCCTTTCGCGCGTGCCGCAAATTCGGGCATCTCCGGTTTTATCGATCCTTGGGGACGCATCCTCTATCAGAGTTCACTCAATGTCGAAGACGTCGCGACACAGCATCTTCGTCTAGGCAAAGAGAGAAGTTTCTATACACAATACGGCGATCTATTTGCCGCGCTCTGTGCTATAATCGCATTTTTATTTTTATCGGCAACCTTGTTAAAAAGGAGGGCTTCGCATGTTGTATGAATTGGAAGAGAGACTCAAAACGATCCGGAGTGAAGTGACTCAGCTCCGAGGTCATCTTTGACCTCGCTTCATCCAAGGAACAAATCGCACAACTGAGCGCCGAGGCCGCTTCCCCCGAATTCTGGAACGACTCCGGTGCGGCTCAAAAAAAGATCGCCCTAAAAACCCAGCTCGAAAAATCCATAAAGCAGTGGCAGGAGATCGATACGGCCTGCGAAGACGCGGGCGTGCTCATCGACTTGAGCCGTGAAGAAGCCGATCCCTCCGTCGAAAACGAAATCGAAGCCCTGTTAACCACGCTCCGCGCGCGTCTCGACACCTTGACGATTGAAACCCTCTTTACGGGTCCGAAAGATTTTAACAACGTGATCGTCACCATCCATCCCGGCGCGGGTGGAACGGAGTCGCAAGACTGGGCACAAATGCTCAGCCGAATGTATCTGCGTTGGATCGAACGAAAAGACTTCGAGGTCGAAACCCTGGATTTGCAAGCGGGCGAAGAAGCGGGCATCAAAAGCCTGACCCTGCTCGTAAAAGGGCCTTATGCCTATGGTTATTTTAAAGCGGAAGCCGGCATTCATCGCCTGGTTCGCATCTCGCCTTTCGATTCGAACAAGCGCAGGCACACCTCTTTTGCCTCGGTCTTTGTCTCCCCGGAAGTTACGGACGATCCGGACATTGTCATCGATGAAAAAGACCTGCGCATCGACACCTATCGGGCCAGCGGCGCGGGCGGCCAACATGTAAACAAAACCTCTTCGGCCGTTCGATTGACCCATTTACCCAGTGGTGTCGTCACCCAGTGTCAAAACGAACGCAGCCAGCGGCAGAACAAAGAAGTCGCCATGGCCGTGTTGAAATCTCGCCTCTATGAGTTAGCACAAAAAAAGAAGGAAGAAGATATGGCGAAAATGACAGGGGAGAAAAAAGAGATTGCTTGGGGCAGCCAAATTCGGTCTTATGTTTTTCAACCCTACCAAATGGTGAAAGACCACCGGACCGGCATCGAAAAGGGTAACGTTTCGGCAGTGATGGATGGCGACCTCGACCTCTTTGTTGATGGCTACCTTAAACGCCCGCGCTAATCAATTCAGTAATTTATTATCTGGGTTTGTCGGGGCGCACCGATGTGTGCGACCGAATTAAGCAGACACACGGGTCTGCCCCTACATTGAGCACCACGATTTATTTCCTTCGTATAAATATCTCGGGGTTTTTCCCTGGGCAGGGCTTGGGAGAAACCCTTCTCCTGACATTGTGGGGTAAAACGGAGATTGCCTTGAAACGGTTTAAGAGGCGCTTCGTCTGACGACGGGAACGCGAATCGAAATACGGGTGCCGTTACCGGGGTTGGAGTCGATAAAAAAGGTGCCGCCCGCCAACTCAATGCGCTCTTTCATTCCGAGGATACCAATTCCTTTTCGAATGACCTGGGGCGATGAGAAATATTTTTTGACGTCAAAGCCTTTGCCGTCATCCGTAATGTAGAGGTGGGCATAGGGTTCGCGCTTTTCGAGCGAGACAATGGCCGAATCCGCCGCGGAATGGTCGGAGATATTCGCCATGGCTTCCTGGACAATACGAAAGAGGAGAATTTCAATGCGGGCCGGGAAGCGCTTCGTCGAACCATTGGTTTGAAGCAGGACTTTCGTTTTGTTTTGAGATTCGAATTCCTTGATATACCATTTCAAGGTGGAGATTAGACCGGAATCGTCCAATATCGCGGGCCTCAAACCGTGAGAAAGCGCCCGCAAGGTCTCTGCGGTTTCACCGATTTGCGTCTTCATTTTTTCAAGGCGTTTCTTAATGAGGGCGGGGTCGGAAGCGGCGTTGGGCTCCCTTGCGCCCTCAAGCGTTTCGTTGATCCATGCCAAATCTTTTTGTATGGTTGTTAACGCGCCGCCGGCCTCGCTTCGTAGTTTCTTGGCAATACGACGATGTTCTTCTTCTTGAATGTTGACGATTGCGGAGGAGAGGGTCTGCAAACGCTCCCGATGTCGGCTAACCGCGTGGTATTGCTTTGCGTTCTCAATAGAAAGGGTTACTTGTTCGGCCAGGCCGACGATTTTTTCGACTTCTTCATCTCTAAACTTTCGATAAAAACGGCATTCATCCAGGATCATCACGCCCAGGACCCGCTCCTTGTTGATTAAGGGGACCGATAGAAGCGAGCGCGATTTGAAGGTCTTCATCCATTTTTTTCCGATGATCGCCTCTCGCGAGGCGTTCTCGACGATGATGGGATGGCGCTCCCTCGCCGTCAAGGGCACCAAGCTGTTTTCGCTTGATTTAAATTCCATTTTTCGCACCGCATTGCCCAGCTGGCCAGAGGCCGCCACGCCGGTAAGATAATTCCTTTTGTCATCGGTCATAAAGATATAACTGTTACTAACGCCAATCATTTTCCTCAGACTGTTGACGGTCGAAGCCAAGGCTTGCTCGAGATTAAGACTTTTTGAAAGCGACTTGCCTGCCTCATTGAGGACTTTAAGCGCGTCAATCTGCTTGTGCAGGCAATGGTATAATCGGGTTTGATTGACGGCAAAACCGATCTGCTGCCCGATGGTTTCAAGAGATTTTAGGTCCGCCGCGGTAAAAATCCGCGTGGCGCTAAAAAAACAGAGGACACCCCAGAGCTGATCGCTCGATTCCAAGGGAACGGCCATGTAAGACACAAGGTCCGCCTCTCCCACCTGTTGTGTATCTAAGGGAACATCCTTTGACTCGGCAACCAACAAGATGGGGGTTTTTTCCTCAATCACTTTCCATAAAACATGCTCTTTGCGATCGATCCCTTTTTTTCCAGGCTGATCGAGACCCTCGGTTTGTAGACCTTGAGAGGCAAGCAATTGAAGTTTTTGTCTCTTGTCGTCGAGCTGTAACAACATACCCGCTTCGGCACCAAAGAAGGGCACCACTTTGTCGAAAGCCGTTTTTAAGGACTCTTCTTCCGGGATAGACTGACCTAGGGAAATAAAGAGTGAATTCAAGATGGAAAGGACGACATCCTTAATCAGGAGTTCTTTCTCCAGGGGCTCGATGTCGGAGACATTTTCCGCGGTCATCTCAAAGCCGACGAGTTGATCGTCGCTTTTGATGACTTGAAGCGACGCCTGAAGAATACGCTTCCGGCCACCATGTTTAGCCACCTCTAATTTAAGAGGCGGGCGTTCGGCTTCGCCTTGATCCGCTTTCAGGGCTTTGAGCGCCTCCGAATATTTTCCCCGGCTGGCGCGGGTTAAAAATCGGGAAAGCGGCTTTTTCAGAATCCGTTCGGGTGGATGTCCAAGCAGATCGGCAAAAGAGGCATCGCAGGAAAGAATGCGGCCCGACAGATCGAGCGAGAGCACCATGGACTCGGGTTTTTCCTCAATCGGCGTATCTTGGACCCTGATCTCCTGAGCCTTATTTTCCTGCGCTTGTTTTTCTTTCAAGGGGAAGAGCGGAATCAGCAACTTCGCCATTAATGCGAAGGCCTCTTGGTCTACAGGCGACAAGGCATCCGGGTTTTCGTAACAGATGGAAACGGAACCGAGCAGAATGTCTTTAGATCGAAGGGTATGGGCGCTGAAGGTGTGCAGGTTCAAGCCTCGGATCACCTGACCGACAAAGCGGCGATCTTTAGCGATGTTGTCTGAAAAGAGGTGATCGCCCTCCTGAAGGACGATGGAAGGCAAGGACTGCCAGGCACGCGGCACAACCCCATCTTTTATTATGCGGGTTGGCAGTCGGTGATGGTAGAGGAGCGGCCACTCCTGTTTTCCCTCATCCCATCCGAAAAGGAGCAAAAGATCGGCTCCCATAACGGTTTTCACTTGGTCTAAGAGGCGTTCTAAGAAAGTTGCTGAATTGTCTTTTGTCTCAGCAAAATCTGAAAAAAGCTGGATTACCGGACTTATCTTTTCATAGAGCCGCGAAGATGCATCGTCAACAGTTGGCCTTTCGTTTCCATCATGTTCATCACTTTGATCAGGTAATGAGATTTCGAGCGGTATTTCGGACATCTTGAATCCCTTACGCTTGTATACCCTATATATTTAAAATCAGGACGCATAGACGAGTTCTCTTTTAAATAAGGTATTGAAAAAGTTGAAATAGTGCCAATCCTATTTATAATTCGATCATGATTTAATTGTTGGGGTTATCCGGGCTAAGTTCCCGGAAAGATCTTTTTCAAGACCCTTCATCTCAAAGTTATTTCACACTAATAGCATACCCGCAAATGAAAGTCAAAAAACTTTCTAAAAGCTGAAAAACGAGAGAAAGAAAGATTTTCTGAGCATTTTTAGCGGCTTAGCTTTTATTTGCTGCTGTGAAAAACCCCGATTCCATCTCGGATCTTTAGGATATAAGTGCACTGTTAGCGGAGATCGGCAAAACCACCGGAAATCTTGACTTTCCCTGCTGATTTTCATAAGATCCGCCGCACGGTAACGAAATACCTTCACACGGATGGTTCCAAGCGAACGCGATACGCGATATATGCGACAGGCCCTTTTGGCGGCTGAACAAGCCTTTGCTTTAGGGGAGGTTCCTGTCGGTGCTCTGCTTGTTTCTGGTGAAACCACAATCGTCGCCCACAATTTAAAAGAGTCCCAACACGATCCAACCGCCCATGCCGAAATCTTGGCGCTACGAGAAGGCGCGCAACAATTGAGCCGATGGCGACTGGGCGGAACGCTCTATGCCACCTTGGAGCCTTGTGTGATGTGCGCCGGAGCCCTCGTACAAGCCCGGATTGACCGGCTGGTTTACGGCGCGACTGACCTAAAAGCGGGCGGCTGCGGATCGATCGTCGATGTGGTTCGTGAACCCCGTTTTAATCACCACGTCGAAGTACTCGGTGGCGTCTTGGCAGAGGACGCTCGGCGATTGCTGCAAAGGTTTTTTGAAAGATTACGCGATAATCAAGGGCATTGAGGCCCGTTTGATCAGATTCCTTGGAGAGATGGCCGAGCTCGGTTGAAGGCGCCTGACTCGAAATCAGGTGTGGAGGCAACTCCACCGGGGGTTCGAATCCCTCTCTCTCCGCCAATCAGACAAAGAGCAAGCGTAGAGGGATTCGATCGCTTAAGGCCGGTTTCTGCATATAAGATCGGAAGCCCTAATTTAAAAATACGCTTCAATATATAGGCAAGCGCATCATCGAACGAAGTCATAAAGGAGAGGTGTCCGAGCGGTTGAAGGAGCACGATTGGAAATCGTGTAGGCAGTTTGTAGCTGTCTCGGGGGTTCAAATCCCCCCCTCTCCGCCATCGCATCGACCTATCATGTAGGTGTGGCTTGTGGAGAGTCCGGGCCCTGTGCAACAGGATCTTATGAACCCCGTCAGGTCCGGAAGGAAGCAGCGGTAAGTAGGCGCTCTTGTGTGCCGCAGTTCAGCCTGGCCTCTCCACAAGCCACATCTACTGTGCTGCCTTTTTTTTAAAAAGCGTTTTTCTGTTCATCGAATCTCTTAATCGAAGCAAGACCTAATTATGAAAAATCAAACCGAAAAAATTGCGTATCAGGTTTCTGCACGGAAATGGCGACCTCAAACTTTCGAAGAGGTGATTGGTCAAAAACATGTCACGACCTCGCTGGCCAATGCGATTCGTCTAGATAAAATTGCACAGGCCTATCTCTTTTCAGGCATTCGTGGCGTCGGCAAAACCTCGCTGGCTCGGATCCTGGCCAAGGGCATCAACTGCCTTCGAGAGGGCGATCAGGTCCCCTGCAACCAATGCGAGCTTTGCTTGGAAATCACGGAAGGACGATCGGTTGATGTGATCGAAGTCGACGGTGCCTCGAATACAGGCGTGGACGATGTTCGCGACTTGCGCGAAAACGTCAAGTACCTCCCGCTGCGCGGGCGTTACAAAATCTACATCATCGACGAAGTCCACATGCTTTCCAACGCCGCCTTCAATGCGCTGTTGAAAACCCTAGAGGAACCGCCACCGCATCTCATTTTTATTTTAGCGACAACCGAATCCCACAAAATTCCAGCAACCGTGCTCTCACGCTGCCAGCATTTTAGTTTCCGGCGGATGAATCCAAGTGAAATTGTAGACCAGCTTCAACGGGTCGCCGAAGAAAAGCTGGCCCAATTTACTGAAAAAGGATTGCGTTTTATCGCTAGTGCCTCGGACGGAAGCATGCGTGATGGCTTAAGTTTGCTCGATCAGGCCATTTCCTTTAGCGGTGCGAGGGTATCGGATGAAGATCTCTTGAGTTTGCTCGGACGAATCGATCCTTCAGCCTTTCACACCCTGGTCGATGCCATCGTTCGCAAAGATGCCTCTGCAGCGCTCCAGTTGGCGAAAGAAATTATGGATAAGGGCTGCGACTTGCGCCAGTTTTTAAATGACTGGCTGGAGCACCTGCGCCATCTTATTATTTTCCAGAATATTTCCGAACCCTCCGCTCAGCCTGGACAACCTGGAATAGAAGAATGGATCGATCTACCTAAAGAAAGTCTCGAAGAAATCGGCGCCGAAGCCGCCCTTTTTTCAAAGGAAGCGTTGCAGCGCCTGTTCTCTCTCTTTATCAAACTGCAGCGGGAAATTCGTAATACCCCTCAGCCTTACCTTCTTTTTGAAGTTACACTCATGAAGGCTATCCTCCTTACCGATCTGCAAGCCATGGAAACCCTCCTCGAAAATTTCGATCGATTGGCAAAAGGTGCGCCCACGCTGAATCACTCCGTCGCTTCTGAAAATAGACCACCGGATTACAAGCCCGCACCCACACCCACGGCCAAAGAAGCTAAAGATAAAAGCCCGGAAGGGGCGCTAAAAAGCGAAAGCCAAACAATCAGCCTTCCGCAAATAGAAAAAACTGGCGGGATGGACGTGAATAATTGGAACGATCTTCTTTCTGCGATCAAACAGGAGCGGCCCAACATCGCCTCCTACCTAGAGCAGGGTCAATTTCTTACGCACTCCGATCATGAAATCCGCTTGTTCTATGCTGAAAACAACGCATTTCTAATGCCCATGATTCAAAAGGAAGACAATAAAAAGTGGCTCGACGATTTTATTCAGAAACATCTCGGGAAAAAGACCAGGCTCGTCTTAACTGAAGATAAAAGCGCGCGCCCTCTGCCCATTGAGCCTCTTGAGGCCTTAGAACCGCCTGCACATCAGAAGCCCCGCGCTGTCGCTGAAAAAGCCAAGCCTGCGGCCAGCCACCCCTTAATTCAGGAAGTCCTTAAAGTAATGGGCGGTACACTTATCGAGACAAAACAGGTTTTAAACGATCAACCCATAAAGTGAGGAGAGTCGATGTCTGGTAAAAAAATGTTCGGCGGCATTATGAAGCAGGCCCAAGCCCTTCAGGAGCGAATGGCTAAACTACAAGAAGAGGCCGCGCAAAAGTCGGTTGAGGCCTCTTCCGGTGGTGGAATGGTGACCGTCCAAGTCAATGGACGACAACAGCTGCTCTCCATTAAGATCGACCCTGAGGTGGTAAAGTCGGATGATGTGGACATGCTGCAAGATTTGATCTTGGCTGCTGTAAACGACGGCTTAAGAAAGAGCCAAGAATTAATGGCCGATGAAATGAAAGGAATGACCGGTGGACTCAATATCCCCGGACTTTTCTAATATGGAAAATAAAGGTGTTTTCTCAGACCTGATCACTCAATTGACTAAACTGCCGGGTATCGGTCGAAAGTCGGCTCAGCGCTTGGCTTTCTTTATTTTAAAGATGCCTTCGGAAGGCGCTAAAGAAATCGGACAGGCCATTTTTGATGTGAAGGATCGACTGGCTTTTTGCGAAATTTGTAACAATGTCACGGAAGGCACCCTTTGTTCGATTTGTGCAAATCCCAATCGAATCACCCAAAAAGTCTTGATTGTTGAAGAGCCGAGCACGCTCTATGCCATGGAAAGAACCGGGGCATACAAAGGCCTCTATCATGTCCTTTTAGGCGTGCTCGCGCCCTTGTCTGGATCGGAAGTAATGGCACAAACAGTCGATAACCTCATGCAGAGGCTCAAAAAAGGCGGGATCACCGAGGTCATTATTGCAACCAATCCCACCATCGAGGGCGAGGCCACGGCCCTTTATTTGAGCCGTTTGATCAAACCGCTCAACATTATGGTGACGCGGATCGCAACCGGTATCCCGGTGGGCATCGACCTGGAATATGCAGACGAAGTCACCCTTGCAAAATCGCTACAAGGCCGCAGAGAAATCGATCCCGCTTAGGCTTGGTTTAATGTTGTAATTATTTAGCAAAATCTCATAAACATTGAAGTTTTTTCCCACCGAAGCCCTCATAAAACTCCTTGACTTGGCCTGTTTGCTATGATATCTATTTAACTACGTGAACTCCCTTTTTTCAAGATCCTAATCGGGTATGTGTCACTGTAAAAACATTGTTTTAAAGGCGTTTTTTTCGTAATGGGATGATTGACCGTACCGCGCTCGATGCATAATCTTTTCGGCCTCACACGTTTCCCAAATTAAAATGTGCGACATCCCTAGTTCGAATAGTTCTTTAAGATTGGCGAACTTTTTTACTCACTGAATTAAAGTTTAAGAGGGGTTAATGGAAAAATATCGTGTTATGCCTGGACCGGAGGCCTTTTTGCCTCCAGCTGCAGCCTGTGTTGGAAATGTCCTGCCAGATCCGGGCCAAGGCCATGTAAATGGTGAGATCGTTCAAGAAGACGTGGCCATGGAAGAGGCAGCCAGACAGTTTCTCGCAGCAAAGGTCCCAACCATTTTTCCGGGACCCCTGGTCTTATGGAATTGGAACGAAAAGTCGGCAAAAAAAGCGAGTGCAATCTACAAACTCTACGAGGTCTTAAAAGCCCACAATCCAGGTGCACTCCTTATTCCCATGCCCGATTACCGTCCAAAATACCCCAAGATTAACCCAGAGATCGAAATCAATCCCAATCACCCCAACTTAACCATTTGGCACAATAAAATAGATGTCTGCATGTTCGTCGGGGTTCATTGTCATTATGCAAATCTTTCTCTGAAAATTATCCGAGGTGGAACCAACTGTTATACCATCGCCATGTGCGCCCAAGCCGGACACGAAGATGCGATGCTTTCCTTTCGTGATGCCACACCAGATTCAACCTATAGATTGATCGAAGCAGTCAAAAGAGTAAAAGGATTGGCCAGCTCTGGAAACGGTGCCTCGCATGCGGGGACAGCGTCCTAGACAAATCAACCATTTAACGGAATAGGGGGAGATAATGGATTCAAAATCTCTTATCGGGACAAGAAACAAGATCGGTCAAAAGATTGTCGATCCGGATTACCTTTTTTACGAAGCACCCCGGGAACGCTATTTTATGACGGGAAGCGAAGTGGTCCGGGAAGCCATTCGCCGCGCCAGCGTGGATGTCTCCATTTCTTACCCTATCACGCCCCAAAGTGAAGCGGCTGCGATGGTCGGCGACCTCTGGGTGGAAGGCTATGTCGGCGAATATTTTCGCGGCGAAAACGAATTCGCCGTGATGTCCGAATGCGCCGGAGCCTCCTTCGGCGGTGCCCGCGTCTTTACCACGACTTCGGGTCCTGGAACCCTCCGCGCTTATGAAAACTTTCCGATGTGGGTGGGTTCGCGTCTTCCGATTATGCTCAATATGATGGTTCGGGGCGTCAATTCGCCGCTCAGCATTCAACCCGACACCTTGGAAATCGGCCTCATCATCGATACGGGCATGCTGATTTGGCATGCGGAAACGGCACAGGATTTCTTCGATTACCTGCTTAAAGGGTTTATTGTAGCTGAAGAACCCGATGTGCATCTGCCCATCGCAGTGTGCATTGACGGCTTTTTTGTCAGTCACACTAAGGATGACGTCTACATCCCTTCCGCAGATCTTGCACTCCCGACTTACGATCCCTACCGTTCGCCGGTGGTCTGCATGGACATGGAAAGCCCGCCGGTCCGAATGATGCGCGATCCCTTCGTGATGAAGAGCAACTACATCAGTTACGCCACCCAAGCCAGCTGGCAGCAAGAAACTCGTGCCGCCTGCGAACGTTCACGAAAGCACACCATCCGGCTCATCGGTGGGCTCATCGAAGAAGAAAATTCGGATGCAGACATCCTGATTGTCTCTTCGGGAACCGCAGTGGCACAGGGCCGTGAAGCCGCCCGCCTTTTGGCGGAAGAAGGTATCCGCGTCGGTATCGTTAAAATCAAAACCATTCGGCCCTTCCCCTACGAAGAAATCAAGCAAGCCACCAAAGATGCACGATTGATCTTCGTTCCTGAATTTAACGTGGCGGGATGGATGGCCAGAGAAATTAAAGCCTGTATCCCGGACAACCACCGTGTCATTGCCGGCCCACATGTGGCCGGTGGGATGACCATGCCGCCGGAAGTCATTGTAGAAGAAATTAAAAAAGTGCTTGCGACCCAGAAGGAGGCCGTCCATGAGTAAAGAAAAGATTAAAATCAACCGCGAATTTTACGACATTATGCCGAAAGAATATCAGGAGCTTGTTGAAGATGCGACCTATGGTAAAGAAGGTCGCGGCTGGAAAGACGTCGGCGAATCAAAAGAAATGATCGAAGAGCATTCCCTATGTGCCGGCTGTCCCGAATCCATCGCTTTTCGTTACGTGCTGGCCTGCTTGCCGAACCCGGAAGATACCGTCATGGTCGGCTCAACGGGATGTACCAGCTTGGTGTTCCCTCATGTGGCCGTGCATAACATCCATTCACTTTTTGGAAACCAAAATGCCGTCGCATCAGGACTAAAACGTGCCCTTTCCTATCGTTTTCCCGATAAGGTGAAGGACGTGGTCGTGTTGGCCGGAGACGGCGCCACGGTCGACATCGGCTTGGACATGACACTCCAATCCTGGTTTCGTCAAGAGAAGATTGCGACAATCTGTTTTGACAACGAACTCTATGCCAACACGGGAGGTCAATCCAGTGGTTTAATGCAAAAGGGCTTCGTCGCGAAGATGGCACCGGCCGGAAAGAAATTCGACAAGGTCGATCTCCCCGAAATCGCGCGACAATCCGGCTGTCACTATGTGACCATGCTCACGGTCAGCAAACCCAACCGCGTGGAAAAAGCGATTCGGAATGCCATTTTAATTGCCCGCGAAATTGGCCCGACCTACGTGCAGCTCTATACGCCTTGCATACTCGAAATTGGTAAACAGATGATGGAAGGCCTGCAGGAAATGAGAGACTCGGAAGGCCCAGGCAAACGCTTTGAATTTAAGGAATATATCTCCGACGAAGCAAAGGCCTATCTTGAATCGATTGCGCCAAAGAAGAAACGCAAAAAGGTAACCGCCCAAACAGAAGGTTAAGCACTTTCAAATCCTGCTTAAGGAGTTTATGATGAGAAAACGGGTAAACATCAGAATGTCCGGTCTTGGCGGCCAAGGCGTCGTCACCTCGGCCCATGTGCTGGCAACCGCTGCATCCAAAGACGGGAAAAATGCAATCTCGAACCCCTTCTTCGGTGCCGAGAAAAGGATGGCTCCAGCAGAGAGCTACGTCCGTATTGCAGGCGAACGCATTTACGATCGGGGTGAGCTGGTCTATCCCGACGTCATTATGATCTTCCATCCGACGGTCATCACCTTGGGAAAATGCTATACCATGCCTTTCTACGATGGCATTAAGAAAGGCGGCATGTTAATTATCAATACGGACAAGCCGATCGCCCTTTCCGACGATGATTACCGTTTTTTTGAAGAAAATGAAATCCCGATCTTTAACGTGCCGGCAACGACTTTGGCGGTCGAGATCGCCGGGACCGAGTTGGCCACGAATATGGGCATGTTGGGTGCCTTGATGGGCGCAACAAAATTGGTGTCCATGGAATCGATGGAAGCCGCGATCCAAGACCGCTTCGGCAAAAAGTATGTCGCCTCAGGTGGAACGGCTACGCTCGATGAAGCCATTAAAAAGAAATTTGCAAAAAAAGAACAACTCCTCAAAAAGAATATGGAAACCATTCGTCAGGTCTACGAGCTCGGCGCAGAATGGATTGAAACGATTAAGTCACCTGTACTCGCTTAATTACGAATAAAGGAGGAAACCACTAAGATGTATGCAGTTGCAGAAGTCATTGACGAAGACTGTGTCGCCCACAAGGGTTGCCGTCTGTGTATTATGTATTGCCCGGAAGCCAATACCATCTTATTTGACGCGGAAAAGAAGGTCGCAAAGGTTATCGAGCCAAGTTGTAAAGGATGTGAACTCTGTGTCGTGGTCTGCAGCGCGGCAAAACACAATGCCATCCGCTTGGTCCATCGGTAATCTTGATAGCGCCTCGGTTTTTAAACCCATCACTCCCATAGTGATGGGTTTTTTTATCATCTAAACATGGAGACAAGGCATGCCTGGTGACGTAAAACAGTCTTTATCGGATATTATGAATTCAATGGAAAAACTCAATCACTTATTTGAGGAAAAACTGGAAAATCTCCGACAACAAGAGGCTGATGAAGACGATCTGAGTAGCCTGAAAAAGGGCATCCTCGCAATGAAAGATGCCGGACGAATTTATCTCACATGGGCAGATCACTTCATCGAACGGATCAATGAAGTGGATAATTTTGATCCCACGGTCGATTAAGGTCTTACCCTCCCCCACAACCTCATCATCCTATTTGCGCAAGTCCCTTTCCAGTGGTATAAATAAAAGGCTGAGATTTATACCGATTTTTGAGGATATGGGACTATGATCAACCAAGGCTTGGTACTTTACGACGAAGACTACAAACTGATTGATACGGAACTCGTCAGGTTAAACCAGCTTGCCAACGCCAAAGTCTCCTTCCTTGTGGACAAAGACGGACAACTGATCGCCAGCGTAGGGGAAACGGCAAATATCGATACCACATCCCTGGCTTCCCTGACTGCCGGCAACATCGCCGCAACGGGAGGTATGGCGAAGCTTCTCGGCGAAAAAGAGTTTTCGCTCCTTTTTCACGAAGGCGTCAAAGACAACATCCATATCTCTCTCGTCGGACAACGGGCTATTCTTGTCATTATTTTCGACAACCGTTCATCTCTCGGCTTGGTGCGTTTAAGGGCGAAGAAAAGCGTTATCGTCCTCAGTGATATTTTGGCGAACTTAATTAAAAAAATGGAAACCTCAAGCCATACAAAAGAGGGCGCCACATTTTTCACGGAAATCACAGAAGACGACATTGAGAATCTGTTCAGCTAAAAAAGATCGTTTCGTGATGGTCCATATTCTTCTCCTCAGTTCATTCCCAATAGAGGAAATCCACGCGGCCAAGCGAATATTCTAGGAGGGTAGTGTGTCTTTCATTAATTATTCCGCGCGCGAAATCAGTTGCAAAATTGTCTATTACGGGCCTGGACTCTGCGGAAAGACCACCAACCTACATTACATCTATAACAAGGTAAATCCAGACAGCAAAGGAAAGATGATCTCGCTGGCCACAAAAACGGAACGGACGCTCTTCTTTGACTTTCTCCCGCTCGCTCTCGGTAGTATCAAAGGATTCAAGGTTCGTTTTCACCTCTACACGGTTCCCGGCCAAATTTTTTACGATGCCAGCAGGAAGCTCATACTTCGCGGTATCGACGGCGTAATCTTTGTGGCCGACTCTCAAGTCGAACGGACCGAAGCCAATATTGAAAGCTTGGAGAACTTGAGTAAGAATTTAAAGGAACAAGGCTACGAACTCGAGAATCTGCCCTACATCATTCAATACAACAAGCGTGACCTGCCCAACGTCGTTCCCCTTGATGAAATGGAACGCATCCTCAACCCCAGAAAAGTTCCTTCTTATGAAGCTGTCGCCCCTAAAGGCACTGGCGTCTTCGAAACCCTCAAAGAAGTGGCCAAAATGGTCATTCTGGAACTCAAGAAACGCTCATAGACCGACCTTGTTGGATAAGTAGCCCAAGCCCCCTGTCCCATTCCCTCTTTAAAGATCCAATGATTCGATCAGGCTGTAGGGATTTTTTGTCCGTTTCAGTATCGCTTCTAAGGTCTTATCCGAAAAACAGGTCTCCTCTTGGGCGATCAAAATTTTTTCTTGGAGAAAAACGCTGAGCTCTTCGCGAATAAAGCGCTTTTTTTTCGCAGGATCCGAGCCATTGGCCTTCATTTTTTTCTGTAAGGCGCTCAATAAGATCGTCATCCCCTTTCCAGATTCGGCAGAAACTTGGAACATTGGGCGCTGGGCTTCAAGGCTTTCCAATGTTTGAGCAAGGATCGAAGTCGCCGCTAAATCGCCCTTATTAATCGCAAGGACATCCCCGATCTCCAATAGCCCCGCTTTCAGGGCCTGAACCTCGTCTCCGATGCCTGGGGCCAGAACCAAGAGCAGGGTTTCCGCCAGGCGCGCGATTTCAACTTCGTCCTGCCCAGCACCAAGAGTTTCAATGATGATGACTGCTTTGCCCATGGCATCCAAGACATGGATGGCATCGAAAAGTTCGGGGCTGATCCCGCCCCACATCGCCGTCTTCTCGCCAAGCTTCACTCTACCTGTCGCGAGCGAACGGATAAAGACTTCTCGATCCAAAAAATGACGATGCATGCGAAGGCGATCCCCCAAGATGGCACCTCCCGTAAAAGGGCTGCTCGGATCAATCGCGAGGACGCCGACAGACAATTTTTTATTACGAAATCCGGTGATCAATCGATCAATCAAGGTGCTTTTACCCACACCCGCCGGACCGGTCACGCCAAGTAACCGTGCTTTACCCGTATGAGGATAGAGTAATTTTAAAACATCGCGCGCCTCGGGTCGGCGGCCTGCGATTAAACTAAGAAGACGCGATGCCGAACGGACTTCGCCCTGCAGGACCCCTCTTACGAGGCTGCGCTTATCGAAGGAGGGCTTTTGCAATCAGCTCTCTTTGAATTTCGGAGGTGCCTTCACCGATCTCGCATAACTTGGCGTCTCGAAAATATCGCTCAACCTGTGTCTCTTTCATATAGCCCGATCCGCCGTGGATTTGAATGGCCTGGGTCGTTGCCCGCATCGCCACCTCCGACGAAAAGAGCTTGGCTTCCGAAGCCGCCATTGCAAAAAGATCGCCGCGATCTTTCAATAGCGCGGCCCGATAAACCAAGAGCCGGGCCGCATCGATTTCTGTTGCCATATCGGAAAGCTTAGACTGTATGCCTTGAAAGGTGGCAATGTGCTGACCGAAAGCCTCACGCGTTTTGGCATAGGCTAAAGAGGCCTCCAAGGCCGCACGCGCGAGTCCGGCGGCCATGGCTGCAATGCCGATCCGTCCGCCGTTTAAAATCTCCAGGGCATCTTGGAAGCCTTGGTTCAATGTGCCAACCCTATTTTCTTTCGGAAGCCTTAGATTTTCGAAATAAAGCGCCGCCGTGTCTGAGGCCCGTACACCCAGTTTATTCTCGCGCTTGCCAACAACAAGCCCGGGTGTCTCTCTCTCGGCCACGAAGGCAGAGATTCCCTTAGCGCCTGCAGCCGGATTCGTCTTCGCGAGAATAAGATAAATCCCGGCCGTCGATCCTTGGGTTATAAAAAGTTTCCCGCCATTAATCACCCAAGCATCTTCCAACTCGACCGCCGTCGTTTCCATCCCTGAGGCGTCCGAACCGGAGCCGGCCTCGGTTAATGCCCAGGCACCTAACTGCTCTCCCTTCGCAAGCGGAACAACATAGCGCTCGCGCTGGCGATCGTTGCCAAATTGAAAAAGGTGATTCGTGCAGAGGGCATTGTGCGATGCGATAATTAAGGCCGTCGCACCATCGGCCCGGGCGATTTCCTCGAGAATGATGGCGGTCTCGACCGCACCCAATCCCGCACCCCCAAGCGATTCGGGGATTTCAATCCCAAAGAGTTTTAAGGCCGCCATTTTAGGAATCAATGCTTGAGGAAAGTGGGAAGCTTCATCTCGAGCCAAGGCCTCCGGTGCAATTTCGCGCTCGGCAAAATTTCTCAGCGTCTCTTGCAGAAGGGCTTGGGACTCCGTGAGATTAAAGTGGATCATCTACAGGCCCTCCGACACTGCCTTGGGCTGCTATTTTCGGTATAAAATAGACGTCCGAGGCAAGGAACTTACTGTTTCGAACAAATTGCGCTTCAACAGGCATGCCTATACGAATGTCATCGGATTTGACCCCCACGAGGCGAGACAAGAAGAGCGTGTCGAAACCCTCGAACTCAACCATGATGAGCGTAAAAGGCGTTTCCTTCAGAAAGGTCTCTCCACCGAAGTGGCAGGTTGTGAAGGTATGCACCTTCCCATGTAGCGGAAGGTCTGTCCAACGCGTTTTTGAGCCGCAATGCATGCAATGGCCGCGTGGTGTGGCAAAGGTCGCGCTGCACGTCGTACAGGCGCTCCCCATGAGTTTGCCTTTTGCGAGTCCAGCAAAAAAAGGGGAATCTTGCGCATAGGAATGGAGATAGTGGATCTCGTACTGCCATCGCATGATAATCGGATCGGTGCTAAAAAGCACACTCCCCTCCTCCGTCTCTCGAAGTCGGATTTTCTTTTCCATCCTCATCCCCTCATTTTCAAAAGCCGAAGCATGTCAAAACCGAAATCACCACCCCTAATTCAGGCCATAGTAACAAGCTTAAAAAGAAAATAACATAAAATAAATGTGGCTCAGAACACATAGAACAAATCGAGTCAGTCTGAGGAGGCGGCATCGGTCTACCTTTTAGAGAGGGGACCTTAAATGGAAACTCAGCCAAATGGTAAATCGGTTTATGTCGAAAGAATTCGGTCGCTACGGAAGACAAGTCGGTGGGAAGACACAAAACATCGACATTTTATAAAAAATGCCATCTACGAAAAAAAACAAAAATCTGCTTAAGTTTTTCAGATATCCTGCCGATAGACTGACGATAGTCTACTTTAATACCATAAGGAAGCACATGGAAATTACGGCCTACCAAGTTCATAATGTATTAAGAACGCATAAGCACCTTATAAAGAAAATCCCCAACCCCATTGGGCAAGAGAGCCAGCGGTCTGAACAGGCTGAAAAAGGCCTCGTTTCCGGCTACGACAAAGTAAGCCTATCGGATGGAGCGCGGGAACGACTAAAAGAAGATGATCCAGGAGTGCAAGAGGAGACGCCCTAACCCCTCAACGAGGTATAAATTGCCTAGAACCAAGAAAAAAGTACCTGCCCAATCATCAATTCGTATTCTGGTGGTCGACGACGAAGCCGGTCCTCGAGAACTTTTAAGTTGTGCCCTATCGGATAAAGGCTTTCTTGTCGAATCTGCCAAAAACGTAGAAGCGGCCTGTCAATTACTTGACGAAAAAACATTCGATCTCGTTCTTACCGATCTTAAAATGCCGGGTTTGGGTGGACTCGTCCTGCTTAAAGAAGTGAAAACCCGCTCACCTGAAACGCTCGTAATTTTAATTACGGGTTACGCCTCTCTCCGTTCAGCCATCGAAGCCATTCGTGAAGGTGCCTACGATTACCTGACCAAACCTTTTCAATTAGACCAACTCTATATCGTCGTTAAAAATGCGGTCGAAAGGATTAAATTAATAAAAGAAAACAATGCCTTACTAGACAGTCTTAAAATGATCCACGAAAAAGGCGCCCATAAAACGGCGGCAACCCCAATGAAAAATGCCGATCACACCACCAGTCTCGATCTTATTCAGGCCTTAAGGCAACAGCTCCTGAAAGTTTACGCCAGAACAGATCAAAATTAAATAAACGTCCTCCAAGCGACCCGACATACAGCCTTCTTAAAACCTTCAACAAGACCTTTCTCGCTGTTATTTTTGAATGGCATACATGTTGCTCTATTGGGATGTATTCAATGACGGTTAATGCGATTCGACCTAAACCTTCTAGTTTTAGAAAGGCACTCGTAATCGTCAATCGCTATCGCGTTAAATCTTTACAATGGAGCGGATATGTTACAAGGGACCCAAATCATACTCTATAGCTTGGATCCAGATCCACATGAAGAACGCATCGCGTATCTTAAAAAGCTAGGCGGACAGGTTCGAAGTCGAGCTGCACTTGATTTTAAAACTAAGCCGGAAGCCGATATTATTCTCATCGAAGCCAACTTCCCATACTTCAATATTTTCAAATTTCTTAAGGGGCTAGAACAGCGTCAATCCACCGCCGCCGTTCTGCTTATGGGCCCAGACCTAAAAGCGTCTCGAATTAGCGCATTGCTTCGAGCGGGCGTTTTCGATTATCTAAAAATGCCCTTTTCGCCCAACCGACTTAAAAAAGCCCTACGGGAAGCACTCAATAATCGTTCGAACCTATTAAAAGTCCTGGGCCTATCCCACGAACTCGAAGTGGCGAACAAAAAACTCGCAAAAGAGAGGGATCAGTTAAAACAATGGTCCAACGACTTAAGTCAAATTTATGACCTCAATCAAAAACTCAGCGAATCCTTGCACATCGACGAGGTCGTCACATCCTTAATGACCCAAATCAAGCGCTTTGTCCCCTACGACATCGCTTGCCTTTATTTAAAAGGCTGGGGACAAGTGCGCGTCGAGGCCAACGAAGACAAATGGGGCCATCTCATTAAGCGGGTCAGTCACGAAATGCAGCAAGAAGGCGAGCGCTTTGACAAAAGCAAGCGTGTACATGCCCGCACCATCGTCCGAGACGGTGATTCCGAAATTGTCGTCCCGCTGGAAGTGGGCGATAATAAAATCGGGGTGCTTCGTTTAATTCGCAAAGGCAGCGGTTCAATAAAAAACAAGAAGAAGATTAACGGCGGTGCAAAGAAGAAATTATTTTGCGACTATCAGCTCAAAATCCTTTCAATGATATCCGCCCCGCTCGCAATCGCCATACGGAATGCCGCAATGTACAAACAGGTTGAAGACCTCGCCGTAAAAGACGCCCTAACCAATGCCTTGAATCGCCGGGCCTTTTCGGGAATATTAGAACGCGAATTTCGCCGCGCAGAACGATACAACAGCGCGCTCACCTTGATGGTCATCGACCTTGATCACTTCAAAATGGTCAACGATACCTATGGGCATTTAGCTGGAGATCAAGTGCTTCGTGAAATGGCCGTCATCTTCCAAAAGAGCCTGAGAGACATCGACGTGCTTATTCGTTATGGGGGAGAAGAATTCGTTATCATCCTACCTGGCACAAACCTTCAAAAAGGCATGGTGGTGGCCAATCGCATCAAAGACCGGGTAGAGAACGCTATTTTTAATGAGGCGGAACGCGGTCTCCATATGACCGTGAGTATTGGTATCGCAAACTACCCCGTGCTTCCGATCATCGCATCTCCGAAAGCGCTCTTTTCTCAGGCCGACCAGGCGCTCTATGCGGCAAAACGGCAAGGGCGAAATCAGATCATGACTGCGGTCGAGATCATGGAAAAAAAGACCAATGCGGTCTTGGCCTTGGAAGGACATACCACCTCTTAGAACAACAGCATTGCATTCAGGCAAACGCAAAGAGAAAAGGAGAAGTGCTTCATGGAAGAATCGAGACGCGCGTTTGTCAGGGTGAGTGCGGACTGCCCCATTTTATACCGGACAATCGAAGCCGAAGACGAGAGTGCCGTCGAAATCGACCGATTCGACCCCATTTCATCGATAGAAACGCACAGCATTTCCTCGACTCTCCATTCCGACAGTGATTCTCAAGAAAGCAAAATAATCGAACTCCTTCTTTGGATTGACTGGAAGGTCAATTACTTGATTAAGGAACGGGCTTGGGAAAAAGACAAGGCACGTTTTCCAAACGAAGCGGTCATGGTCGATTTAAGCGGATCGGGAATGCGTTTTTCCTCGCAAAAAAAGGAGGACATACGGACCCGTCTTCAATTTAAATTCCTCCTACCCGTTCTGCCCTTTAAAGAAATGACCCTTGAGGCGGAAGTCGTCCACTTAAAAGAAAAAACAGACGCAAAAAAAAACGCGCACTACTACGAGGTCGGCGTGGAATTTTTTAACATCAAACCTGCTGACCAGGAAGCGCTCTTTAGCTACGTCGTAAAAAGAGAACTACAGATTCGCCATGAACAACGCGAACAAGATGGGAAAGATACTGAATCCTAAATCTTGAATACCAGAACCTAATTTCCCAGAAAGCCGTCCGCCATAAGGGTGACACTCTGAGCCCCCTCCCACACTTCTAAACGTGTTCAGAATAAAAGAGACTTTCGAATGATTTTCGTCGTTTCAAATGGGAAGTCCCCTCAAACAGATCTTGGTCAGTGTCCTAAATTAAACCGTGTGGACATGACGTAAAGGACATCCACTTTAAGAAACAGGGCACCTTCCTTAAAGTGCGTATGACACAATGACCCGAGAAATACTGAGCACAAATCAAAAGGCATTACAGATCAACCGCGATCAGGCGAAGTATGGCACCTTTGCTGAAATCGGCGCGGGCCAGGAAGTCGCACGGTTTTTTTTTAAAGTGGGCGGCGCAGCTGGCACCATTGCCAAGTCGATTTCTGCCTATGACATGACCGTGAGCGATGCCATTTACGGCAGTACCCAGCGCTATGTCAGCCGGCAACGCCTGCATAGTATGCTGGATCACGAATTTAAGCTCCTAAGAGAACGACTCGATCAGCCAGTTGGTGCAGAGACCACGTTTTTTGCATTCGCCAACACCGTTAAGGCCAAAAGCTTTGCAGATGCGGATGAATCTCATGGTTGGCTCGGTATCCGATTTCAAGTCACACCTCGAACTGAACCCTCCGAAATTATCATTCATATCCGGATGCTCGACGAATCCAATCCACAACAACAAGAGGCGCTTGGGATTTTCGGCGTGAATGTCATCTACGGGGCCTTCTTTCTTCATCAGAATATGGTGGCCTTCCTGGAATCGCTTGTTGACAACCTGTCGAGCAAACGTGTGGAAGTGGACATGATTAAGGTAAGCGGTCCGATCTTTAAAAACGAAGACAACCGGATTATGAGCCTGGAACTGGTTCGGCTGGGGCTGGCCGATTCCGCAATGTTTACTGCAGATGGGGATGTCGTTCAGCCCTCTGAAATCCTCTACAAGAAAGCCATCCTGGTTGAGCGTGGAAGCTTCCGGCCTGTGACGCGCGTCACGCTCAACATGCTGGATTGCGCGAAAGCTCAATTTGCGCAGGAACCCAAAGTACAGGGAGCCGACATCATTGTGTTGACGGAAATGACGCTGCGCAACCTTTCTGAGGATGGGATAATTGACAACAAAGATTTTCTTGATCGTGTTGATCTATTGGGGGCGCTTGGCAAAACGGTGTTGATCTCCAACTATGGCCGTTTTTATCAATTGGCGGACTACCTCTTTCGTTACACCCATAAAATGATCGGTCTGGCCATGGGCATCCCCACGGTGAGGGAAATTTTTAAGGAAAAATATTATACCGACCTGGAGGGAGGCATCCTTGAATCTTTCGGCCGACTGTTTAAGAATGATCTAAAAATGTACATCTATCCTTTGATGGATCCAAAATCCGGTGCGCTGATTACAGCGGCCAACCTGCAGGTCGCGCAAAACCTCCGGCACCTTTATGCGCATATGCTCGAAAATAAATACCTTCTTGATCTGAGAGGCTATGATGAATCTTGTTTACCAATTTTCTCCCGCGACGTCTTGGGAAAAATAAGGAATGCCGATCCCTCATGGGAAGACATGGTTCCGCTTCAGGTCGCAGATCTCATCAAAAAACGCGGCCTCTTTGGCTGCAAAGGTTGATACCCTCCCCGTTACTTTAGTCCATTGAACGCTTCCCTCCTCCGGTTTGCCTTTCTAACGACGTTCTCGTTTATTCCGCTCACCTTTCTTTCTTCCCGTATTCTTCATATTTGTTATATCCCAACGTGTGCTGGGATTGAAATGGTATTCGTTGTCTTCTTTACTTTTCCCTATATCTATAATAGACTCCGATCCATAATTTATGGGTAGTTTTTAACGTAATACCTTCCATCATGGCCAACTGCTAGTAATGGCAGGGCGCAAAGCCACGGGTCTTCTTTAGATAGCCGGGTTGCCGAGGTGACAAGAAAATAATGTCATTTTGGCGGCCCGG
>JAJDBW010000037.1 GCA_029261155.1 Nitrospirota bacterium | reverse complement strand
CCGTGAACAAGACCGAAATAATAAAAGCCATGAATAAACTCAACCACCGTCCCAGAAAATCACTGGGCTTTAGAACACCCTATGAGGTATTCTTTAATACCAAAACTTCACTAACCGTTGCACTTACTACTTGAATCCGCTAAGTATTATAGCGACGGAATTCAAGAAAAGATAATCGTAAGGGTAAAAGCACATTCGGAGATAATGATCTCGGCTTAAAAGCCATCCTGAGTTGCGCCTCAATGGCTCCCATCAAGTTGCAGTGCCCTCATAGTAAGGCGAAGGAACCTTGGGGTAGGCCCGGAACACATGGCGGAAGACATCTTCCGCCTTTCTATTTACATCATCTTCCGAGTAGAGGGCAACGGGAAGTCCGGTCTTGTCGCTCCAAAGGAAATTTCGAATGGTGATCTGAACCGCATCGCGAGTCGCTTCCTTGTCGCGCCACTGATCGATCCGTAGCTTTTCCGCTTTTAAGGTCTCAAGAAGGTCTACTGCAATCGCCTTGATCCGCTTAATGTCGGATGCGCTCAAATCGTCCTTCTTCAATAGATCAAAAATCGCCAGCGATTCCTCATCGAGTCCTTCACGCAGTGCGCGGCTTTCTTCGTTATCGAGATCCTGAACCAGCTTCAACAAAGCCTCGAAGGTCTTCTCAATGGTCACACGGTCCTTTTCGCGGTTGTACTCGGCGACGATCTCTTCATAAAGCTGTTGAAAATTGGTACGAAGCGGATTCTGGGCGAGCAGCCGTTGCAGACGCTGTTCCACGGCCTGCCGCAGGTTTTGGACCGTGGTCTTTTTTCTTGGGCTGCGCTCGAACTCACGCTTGAGCCGCTCGAAGTCGATGCGGCTGATGTCGTAGGGCGCCGAGGCCTCTTCGAAGCGGTCGGGCGCGGTCTTTATCGCCTCATCGACCACCTGATGCAACTGTCGGATGATGTCCGTGATGTCTGCCTGCTCCCGGTCCTGCTGCAGGCTCTTGTAGACGATGTTGATGGCGTCGCGGTCCGCCCTGTGTGTATTGATGCCCTGCACGTTGATGCTCGCCTTGAACTTCTTGAACACCTCGCGACACATCACTTCAAAGCGCTTGCGGGTCTCGTCGTTCTCGTTCGCCGCCTCCTTGCAGGCGACGATCGCGGCGTTGCGTGAAAATCCGGTTTTTTGGATGACCGCATCGAGTGAGGCTTCCCGCGCATCGAGGAAGGTCCGCGCCAGAACGATGGCCTCGGCCAGATCGGCGAGCAGGTCTTCATCCGGTTTCGCTGGATCGGTCTTGCCGCCCTCTCCACCGGGCTTTGTGCCGGCAAAGGTGGCCAGGGCCTTGCGCAGGTGCTTGAGGATGCCGCAGTAGTCGACGATCAGACCGTTGTTCTTGCCCGCGTTCACCCGGTTGGCGCGTGCAATCGCCTGCATCAGGGTGTGGGCCTTTAGCGGCTTGTCGAGGTAGAGGGTGGAGAGGCTCGGCACATCGAAGCCAGTCAGCCACATGGCGCAGACGATGGCGATGCGGAAGGGGTGCTCCTCCGACTTGAAGGCCTCGTCCAGCGCCATCCGCTGCATGTTCCGAAACTGCGGCTTGCTGCGCATCGACTCGGGGAGGTCGATGCCCTCCTTGATGAGCCTGCGGTGCGGGATGATGTCCAGGCCCCATTTACGAAACTTCTCGACCTCGCCCTGCTCCTCACTCACCACCACCGCCGGGCGGGTCTCACGCATCCATCCGATTTGGCGCCGCAGGTCAATCTCCTCCTGCTCATCGGCCATCTTTTCAAGCGCTGCCTCTATCTCCTTGATGCGCCGGTCCCAGTATTTCACGATCAGCCCGTGCATCCGCACGCAGGTCACCTTGTCGATGCAAACCACTATCGCCTTACCGGTCTCCCATGCCGCCGAGTAATGCTGAACGAAGTCGCGCGCCACCTGGTCGAGCCGCTTTCCGGCCGTAATGATATGGTAGTCGCGCTTCAGTTCGCGCTCCAGCCGCTGCTCGACGTCGATGTTGTCGGTCTCCAGTTCCTCCAGCTTCGCAGCAATGCGCTCGTTCAGGTCGCCTATGGCCACGCCCAGCTTGTCGCCCCGGGCGTCGTAGTAGAGCGGCACCGTGGCCTTGTCCTCGACCGCCCGCTGGAAGTCGTAGGTCGAGACATACTCGCCAAAGATCCGCCGCGTGATCTCGTCGTCGGTGAAGAGCGGCGTGCCGGTAAAGCCGATGTAGCTCGCGTTGGGTAGGGCGTTACGCATGTTGAGCGCCAGGGTGCCGTATTGCGTGCGGTGCGCCTCGTCGGTCATCACGATCAGATCATCGCGCTGCGTATAGCCCTCGCCAGGGTTCACGTCCTGATTGAATTTCTGGATCAGCGAGAAGATGTGCGATTTGTGCTCGCCGAGCAGGCGGCTCAGGTGCGTGCCGCTTGCCGCCCGGCAGGGGTCGCGGTCGTGGTCCACCACGCCGCAACCGGCAAAGGTCTTGTAGATCTGGGTGTCGAGGTCGTCGCGGTCGGTTAGCACCAGAAAGGTAAAGTTCCCGCCGAGCTTGCGGTGCACCTTGCGCGTGAACATCACCATGGAATAGCTCTTGCCCGCCCCCTGGGTGTGCCAGAAAACGCCCAGCCTGCCCTGCCTGGCCTTACGCTCGCGCACCGCTTCGATGGCGAGATTCACGCCGAGAAACTGATGGTTGCGCGCGAGGATCTTTTTCGGCTCGCCCGAGGCGCTGTCGAAGAGGACGAAATTTTCCAGTAGGTCCATGAAGTTGCGCTTGTCGCAGAGGCCCTTGAGCAGGGTCTCCATATCCACCGCGCCGGGCTCTTCCTCGGCCAGGCGTTTCCACGCGTGAAAGTGTTCCCACTTGCTGGTGATCGAGCCGATCTTCGCCTGATCGCCGTTGCCGAACATCACCATCAAGTTGTGGTTGAAAATGTGAGGAATCGTGTCTCGATAGTCGGAGTAGTTTTTCTCGAAGGCGGTCTTGAGGTCCTTGTGGATGTTCTTGCATTCGACGAAGAGGAGGGGCAGGCCGTTGACGAAGCCGACGATATCCGCCCGTCTGCGGTAGAGGTCGCCCCGCACCCACATCTCACGCACGCAGAGGAAGTGGTTCTTTTCCGGCGTCTCGAAGTCAAAGACCCGCAGTCGTTTCCGTACCCTCTCGCCCTTGTCGTTGCGGAAGGTCACCTGCACGCCGTCCCGGATGAGATCGTATTTCTCGCGGTTGGTGGCGACGAGGTTCTGCGAGGCGACGGTGGCGGTCATCTGCCGCACCGCGTCGTCGTAGGCGGCATCGGGCAGGCCCGGATTCAGCGCGACGAGTTTCTCGCGCAAGGTCCGCGTCAGCACCACCTCGCGGTCGGAGGCGCGGCCCAAGAGACTCTCCGGCCCGAAGTCCTCGTTGTTGTAGGCGTAGATCGAGTCCCAGCCGAGCTGCCGTTCCAGATACTCGGCGGTGGTCTGCTGAACAAGGCTGTCTTCGGTGTAGCTCATATTAGGACACTCGCTCCACTCGGCGATAGCCGCTTGGGGGCACGGCGATCAGTTGATACAGCATTTCTTGTATTTCTTGCCGCTGCCGCAGGGACAGGGATCGTTGCGCCCGATGCGCGGAGCGGCATGGCGCACGGGTTCCACTGAAGAAGGCGCATGGTCCTCGCGGCGCGCCAGCCACCAGGCATGGATCTCGCGCACATTAGGTTCGATCGCATTCCGAATGTTGTCCACTTCCTCATCCGTGGCCAGGTCGTGGGCCCGCCAGCCCGTTTCACTCGTAAATGCCCGAATAGGCGTGAGCAGAATGGTCATCCGGGGACCACCCGCGTTCCACAGCTCTGCCGCCAGCCCCACGCCCAGCATATAGCCCTCGCACCACTCATCGACAATGGTGTAAGTCTGGCCTTTCGAGTCGCGTTCCAGAAAGAGCGGCTCGAAATCCTCCGGCTGTTCCATCAGCAAGGCGGCGATCCCGTTCATGTGTCGCATCATCAAGGTAACGATTGCCTCGAATTCGTCCGCCTTTTCCCACAACGGCTCGAAATCACCCCACACCGCGGGCAACCAGCGTGAAGGCGGAATGACCACCGGCCCGCTGACCAGGGCGGTGAACAAGCCGTCCAGCGTCGAGATATCCAACACGCCTTCGTCCTTGCCTTCCGTCACGGCATCGTCGTCGATGCGGTCAAGCAAAAAGCAGTCGAGCTGCTCGATTTCTTCCTCGTTTAATGGTTTGAAGAGCTTCTTCATGGTTTACACCCTTTGCCTCTATCCCACTTCATCTATCTTCTCTCAAACGCCAGAGACGGCCAGCAGGTTCATCACCAAGCGCACCATCAGCTCCTTGGCCTTCGGGTCGCTCTCGGCGATCAACAGTGTCAGCGCCGTGAGGCCGTTTTCATCCAGGGTCAGGCGCATGCCTTCCTGACGCAGATACAGCAGGAATAGAAACGCCCCGGAGCGTTTGTTGCCGTCCGAAAACGGATGGTTCTTGATCACAAAATAGAGCAGATGCGCGGCGCGCTCCTCGCGGGTTTTGTACAGCGGCTCGCCAAACATGGTTTGCTCGATATTGCCCAGGATGGCCGCCAGCCCCTCGGCCCGGTCTTGGGCGAACAACCCGCTGGCCTCGCCGCGCTGGCGCAGTTCCCCGGCCAGGGCATCCAGTGCCCGGCGCGCCTCTTCCAAGCTCAATACACCGCGAGCCGGCTGTGCACCGGCGGGCACACCGAGTTTGCCTTCGTCGTAATCCAGCAGCAAGCGCCAGGTCTTGGCGTAACCCAGAATCAGGCCGACCACTTCCTGTCCAATGTCGGTCATCAGCGCCTGCCGGGTCAGGGTCTTGCCCAGCAGGTCCACCGCCTGCTCCACTTCGGCCAGGCCCTGTTGGGCCAGCCGGTGTTCGTTGAGGCTGTAACCCTGGGTCAGGTGCTTCCGCAGCATGCGGGTGGCCCACTGGCGGAAGCGGGTGGCGCGGGTGGAACGCACCCGGTAGCCCACTGAAATGACTGCGTCGAGGTTGTAATGCTTGAGCTGGCGCTTGACCTGCCGCTTGCCCTCCTGGCGAACTGCTAAGAAATCCTTAGTCGTTGCTGACGCCTCCAGCTCACCCTCCCGATAGATGTTCTTAAGATGCATCAACACGTTTTCGGGGGTAGTGGCAAACAGCTCCGCCATCTGCTTCTGGGTCAGCCAGACGCTCTCCCCCTCCAGCCGCACCTCGACCTGCTGCTCATCCGCCTCGAAGATGACGATGTCACTCATACCGCCACCTCTCCATTCATCAGACGCGGCAGGAGGAGGTCGCGGGCTTTGGTGAGGCGAGAATTCATCAAGGTTAATTTTTCAATCTGATCGATTTGCGGAGCAACAACCAAAGCAAACTGTTTAATCATCAGGGTCGATGGAATAACTACCTTGATATTTGAAAATTTTGATTTATTGACGTTCGCCATCGTTGCCCCTCCGCCGATACCCTCCAACAAAGGCTTTAGATCTTTCGCCATAAAAAATGCCCAATATCTCAGCGATTCGTCTTTGGGCACAATAGCGTTAATCTGCTGGTTTGTCTGGGCAACTGAACCATTATACGAAACGGCGCCTACTGTCCCTATGCATGACACGAGAATCGATCGAGGTGGCAGCGTTTTATTTGATTGAGAATTTGCCCCTTTCTCAGAGAGGCTCTCCTCGGTCTGGATTACGACTAAGTTCCCGTGCATATCAGGTGTTTTGATAAATGGAATGTCCTCCCTGTAATACGATTCATCCTTTTTGCTTGGTGTTTTTCCGGTAATCACTTCGCCAATGTCTGCAATGCAAGCTGACTCCCACACCTCCGGCACGCCGTCTTTGATTTTGACGTGTTCGTGGCCGGGGAAGCGGAGGTGGACGAACCATTCCTTGTAGAGCAGCCGTGCGGCCTGTTCCAGCAACTGTATCCGTCGCCGGTTGTTTTCGATCAGGTCGTCGTATGCGGAGAGGATATTACGAATGGCGTACTGCTCTACTAAATCAGGAACAGGTAATGGCCACGTTTCCAGAATGCGCGACTCAAGTTTCTTTGTTCCGTGTGAAGCATCTGTGGCGGAGTCGCGTATGGCATGACTTTGCGATTGAAGATAATAAAAAAGAAAGCCGGAATCGATCTTCGAGGACGGTTCTAGCGCTTTCAAATCTTGATTGAACGTAACTGTCTTTCTCGTCAGGGCGATTCGAAATTCCTTCGCGAGCGACATACCACGCACGACCACAAGGACTGTGTTCTCAGGCACAACTCTTGTCCCATTTTCAGCGCCCTCTTCTGTCACATGGAGTTCAGTATCGTATATCCGCCGTTGTGTCATTTCTCCAGAGCTAACCCACGGAATTTCGCCACTCCAATACCTTGCTTCGCTCTTGCTAGGCGTCCCACCTGAACGGAACTTTACTTCGTCCCCCATAGGAACCGTACTCCATTGTGAACTCATACCCCCAACTCCTCAAAATTCTTTTTGATGGTCGCCGCCAGTTGCACGGACTCGGCGTTGAGGTCTTCTAGTTCAACGTGGATTTCCCGCAGGGTCTCCTCGAAGTCGAAGTCTTCGTCTACCTCTGTGGGGGCGACGCCGACGTAGCGGCCGGGGGTGAGGCTCCAGTCGTTGGCTTCGATCTCTTTGAGATCCACCAGTTTGACCAGCCCTTCCACGTTGCGCAGCTTGGCCTCGGGGAAGCGTTCGGTGAGCCAGTGGGCCTGTTTCCAGAAATAACGCACATGCTTGAGTTGTTCGACGGCAAGCCCTCGTGCTTCGTCGGCGGCCTTGCGGGCGCGGGCGATGTCGCGACCCATCCAGGCGACGCTCTCTTTGGCCTTGCACTCTTTTTCGCAGGTGTCGATGAGGCGGGTGGCGAGTTTATAGATCAGGTCGGTCTGTTTGATGAGGTCACGGCTCGATTCGGCCAGCGGGCTCAGGCGATCAAGGGCCTGTTTGAGCGCGCCGTTCGTGGCCTTCTGTCGCTTCCAGGCCGCTCCCTGTTTTGCGAGGGCCTCTCGGAAGGCCTGAAGGTCGGCATGGAAAACGGGAAGCGCTTCGACCATTTCTTTTTGCACTTCAGCATGGGCGGCACTCTCCGGCAAGGTGTTCAGGAAGGGTTCCAGCGTGGCGGTCAAGGCTTCGAGCGCGGCGCTGAAGTCCGGCAAGGGCTGGGTTGTTTCGCCCTTTTCATTCTTAGCCGTGAAACAGCGTTCGCCCTCGTCGAGGCTTCGTCGGCAGGTTCGGGAAACGAGGTCGAGGTACTGATCGCGATGGCCCCGGTAGAGCCAGACGATGGCCAAGAGGTTCTGCTCCTGCTCGGGGCTAAAATCGTAGATCTTGCGCGTGACCTTGCGGTAGACGTTTCGCGCGTCGAGCATCAGCACCTTGTCTTGGTGGGCCTTGGGTTTGTCGCGGTTGAGGAACCACAGCTCGCAGGGCACGGTGCGGGTGTAGAAGAAGTTGGAGCGGATGGCGATCATGATGTCCACGTCGCCGGTCTCCACCAGCTTTTGGCGCACCTTGGCCTCGCCGCCGCCGGCGCTGGAGGCCTGGGAGGACATGACGAAGCCGGCGCGGCCCTTGTCGCTGAGGTAGCTATAGAAGTAGCTGATCCAGACGTAGTTGCCGTTGCTGACTTTGTCCTTTTTGTTGACGCCGGGCAGACCGAAGGGCAGGCGCGGGTCGGTTTTGACCTTGTCGGAGTCGATCTCGTCGACGTTGAAGGGCGGATTGGCCATCACATAATCGGCCTTGCCCACCAGCTCGTGCGGGTCTTCGTAGTAGGTGATGGCCTTCTGGATGTCGCCTTCCAGGCCGTGGACGGCGAGGTTCATCTTGGCCAGGCGAATGGTGGTGGCGTTCTTTTCGAGGCCGCGAAAGGTGAGCCGCTCGGTGGGGCGCTGGCCATGTTCCTCGACGATGTGGGCGCTCTGCACGAACATGCCGCCGGAGCCGCAGGCCGGGTCCAACACGGTGCCGCGCTCGGGCTCGAGTACGTGGGCGATTAGGGATACGATTGAGATAGGCGTGAAAAACTCGCCGCCGTCGTGCGCCTTTTGATCGGCGAATTGGGTGAGAAAGTATTCGTAGATGCGGCCGAAGACGTCGCCGGAGACCTGCTTCAGTTCGTCGGGGTTGAGGGTGCGTAGGAGTTGGCCGAGGACCGGGTTGTCGAGCTCCTGATATTCGCCCTTGGGGAGAATGCCGCTCAGGTTGTCATAGTCCGCCTCGATGGTCGCGCGGGCTCGGTCGGTGCTGTCGGGGAGTGACACGAGGTGGTCGAATTGCGCTTTGGGCCTGAGATAAATGGCGCTTTGCTGGGAGAAGTCCTCCTTGGTCAGTTCGCGCGTCTTGCCGCCGCGGCTGGGCATCTTGGGCTCGATCTTTTCCTTTACCGTCAGATAGCGGCTGTAGGCGTGGCGAAGGAACACCAGGCCCATGACGGGGAGAAAGTACTCGTTGCTGGCGTAGTTGGAGTTGGCCCGCAGGGTGTCGGCGGCAGTCCAGAGCCGCTTCTCGATGGCTTCAATGTGTTCAAGTTGTGCCAAGGTCATTCCGTCCGGGTTTGTCTTTGGGACTGAGCCCATACTCTGTCGTTTCGCCGGATCATACCAATAGCGTTAAAATGCTGCAACTCTCATAGGGTTCGCAATAAAACATCTCTGCAAAATGCCGCCGCAATCCAATCTCCTGATGGAACTAAAAAAGTATTCGGCGGTCGGGATTGCACAGATATTCAGTGAAAACAAATGAATTCATTTGAAATCTAAAAGGATCAATGAGGATTGGTTTTCGAAGGAATGGGGAAGGAATCCGCTTCTACGAAGAGTCGAAATGGTGTTTTAAAATTTCTGGAGGGACAAGCGAAATGGATGCAGGAAAATCGACTAGGAGATGAAACCCTATATTTTGGTCCTGGGGACAGTCTGGGGACACAAAAATAAGGAAATTTTTTCGTTTAAGTGTTGAATTTATTTATGAATTTATAGTGCCGAAGGGGGGACTCGAACCCCCACAGGGTTACCCCCACTAGACCCTGAACCTAGCGTGTCTACCAATTCCACCACTTCGGCAAAAATTCGCTGTCCTTATATCAGATCGGGGGTATCGGGTCAATATTTCACGAAGATCTCAACCTAAGAACCGTCGATTTTGGATTTGAAGGTTTTTTACAAAGTACCCTGGGTATTTGTACCTCCAAACGCCAGAAGTTTGTCCTTCTATCGATAATATAATCGAATTCAGAAAAGGGATAATGAGCCTTGTTTCTAATGCTTAAGTGCTGTGCTCGGTCAGGTGGGGTTTGTTGAGGGCTAAGGCGTGGCGACTTAGGGTGAGAAGAGGGCGAGCCTAATCTTCTTGCAATTCATGATATTGTTTTAAGGTTTTATCTAAAGTGGCCCGGTCGATCTTATTCATTTCGACAAGAATCTCACCAAGGGGTAATACGCCCTTTTTCTGGATCGTTAATAATTCATGAACGCTCCGTGCGTCTAAGTAGCCTAAATCTATTGCAATTTCTCCAAATAGCTTTTGTTTGTCCACGCTCGTATTTAAGATATTGAACACTTGTGTTATCGTAAGTATTTTTTTCTGAAGTGCGATTTTCCCGATGGGTTGTTTCTGTTTTTTTTGTCGGTTCAATGCCTCGTAAACGTCTTCTTCTTTTACGATGCCTTGGTCGATGAGATATTGGCCAAACATATACGCCCCCCTTCGTCTCTCCTCATTATAATATATTTATTGCGACTGTGGGTTTTTCCGTTAAAAAAAAATGTCTCCTGGGGATTTTTTATGCCTCAGGGTTTAACTAAATGAAAAAGTCCTGCTGATGGATTTCGTAAGAGGATGAGGAAAAAGCATAACATTATTCAGCACGCATTTGTTTAACATGCCTATATACAATTTTCAGCCTCTTCCTTTTTTCACACACTATATTGTGTTCAAGCATAGTCACAATTCAAGCATATTGCGCTTGGCTGTGAATACTATAGAGGCAAGTTGTTTAATAAAGGCATCAGTAAGAAAAAAGGGTATGAATGAAAATAATGAATATTTTGTTGATTATTTATTAGTAATGGGTGTATGCTTTTCCTTATGCAAGTTGCAGTAGAGATTAAACAGCAAATTATTGATGTCGCAGATATCCGGTTTCGGCGTTATGGCTTCGGTAAAACGACGATGTGGGAGATCGCCAAAGATTGCCGAATGTCGGCGGCCAATCTCTATCGGTATTTTGAAAATAAAGAAGAGATAGGCGTCGAAATTGCCCTAAAATGTCTCCATAACAAAGAGGAGGTCGGGCGGGCCGTTTTACGGCGGAAAGATTTAAATGCTGAGCAACGGCTTAAAGCCTTTTTTCTCGAAATCCTTAGATATACACATCAATTATGCGAAAAAGATCTCCACCTTTTCGAGTTGGTCGCTTTTATCTCTGAAGAGCACCCCGAGGTTGTGCAAGGGCATCAGGCCTCTCTTCGTTCTTTTATCGCCGAAATTTTAGCGGAAGGCAATCGCAGTGGAGAATTCGAGGTTATCGATATCGTGACCACGGCCGCAACAATTTTATTTGCAACCGTTCATTTCTATTACCCACCTTTAGTGATGATGAAAAATCGTGGCCTCGCAGAGTTGGAAGACGCGGAAGATGCTGTGATTACTTTATTGGTTCAGGGTCTGACTAAGCGTTAATTTTTTTATATCCTGGTGAATAATTTATATATTATTAATTAATTATGCTTTGTTATCGATGTGGTGTAGATGATTGCTAAGGGAGGCTGATGATGGATGGCAAGCGTTTGGGTGAATGGGTTATACGGTTTCGGTGGTTCATCATCATAGCGACCCTCGCCTTGACCATGGCTGCGGGCCGAGGAAGTCAGTTCCTGGGGTTTTCAACGGATTACCGGGTTTTTTTTGGAAAAGAAAACCCCCAGCTTCAGGCTTTTGAGCAACTCCAAAATACCTATACCAAAAATGATAATGTCCTTTTTGCCCTCGCGCCGAAAAATGGAAAAGTATTCACGCGCGAAACCCTTGCGGTCGTCGAAAAACTCACCAAAGATGCTTGGCAGATCCCCTATTCGCTTCGCGTTGATTCAATGAGTAACTTCCAGCATACCTGGGCCGATGGCGATGAACTTATTGTCGAAGATTTGGTACAGAATTCGGCTCGGCTTTCCGATGCTCAACTCGAAAAAATACAAACGATCGCACTTCAAGAGCCCTTGTTGGTTAACCGGATTGTGTCTCCTAGGGGGGATGTAACGGGGGTAAATGTCACAATCAACCTCCCCGGAAAATCAATGAACGAGGTTCCGGAAGTTGTGGCCTCCGTACGGGAGTTGGCGGCCACCATCGAAGGCATGAATCCCGAACTCCGCGTGTATTTAAGCGGCATGGTGATGATGAATAACTCTTTTTCCGAGGCCAGCCAAGACGATATGTCTACGCTGCTTCCGATTATGTACTTGGTTCTCATCTTAACCATGGGTTTCATGCTTCGGTCAATATCCGGCACCCTTGCGGCTGTACTGGTCATTGGTTTTTCTGCCTTCACAGCAATGGGGCTTGCGGGTTGGGCCGGGATCCAATTCACCCCGCCTTCGGCCAGCGCACCGACCATCATCTTAACCCTTGCGGTTGCCGACAGCGTGCATCTCTTGGTGACCATGTTTCAAGAAATGCGGAGAGGCCTGCCAAAAAAAGAGGCCATCGTTGAGTCCATGCGAATCAATCTTCAGCCGGTGTTTCTAACCTCCATCACAACCGCAATCGGTTTTTTAAGTATGAATACAAGCGACGCGCCACCCTTCCATGATCTTGGAAATATGGTGGCCACAGGTGTGGTGGCGGCTTTTTTCTACTCCATTCTATTTTTGCCTGCCTTTATTTCTGTTTTGCCGGTGTGGATCAAAGAAGAGAAACAAGAAGCGGGAAATTTCATGGACCGTTTTGGAAATTTTGTGGTCGACCGCCGCCGACCCTTATTTGCAGTCATGCTTGCGATTACCTTGCTCCTTATTGCCTCGCTTCCGCTAAACCGATTAAACGATCAGTTCGTTAATTATTTCGATAAGCGCTATGCCTTTCGTACCGACACAGATTTTATTGTGGAAAATCTTACCGGCATCTATTTGATTGAATATTCCTTGGGCACCGGTGAAGAGTGGGGGATTAGTAACCCCGAATATCTTTCTAAATTGGAGGCCTTTGAACATTGGTACAAAGAACAACCCCGTGTACTTCACGTGAGTTCGATTACGGATATCATGAAGCGCCTCAACAAGAACATGCACGAGGACGATCCGGCGTTTTATCGTATTCCGGAAGATCAAGAACTGGCGGCGCAATATCTCCAACTTTATGAAATGTCGCTGCCCTATGGTTTGGATTTAAACAACCAGATCAATATTAAAAAATCTGCGACGCGATTTACTGTCACTTTGGAGAGCTTAACGACGAACGAAATGCTGGCCATGGAAGAACGCGCGCAAGACTGGCTTCGCGCCAATGGCCTTCCCTTGATGCAGGTGCCCGGTGCGAGCCCAACGATTATGTTCTCACATATTTCGGAGCGCAATATTAAAAGCATGTTGGGCGGTACCTCTATGGCATTGGTCTTGATTTCTCTCATTCTTATTTTTTCGTTTAAGAATTTTAAGATCGGCATGTTGAGTCTTATCCCAAACTTGGTTCCGGCCGGAATGGCTTTTGGGCTGTGGGGTCTGATGGTCGGGGAAATCGGCGTTGGCACTTCCATTGTCGCCGGCATGAGCCTCGGAATTGTCGTGGACGATACCATCCATTTTTTGAGCAAATATCTTCGGGCCAAAAAAGAACGGGGCATGGACAGCCACGATGCCGTTCGCTATGCCTTTCACAATGTCGGCACGGCCCTATGGGTGACCTCCTTTATCTTGGCGGCAGGGTTTTCGGTATTGACCTTTTCCGGCTTTGCCCTCAATTCTCAAATGGGACTCTTAACGGCCATTACCATCGGCTTCGCACTCGTGGCGGATTTTCTATTGCTTCCGCCCTTGTTGATGCTCTTGGAGAAAAAGAAATTGGCGACGACACTCTCCGCACCGACGCCAAGCCCGAGAAACGCAACATAAAGCATTTAAAGACGAGGCTGAGTTCACAAGCCTGCACAAGACATTAACCGGACCACTATCTGGAGGACGATCATGAACCGATATATGTGGATTATCGTCGCACTATCGATTTCACCCCTTAGCGCAATCGCCCTGTCGCCGGAGGAAAAAGGGCTGGAAATCGCTAAGGAGATGAATCGTCGAGACGACGGTTTCGGGGATTTTACCGCCACCCTCGAGATGACCTTGAAAAACAAACAAGGCGAAGAGAGCGTGCGCGTTGTGCGGAATCGCACCCTGGAGGTTCCGGAAGACGGCGATAAATCGCTCATCATTTTCGAGAACCCCAAAGTCGTCAAAGGAACGGCCTTTTTAAGCTTTACGCATAAAGTCGAAAATGATGATCAATGGCTTTTTCTCCCGGCTTTAAAACGGGTGAAGCGAATCAGTTCCTCAAACAAATCGGGCTCGTTTATGGGCAGCGAATTCGCCTATGAAGATATCACCAGCCAAGAGGTCGAAAAATACAGCTACCGCTGGCTTCGCGATGAGGACTACGAGGGTAAGCCCGCCTACGTCGTCGAACTTGATCCCGTCGATCCGAAATCGGGCTACACCCGTCAGCTTGTCTGGTACGATCAGAAGGAATACATCCCCTTGAAGGTCGACTATTACGACCGGAAAAATGATCTCCTTAAAACGCTTCGCTATGAAGGCTATCGGCAATATGCCGAAAAGCATTGGCGCGCCGACCGCATGACCATGATCAATCATCAAACAGGAAAAGAGACGCTATTAAATTGGAAAGAATATCGATTTAAAACCGGTTTAAGTGACAGTGATTTTAATAAAAACAGTTTGAAGCGAGCCCGATAAAGACCGCATGTTGCGTTTGTGAAAGGGCGCCATTTATTAAGCCAAGTATGATCGTCAATAGACCTCAGGCACACCATCAGCATTCGATCTTTCGTCGGTGGTGTTTACCTGCCCTTCTTTTTTCGATGAGTTTATGCTTCGTGGCCACAGCAAAGGGGCAGGAATGGTCGGGCTATGTCGGTGTGGAAGGGCGTCTCTTTTTTAAAAATCCGCTCTATCCCGGCCAGCGCGAACAACAAGCTTCGGTTGTGGGCCAGCCGGAGTTCTTCCGGCAATGGGAGGGTCATAGTCTAACCTTCGTTCCTTTTTTCCGACTCGACAGTGCCGATGCCCAGCGAAGTCATTTCGATATCAGAGAATTGTATGTGCTTTGGTTTCCGGAATCCTTCGAGTTGGGGATCGGCGTACGCAAGATTTTTTGGGGGGTCACGGAATCCCAGCATCTGCTTGATATTATAAATCAAACCGATCTGGTCGAGCTTCCGGATGGCGAGGAAAAACTGGGACAGCCCATGGTCAATCTTTCTGTCCTTCGAGACTGGGGCACGGTAGATCTATTTTTGCTGCCATATTTTCGTGAGCGTAGTTTTCCAGGGCGAAAGGGACGGCTTCGCGGGGCTTTGGTGGTCGATACCGATCAGGCCCGTTTTGAGAGCGGGGCGGAAAATCACCATCTCGATCTGGCTGTTCGCTATAGCCGGACCATCGAAAATTGGGATTTCGCACTTTCTCATTTTCAAGGGACCGGCCGCGAGCCGACTTTATTACCGGGGACAAGCGCTGGCGGCGATGCGGTGCTCATTCCCTTTTACGAACAAATTGGTCAGAGCGGCCTGGCACTCCAATCGGTCTTCGAGGCTTGGTTATTGAAACTCGAGCTGATTCACCGAATCGGGCAGGGGCCTTCATTCGAAGCCTGGACGAGCGGCCTTGAATATACCTATAGCGCAATTTTGGGGACCAAGGCCGATATCGGCCTTATTGCCGAATGGTTGCACGATACGCGGAACGAAAAGGCGACCACCCCTTTTGAAGATGATATAATGTTCGGCCTGCGTCTCGCCCTTAACGACATGGCGGGTACGGAATTTCTTTTTGGCTTCATTCAGGATTTAGATCAAGCGGCAAGGGTATTTAGCATTGAGGCGAATCGCCGTTTTGGCGATCGATGGAAAATCGAAGCGGAAGGTTCGATCTTTGCGTCGCAGTCGCAAAGAGAACTGCTCTATGCCCAACGAGACGACGATTTTTTGCAAGTGTCCTTGGCCTATTATTTTTAAGGGAAAGCCTGTTGGGTGCCTTGGGCATTGAATCGCCAAGTCGATCGAAGGTAAAAAAGGATTTAAAGCGCTGTACTTGATTTCGAGGACGGCACTATTTCAAAATAATCTAAAGCGATTTTTAATCGAAAAAGAATGGAGATGTGATGACGTTATTAAGAACAAGAGGGTGTTTAGCGCTTATATTACTTAGCTTTATTTTTCATGCCGATCCCTTTGTGCGCCCGGCTTTGGCGGAGACCGAAAACACAGCTGAAGCGATTATTGAGAAACGAAAGTGCCGTCGATGCCACACCATCCTTGGAGAAGGGGGCGCAGTTGGTCCTGATTTGTCGGTGGTTGGTACGCGGCGCGATGCGGAATTTATCAAGAAGAAACTCCTCCATCCGAAGTCGCTTCAACCCCAATCCCCCATGCCGCCATTTCGCGGCACTGAATCGGAATTGGAAACCCTGGTGGCTTATCTTTCTTCTTTAAAATAGAATAGGCATGGCTAAATATTGGAAAAAGATCGCTCATGATCGCCATCGATATAAAGGAAAATGAACCGTGTTTAAAAAAATAAGAAAAGCAGAAGCCTCCGATGTCACCTATCTCGTGGATTTTATGCGCAACACCATCCGGGCACACTATCGTCCCTTTCTTGGCAGAGAGGGGGTCGAGGCCTATATCGATCGCGTCGCGTCGGACTCGTATCTTCTCGATCAACTCGACTATACACAGGTGCTGCTGCTTTCAGAAGCCATTGTTGGTTTTGCGATCTATCAAGGAGATCTGATCGAGATGATAATGGTTGCCGATGGGTTCCACCGTCAGGGTTTAGGTAGCCACTTGCTCGGTTTTTGCGAGCGGAAGCTATTCAAGAAGCATCCGGCCATACACTTGGGGAGTTTTGAGGGGAATCAAAAAGCGGCTGGTTTTTTCAAAAAAAATGGCTGGCAAGAAACAGAAAAACAGCGCGATGAAAGCACCGGCGTCAATATGATTTATTTCGTTAAAAAGCCAGAATAAACCCATGGCTTACGACACCCTCGAAAAAGTATGGTAGGGTTATCAGGCCAAACTGAAGGTCTTCATTCATCGCCGCCGCGTCGATCCTCCCGCAGCCGATGATCGAAGTCATTTTTCAAGACCTTGGCTTCCAAAAAAACCGGGTGAGATTCGAGAATCAAGTCGAGAACCACATTCACGGCCCTTCGCTGGGGAGGTCTGCAGAATCCGAAGTCGCCTCTGCGACCATTGAAGCGGTGAGGCCCAAGCACTAAAGTTTTACTTTCGGTCGGAGGTCCTGCGCCCAATCCTGAGCCTGGGCCTCGGCCGATAGAATTTTTTGAATAGAATAGGTATTCCTTTACATGCGCCCTCTAGAAATTGCCGAAAACTATATGACTGCTTTTTTTTCCGGCGGCGACCCCGAGGTCTTAAGAGACTTGCTCTCCGACACCTTTACCTTTCGTGGCCCTCTTTATCGCTTCGATTCTGCGGAAGAATATATTATTGCATTAAAAGCCGATCCCCCCGAAGATTTCGAATATAAAATGATCCGTTTCTATGAAGACGAATCCTCCGCGTGTTTGGTGTATCAATTTATAAAACCCGGTGTCTCGACGACCATGACCCAGGTCTTTGAAGTCGATAAAGACAAAATCAGCAAGATCCTTCTTGTTTTCGATTCGAAAAGCCTTGGGATGTAATCCCGTGGCTTTTCTGTTTATCTAATCTTCCTACTTCCCACCCTTCTTCTCTAATTCATCCTTCCTAAAAGCATAGTCGCCTGTATTGCCCGAAAAAGGAAGCACGAGGATTTTTGCCAAGCTCAGGTTTTCGGGGTCGCGATACTGTTCCAGTCCAATAGTCATGCCGAGATAACCCTTTTGCGGCGCGGGGAGATAGGTGCCGAGCAGTCGATCCCACCAGGGCAGGTTGAATCCGAAATTGCGGTTGGTTTCTTCGCGAATCACGGAATGATGGATGAGGTGCATGTCGGGCGTGACGACAATCCAACGGAGTAGGGCGTCCAAACCTTTGGGGATACGCACGTTGCTGTGATTAAACATCGACGTGCCATTCAAAAGCACTTCAAAAATCACAACAGCTTGCGGGGAGGCACCGATAAGCACGACGGCGGCCAGTTTAATGCCCATCGATAAAATAATCTCTATGGGGTGAAAGCGTGCCCCCGAGGTGACATCCAAATCGAGATCGGCGTGATGAACCATGTGAAGACGCCAGAGCAGGGGAACCGCATGAAAAAGCACATGCTGTAAGTAGATGATGAAATCAAGAGCGATAATCGCAAGAAGGCCTTCGAAGCCTGGGTCGAGAGAGACTTGATTAAACAGGCCCCAAGCCTTTTCACTGGCGGTGACTGCCGTGCCGACTGCCGCAGCCGAAAAAAGCAGACGCACGACCAGGGTGTTCAAGACAACGATGCCGATATTGGTGAACCAACGGATGGCCTTGGAGGTGCTGAGGGCGCGTCGAGGAGCGCCCAGCTCCCAGAGGGCCATGGAAACAAAAATGCCGATAAAAAAACCGAGGCGGATGGCCATTTCGTTTTCGATGATCATGCTTGTCATGATGACAGGGGGATCGCTATTTATGCAATTCTTAATTTCATTCATCCAATTTCCAGGCATCGGGCGGGGACGCCAGCGGGGCATTCAAGTGGGATCGGTGCACTACGAAGAAATCGCCAAGGTCTCGCTCATGATTGTGGTGGAGGAGGCTGAGGTGGATCGCGTGGTCGATACCATCCGAATCGCGGCCTGCACCGGCAATCCGGGCGACGGCAAAATTTTTGTCTCCAATCTAAAAGAGGTTCGGGCCATCCGAAAGGAACGCTAAGGGATGGGCGCTAGGAACGGCCCCCGCCTAAAAAGAATACATCCTGCATCAGGGCAATTCCCTCCACTTCCAAAATCTCGGGAGCACCGGGAAAGTCTTGCGAGGGGAGCTTGTCTATTTTATTTTCTTTGATTTTTTCATTGGGTTCTGGCATATAAGGATCAAATCCCACACTGTGCACTGCCTTGGCCCAGGACTGCATCGGCCAAAATTCCGTATAGGGTAAAGAATTATACGGAAAAAATTCTGTATAACACCGATATCGCCTTGTTATACAGAAAAAAGTCTGTATAAGACCAAGTTAGCATCATATCTCTTTACGAGGTCATCTCTTTAAGTTATGACAAAGGCACATTCAAGAACTATTCATATTGGTAATCAAGGTGAACATCTTGTTGCCACAAAACTATCAGCAAACTGCATTGTTCGGGATGTCGGTCAGGGTAAAGACACAGGAATAGATTTGTATTGTGAAGTACTGGACGATGAAAATTTTGAACTTAGCCTTCATTTCTTTTGCCAAGTGAAAACAGTAAAAGGGACGTTTAGTCTGAAAAGTATTGAAGACAAATTTTATGATTATTGGGGTCATCAACCTGTTCCAGTCTTTTTGGTAGTGGTGGAGTATGGGGAGGAAAAAAATATCCAGGGGAGTCATAAACTATGGGTATACGATGTTCCCTATATTTTAGCCAAACGAGATGCAAAAACTTTGAAGAAGAAAGAACCATCGAGAGACGTAAGTGAAAAATTTGAGCTATGTAACGAAAGTAACAACAAGGATAAGATGACTTTACAGGATTTTATCTTCGGTCATATTCCATGGTCTCATGGTTTATGGCAGTTGAGACGTGGGCTTGTATTGCCTAACCCGGATATCAAAGTAAAACAAGAGGAAATATTTGTTGGTGGATTTACCTACATTTATGAAGAGAAAATTTCAAAAACAAGTGACTATAAGCATTTTCTGCTTGAACATGATAAGTGGAATCGTTAACTCAAAAAATGCTAACCCGTCGCTCAACCTGAACGCAAAAAGCTGCGTTCAGGTTTTATTGTTAGTCGTGGGGCGGTCAGGTTAGCTTGATCATATGCCTAATGGAGAAAACGATATGCGATCAATCACCACCACCATCGCGTTAGCATTTACCTTGAGTGCATGTGCTACGCTATCACAACTCCCACAGATCTCAGGTGGAAAAAGAATCATACAACCCGGCATTTCATTTATTGCCCCGGAAAACAAGTCTTGGAGCGTGCTGGTTCGATCAACCTATCAAGTTACTCTTGGTACGGCGGGAGACATTCCTAATGAGACATTGATCGTAAGCAGCTCGACTTATCAAATTCCAACCTTTTCATCACCTCAAGAGTTTCTTACCTATGTGAAGTCCGGTCGTGCCGCAGAACCACAAACAGGAAGGTTTGAGCTAATTAAGAACGATGAGGAGTTGTATTCTTCACGCTCAGAAACCTGTGTAAAACATGAAATGGAATCGAAAGATTTCGGTGCAAAACGTGGTGGCGACTACACGCTCATTGAATACTTTGGCATGAACTGTGTTCACCCAAAGGAGCCAACAGTTGGCATATTCGTAGAACTTTCACGAAAAGCGCCGCCAGGGAAGGAATATCTTGAGTTCGAATCTATGGGATCGCAACTCCTGAAGTCGGTTGAGTTCAGTGGGTATAGGTAGGTATAACTCGTTGCTCAAGCTGACCCCATAAAACTCGTTTCTAATTTGTTGTTAGTCATGGGGCGGCATGTTTGCTTTTACGCTGCCGTAGGGCATCATCGGCACCTTCCCTCCGCTATTCGATATTGCCTCCCTAAAGGCTTGCCTCCTATCGAAGGCCGAAATCGCCTTCGAGGATGAGGTGTTTGCCCTCGGCCCTCAGCACCGGATTTAACATCCCCAACTCCGAACCGAGAGGAATGCCAAAGGGCACGAGAGAGGCCGGCATTGTAAAACTAGGGATCGGCAGCAGGGGCATTTGCGGCGGTGCTCAGCACTTGATCTAAAACACCCAAAATCAATGACTCTAATTCAATCTGCGCCTGCGCATCGAGGGTTGTTCCGCTGTCCGACAGATGCAGTTCGTCCACATAATCTTCAGTAAAAGGTATCTTATGCCTCCCCCTTTGAAAAAGGGGGATTGAGGGGGATTTTATTCCTTATTCGTATTGTTGTTGACCTGTTTAAATCCCCCCTTGCCCCCCTTTTGCAAAGAGGGGATGACACGTACCAGGCTGAAAATCATTCAGAGGCAAGTTCACGAAAGAGGAATTACTTGTCTCGGTATCGATGGCCAAGTTCGGATGGTCGTTTTATGCCTTTTTCCTCACAAATTGAACGCCATCGCGTACCGTTAAAAGTACATTTTCGACACGGTCATCTTTACAGATGATTTGATTGAGTTTGTGAATGGCTTTTGATGCGGCATCATCGGGGTGGAGGACGTGGCCCGATTGGAGCATGTTGTCGAGGAGGATGACGCCGCCGGGGCGGGTTTTCGCGAGGATGGTTTCATAGTATTCCAGATACACGACTTTGTCGGCATCGATAAAAGAAAAATCGATGACCGCGTCCAATTTCCGAAGGGTGTCGATGGCTTCGCCTAAGCGCAATTCGATCTTGTGGCCAAAAGGGCTTGCATCGAAGGCTGCCTGCGCGACCTTTTGTGCATCCGGGTCGTTGTCGCAGGTGATGATTTTTCCGTCCTGAGGAAGTCCCTCCGCCATCGAAAGGGCCGAGTAGCCGGTAAAGGTGCCGACTTCGACAATCAATTTCGGCTGGGCCAACTGTACGAGCATTTTTAGCATTCGGCCTTCGAGTCGCCCTGTGAGCATTTGGGGCAGTTCCATGTGTTCGTAGGTGTAGGCCATCAGTTTTTGTAAGGCTTCCGGTTCAGGCCGCGTGTTCTGTTCGGCATACAATTCGATTTCTTCACTGACCAGGCTTAACATAGGGTTCTCCAGATTATTTACACATGCGCATTCAATTCGTATTTAATTGAATGTCCGCGCCAGTCTGTTTTGAGCAGTGCTGACTCAAAACGAGAAATAAGGTTTCGGTGGTTTTCTCCTCCAACCATTCCTGCTTCGATGCATCATAATTAAAATGATAGGCCCCAGAAGGTGTCGCCAGCCAAAGCTGCGACAAGGGCGTTTGGCGGGAAAGGATGATTTTAACGCCGTTCTCGAATTCAAAGATAAACATCCCAGCGGATATTTCGTAATCGAAATCGACTTCTATTTTATCGAGTGCATCTTGAAGTTGTTCTAAGGTGTGGTCAACCAGTTTGTAATAGTCCGATTCGTTCATTTTCCCCCTCTTATATGAAAAACAAGCTTGGCTGAGTGTATCGTTTTGGCAACGCGAGATCAAGACGAGAGGTCCCTGTTGGGTTCGGAAGGAATCGATCTTGGCGATATTATTACCCACTTACGCCTTCACTTTGGGCGCAATGGAGTGCCTAAGATATTGCAAAAAAAAGTGGCATCGATGAAAATGGGACGGGACAAACTGAGAAGTCCGAATCGAAGATGTAGGAACCTCTTCAAAGCGAAGGGTTCTGAATTGGAGAGGAAAGGGAAATGCGACTTAAAGCGGTTCAGGCGGATATTACAAGCTTGAAAGTAGACGCTATCGTCAATGCCGCCAACCCTTCCTTGCTTGGAGGTGGCGGGGTGGATGGGGCTATCCATCGGGCGGCGGGACCGGCGCTGCTTGAAGCCTGCCGTTTGCTGGGCGGCTGCGACACAGGCGATGCGAAAATAACGGAGGGTTACAATTTACCGGCAAAGTTCGTGATCCATACCGTCGGTCCCGTTTGGAAGGGGGGTGAATACGGAGAGGCGGAGTTGCTGGCCTCTTGTTATTCACGGTCATTGGTCTTGGCGGCGAGCCGATCCTTGACCTCCATTGCCTTTCCATCGATCAGCACCGGTGTCTATGCTTATCCGCTCCGACCTGCCGCCGAAATTGCAATGGCAACAGTCCTCGAGATGAAGGTGAAAGGCACATCCCTCCGAGAGCTGATCTTCTGCTGTTTCTCGAAAGAGGCCCTGCAACTGTATTTGGAACTTATTCAAGGAGAGTGAGCGAGCCCCCCGATGCTCAAATCGCACCGATGTATTCATTAAATACGCCTTCTCCTCCGATTTATGAAGAGGAAATTTTAGGCTAAATTCCCCATCGGGAACGTTTGACGACCTTGATCATGGATTTGAGGGCTTTTTTTGATTGGGGATTTTTTAAGGGGAGGGGCTTTTGCTTTTTGGTTTTAAAGTACTCAGGCTGTAAGATTTCGGCTTCGATGAAATTTCTGAGGACACGATACATTTCGTCAACGCCGGAGGTTTTATGGACCGAGATCATCTTCGCGGTCACATGGATAATGGCATCTCCAGTCACACGCGCATAGCGATTAATCCGTGCACTTCGAGCCTCTAGGTTTTCGAGCACATCTCGTTCGCTTGTTTCGGTGTGTTGGGCCACGAGTCGGACGAGTGAGCGATAGAGACGCTGGATGCGGAGTAGTGTTCGCCGTCTGCTCGGATAGAGTCTGAGGTCTATTTCTTCTGCGTAGTCCGATTTTAAAATGTCGATCATTGCGCGCTCGTTGAGCAAGCTGTCATTCTGCAAATAGCGTTTTGGAAGTTCGCGAAGTAAGTCGCGCATGCAGAATACCGCATCGCTGGTGACACCATCGTTGATTTCATAAATGCCTGCACTGGATTGAACTCGCTCAAAATAACGAAAGACTTTTCTAAAAGCGTGTATGTTTGTTTTAATGTCGGGAAAACGATAGCAATGTTCAATTTGAGATTGATTGAATCCGATGCGGTAGAGGATTTGTTTTTCTTTGCATTCCTGAAAGGTGCGGTCGAAATCTTTTGCGCTTTCATCGGAGCAGAATTGCTTTATATTTTTCTTTTTTCCCGTGAGTAAAAAATCGACGGCCTGAGCAAAGGTCTGCACGATATATTTTGCCTGATGTTTTTGGCCAACAATACTTGTAGACATTCGATCGTAATCGTCATAGCGATAGTCTCGGTGAAAGAGGCCAAACTGACGGATGGAGCCGTAGTCGATGATGCCGCCGTCCATCAAAATGTTGTCGCCATCCCAATCCATCCAGCAGAAGATATATTCGCTTTCGAATTGTGCGGCCAGGTGTGCGAAGGTGTCGCGTTGCACCCGGAGCAGGTGCCGATAATTTTCTTTCGGACTCGCTAGGTTTGGCCATAATCCATTTTTAATCTCCCTTTCAATGTAATAATCAACAATGCTTTTTAAGCCTTCATAATCGCCTTGTTTAAGATAACGGAAAAGGTGTGCTGGCCGGAGCAGATTTTTTGCGGCGCGGACATTCACTGCGGATCCGTCGGGATATCGAATAATGGCTAAGGTTCGTTCCGTTTTTACGCCGCTGTAGTGAAAGATTTCGCTGTGGATGGCTGCAGACAAGCCCATGCCCAGTTCGGCCCGTCCGCCTCCATAACACACCTCCGGATCTCCCGATTTAAAATATTGGCCTTCAATGGCCACGGCGGGACTTAAAGCGGTCGCCCCTGTGCCACAACTGGAGATATCCCAGATTGCCTTTTTCCCTTTAAAGAAGCCATTCCAGATGCTGCGTCCATCGCCAGAAGTGGTGCCTTGTTTGTTTGGATGTTGGAGTTGAAGATAACGTGTTGCCATGTATCGGTTTGGACGGATATCTTCTTTGGGAAACTGGAGGTCATGCGCGAGATCGTACTCGTTTATGATCTCGATGCTGAAGGTCTGCAGCAAAACATCGCACAGCTTTTTATTGAGGCGGGGCAGGTGATTTTGCGCGATGAGCCCCATCTCCTTGGCAAGTTGAAAGTTGAAGTAAAACACTTCACCGCCATGCCGGGTATGAACAGGGTAATCGATGTAGCCCGTCGGGACGGCTTTTTTATAGGGGTGTTTGCCATTGATTTGGGCAAAGCCAGTGTCGTGCGGTACGCCTTTTCGTTTTGAGGCCTTGCCCCCTCGTTTGTTTTTAAGGGCCATACTATAACTATACTAAAATATTGAGATTTCGCATATCAATTTGCAAAAGGATTTGGAAGAGAAAAGAGAAATATAAAGTCTATATGGTATAAGATCTGTGGGATTATGTAAAAAATCGGAAGAGAAAAACAGTAGGGGTAGGGCGTGTATTCGTTTTTTTTTTCGCCTAGCCAGAATTATGGACTCTGAAACTTTGATCCGCCCATTTGAGCGCATTAATGTAAAATGTAGAGATGCCTTCATCACTGATCGTTGATGTTTTTATCAGCTCGCTGATCTCTTTCCAGTCCCCTTGCTCGTATGCCAGGATTAAGTGGAGGGCCGTTCCCATGTGCCCTTCGCCTTCAAGTAAGGCGGCTTTGATGTCTTCCGAAATGGGAAGCTTATCCAAACCTTCTGAGAGATCGCATCCCATGATGGCATCGAGAAGAGAAAACATGCCCATCAGAAAGAAGTCCTGAGCGCGTTTTTCCACCCCGAATTTTGGCGCGAGATATTCACAGAACTTTGCCCGGACGATGGCCTGAATGACCAACTCGTCAGCCTTGTCGCCCGCCATGTTGACGAGTGCGACCAGGGAGGCCCATTTTTTGACTTCGGTTTCTCCCATTAATATTAAGGCATGTTGAATGGATGCAATTTCACTCTGCAATCCAAAAAAAGGAGAATTAATATAACGGAGTAGTTTGTAGGAAAGAGACATCTCTTGCTTGATGATTTCTTCAAGTCCGTAGTAATCTAATTCTGGGCGTTGAATTTCTTTAAGGACCTTCAGATAATGCAGCTTATAGCTCGGAATGTCCTTGCCGGTAAGGATAACCGGTTTGCTGAAAAAGAAGCCTTGAAAATAGGTGTAGCCCATCCCTTTGGCTTCTTGAAAGATTTCCCAAGTTTCGACTTTCTCGGCGAGCATAAGAATGCCTTTTGGTGCATAACATTCTGCAAGGCGCCGTTGTTCTTTTCGGTCGGATAGGAGGAAATCGACCTTGATGATGTCAGCCATGTCGCATAGAGGTTTATAACTTTCTTTATCGACAAAATCGTCGAGGGCGAGTGTGTAGCCGTCTCGCTTTAAGATTTTACAGGCCTCAAGGATCTCGGCATCCGGTTCGACTGTCTCTAATATTTCCACCACCGCAAGGTCCTTGGGAAGCACGGCGTAGTAGGCCTTGAGCAGGGTCTCTCGCGTTACATTGTAAAATGCTTTTTTGCCTGCAGTGAGGGTATCTAGGCCATGGATCAGCATGCTGTCTCCGATCACCTTTGAGGAGACTTGATCGATTTTTTCGGCGGTGGCATTTTTTTCATCGAAGAAGTTTTCCAAGCCTGATCGAAATAAAAGCTCGTAGGCAAAGACTTTTTGATGGATATCAAAAATAGGTTGTCTGGCAATGAAGGCGTCCATGTCTTTCCTTGTATCTTATCTTTTCAGACTTGCGGAGGGGTGACCATTATGAATTAAGTGTATTACCCAAGGCTGGGAGTGACTCATGACCAAAGTATACATGATCTTGGATGAAATTATACAGTCAGGGGAGGGTCTTGTAACGAAGCGTTCTATACAGGTCCTGCAAGGCCTTCCCTATTGTATCGGTCGCTCGGAGGGGAAGTGAGCTTTTCGGTGAAGTTCGTGGGGTGGCCCTTGGCCCTCGGTGGTTATTCGACATAATACCTTGAAAGGTTGAAGCAAGCGATTGAAAGAAAATGACTTAAATATAGAGGATCTCATTATTTATGACGGTGTGTGTCTCCTCTGCACAGCTTCCCTTATGTTTGTCGTAAAAAGAGATTCGAAGAAGAAGTTTAAGTTTACTTCACTCCAATCGCCTCGAGGGCAAGCGATCTTAAAAAAACTCAATCTCCCGCTGCGTGAATTCCAGACCTTTATTTTTGTCTCGAAGCAGCATTATTATACAAAATCGGATGCCGCGCTTCAGGTGATTAGACGGCTCGACGGACTTTGGCCGCTTCTATTTTCCTTGGTCGTGATTCCAAGACCCATACGCGATTTTTTTTATGACCGGATTGCCAGGAATCGTTATCGTTTATTCGGGAAACGGGACCACTGTTTTGTTCCAGGCGCTGACCTGGATGACCGGTTTTTGAAATAAGCGTCGCCTTTGGGGAAGACGATTTGAATGGAATATTTGTGAATTTTGGTCTGAGGTATTGCCCTAAACTGCACTGCCCTCTGATCTTTTCTTTCGGAACGCGAGTATGCTACGATGCCGCTTTATAACTGAGGATTAAAAACAGATGGGACGCGTCATCGCAATTGCAAATCAAAAAGGAGGGGTCGGAAAAACGACGACCGCCATTAACTTGGCGGCTTCCTTGTCGGTGGCTGAAAAAAAGACCTTGCTTCTCGATCTCGACCCTCAGGGCAATGCCACGAGTGGCTTTGGGATTGACCTTGATGCCTTGGAGGGGAGCGTCTACGATTTTTTGATCGGACGACGCGATTTCTCTCAACTTGTTTTGCACACGGAGATGAATACCCTTGACTTGCTTCCCTCACACATCGACTTGGTGGGCGCAGAGGTCGAATTGGTCACCATGAACAGCCGGGAGACGGTTTTGAAGGACCGGATAAAAAGCGTCGCAGAGGCCTATGACTTTATATTAATCGACTGCCCCCCTTCACTCGGGCTCCTCACCCTCAATGCCTTGACTGCGGCCGATTCCTTACTGATTCCTTTGCAATGCGAATACTATGCGATGGAAGGCTTGAAACTTCTTTTAAATACCGTTAAACGGGTTCGTGAAGGACTCAATCCTGGACTTCAGATTGAAGGCATTGTTCTGACTATGTTTGATGGCCGCAATAATCTGAGCAATCAAGTCTCCGGCGAGATCCGGAAGCATTTTGAAGATAAGGTATTTAAAAGCACGATTCCTCGAAATATTACCTTGGCCGAAGCCCCGAGTCACGGCAAACCCGTTCTCTACTACAATGCCGCCTCGCGGGGAGCCGAAGCCTATCTTGCCCTCGCCGCCGAGATTCTGTCGCAGTCCTGAGCATTTTCTAATTTACAATATGCTTAAGCGGCTCTGTTTTAGTTGTCCAAACACCTATCGAGATAAGACGATCAGGAGATAGGCCGCGAAGAAAAACGAGCTTAACTCACTCAGGGTTACTTATACGCAGTCTTTGAAGAGGGGGCTTTCGTGGGAAGAGTCCGGATCACCGGTATTTAAGTCGAGCAGATAATGAATCACTTCATGTTTCCACACGAAAAGTGAACCTACCTTCAGGAAATTCGGATTAACATACTCGCCACTACAGCCCCCTGCATAGTGTTTACAAGGGAAGGTTGGAGGCATAAAGACAATCGAAACATCTTCGAACGTTCCCTGTTCTAAAGTGCTGCACACTTTTGCTTCGTCGAATGCCTGTTTAAGAAAGGTCTCCGTCGAGTTGTCGACAAAGACACCGGAGGGCCCCGCGGAGACGTTCGTCCCGCATCCTGCAATCGCGAACATCAAGAGCCCAAGGAAGAGATATCGTGCGTTACGGCCGTTGATTTTTCCTTCATTGAGAACGGAAGAACCGGAAGGTCTTTTATTGTTGGCCACTCGCATGTCTTTGATATTGTGCAGGATGAGTGCCATAAATACGATTAAACGAATTGTCTCTATTTTCAGTGTTTTATAAAAAATAAGTCTAGTAAGGAAATGGATGGGGGTAGGGCTCTCTGTGACACTTTTTGTCAGTGTTATGAAATCTAAGACTTAGGCGAAGTACAACGCTGCGCGCGTAGCCCTTCGGTTTTGATATGGGTAGGGGAGCAGCTACTTTAGGATGTAATGGAGGGCAAAGTCGAACACGATGGCAATGAGGGCGGTGATATTGCACCAGGCAATCTCTTTTTGATTGTGCTTGAAAAAATAATAGACATTAAAAACCATGATGAGTTCCGCGATGTTCGACAAAGGCATGTGCAGCCACCGCCATCGGCCTAAGGCAAAAGTCAGTATATAAAAAAGGAGCGCGAAGCCAAGACCAAGCCATCCCTTTCGTGTCCCTTTTCCGGATTTGTAAAGAGAAGCAATCGAAATGATGAGTGATGCGAGGACGATGAGAAATAAAATAGGAAAAAGGGGCCACCAGACTTTTGCAGACACCGGTTATCCTTTCAGGAAGATGCCCATTATTAAATATACTTGTTAAGCCAAATGGGGTTTCGAGGTGCGTGTCTCGCGCATTAATTTATAGAAATACGACAAGGGTCGAGTTGTCCGTTACCGCCCTCCACATTATTTAGGGGCTTCCGTATTTGTGACCATAATCTTGCGGTGCAAAAGAAGGTAGACGACGATGATCGCCGATAATCCTAAAAAGAGCCATGGTAAATTGTGCTGAATATTCTCCCGCCCCTTGACGACAAGCTCGGCATAACTTAGATCTTGAGTGAGAGAAGCGAAATAATACCCAGTTAAAGCAAGGACGGCTGACCAGATGCCCGCGCCTAGGGCCGTAAACAAGGTAAATCGAAATATCGGCATGCGGGCAAGCCCGGCCGGAATGGAAATGAGTTGACGAATACCGGGAAGCAATCGGCAGACAAAGGTTGCGATATCGCCGTGTCGATTAAAAACCTCTTCCGCCCGCGAGATGCTTGCAGGGCTCAGAAAAAAGTATTTGGCATTCCGGTATAAAAAAGGACGTCCCAGTTTCAAAAACAAAAAGTAATTGATATAGGCGCCAAAAATAGAGCCGATCGTACCAAAAAAAATGACGAGAACGAGGTCCAAAAACGGTGAGGAAAACAGGAGCGCACCGCGATAGGCCAAGAAGCCGGCGGGAATCATGACCACTTCACTCGGGAAGGGGATAAAGGAGCTTTCCACGGTCATCAAGGTGAAAACGAGAAGAAAACCCCAAAGCGCTGCGTGTTGAACGCCCCATTCAATGTACTGGATTAAAAAGTGTGTCACTAAAGATCGCCCTGCAAAACCTACCCGAAGCTCTTATCGGTCGAACAAATCACGGAGGAAAGAAAAAGAAGGAAGTGCCGTATTGAATTATTGGCCATGAAGACCTGAGGTCGAGTGTTTCGTGAAAATATCTAGTGTGTCGTGACGATGGAATTGAGAGGACCCAACTTACTTAGCGGGTATGTTAGGCCTTCCCCTTTTTATTCACCGTTTCAACCAGTTCGAGATGTTCCTCCGAGCCGATGGATTCCCGCAGTGCCTCAATATCGTGATCGTTTTGTTGTAATAAGAAGTATTCCTTCAAAGAAAGAAGCCGGTCCAGGGATTTATTGAGCCGTTCTTCGGATATTTTCCCGCTTTCAATGGCGGCGGTGAGCGCGGCCAAAGTCGCTTTTTGTTGATCTGGAGAATGGCAAACCAGGACCAAGTCGGACCCGACTTCAACGGCCCGTACCGCCGCATCTGCAACCGAAAAGGAATTCGTGATGCCTTTCATTTCGAGATCGTCTGTCACGATGACGCCATTGTACTTCAAGGTTTTTCGCAAAAGGTCTGTGACCACATTTTTTGAAAGCGACGCAGGGAGTTTGTCGTCGAAGGCGGTACAACAAAGGTGTGCGGTCATCACGCAGGGAAGCCGGTTTTCTATCGCATGAATAAAAGGGCGAAGTTCTAAGTCGGCTAAGCGAATAATGGCGTGCTGGACTTCAGGCAGTGTTTCGTGCGAATCCAATTCGGTATCGCCGTGGCCAGGAAAGTGTTTTCCACACGGGATCATTTTATTGTCGAGCATGGCGGCAATCATAGAGAGGCCGTGTTTCGAAACCAGGGTGGGATCTTTCCCGTAAGCGCGATCGCCGATAATCGGGTTTTTGGGATTGGTGTCGACATCGAGAACGGGAGAGAAGTTCATATTAATCCCAACGGCAAGCAGTTCTTTCGAAATGGCTTCCCCGATCCGGTAGGTTAAGGGCACCGAATTGCACTGTCCAACTGTTCTCGCAGAAGGGAATTGTGTAAAGGGTTTTGGCATGCGGGAAATGCGACCCCCTTCCTGATCTACGGCAATGAGTAGCGGCGCATCGGGAGAAAGTTTTTGAAGCGATTCGGTGAGCTTGGCGCATTGTTTGGGGCTTTCGATGTTTCTCGAAAAAAGAATGACCCCGCCAATGTGGTGTTCTTTGATGAGTTGTTTGATTTCCTTTGAAGGGCGCGTGCCTTCGAACCCTGCCATTAAAAGTTGGCCAACCTTGTGAGAGAGTTTCATCGTTTTTTCCGTTTTGAGTGGTTCGTTAAATATCGGACTAAAAGTCGGACCCCGATCCCTGTCGCGCCTTTCGGGATGTAAGGATGTCTGGCGTCACTGTACCAGGAAGTGCCTGCAATGTCGAGATGGACCCAAGGAATTTCGCCCACAAATTGTTTTAAGAAAAGGCCCGCCGTAATGGCGCCAGCAGCGCGCCCTCCGACATTTTTGAGGTCTGCAACCTCCCCTTTAATTTGGTTGAAATAGTCGTCCCAAAGCGGCAGAGGCCAAAGCCGCTCGCCGCTTTCTTCGCCTGCAGATTGCAGCTCTGAAATTAAGGTATCCTGATTTCCCATTAAGCCAATTGCATGCTGGCCAAGGGCAACCACGCAGGCCCCGGTGAGTGTCGCCAGATCGATCATGGCCTTCGGATTGTATCGGGCGGCATAGGCCAAGGCATCGGCGAGGAGGAGGCGGCCTTCCGCATCGGTATTGTCGATTTCGATGGTCTTTCCGGAAAGGGCTGTGACCACATCGCCCGGATGTACCGCAGTTCCGCTGGGCATGTTGTCAGTGGCAGGCAATATAGCGACGACATGGACCGGGAGTTTTAAGCGGCTAATAACGCTCATCACGCCGAGGACCGTCGCGCCTCCCGACATGTCGTATTTCATTTGGTCCATGCGTTCCGAAGGTTTCAAGGAAATGCCACCCGTATCGAAGGTGACCGATTTTCCGATTAAGGCGATGGGCTTTTCTCCTGTGATGCCCTTGTATTCCATGACGATGAACTTCGGGTCTTCGGCGGTTCCACGGGCAACGGCGAGGAATGCGCCCATGCCGAGCTTTTCAGCATCGGATCGTTCCAAGACCGTAATCTGCATTCGCCCTTCATCGGCAATGGTTTTCGCTTCCTGTGCCAAGTAGGACGGCGTGACAATATTTGAAGGGAGGTTACAAAGATCGCGAACGAAATGGACCGCTTCCGAGATGACTTTTCCCTGAGCGCCGCCCTTTTCGGCCTGAGAGACCTGTTTGTTTTCGGGAACAACGAGCACGCAGTCCTCGATTGGTTTTTCTTTTTTATTCCCCGTTTTCAGACGATCGAGTTTGTAAAGGGAGAGGATGAGTCCTTCGACAAGGATTTGGCTAAAGGCACGGACCGTCCCTTTACCGATAAAGTGGGGGTTGCAGTCGAGAACGATACGTTTTGCACCAATCGCCTGGGCCGAAGTCGCGCCCTTACCCATGGCTTGGCGAAGCCGGTCCTCTGTTATTTCGTTCCGTTTTCCCAGTCCGACAAGAATGAGTCGCTGAAGCCCTTTTGGCCGATCTGGGCGGATTAAAATCGTTTGAAGAAATGATCCTGTAAAATTTTCAGAAGAGAGGGTTTTTTTGAGTTTACCTCGCATTCCGCGGTCAATGGAAGCAATGGGGCCTTGGAGGCGTTCTCCTTCGAAAAAGCCAAGGACTGCGAGTTCTCCATCCATTTTTGTGATCGAACCACTTTTTACTTTAATATCCATTTGCGATTTTTCTGCCCCTCTCATTTTATACCCCTGTGGCGGATGCGTCCCATATGTATTTATGGATTTGCATTTGAAGCCGAACGGGTAATCTTTCCTTTAAAATAGATGCCGCCAATTGTTTTGGGTCCATCTCTCCAAAGACTGGTGAAAAATGGACGATTTTATTGTGTAGGCTCGGGTGTTCATTCAACTTCCTTTTCGCCCAGTCAAAATCCGCCTGATTTGCGATGACAAACTTGACTTCATCCGTGTCTTTTAAGTCTTGTAGGTTTTCCCAAAGTATCGTGTCGGTCATCCCACTACCCGGACATTTGATATCAAGAATAATCACTGCCCGGGGATCGATTCTTTTAATCGGAAGGGATCCGCCTGTTTCGATCAAAACGCGATACCCTTCCTCCACTAAGGCTGAGATGAGCGGAAGGCTTTCCGCTTGGAGTAAAGGTTCACCTCCGGTCAATTCCACACAGGGGCAGCCAAATGCTCGTACCTTTTGTAAAATGGTTTCAAGGCTGAGCTCTTCACCCTCATAGAAGGCATGGGTAGTGTCACACCATCGGCATCGAAGATTGCACCCTGTTGTTCTGATGAAAACACAGGCTTGACCGGCATAGCTCGACTCGCCTTGAATGCTCTGATAAATTTCGTGGATTTTCACTTTGTGTCGTGACCTTATTATTCGCACCAATTGGCGGATTCTAACAACTCGCCCAGTGGAGGTCAAGCATAGGAATATTGTGATATGTGGCCTGGGCGATGTTTCGGACGCGAGTGAGAGGTTTCAAAAAGCTAAGGTGGTGATGTACAGAAAGATTGAGCCGAAGGAGAGGGTGGGTGTAGTGACAAAGGAAAAAACGATGATGCAGATCCAAACCGACAGGGACAAGAGGTGAATAAATGAAAAGAGGAGCAAGATGAATCGTAGGCTCTGAGAAAGAGCACCATCGTCACATCCACTAGAAATTGAATTAATAGGATTATAGGGTCGATTCCTTCAAATTACCCAGCCTTGAAAAACGAAAATTAGGTCTTACTTTTAGAATAGACAATGGATACGACATTGGGTGATACAAATAAGAGAGGGAGGTATGGCGATGTATGTTAAAGAGGTAAATCCATGGACTTGGGGCCGAAATGCAGCTTTAAGAAACAGAAGACCAAGGTTAAGTCCATTTCCTATTTTCGATACGGGGTTTAATAAGGTCTTTGAGGATTGGGTGCGCGATTTCGATTCTGCACCGAAGGGGCCACGACTAAAGGAGAAAGGCGTTTTTACCCCAAGATTGAACTTAATCGAAAACGAAAAAAGTTTCGAGGTTTCGGTTGAGCTACCAGGAATCAAGGAAGAAGATGTTCAACTTTTCATTGAAGAAGGCGTGCTAAGGGTCCACGGGGAAAAGAAAAGCGAGCACCAGGAAGAAAAGAAAAACATCTACCATGTGGAGCGGCGCTACGGTAGTTTCCAAAGGGCACTGACATTGCCCTCCGGGATCGATGAAGAAAAAATCGAAGCCACTTTTGACAAAGGCGTCTTAAAGATTAGGCTCCCTAAGTTTGAAGCGGCTAAAAAAGAAGTTCGAAAGATCCCGGTTAAAACGGCCTAAGCCAGTAAGCTATAACTGGTTAAAATAAAGAAGGACCGTGAGGTCCTTCTTTATTTTCGTAAAAGCCAGGAGGTGGTGACACAAATTGATCTTCGTCTAGGTCAGCGATCTGATGGGTCATGGCCTATCCTTAAAACCTTATATAGTTTTGGAGAAGCTGAAAAATAGAGACCTATTCTGAGGTTTTATTTCTTGAGAGTCGAGGGTCGCGTTTGGTGAAGACTTCCGATTCAATTTGTCGAATGGTGCCTCGAGGAAGGACCTGCCAGGCGCGCTCGTGTAAGTAATAAAATATTATTTTTGCAAGCACCTCAATCCCGCCAATTTCAAAAGCCATTGCCGTATCTTTCGTAATGAAATATGCAATCATGATTGTGGTAATCGAAGCCACAACCCGCCAGCTTAAACCTTTGACCAAACTCCTTAATCGTGTTTCTCGTGAAAGCGGTCCAGTAGACATCATTTGTATCCGTAGGGGGTCAGGAGGACATCAAGTTGATCTTGCGCCCGTCAAAAAAAGGCAGTGCTGGTGTATTGTGATTAGACTGAAATCAAGACCTAATCATGCACTTTCGCCTTCATGACAAGCTATTGAGAGTATGCATTATTTTATTCGGATTGACAAGGGAGGTCGTCGATTAAAAGGCTTGAAGCAGTGCCTGTTTCTTTTCGATATAGTCTTGCTCACTAATTAAGCCTTGTTCTTTCAATCGTTTTAAGGTGCTTAGTTTTTCTTCTATCGTCAGTGGTGACTCGGGTGAAGGGGCCGAGGCTTCAGCCTGTGGATCAGGTAAATCGGCCAGGTCAATCACGAGCCAATGGTCGTCTGTGCCTTCTAAACCAAATACATTCTTGAATTGGCGATGACGCATTTGTTTATTTTGGGAGAGGACAAAACGGTACTTCGATGTTTCCGATGGGGCGAGTCCTTTTCCCGCCGAAGAGAGCGCGCTACCCTTTCGAAGCGGAACCTGGAAATGATTTACGCGGAGGTGTAAACGGTCCTCTTGATAAATTATGGAGCCCGAGGTGACACGGACTTCGGCAGGGGAAGAGGGCAAGGCGCGATAAAAATTTATCCGTTCGAGGGGTGTTGCCTTGGCGAAAGCCTCTGAGAGTTGAATCGACAGGGCTTCGGCTGAATCCGGATCTAAAAGCGGGCGATCTTTGTCTTTTCCCGAAAAAAGGGTGTTTAAAAATCCGCTGTTTGGGATTACACGAATCAATTTTAATGTTCGTAGAATCGTCTCGGAGGAAAGCGTTTGGGGGTGCTGGTAAGGCGGCGGGAAGGAGGGAGAGGCCATGATTTCTTCCTTGTCCAAGACAATCAGCGTGTCGGCCGTTTGATGTGTGACGCGCTGTAAATGCAGATTACCAGCACAGGCTCCAGTGAATAGACAAATTAAAATTAGGGGTATATGCCGCATGGGAATCCTCTTTAGGCCTTCTTGAAGGATCTACATTCTAAAACGAAGGAGGGTCCGACTTCAACTCTGCTTTTTCTTCCAATCTATTACTCTCGAAGTCAGCGACAACCGTCGATCTCAAGGTCACAGCATACTTCGACTAAGAAACGTGGACAGAGCACCGTCTCGAATGCGACAAAATATAAGGCGCGTCTCGGCCTTTGTCCACATCATGATCGACGGATCTGATCGGGGGTACATTGTCTTGTATCTTTAAAACAAAATCGGTTAAAGTAGCTTATCCTTTGATTTTATCCACATTGTTCTGTGCCGAAGCTTTCGGGAGACATTCCCAAATATGACTTTCGATATTGTTTTTGTTTTTGTCTTATTGCTGGTTACACTCCTTCTGTTTATTACGGAGAAGTTTCCGGTCGACTTGGTTGCGCTCATGGTGATGGCGACCCTGCTGATCAGCGGAATCATCACGCCGGAAGATGGGATCTCGGGCTTCAGTAATACGGCGACGGTCACGGTTGGCGCGATGTTTGTCATCAGTGCCGGTCTTTTTAGAACGGGCGCACTGAATATTATTGGTGTCAAACTATCACAGATCGGTCGGAGAAGTTTTTGGTCCGCGCTCATCATGATGATGTTGGTGGTTGGATTGATTTCCGCCTTTGTTAATAATACTGCGGCGGTGGTAATTTTCATGCCCATTGTGCTCGGCGTTGCACGAGAGGCGAAGGTGAGTCCCTCTAAATTATTAATGCCGCTTTCCTTCGCGTCGATGTTTGGTGGTGTCTGTACGCTTATTGGTACTTCGACAAATATCCTCGTCAATTCCATGGCGGAGCGGCATGGTTTGCCCTCTTTCGGGATGTTCGAATTTTCATTCGTAGGTTTTATCTTTTTTTTGGTTGGGGTGTTCTACATGCTCGTCATCGGCGTGCGGATGATTCCAAGTAGCCGTGCCGGAGAAGATCTTACCAAAAGTTTTGAAATGAATGATTATCTAACTGAGATCATATTACTTCCAAAGGCACTCTCAGTCGATAAGAAACTCCACGAGGCCCCCTTGGTTCGCGATTTGGATATCGAAATCTTGGAGGTGTTCAGAGGGGGCGGGCGCATCCTTTTTCCGGGCCCAAATCTCGTATTACGAGAATACGATGTGCTTCGCGTTCGCGCCAACGTACATAAAATTCAAAAGATCCAACAACAAGAGGGAATCGCCATTAAGTCGGGCCTGCAATGGCGTGACGAAGATCTTGAATCGACAGAAGCCGTGTTGGTTGAGGTGGTGATCGCTCCGCATACGTCACTGGAAGGAAAGTCTCTTGAGGCGATTAAATTCCGAGACCGCTTCGGTGTTGCTCCGCTGGCGATCCGCAGAAGTGGCGGTATCCGACACGAAAAACTCGAGACCACGCCGCTGCGGGCTGGAGATGCCCTATTGATGGAAGTCCGTCGTGAACAAATCGATAATTTAAAAAATCATACGGAACTTGTTTTTATTTCTGAAATCAAGCAGACGAAATTTCGGAAGAGAAAAATCTTGCCAGCTTTGGCCATTGTATTTGGTGTTGTCACGACCAGTTCCTTGGGTATTTTTCCCATTGTCGTCAGTGCAATTGTCGGGGCGATTCTTCTGATTTTGATTGGGTGTCTTAGCTTGGAGGAAGCCTATGAAGCCATCGATTGGAAGGTGATCTTTTTGTTGGCCGGTCTTCTGACTTTGGGCATCGCCTTAGAGAAGAGTGGCGCAGCGGTATTTATTTCGGATGTTCTTGTGTCTGGAATTGGCCGTTGGGGCCCTGTCGCCCTCCTCTCCGCGCTCTATCTGATTACGACGCTTTTATCGAATGTGATGTCGAACAATGCAACGGCAGCGCTGCTTGCGCCGATTGCCATTGCTGTTGCCGAGTCACAAGGATGGAACACGCGGCCCTTTTTGATGGCCGTCATGTTCGGGGCCTCTCTGAGTTTTATGACGCCGATTGGATACCAGACGAATACCTTGATCTATGGGCCGGGACAGTATAAGTTTTCGGATTTTCTTCGGGTTGGAACGCCACTCAACATTATTTTCTGGCTGCTGGGAACCTGGCTAATCCCAATGATGTGGCCGTTTTAGTTTTTTTGAAAATAAAGAGAAGACGGAATATCTTAAGCTGAAGCCTGGTCCAAACCCTTAAGACGCGGGCTTGCGTCTCCTGCGTAGAGCCTAGTTATTTATCCGCTAACTTTTTAAACTCACTTTCTTTTTGCTGGGTGAAACGTGTCAAATCCTTGCTTTTTCCAATCAGGACCAAGATGTCGGCCTTTTCAAGGGTATAATCCGAAGGCGGATTGAAGATTAATTGTTCCTGGTCTTTTCCCCAACGAAAGCCCTTCGATTCTGCGCCCCCTTTTTTGATGGCAAAAAGCGTCAAGTTCCATTTGTCCGTGAGCTGCAGTTCGCTTAATTCGATGTCGATCAAGGCTTCCGGCGCTTCCCACTGCACCATTGAGTGGGTCGAAGAAAGTTCGATGTAATCGAGCACGGCGTTTCCAGAGTAAGTCTTGCCCAGCCGCCGACCCATTTCTTGTTCAATAAAGATAACGCGTGTTGCGCCCACAAGTTGAAGGATCTTTTTTTCTCGATCGGTATCGGCTCGCACAATGATGTCTTTGAGCCCCAATTCCTTGAGGATTACGGTGGTCACAATGCTGGCCTGCAGGTTTTCGCCGATGGCGATAATCGCGGTATCGACCTCATCGGCGCCCACCGATTTAAGCGCATCCGGATCCATGCCATCAAGTTGGACGGCATGGGTTACGCGGTCTTTGATTTCTTCGACTTTGTCGGCGTGTTCGTCCACGGCGATAACTTCGCCGCCCTCGGCATAAAGTGTTTCGGCAAGGCTCATTCCAAAGCGGCCCAAGCCAATGACTAAAAATCGTTTCATAATGCTCCTTTTTTATATCGCAATTTCAGCGGGAACTTATCCGATAATCACGCGTTCTTGCGGATAGGTGTATTTCCCCTTGCTAATCCGCTCGGCTAAACTGAATGCGAGTGTAAGGGGTCCGATTCGACCGATAAACATAGTTAAAATGATAATGATTTTCCCGATAGGACTCAATTGTGAAGTGATCCCCGTAGAGAGCCCAACCGTATTAAAGGCGGAGACCGATTCAAACATGAGCGCCTTGAAATTTCCGCCATCAAAAGCGAGCAACAAGAGCAATAAAGTCGCGAGGAGCGCCGAGGAGGTAAAGGCGGTTGAAAGCGATTTCTGAACGGCTTGGGATGAGAGGCTTCTTTTAAAAACACTGACTTCATCGCGTTGATGTAACATCGCACCCAAGGTGGCGAGCATGACGCCGAAGGTGGTCGTCTTGATGCCCCCCGCGGTGGAGGCCGGAGAACCTCCGATCCACATTAAAAGCATAATGAAATAGAGCGCCGCATCGGAAAAACCGCCCAGGTCCAAGGTATTAAATCCCGCGGTTCGTGCGGTAACCGAATGAAAGGCCGCCGCGATCCATTTGTCGTACCAGGAAAGCGAAGAAAGCGAGTTCTGATATTCCAGAATATAAATGACGATTGTTCCAATTAAGAGGAGTGCGCCGGAAACGGACAAGACCATTTTAGAGTGAAAGGAAAGCCGCCATGCCGCGCGATCTTTACTAAAGAAAGGGTAATTCCCTAAATTGTTCAGGACGGGAAACCCAATGCCGCCGAGTACAATTAAAATGACGATGACGAAGTTCATCGAAAAATGGTCAACATAGTGCATCAAGTTTTCTGGGAAGAGTGAAAACCCGGCATTACAAAAGGCCGAGATCGAGTGAAAAACCGCAGTAAAGAAAGGATCGGCAGTATCAGCAGGAAGGATAACCCAGATAAAAATCGCTCCCAGGGCCTCGATCATAAAAGTAATCAAAAAGATGAGTTTAATTTCTTGTTGTACGGTTCCGATTGATTCCGTGCCAAGAACCCCCTGAAGGGCGACTTCGTCGTGGATACGCATTCTTTGTTTCGAAATCATTGAAAAGAGGACGCCGAAGGTCATAATGCCGAGTCCGCCCAGTTGAATCATGAAAAGGATAACCCAAATTCCGCTGGGTTTATAAAACTCCGAGATAGGGAAAAGGACCAAGCCTGTAACTGTGCTGGCCGATGTGGCGGTAAACAAGGCATCGATTATCGAAATCTTCGAGGGGTCCGATACCATTTGTGGAAGAGAAAGAAGCATTGTTCCGAAAAGGATGAGACCCATAAAACCGATTGCAAGCGTTTGTGCGGGTTTGAGATGAAGTTGACTTAAGAATTCCGAAATCATATTAAGCCGGAGGGCATAAATGAAAAACGCGGACGAAAAAAATATGATGCTGTAGGAGCGGTAGGGGTTCATCATCGCACCGGAGGAATCGCCCCACATTGAGTAGAGGAGGAGGTTTTTTTCGATAAAGAACAAGAGGCAGACGCCGAAGAGCGCAATTGGGATTAACTTTTTTTGCCATGAAAGTCGCCGAAACTTTAGATGAAGATAGCGTTCCTCAAAAACCAACTTGACCAAGACGCCGACCTGTAAGAGGGTTGAGGCCATTTTACTGATCAAGGGTAGCCAAGGCGAGTAGTCTAGGCTCAGTGCAAGTAAGAGCAAGCCAACGGTGGGGAAAACCTTTACATTTCTTAGGTGATTCGTAATCGACGCTAAGTAACGAAGAGGGGGGGGCGAGGACGCCATTCTTTTTGTCGACTCCTACCTTTTCTAAAAATTGAAATCGCCCGGCTTCTTTCTCAAGAATGAAGCATATACCTAAAGGCGGTGGATGAAATTAGTGAAGAATCGGCTGGGAAAAAACATGGAACCAATTTGGGGTTAATGTAGCACACTTGAAAAGTCCATGGCAAAATTGAATTGCGTGTCTTACACGCTCCGATCGATGGCTTTGACTTGGATGCGCCGAAGGCATCACATCAAGGCAATTAAGTGGGAGAGGGTTTGTTTAGATGTGCAAGGTGGCCTTTCCGAAATTCTTGGATGGATTCCCTTTGGTTCAGGAAGAGACTCTGGTCGGGACGACTGGATTTGAACCAGCGACCTCTCGCACCCCAAGCGAGTGCGCTACCAGGCTGCGCTACGCCCCGATCAGCTGAGTAAGTGAATAATCTCTTCCAGTTCCTTTTTGACAGAGGATAGCGTGTGTTGGAGGCCGTTTGCCCGATCTTTCTGGGACGATTGCCTCAATCGCTTTCTTGCGCCGGGAATCGTTAATCGTTCTTTATAGAGCAGATGTTTGATTTCCAGGATATGGTCGATTTCTCTTTTGGTATAAGTGCGTTGATTTCCCTTACTTTTTCTAGGGTGAAGGCTGGGAAACTCGGTTTCCCAAAATCGAATCACATAAGGCTCAAGGCCAGTTTGGTGGCTGACCTCGCTGATTTTATAAAACAGTTTTTCCTGCACCTTGATCAATGTCTATGTTGGTCCACTATTGGTTGACGAATTGCTTGAAGACCTGGCTTGGGCGAAAGGTGACGACACGGCGGGGGGTGATGCCGATCTCTTCTCCTGTTTTTGGGTTCCGCCCTTTTCTTGCCTTTTTATTACGGACGACAAAGTTGCCGAATCCGGCAATCTTGACGGTTTCCCCGTTTTTTAGGGTTCCTTTGATCGAATCGAGAACCAGTCGAATGATGTCCGAAGATTCTTTACGTGTCACGCCGAGTTTCATGACGACTTTATCAGCAAGATCGGCTTTTCTCATCAAAGCTCCTTCATTTGGGTTAAAGCGGGCTGCCCTTGAAACGTTGTTTCCTGCAGTTTCGATGTAAACTTTAATTTTTTACTATAAATACAATAGGTTAAATTGAAAGTCAAGCGCTAAAACCATTTTTTTATAGGATAATTAACCCTGTTGGCCTGGTTTGAACGAAGGCGAAATATCGATGTGGAGTTTTTGATGGGCCTGACGCAGTGCAGATTCAACGGCCTCCGGGCTCGAGCCTTTCGCAAAAATAAAACCAAAATAAGCATGACCCTCTGGTAAGGGGATTATCTCTTGGCCGCGGTGTACACTGATTTCAATTGCCGTAATTCCCGCGATCGTTTTTGCCTCGTCCAAGCCGTGCACAGCCCTTAAAAAACCGCGTGTTGGAATGGGGATCATCATCACGCCGGCCGCATGCATTCCTGCGACCTCCTTGGCGTGCATATCGGTGGATTCCAAGGGCAACTTTAGCGCGTGCCTTAGGATAATTTCTTCCAAGCTCATGCCTAACCCGAAATGGAGGATGTTTGAACAGTGTCCGCCAATCGATCTTGCCGCAATCTCGAGCAAAACCGGACCTTCGGGACTTAATCGGATCTCCGCATGAAGTGGGCCTTCTTTTAAGCCGAGGGCCTCAGCACCGCTGTTCACACACTTAAAAATGGCGTCCTGAAAAGGTGTGGGCAGGCGAGTGGGTGTAATGTAAAGGGTTTCTTCGAAAAAGGGGCCTTCGAGGGTATCCGGCTTGTCGAAGAGTGCCAGTTGGGATAAGCGACCCTCCTGTAACAAGCCTTCAAAGGCAAACTCCTTTCCCGGAATGTAGGTCTCCACAAGGATTTCTTTTGCGACGCTACCTCGTTTTTGAATGACATCCGGATCTTGGAGTAAGGCTATGATCCGACGAAAGGCTTGCTTGAATTCCTCTCCTGTGTTTGCACGAATTACCCCTTGGCTGCCTGAAAGAAAAGTCGGTTTGAGGACGACGGGATAGTCGATTTTGTTCGCAAGATCTTCGAGGTTCTCTTCTGTCGAATAACATTGGTATGCCGGAGCGGGTAATCCGGCTTCACGAAGGCGTTGTCGAAGCTGCGCTTTGTCTAAGGTTGGAACAAGCGCCGAGGCCGGGTTGGATTTTAGGGACAAGGCTTTGGAAACCGAGGCCGCCAAGAGCGTCGCTTCATCATCGGTCGAGACCACAGCAGAAATCGGCCGATTTTTTACATGTTGGACGATCTTTTTTGTCGAAGCGGTGATATTTAAGAAATCAAGGGTAAGGAGATTTCCTTGGGCCACGGATTCCAGTGTCTGCGAGCGGTTACAGGCCACAAGGACCTCGGCTTTAAGCGTGTCAGCGGCCTTAAGGAATGCTGCGGTTTTGTAGGAACTGCTGGGGATCAGGAGAAGGACGCGCATCTCGAGTCTTATGAAATCCGGGAATGAGGATAGGGGCGCGAATAAAACATGGTGTCGCTCCAAATCGCCTGAAGGCCCTGGACCTTCGGCAATATGGAGCCAATGAGAAAAGGAGGCCTTATTCGGCCTTACTTTCCGGGAGAATAATAGGGATTTTCGCCGTCGGCATGATCTGTAACATCAAGGACCTCCTGAATTTCGGGAACCCCTTTTTTAATGGCTACGATTACGCCTTGCTTCAAAGTCACATCGGCCATACCACACCCTTGGCAGCCTCCGCCGAGACGAATATAGGCAGTTTGATCTCGAACGTCGACCAGACTGATGACGCCTCCATGGGCCGCGACGGCAGGGTTGATTTCAGTGTCGAGCACTTTTTGAACCGCGATGGCCTCAGGTGAATCGAGCTTGGGCGGCGTATCGGGTTTCTTCGCTTTCGATTCGATGACCTTCGGATTTTCAATTTTGAACCCGGTTTCCTGAAGGCCCTGAATAAAATCGATCGTCACATCCTCTAAAAACTTCGCGTTTTTTTGCTCCATGAAAACCTTGATTCCGCTGGTCTCCACCGAGATATCTCCGGCTTCATCCTTACCCTCTTCCTTAAAAGCCAGGGCATATTCGACGTTTGGAATCGCGCCTTTCACGGTGAGGCGAAGTCCTTCAATCATTTTTTTATGTTCTTCGCGCTGCTTCGTCATCAGTATATCGACCCGTTTTTTCGCCATTTCGGATATTTCAATCATTTCGGATCATCCTCCATTGTTGGGATAGAGCAGGTCTATTCCACACTAAATAAAGCGCAAATGAAAATATGAGAGCCAAGGGACACTGTTCCGGTTAATCAACACGATTGTGCTCGAAGGGACGAGAAGATCCCCTTAGGCTGGGTCCAATAGGCAATGCTGAACGGTTCCGCCTCTCTTTCATTGCAATGTAAGCAATCATAGCATGGCTTTTGTGAGACGGTCAATTCTTCGCTTTAAAAAGGTAATTGTGCCTTTGGGCTCGATATTTATCCGGGTCTTCTCTTTTTATCAATGGCAGTTTGTCGTCGTTTTTCAACTGAAGAATGAAAATCCGCTTGAAGAGCTAGAAATTTAGGACTAAACTGTCCAAAAAATAGTGTATTTTGGATCCAGAATATGAGGTGCGACAGGTGCCGCGCTTGACAATAAAGGTCGAAAAAGATAGCCTAAGTTTCTAAGATTTCCTATGGCGACATTACATAAATCAATCGGGCTCCTGCTGTTTTTTATACTTTTAGGCGGATTTCTTGGAGGGATCATGGGCGAAGTGCTCCGCCGTATTTCTCCTTCAGGGCTGTTGCCGGATATTTTTCTTAAAGGCTACCACATTGGCTTGACCCCACCGCTCACCTTAGACCTTCGATTGGTCACCTTCACATTCGGTTTTACCTTTCAAATCAATCTGCTCATTCTGCTGGGCATCTTTTTAGGGATCTACACCTATAAACAAGCCTAATTGCGCTTCCTCCTACATCTTCTCGAGAATTTCCATTTCCTTTAATACCTTGATTTTGTCGCGCAAGCGTGCCGCGTGTTCATAATTTAAAAGCCGGGCCGACTCCCGCATTTCTTTTTCGAGAGCGCGGATCAATTGCTCCCGTTCCCGTTTTGGAAGGTAAACCTCCTGTTCTTCCGCCACGGCGCTAGGAGAGAGATAGTCTTTATCGACTTCTTGTTGTAGCGAAACCGGGATATTTTTTTGGATTGATGCCGGGGTGATGCCGTGGACTTCGTTGTAACGCCTTTGAATTTCGCGACGTCGCTTCGTTTCGTCGAGGGTGATCTGAATTGAACGCGTGATCACATCGGCATACATAATCACTTGCCCCGCAAGGTTTCTTGCCGCTCGCCCGGCCGTTTGTATGAGGGAGCGGTAAGAGCGGAGGAAGCCTTCCTTGTCGGCATCGAGAATGGCGACGAGAGAGACTTCGGGCAAGTCGAGGCCTTCTCGGAGTAGGTTGATGCCGACGAGTACATCGAACTTGCCCAGGCGCAGATCGCGAATAATTTCCATCCGCTCGATGGTGTTGATATCGGAATGAAGGTAGCGGACGCGAATGCCAATTTCTTGGTAGTATTCGCAGAGGTCCTCCGCCATGCGTTTTGTGAGGGTGGTGACCAACACGCGTTCTGAACGGGCGGCCCGCTGACGGATTTCTTCGATCAAGTCGTCGACCTCGCCTTTAACAGGACGGATAATAATTTCGGGGTCTATCAGTCCTGTAGGCCGGATGACTTGCTCAATAACCCGATCCTTGGCGTGTTCGAGTTCGTAGGGACCGGGCGTGGCGGAAACGTAGATCGCCGTTCCCATCATCTGTTCAAATTCAGCGAACCGGAGGGGACGGTTATCCGTGGCCGAGGGCAGGCGAAAGCCATAGTCGACCAGGTTTCTCTTGCGTGCATAGTCGCCTTCGTACATGCCCCCAATTTGCGGAACGGTGGCATGGCTCTCGTCGATAATTAAGAGAAAGTCCTTCGGAAAGTAGTCGAGCAGGGTCGGTGGTGGTTCTCCCGCGTTTCGACCGGACAAATGCCGTGAATAATTTTCAATACCCTGGCAATAGCCGATTTCCCGGATCATTTCGAGATCGAAGCCCGTTCGCTGTTCGATCCGTTGGGCTTCCAGGAGCATCTTCTGATCGTTAAAATATTTTATCCGTTCTTGAAGCTCGTCCTCTATGCTAATCAGCGCTTTCTCGATACGTTCTGGCGGCGTAACATAATGGCTTCCGGGATAGACGGCGATCTTTTCGAGCGTTTGAATGATTTCGCCACGAAGGGGATCCACTTCGTAGATGGCTTCGATGGTTTCTCCGAAAAATTCAACCCGCACGGCATAGTCGTCCGAAGAAGCCGGAAAGATTTCGATGAGATCTCCCCGCACCCGGAATGTCCCGCGGTGAAAATCGTAATCGTTTCGCTCGTATTGAATCTCCACCAATTTTTTTAAAACGGTATCCCGCTCGATTTCCATCCCGGTTTCAAGATACACCAGCATCCCGTGATAGGCCTCAGGAGAGCCGAGGCCATAGATACAAGAAACCGAGGCGACAATAATGATGTCGTTGCGTTCGAGCAAGGCACGCGTGGCGGCATGACGCATGCGGTCGATGGCATCGTTAATCGAGGCGTCTTTCTCGATAAGGGTGTCGGTATGCGGGATATAGGCTTCCGGCTGGTAATAGTCATAGTAGCTCACAAAATACTCGACGGCATTGTGAGGAAAGTAAGTTTTGAATTCGCGGTAGAGTTGTGCGGCAAGGGTCTTATTGTGGGCGATGACGAGGGCCGGTTTTTGGATTTCTGAAACGACATTTGCCAGGGTAAAGGTTTTACCGGAGCCGGTTACTCCGAGGAGAACTTGGTGTGGATTACCCTCGATCACCCCTTTGGTCAGGGCCTCGATGGCCTGAGGTTGATCTCCTTTGGGAATATAGTCGGATTCAAGTTGAAAGAGGGCCATGTTATGTCTTTGAAGGACGGAGGTTTTCTATTATTTAGATCTTGACTATCATACGTCATTCAAGCTTTTTTATCAGCTTAAATTTTAGAATAAGGTCTTCCAGCTTAATGATTTGCTCTGTAAAGCACTGTGATGTAAGTCAGTTTTCTTAAAGGCCTAGAGGTGTTCTAGGCCGAAGAAATTGTATTGAATCCTTGTATGAAAGCAGGCTGAGGACCTTCTTAAGGGCTTCCTCGGAATCAAGCGGATCTGAAGTGCTCAACCCTAAATAACCCTAGATTTATTCATATGCTTTATGGTAGTTTTGGGGGCCCTACTTTAATATATAAGCCATCTTTTATGTAAAAATTCTAGAAGTATTGCTTTGGCTTTTAGTTTTGTCCAAAAAAGAAGGGTTTGTTGCACCACTTCATTTACGGAGCAGTAATTTAGAAAGACTTAATCTCTAAGGTCAGCACGCTACGACAAAGACCGATCGACCGACGTGACCCTGACCCGTGGTCAGGTTTGGGCGAGTAAATTGGAGTCCTCAATCCGTGTATGCAGAAATTTTTCGATTTAAATCGTTATAACTGGGCGAATATCCAGCAAGCATTATCCTCTCTCGTTGGATTTTCGCTCTTTATCTATGATCCTAGCCTTGATTCTCCCTTGGTATTTCCTGCCGGAGAAAATCCGATTTGTGGTCTCGTTCACGAAACAGGCCGGGAATCACTTTGTGCCAACCAGATTAAAAAACAAGCCGACACTGCGATTCGAACGGGAGAAATTGGCTTTGTAAAATGTGAGGCGAAACTGACGTCATTTGTTATTCCGATACATCTTTCGAATGCAATCGATTATGCCATTATCGGGGGAAAGGCCTATTGTGCCCCATCCGAGTTGTCCGACTTCCAAGAGGAAGCGCTGGCTTGGGGTGTCTCCTCTGAAGCCTTGAGCGAAGCCACGAAGGATGTTCCTCTGATGACGGAAGAGGCACTCAAGCGTATAGCACAAGACCTGCAAACCATCGGGACGGTTCTCCTCGAAAATATCTACCGCCGAAAAGAATATCAGTCGAAGTCGTCGTACCTTACGACACTGACCGACGTCGCAAATCAATTCAGAAAAGACCTGACGCATTCAATGCACTATACAACCTTGCTCATCACCTTGGGCATTCTATTCGATTTAAAAAGTGCTTGTGTGTTTCAACAGAGCCGGAGGGAAAAACTCCATCGGGGGATTGCGTCTTTCGGTGAAAAGAAAAAGGCCCTCGAACAATCGGAAGTATTTCTCGATCCGTTTTTAGAGAAGAGAGCTGAGGCGGAAGAGGAAAATATTTTTATTCATGAGCCCGCAGATTTGCTGCAGATGCGCCTCCCTGTTGACATGGACTCGGCGCATCTTTTTCCGCTTTCCAAAAACAACCGCACTACCACGACCCTGGCGATTTTCGATACCCTCTTATCGGCCGATGACACAAAAATGATTGCGTCGTTTTGTCAGCAGGCTGGCGCTTCGCTGGAACACATTGCATTGCAGAACCAAATTGCGAAACAAAAACGGACGATTCAATCCCTCTCTGATCTGACCATCTTCGATTCCGATTTGAGGCAAGGCGCACTCTACAAAAATTTGTTGGAGCAAACGACGCAAATCCTCGATGCGGAGCAAGGATCCTTGATGGTGCTCAACGACGAAAACAATGAACTCTCGGTGAAGGCGATGAAGGGGATTAATCCCTCGCTTTTTTCTTTGTTTAATAAAAAACCCGGAGAGGGGATTGCTGGTCAGGTATGTCAGAGCGGTCTTCCCTTGCTTGTGGAGAACATCGCACAAGATCGGCGGCTTTCGCATGCCCCGCGTCCCAGATACAGAACGCCCTCTTTTCTAAGCGTTCCGCTCAAAAAAAGCGACCGGATTATTGGAGTGGTGAATGTCGCCGATAAAATAAACGGCCAAAATTTTACCGACGAAGATTTGGGATTACTCCAAGCGATCGGCAGTTTTATTACGATGGCAATGGAGCGCTCCGATCTTCATGTCCGTGCGGAGGAGCTCAAAGAGATCTCTATTACCGATCCGATGACGGGTTTGCTCAACCGGCGTTATTTTCAGGAGCGGCTGACCGAAGAAATCGAAAGAACCCGGCGGCACGGTTTGCCGATTTGTCTCATCATAATCGACATCGACGATTTTAAACAGGTGAATGATAAGTATGGTCATTTAATTGGGGATGAAGTTTTAAAAGACGTCTCTCAGGTTATTCGAAACACCATCCGGACAATCGATGTGGCCTCGCGCTTTGGTGGCGAAGAGTTTACCGTGATCCTGCCCCATACCAGTAAGGATGACGCCGTTTTGATCGCCAACCGTCTTTGCGAACTGATTTCGAAAGGCGGAGATCTTCAAAAGAAAATTCAGGGGATGAAGGCATTAACGGTGAGTATTGGGCTGGCCAGTTTTCCGGAGGATGCGCAGAGTGTGAACGAGTTGATCGACAGTGCAGATCGTGCGCTCTATCAAGCCAAACATTCGGGGAAAAACCGGGTGGTTGTCTATCACAACAAATAAGCCCCGGGCAAATCAAAGCAGGCGCTGAAGTATCAGCGCCTTTTTCTAGGGGTTTTCCTCTTCGAAAAGCGCGCCGACAAAATTTTCGATATCAAAAGGAATAAGGTCTTCCGGACTCTCGCCGACACCAATCTCTATAATCGGCACGGAAAATTTTTGTACAATGGGCACGACAATCCCGCCGCGTCCCGTTCCATCAAGTTTAGTCAGCACAATCCCCGTGAGGCCGATCGCCTTTTGAAAATGTTCTGCTTGAGAGAGGGCATTTTGTCCTGTGGTGGCATCTAGCACCAGGATTTTTTCATGCGGCGCGTTCGGGATTTGTTTCGAGATTACACGGGTCATCTTTTTTAATTCTTCCATTAAGTTATGCTTGGTTTGAAGCCGTCCAGCAGTGTCGATTAAGAGGTGGTCCACTTTTCGAGCCATGGCGGCGCTTGTCGCATCGAAAACAACGGCGGATGGGTCAGCCCCCGGAGGAAAACGAATTACCTCCGCCCCTGCGCGCTGGCCCCAAATACTCAGCTGTTCCCCCGCCCCGGCTCGAAAGGTATCGGCTGCGGCCAAGAGCACTTTCTTCCCTTCTGCGCAAAGTCGCTTAGCATGCTTCCCGATTGTTGTTGTTTTTCCTACACCATTTACACCCACGAAAAGCGTGACGATCGGAGATTCATCAATCGGAGGCGCGACCGGAACTTGCTTCAATATTTCGATTAGCGAGGTTTTTAATTTATCTCTAAGGGTTTCTAGGTTGCCGACTTCTTTTCGTTCGACCGATGCCTTGAGATCGGCCAGAAGGACTTGTGTGACCTCGACACCCAGGTCGGCACCGATGAGGAGCGCTTCGAGGCGGTCGAAGGTGTCTTGATCGATCTCCCGCTTTTTTTTAAAGATGGATCCGAGACCGGCACTCAAAAAATGCCGGGTCTTCGCGAGTCCTTTTCCTGTTTTTTGCCAAAACCCTGATGTCACTTTAGTTCACCCCTATGTCGCATTCCATTTTATCCTTCAGAAGAACCGTAGATTCGAGTCAATAGCCATTTTTCTCGCCGCTCCATTCGTTTGGCTTCGGCCAGCGATTGAGTGTGGTCATAGCCTAGCAGATGCAAGATACCATGAATCAGTAAGATAATCAGTTGTTCTTCGCGTGTGCGTTCGTAGAGCAGGGCTTCCGTGGCTACCATTTCTAAAGAGATCATTACGTCGCCCAGAACCTGCGGATGTAGGTCGCCGCCTGGCCCTTCACGCATGGAAAAGGCGAGCACATCGGTGGCCCGATCTATCCCTCGGTAGGTTCTATTGTAGACGCGTATGCGATGGTTATTCACGAAGACCAAGCCGAGCTCTCCCTGATTCATTTTTTGCATGCTTAAAATCTGGCGGGTCCACTGTTTGATTTTTTTTGGATCGATTGGGAATTTTCTTTGACGGTTTTGAAGTGAAATGTTCATCAAGATTTAATGGGGTGGGTGGTCGTTTATGCCGAGCCTTGTTTTCTGCGGTTGTCTTCATATCCCGCATAGGCTCTTACAATTTTTTGAACAAGTGGATGCCGGACGACGTCTTTTTCGGTAAAGTAGGAAAATTGGATGCCATCGATATCTTTCAGTATCTGTTGAATTTCGATCAGTCCGGAAAGCTGTCCGTTGGGCAGATCGACCTGCGTAATGTCTCCGGTAATGACGGCCTTTGAGTGTGGGCCAAGGCGGGTTAAAAACATCTTCATTTGTTCGGAGGTCGTGTTTTGTGCTTCATCCAAAATAATGAAAGAGTCGTGAAGCGTTCGGCCGCGCATAAAGGCGAGGGGCGCGATTTCGATGTCGCCTCGCTCGACAAGGCGGTCGGCTTGTTCGACTTTCATCATGTCGTAGAGGGCGTCGTATAAGGGGCGGAGGTAAGGGTTTATTTTTTCGACGAGGTCTCCGGGGAGAAAGCCGAGCCGCTCACCCGCTTCCACAGCGGGTCGCGCCAAGATAATCCGATTGACCAATTTTTTTTGATAAGCCGAAATCGCCATTGCCATGGCAAGATAGGTTTTCCCGGTCCCCGCCGGCCCGATGCTGATGACGATGTCGTGGTGCCGAATATGGTCGATATAGGTTTTCTGGGCGGAGGACTTTGCCGTGATCGATTTTGCGTTGCCTAAAATCGGGATCGTTTCTTGATATGATTGATGAAAATCCTTTGCGTCGTTCTCGACTTTGTCGCTCGCCATCGATGCGTTGATGGCATAGCCGATATCCGTCGGACCGATCTGGCGTCCGTCTTTTGCCAGGGTGGCTATTTTTTTAAGGGTTTGTTCGGCTTTTGCCACTTCGGTGCGGTTTCCTTCTATGGTAACGGCTTCGCCGCGGGCTGTAATCTTAACTGAGAAAGCCTCTTCGATCATCTTCAAGTTGCGGTCATAGCTTCCATAAAGGACGGCGGTATCGGAGCCTTTTTCGATTTCGATTTTTTGGCGGTAGGGTTTTTTCAAGAAATCGTCGACTCCGGGTCGATAAAAACTATCTCTTGCTTAATGGCTCGACGCGTTATTCTCTCAATAAAAAGAACCGTTATTTAAGTTTATCATACGGTGGTATTACCTGCTCGAAAAACGCTAGCGTTTAGGATGCGGTATCAAGCGGCACGCTTGTTGAGGATGGCGGTATTCCACCACTTTCGGTTTGTAAAAGAACCCCTTTTGTTCCGGTGATCATTCCGATCCGATTGTTGATAAAATGAACCGCCGTTAAAAACTGGATAGTTCCGCTGACTTGTTGTTCCCAGTTTGCGCCGCCGTCTTGCGTATGCAGTACGGTGCCGGTGGCGCCGACTGCCCAACCCGTCCGTGGGTCGGTGAAATGGATGCCGGCCAAAAAAGCGGGTACGCGGCTGTCTTGTTTGTTCCAGCTTAAACCACCGTCCGTGGTTTTTAAAATGGTCCCGCGATTTCCCACAATCCAACCGGTATCCGGATTTAAAAAGAAGATGCGATGAAGATCGTCCTTACTTTCTACTTTTCGCTGAGACCAATTCCGTCCGCCATTTTCGGTATACAGCAGTGTGCCTTTGTGGCCGGTAATCCAGCCATGATCCGGGTCGATGAATAGGATTGCGTTTAATGTAATACGCGTTTCCCCTTTGGCCTGGATCCAATTTTTCCCTCCGTTTCCTGTCGAGAGAAGAACGCCTTTTACGCCTGTAATCCATCCATGGTCGGGATCGATAAAGTAGACATGGGTTAAGTCTCTTTTTTGGCCGCTGGCTTGAAGTTGCCAATTTGTGCCGCCATCTGTGGTATGGAGAATAAGCCCCCTGTCTCCCACTGCCCATCCCTTGTTGGCATCGATGAAAAAAATGGAGACGATGAGGCCCTCTATCCCTGTTTCTTGGGCTCGCCAGGCTTTTCCTCCGTCTTCCGTGTGAAGAATGACCCCCTTGTTTCCGCTGACCCACCCTTTTTTATCGTCAAGGAAAAAGAGCCCCCCGAGCGAAACATCGGCAATGTTTTCTTCCCCATGCCATCCGCTGGGAACGGTGATCTCGACCTCTGGAACGGTCTGTTCAGGACAGGCCGAGAGCATTAAGGCGAAGAGGCATAGCGAAGAAAGACGGGAAAAGATCCTTCGCCTTAATTGGACGGATTGTTTTTTGTTCAATGAGCGCTTCATTTTATGTGTGGTTTCTTCCAAGTTATGCCTCGATCCATGCTTTTATAAAGGCCGGTCATTGTGCCGGCTAAAAGAATCTCAGGTTGTTTTGGGTGTAAAATAAGTGCAGAGACCGAATTGGGGGATTGATCGAGAAATTGCCAGGACTCGCCGCCATTTTCCGATTTGTAGACGCCGTCTCCATTGCCGGCGTACAAGATTTCCGATTTTTTATAATCGATTTCGATGGAGGAAATGAAGGGACTGGATAGGCCGGCGTTCTTAAGCTGCCAGTTTTTCCCTGCATCAGTGGATTTAAATACGCCCTTGTTCGTTCCAGCGAAGAGGGTCCCTGGCGTTGTGGGGTCAAATCGTATGGTGTTAACTGCCCAGGACCGTGTTTCCGGATGGATGATGGACCAGTTTCTTGCGGCATTCGTTGTTTTAAATATGCCTTCATTTGTTCCCGCAATCATCTTGTCTTTGTTTGTTGGATCGAAGGCCAAAGATATCACGAAGCGGTTGGCCATCCCCATATTCACATCGTTCCATTGACTTCCACCATCGGTGGTTGCGTAGACCCCATGATTGGTACCGACAAAAACGTTTTTTATATTGTTTGGGTCGACGATGACGGCGTTGACGGCCTGTGTCCCAACATTATCATCGAGACCCTTGTTCACAATGTTCCAATTTCGACCGCCGTTGATGGATCGGTAGACACTGTCCCCGTACGAGCCTGCATAAATGACCATCGATAGGGAGGGGCTGACGCCGACGGCCGCGATATTATAGGAGGTTAAGCCCTCGTTCAATTTCTCGAAGACGAGGCCGCCATCAACACTTTTGTAAAATTTTCCGCCCGTTGCCCCGGCATAGATCACGTCTGGGTTGTTCTGATTGAAGGCAATCGACAGAATATTCGCATCTTGGGTGCAGCCGAGCAGGGCGACAAGCAAAAGCCACAGGAGTGCTTGAAAATCCGTAACAATTTTTTTCATAACGCATCAGGAAAATATCGGACATGTTAGCATATCTCCCAATTCAAAACAATTCCTAGAAATAGGCCTGACGATCTGATAGTCTCTCCCACCATGTGGCCGCGCGTCCTTCCTTTTGCGACTTACATGGCGTTTATCGCCATCGAGCCCATTGTCTTTTCTCAGGCGGATTCGGGGTCCGATGCACGCGGCCTTTGGCTCTATCCCATTAAAATCGCCTTCGTTGTATGGGTTCTTTTCCTATTCAGGAAATCCTATAGTGAATTGAATAGGGAATGTTTCGCCCGGTTTCGCGATATTTTTTTGCCGGTTTGCTTGGGCCTACTTGTATACGTCGCATGGGTGAGAATGGATTTTTCATGGGCGAGTCTGGGTCGCGCTCAAGGCTATGACCCATTTCAAATCTCCGGCCAAAAGGCTTACCTATTGGTGGGGATTCGCTTGTTCGGCGCCGCCGTGGTGGTGCCCGTGATGGAAGAGCTTTTTTGGCGCTCATTTATTCTTCGGTATATCATCTCCACCAATTTCCTTGCGGTTCCCATTGGAAAGTTTACTGTCGCGTCCTTTGTGATTTCCACCGTGTTTTTCGGGATTGAGCACCATCTTTGGCTTGCAGGCATGATGGCGGGAGCGGCTTACACGCTCCTCCTTTATCGAACCGGCCGCCTATGGCCCTGTATTCTGGCGCATGGTGTGACCAATTTCGCGCTTGGCGTTCATGTGCTGGTCACCAAAGAGTGGTTTTGGTGGTAGTCTGGTCTTGACATTTTTCTGGGCTTTGATATCTTTTGTCTATCTTCCGGCAGTTTGTAAGGGTGCTTTAGGCAAAAGCTGAATCCGGTGTCGATTTTATCCGAAGATGAAAGGGGATCTCATGTCTAAAAAATCAAGTATCCATGTATTATTTGCCCTCGCCGCGCTCGGTATTGTTTTTCAAGATCGCCTGCTTTGGGCGGATGGCTTGTTTGAAGATGAAGAAACCTCGACTGAAACTTTGGTTGCGCCACCCCCTCCCCTCATCGAAGAAGATCGATCTATAGAAGTGCTAGAAGAAGTGGATGTTGAAGTCGAAGAAGCCGTCCAAAGCGATCCGGATTTTTGGAATGCCATTTCGAAGGGAATGATCCTTCTGGCACCGAAAGCCGACGGCGAAATCGCCGCATCCGTCGATGCGAAACAAATGCTGGGTCAGGGAGACACGGTTTATCTTTCGTCCTACGGTGAACTGTTTTCGCCTGAGCAAGAGTCGGTTATTTTCAAGACCCTCGAACCGGTTTTTCATCCAAAGACAGGCGAACGCTTAGGCGATATGGTGGAAGTCTTGGGCGTGGTCAGGGTTGATGTCGTCGGTGAGGATGTGTCGACGGGCGAAATCCTCCGGTCCAAAAATCCAATTTACAAAAAAGATAAAATCGCTTCAATCGATCGCTTCATCCCGATTCCGCCGGCGGACTTGGTTATTCCGGAAGAAGGTGCCGAAGGAACCATAGTGGCCGTACCGGAAGAACGCGTGAGCAATGCGCAACATGACATCGTTTATATCGATCGCGGTAGTGAGGAAGGGATTATTCCGGGCGACCAATTTGTTATTATTCATGGCGGTGAACGCCTTTCGGTTTCCTCGAAAACATCTCAAGCCACCGCGACGGAAGGGGTGAATATCCCATACCGAGAAGTCGGAACGATCTTGGTCCTGGCCACGCAAGAACATACAGCAACCGCAAGGATTATTCGCAGCGTGGAAGAGGTTGTGAAAGGCGATACCGTTCTTTATTTTTCCCAAAGGCAAGCCGCGCTCCAATAAGGGGTTTCTCCTCAAACCACAATCAAAATCTCCTACCTATTTCACCGCATACACAGCGATTCGGGTTGGGCCTGTTCACGCCGAGATCGTGTAATCTGATGACATACAAAGCATTGCCTTTCGATTTTATTTTATGGTAGGGTGTCTTCCTCTACGCGCCTGTAGCTCAATTGGATAGAGCGCCGGCCTCCGAAGCCGGAGGTTAGGGGTTCAATTCCCTTCAGGCGCATGAACATTTTATATCTCGTGGGCCGTTAGCTCAGTTGGTAGAGCAGCTGACTCTTAATCAGCGGGCCGTAGGTTCGATCCCTACACGGCCCACCATTTTTTGAAAAAAACAAATTTCCTCATAAATCTTCCCCTCTTTTCCTATCCGACGCATTCTTTTTTCGGCAAGAGACTCTAAGCCAGCAAAAACTCCCGCTTTCAATAATAGTCGAGATCAATCACGACAGACCATTACGTTTGGTATTGAATTCAGCGTTTTATTGATCTGTAGAGTCCTGAGTGGTGGGAAATGATATCGCCAACAGTACATATGGAGCAAAGGCCGTTCTCCCTGCTTGGCCTCGATTAAGGCCATTGCAGTCCTAGGTAAGTGAACAAGGCCTCCGCGCCCATTTTTTGTGAAAGGATCAGTTCTTTTTTTTGTTTTGGTAATCGTTTGATATGCTGTTCGGCCTTTAGGGCAGATGTGAGGCTGCCAATGCGTGTTTGATAAGCGAGTTTAAGCGGCCCTTTTTTTCGTAAATACTTCGATCCTTTCGAGGCACCCTCGCGGTGTTCTTCTAATCGACGGTTTACGTTGGTGGTAATACCCGTATAAAGGCTGTTTAGCCTTGTTCGAATGATATAAAGATACCAAGCTTCCGTGACGCCCTCTTTCAATGTAACTAATCTCCCGCTAAAAGATGTCCGAAAAGAGAAAAGATTCCAATCGCGATGCCAGTAAGGAACTGGGCATGGACAAAATAAGACACCTTTTTGAGTGCTCGCGGTGAATAGCGCCAAGATAAGAAAAATCCGAAAAGGCCCTGCCAGGCGACTAGAAGTAAAACCATCCAAAGTAAAAGGTTTTGATCAGACATGCCCATGAAAACAGCATGTAACGCTGTAAGGGCCACCGCCACCACACCAACATGTAAATGGGTCTTGTTCAAAAAATTAAGGACGTTCTTCAGAAAAGGGCGGGTGAGGTCATCGGCGAATTCCGGGAGGAGTCGCTGCCCGAAAGTCCCCTTTCCCAAGCTGAGTTTCAAGAGGGTGCGTCCATAAATAATTGCGAGGGCGATCAAGCCCACCCCTCCCAAGCCTTCACCGATTTCGCTAAAGACGGTTTCCTCTTCTTGGTGTCCTGCATAAGTGTTGTAAACGGCGACGAAGTAAGCCAGAGAGAGAAGGAATACAACGGTTGTAAAAATAACCCAGCCTTTTAATTTTCTCATTTCATTTTTCCAGTCTCCGAATAGGGGGATAAGCGGATTTAAGGTTGATGAATCGCCTGCGTTTCAGACCAAGATCGGTGTTTTCGCTCATTAAGAAGCGTGTTGGAGTTTGTTCTCCATTGACAAAGTAGGGGCCAATATTGCTATAATGCGTGTTTGGTTTGTCGAAATGTTTTTGCTGGTTATAGATGACTTTATCGAGCATTTATGCCGATGTGCGCACTTAATCGATCTGCCGAGACACTTGAATCCCTAGATTAAGGCACTCGACAGAACAATCGCATAGGCGGGCTCGACGATCGTTTTATGGACCTCTGGTTCGGAAGGAAATGCCATGGCAGTTGAATATGTTGTCGGACGATTAATCGATTCATGGTGTACTAAATGTAAGGTGATCATTGCCCATACCGTTGTTGCTTTAGTCGATAATGCACCCAAAAAAGTAAAGTGCAATACCTGTAACGGAAATCACAATTACCGTGCCGAGGCGCCTGCGCCAAAGAAACCCGGAGGGACTCGAAAAAAGAAAGCAACGGAGTACGAAAAGATTTTATCCCGATTGGACGGTGATTTCGATTTTTCCAGCACGAGAAAATATGATATGGCGGGCGTCTATCAAGCGGAAGAAATTATAGACCATTCACATTTTGGTATCGGATTTATCCTTTCGATCATTAACCGGCATAAGTTCGAAATCGTTTTTAAGGATGGAACAAAGCGCCTCGTTCAAAATCAATAAACGGGCGTTCGACCCTTTTTTTATCGAATCGGTTATAACCCTCGAGTCCATAGCGCCTGCCCAAAGGGATAAGCGCTGAGTTTATTTTATTTTTTCCCATGACTCGCTTCCTCTTCTTTTTTCTGTAATCGTGGCGGTTTTCAACCACAAGCGGTTTTCGCGAATATCCCCGTATTTGTCAGTATGCAGGTGGGTATGCGTGTAGCGAAGTTGGCGCTCCTCTTCGAGATCGTTGGTTTCTACACTAACGAATTTGACTGGAATCCTTGATAGCATAAATTCCTGCAAAACAGACCATTGGTTACTTCGCCACCTCCAGACCGAATCACCAGAACTCCGCTTATAGTCCTTCGGTGTCGTAAACGAGATATAGAGGTGTTCTGTCATGGGTTCATAGATCACTTTCACATCCTTCGATGGAAACACATTGGCTCTCGCGGCCACCACCGTTCGTTCTAATAAATCCCGATCGATTCCCGTCGCTTGGCTCATTGGCGGCAAGATAAAGATCCACCCAATGGCAAGCCATAGTACTTTTCGTTTTATCATCAACTCTTTCCTTATCGTCAAACTATAAAAAAGATGAGCGCCCTAAACGAGTTCCTTTGTGCGAAGGCCGGGCACATCTTTATCTTACGCTCTCTTCATAACATAATTCCATCCGATTTGTCATGAAAACCTTGGCCGAGCACTCTGACGATGGAAAACAAATCGGAAAACATAGTGCACCCCACCTTGCCTGATCACTGGCTCTGGCGTTGGGGCTTGTATCGCAAATAACGATGAGCGTAAAGTAAAAATTAAGGCGAGGTGTGCATGCAAAATTTAACACAAGCGTCAAGGCAGGAACAGGGTCGGGTGATTTCCGTCCATGGCAGCGTGGTCGATGTCCGTTTTTCAGACCCGCTTCCCAAGCGCTTCAACCTTTTGAAAGCGGACGGTGCGTCAAAAATCGCCCTTGAAGTGATTACGCATCTCGATGCGCATACCGTCCGTTGCATGGCCTTAACCCCGACCCAGGGGCTCTCCGCCGGGTCCCTGATTTTCGATACCGGCCATCCGCTTGAGGTGCCCGTCGGGAAGGAGACCTTGGGCAGAATGTTCAATGTGTTTGGAGAGACGATCGATCGGAAAGAAGCGGTCAGCGGGGAGGCAAGACGATCAATTTACGGCAAGCCCATCCCTTTAAGCGATCAGGCCATCAGCTCCGAAATTTTTGTGACGGGTATCAAGGCCATCGACCTGCTGGCCCCGCTAGAACGCGGCGGCAAGGCGGGCCTGTTCGGCGGCGCGGGCGTCGGTAAAACCGTGTTGATCAACGAGCTGATCCACAACGTGGCCGGTCAGCACGGCGGCGTCAGCCTCTTTTGCGGCATCGGCGAACGTTCGCGCGAAGGGGAGGAGCTCTATCGCGAAATGAAGGAAGCGAAGGTCCTCGATAACACGGTTATGGTCTTCGCTCAAATGAACGAGCCACCGGGTGCACGCTTTCGCGTGGGCCACGCCGCCCTAACCATGGCCGAATATTTCCGCGACGACGCCAAACAAGATGTCCTGCTCCTCATCGATAATATCTTTCGTTTTATTCAGGCCGGTTCGGAGGTTTCCGGTTTGATGGGGCAATTGCCCTCGCGCCTTGGCTATCAACCCACATTAGGAACCGAACTTGCGGAGTTAGAGGAACGCATCTGCAGCACGGCCTCGGGGGCGATTACTTCCGTTCAGGCGGTCTATGTCCCTGCCGACGATTTTACCGATCCTTCAGCGGTTCACACTTTCAGTCATCTTTCGGCCTCCATCGTGTTGTCCCGTAAAAGGGCGAGTGAAGGCCTCTATCCCGCTATCGACCCGCTTCAGTCCAGTTCGAATATGCTGGTTCCGCCCATTGTCGGCGAGCGCCACTACCGTGTGGCACAGGCGGTCCGTAAGACCCTGGCGAATTACGAAGACCTAAAGGACATCATCGCCATGTTGGGCCTTGAGGAACTTTCCCAAGAAGATCGAAGCGTAGTCTTGCGGGCGCGACGCCTCGAGCGGTTTTTAACACAGCCCTTCTACGTGTCCGAGGCCTTTACGGGCTACGCGGGAAAAAGCGTCGGCCTAGCGGCGGCCCTCGAAGGCTGCGAACAAATTCTGAACGGCGATTTCTCGGAACAGTCCGAGCAGTCACTCTATATGATAGGCGAAATCGGCGAGGCGAAATTATCGAAGGTGCCAGAGGTCTTATGAAACTCAAGGTTATGCTCCCCAGCAAGCGGCTTATCGATCAGGAGGTGAGGAAGGTGATCGCCGAGGCGGAAAACGGCTCGTTTTGCCTGCTTCCGCATCACATCGATTTTGTCGCATCGCTAGCGCCGGGCCTGCTTTTTTTCGAAACCGATGCGGGCCAGGAAATCTTTCTGGCGGTCAACGAGGGCATCCTCGTGAAATGCGGCGACGAAGTCTTGGTCTCGACGCGCAACGCGGTGCTCGGCCCCACGCTTGGTGTGTTAAAAGAGACCATCGAAAAAGAATTTCAGGTCTTGGACGAACGAGAAAAAAAGGCGCGTTCCGCGGCGGCCAAGCTGGAGGCCAACTTGGTGCGACGTTTCCTGGAGTTGGACGGCCATGGGCGCTAGTGGTCAATCAACTTTAAAAAAGGGGCAGGGAAATTCGGAGCGGCTGATCCGAAAAGTTGGAGAAAAGGAAAAGCGAAAACTCAAGGCCCGAAATGAAAAAGAAAGAGACGCCTGGTTTTGGCTGGGCATGTTCGGGCTCGTGGGCTGGTCCGTCGCTATCCCGACCCTAGGCGGCATCGCCCTCGGTGTTTGGATCGATAAGCGCTGGCCGAGCCCCTATTCCTGGACCTTGATGTTTCTCTTCATCGGGGTCGTGCTCGGTTGTCTCAACGCCTGGTACTGGGTGCAGCGGGAGAGTAGGGATGAGTGAATCAAGACCAGCCCAGCCGCATGATTTTCTCGGTCCGTGCGCCTTCAGAAAGGTAGGCGCATGGACAAGATAACCCTCTTTCTCGACCTTCTGGCCGGCATGGGGCTGGGACTGTTTTACTTTTCCGGAATATGGTGGACGCTGCGGCGGCTCCCGAACGCGCGGCGTCCGGCCTTCTTGATCCTCGGGAGTTTCGCCCTCCGGATGACGGCCTGTGCCCTTGTATTTTATCTTGTGATGGATGGCCACTGGGATGGCTTGATCATCGCGCTCCTGGGTTTTCTGTTGATTCGGCGTGTCTTGATTCGGCGTTGGGGCACGCGCCCGCGGCTTCAATCCGCGTAACACGAGGCGAGAGAAGATGAACATCACTCAGATTACACCCGACCAAGTGATTTATTGGCAATGGGGCGGTTTTGCTGTGAATGCCACGCTGGCTTACACCTGGGGCGTCATGCTGTTGTTGACCCTTGGGTCCTGGCTGATCACGCGAAGGCTCTCTTCCGAGCTGCGTTTTTCCCGATGGCAAAACCTCTTGGAAATTCTCGTGGGCGGTATTCGAGATCAAATTCAGGAGGTCAGCAGTCAAAAGCCAGAGGCTTACTTGCCCTTTATCGGCACGATTTTTATTTTCATCGCGATGTCGAATCTCTTGGCCGTCGTGCCGGGCTTTATCCCGCCGACGGCTTCGCTCTCGACCACAACGGCGCTGGCGCTTGCCGTTTTTGTATCCGTCCCTTTTTTCGGTATTTCAAAACAAGGCCTGGGTGCCTATCTCAAAAACTATGTCGAGCCTTCGGTTTTTATGCTGCCTTTTAACGTGATGGGCGAATTTTCGCGCACCCTTGCCTTGGCCGTCCGGCTCTTTGGCAATGCGATGAGCGGCGTAAAAATCGGGGCCATTTTACTTGCTCTGGCACCCTTGTTTTTCCCCGTGGTCATGCAGGTTTTGGGTTTGCTGACCGGAATGATTCAAGCCTATATCTTTGCCATCCTCGCCCTGGTTTATATTACCTCGGCGACCCGCGCGCATCATGAAAAAGAAACGGCCCCTTTAGAAAAAGGAGAACAAAAAAATGGATAGTGTAACCTTAATCGGCATGGCCTCGATTATTGGGGCAGGTTTGACCATTGGGATCGGATCGATCGGCCCGGCTTTGGGAGAGGGACGGGCTGTGGCCCAGGCTTTAAATGCAATTGCCCAACAGCCGGACGAAAAAGCGACGATTACACGGACCTTGTTTGTCGGTCTGGCGATGGTGGAGTCGACCGCCATTTATTGTTTGGTGGTCACGATGATTCTGCTCTTCGCCAATCCCTTTTGGAACTACGTTATCGCCAAAGCCGGAGGATAAGCTGTGTTGATCGATGGCTTCACGGTCGCCGCTCAGATTGTCAATTTTTTTATCCTGGTCGCCTTGATGAAGGTCTTTCTATACCGACCCATACTCAAGGCGATGGCTGATCGCGAACGAAAAATCGCCGAGCGTTCGGCGGCAACTGATGCCGAAAGACAAAAAGCGGACTCAGAGCTTGCGGCCTACCGGAAAAGAAACCAATCTTGGGATGCGGAACTTCAAGCTTTGCAAACGCAAGCCAAAAAAGAAGTCGATGGTGCGAAGGGAGAGATGCTAAAGGAGGCGCATCAAGATGTGGCCTTGCTCAAAGCCAAGTGGCAGTCTTCCATCGCACATCAAAAAGTGGCCTTTCTAAAAAGCCTTAAAAAGCGGGTCACACAGCAGGTTTACGCGACCGCGCGTCGGGCACTCAGCGATTTGGCCAACCGTGATCTCGAGATGCAGATAACGGCGGTCTTTATTGAGGGTCTCGAAAGGCTCGATCAAAAAAAATGGAAATTGATCGGGGACATACAGCAAGCGAAAGGAAATCAAATCCTAATCGAAAGTGCATTTGCTTTGCCTGCTGAACAGAGTAATAAAATCGACGCGCTTCTTCGGGCGCATCTTCCGGAAGGCATTGTCGTGGATTATAAAACCGAGGCGAACTTGATCTGTGGAATTGCCTTAAAAGTGCCGGGCCATAAGATCACTTGGGATCTGAATGACTATCTGAGGACCTTGGAAGCGGAGATCTCCGACGTGCTTCAAGTGGAAACCCAGACCTTTGAGAAACCCCTATCCGTCTCATGAATCGCCTCCGATTAAAGGAATTAAAGCGCAAGGCACCGTGGTTTAAAAGAAGAGGCAAGAGTGAAAGAAGAAGCGGATCTTAGACAGGTCCTGGATGAAACCTTTTTGAGCCTCAATCGAGGCTTGGATGAACATCGCGCTGTGCTGCAAGCGGAAGCCGTCGGCACGGTTGCCTTTGTGGGGCAGGGTATTGCGCGCGTGTCGGGCTTGGTGGGCGCGAAATCGGAGGAATTGCTCAGTTTTGCTTCCGGCGTCCTCGGCATGGCCTTTAATATAGACGAAACCGAAGTCGGAGTAATCCTCTTGGACAAAGGGGAAAAGCTGGTGGCCGATTCGGAAGTTCATCCAACGGGCCGCGTCTTGGACGTGCCGGTCGGCGAGGCTCTGCTGGGACGGGTGGTGGACGCTATGGGCCGTCCACGTGATGATCTTGGTTCTATCGAAGGGTTTGAGCGACGGCCGGTCGAGCGAGAGGCTCCGCCCATTATGGATCGCGCCCCGGTTACCGTTCCGCTGCAGACCGGTATCAAGGTGATTGATGCCTTAATCCCCATCGGCCGGGGACAGCGGGAGTTGATTCTGGGTGACCGCCAAACGGGAAAGACGGCCATCGCCGTGGATACCCTTATCCATCAAAAAGAAAAAGGCGTAATCGGCATCTATTGCGCAATCGGAAAACGCGGCACGGCCGTGGCAAAAGTCATCGCCACACTCAAAAAGCATGAGGCGATGGATCATTGTGTGATTGTCGTAACAACAGGAGACGATCCGCCCGGACTTCAGTTTATCGCGCCCTATGCTGCAACCGCCATGGCCGAATACTTCATGGCGCTGGGAAAAGACGTTCTGATTGTTTACGACGATTTGACAGAGCATGCCCGCGCCTATCGCCAACTATCTCTCTTACTTCGCCGCCCGCCGGGACGCGAGGCCTACCCCGGCGACATCTTTTACATCCACTCCCGCCTTCTGGAACGTGCGACCCACCTGTGCGACGAAGCGGGTGGCGGCTCTTTGACCGCCTTGCCCATCTTGGAGACCGAGGCCCAAAACATCGCCGCCTTTATTCCGACCAATCTCGTTTCCATTACGGATGGACAGATTTATCTTTCGCCCGATCTGTTTCAAAAGGGGCAACTGCCCGCGGTCGATGTTGGCAAGTCTGTCTCGCGTGTGGGCGGCAAGACCCAGTTGCCCGCCTACCGGGCGGTGGCGGGCGATCTGCGGCTTTCCTATTCCCAGTTCGAGGAGTTGGAGGCCTTCTCCCGCTTTGGCACGCGGCTTGACGAGGCCACGCGCAAGACCTTGGATCACGGACGGCGTGTGCGGGAAATTTTAAAGCAGCCCCAATACACGGCGATGCCGGTGCCCCATCAAATTGCCGTGTTGGTTGCGGTTAACGGCGGGGCTTTGGATGCAGTGCCCATCGATCGCATCGGCGCAGTGGAGAAGGCGATTGTTCAAGCCGTGCAAGATCATCTTCCGGAGATTAGCGCGAGAATTTCGGGGGGCGAAAAGTTGGGCGAAGAAGATTTATCGGCCCTGCTTTGTGAAGCCGAAAAGGCGGTGAATATGCATCAAGCGCGCAGATCTGAAGAAGAAGTGAAGGATCTTTCTGAGGAAAAAATCTGAAGGACGAAGTATGGAAAGCCTTGAAACCCTCAAAAGAAGAATCAAGACCACCGAGGATTTAAAATCCGTCGTGAAAACGATGAAGGCCTTGGCCGCAGTGAACATCCGCCAATATGAAGAAGCGGTGGTCGCGCTGTCGGACTATCAGCGGACCATCGCCTTGGGTCTGCAGGCGGCCTTGCGAACGGGACCGCAGGGAACGGTCTTTGCGCGTCGGGCTCCGCGAAAACGCCTGGGTATTGCGGTCCTCGGTTCGGATCAGGGCATGTGCGGTCAGCTGAACGATCAGATTGTTTCCCATGCCATCGATACGATCAAGCAGCTCGATATCCCCGAAGCGCATCGAACCCTTGTTGCCGTAGGCGCGCGTGCTGCGGCGGCTTTGGAACACGCCGGTTTTGCAGTTTCCGAAACCCTTTCGGTGCCAGGGTCGACCGCGGCCATTACCAGAATGGTTCAAGCGGTTTTGGTGGGTATAGAGGCCTGGCAAGCCCCCGGAGGGATCGATCAGGTGGTCTTGGTCTATCACCAATTTCTTTCGGGGGTCGCGACCCGTCCTTTTGTTCAACATTTGCTGCCGGTAGACCAGAATTGGCTTCGTGAACTCAAAAATAAAAAGTGGCCTTCACGTTGTCTGCCGAACTTTCGGATGCAGGCCAGGCCGCTTTTTTCATCGTTGATCCGGCACTATCTTTTTGTTTCGCTCTACCGTGCCTTTGCCGAATCCTTGGCCAGCGAAAACGCGAGTCGTTTGGCTTCTATGCAAGGTGCCGAGCGCAACATCGGCGATCGACTTGAGGAACTCCAGGCCGATTTCCATCGCCAACGGCAAATGACCATTACAGAAGAATTGCTGGATATCGTTGCAGGATTCGAGGCCCTCGACGGCGCGGGCAGATGAAGCGCTCGTCCGAGGTCAGAGTAGACGAGCATCTGGTGTGGCAAGCTCAGCCCGCTTGGGCCGAATACAGCTTTTTATGGTTTTTCGCATCAATCTTTGCCCTCCGTTCGGGCCTTGCCTTTAGAATGGGACAGACCGGCAGTGCTTTGGTTTATGGGGTGGGATTTGTTTTGTTTACGGCCTCTGCTGTTTTTTTGCGACGCAGGACCACCTATCGGCTTACCCGAAAAGAGCTGATTAAGTCGGCGGGATTTCTGGGGAAAAAGCAGCGACGCATGCCTTTAAGCGAGATCGATTCCGTCGAGATTTTTCAGGGTCCGATCGACCGGCTCTTTGGCATCGGTGGTGTTCTATTGCGGATGAAAAAGGGAAGGGCCGAGCGACTCGTTGGCATCAACGAACCCGAAGTCCTCGAACGCAAGCTCAAGGTCCTTCTTTAAAGGTTCAAGATATGAATATCTACTGTGTCGCACAGGGGATGAGGCGATCAGTCCCATCGCCGGAATTGAGAGGGAGGGGGATTGAAAAAACGAATGTGCGGATATTTAAAGAAACGGATCAATACCATCCCCGCAAGGAAACCGCCGATGTGCGCGAACCAGGCCACGCCACCCCCGCCGCGGCCCGCGCTCATTCCGCCGCTTAAGACCTGCATCACAAACCAGAATCCCAGCACCCATCCGGCGCGGATATGCATCAAGCGCGTGAAAAATCCGAAAGGGATGAGGACCAAAACCTGTGCATGCGGGTAGAGCAGCAGATAGGCACCCAGAATGCCGGAGATCGCCCCGCTTGCGCCAATCATCGGAACCACCGAAGCGGAATCGATCAGGGCATGGCTCATGGCGGCCATGATGCCGGTGAGGACATAGAACGCGATGAAGCGGGAGTGGCCCATGACATCTTCGATATTGTTTCCAAAGATCCATAAATAAAGCATATTTCCGGCCAAGTGCATGAAGCCGCCGTGGAGGAACATGCTGGTAATGAGGCTCAAAGTGGTCGGCAAGACTTGCACCTCCGGCGGGAGGGTTTCGATGCCGAAGAGCACGGCGGGAATGGCCCCGTAGCGGTACACAAAGATCTGTTCGAACTGCGGGAGTAATGTGGATTGATACAAAAACACGAGAATATTAACCGCAATGAATGCGATGCAAATCACCGGTTGTATGGTGGTTGGATTGTCGTCACGCAGTGGAATCATGGCAGGTCCTTACTTTTTTTCTGATTTTCTCTCTCGTTGTTTTTTATCCTACGCGTCTAAGTAAACCAGGTCAATATTAGCGCTCCGTTCTGCCTTTTATCACTATCGGTCATTCTTCCCGAGAGCGAATGTACCCTACTGCCTCAAGCCCGTACAGGAATGCCCCGTTTTTTCCTAAGCATTGTTCAGGCGATTAAGAACAATGAGAGGATCGGCGACATTCTTGAGGCCTTGGATCGACCTTACTTTCTTTTAAGCCCGATAAAAACCTGGAACTTCGTTAGAAGGATGTCATTTTCGTACTTCATCTTCAAATCCCTTAGAGACGGGTATGTCTTATGCATTTATCTAGGGCATAGGGAAGATGCATCCAATGTATCTGAGCTCAAGGTCTATATTATAAAGGGGATGTAGCGTATGCCTTAATAAGCGGTGTTCTGAGTAGCGTGTTTGATCAGTGGGGAGGGTGTAAAGATAAGCAAAGTTGAAGTTAAAAAAAAATAAATGAAAAGGACTGATGGCCAGGCGGCCCGTTGCGGATCTGATGCGGGCGGAAAAGGAAATGGCGCGATTCTTCAGGGGTGGTCCCTGGGGCCGAACCGCTTTTGCTTGGCCGCACCGGTCACAGTTGGTGGATCTACCGGGGATCGACAAAGCGGACTTGGAGATCGACCTTAACACGAAGAGATTTGGATTGTCTTAAAACCGAAAGGAGTATTCAATGATTTGCAATGTCGGAAAAATGGAACGGGTGATCCGAATCGCCCTGGCGACGGTCTTTATTCTCGTCGGCACGCTGTCAACCTTGCCGCCATGGGGAAGTGGGATCGCCTATGTATTGGCTGCCGTGGCCTTGTTGACGGGCTTGGCCGGGTTTTGCCCACTTTGGAAGCTTTTTGGGATCAACACCTGTTCCAAGAAAACGATCTAAATATTCAAACGCAATTGATGTCGTTTGCCTTTATTGTATTGGAATGGGCGGGCCCATGTTCCTAGAGTTTGCCCATTCCGATACGCGTTGCTCTACCCGCCGTTTTTTTCTATGAAGATCCACTCCCCCGCGTCGTCAGTAAGCCTTTTCTGAATACAATATCGTCTGGCTGTGCCCCAGGCTATTGTTTTCGGAAGTGCAGGCTCATCTCTCGTCGATCCGTCTTTACTGATCGATGCAGTCTTTCTTGAATGGTCCCAAACCCTATGTTAGGATGAAACGGGTCGTTATATCGTATGACATTTTCTTGTAAAGCATCAGGGTTGAAATCGTGAGTCCATTTCAAAAAGTGAAGGATGGATCGCCTCTATACGGAAAGTTGGAACTGCTCCTTGAGTTCGCTCCAGACGCCGTGCTTGTCATCGACAAAGGGGGCCGGATTTTATTGGCCAATGCGCAATGCGAGCATTTGTTTGAGTATGACCGAGACGATTTGTTGGGCCGATCAGTGGAAATCCTCGTGCCCGATGAGTTCCGAAATCAGCATCGCAGCCATCGAAAAGCCTATGATGAAAAACCCGCAACCCGACTCATGGGCGCAGGATTGGATCTCTATGGGCAACGCAAGGATGGAGGACGGTTTCCGGTAGAGATTAGTCTCAGTCCTTTGGAAACAGAAGAAGGGCCTTGTGTCACCGCCATTATTCGAGATATCAGTGAAAGAAAACACGCGGAAAACGAAATACAGCGTTTGAATCGCGAACTGGAACAACGTGTGATCACACAGTCCGCGATGATCGACAGGACGACCGCCCGTTCGGAGCAGTACCTTCAAGTGGTTGGGGTGGCTGTGGTCGTGATCGATCGGGAACAGCATGTTGTCCTGATGAACAAGAAGGGCTGTGAAATCCTGGGATATGCAGAGGACGATATCGTCGGAAAAAATTGGTTCGATCACTTTATTCCAGACCGCATGCGTCATGAAGTCAAGGCCGGATTTAAGGACTTGATCTCCGGCACTGTCACGCCGCTCGAATTTCATGAGAATCCTGTTTTAACGAAGGACGGGCATGAGCGGTTGATCGCTTGGCACAACACGGTCTTGCGGGACGAGACGGGGCAAATTTATGCCACATTGAGTTCAGGTGAGGATGTTACCGAAAAAAACGTCCTTGAGCAAAAAGTGAGGCAGTCGGAAAAAATGGCGGCGGTGGGCCAACTCGCGTCCTGTCTGGCCCATGAAATCGGTTCTCCCTTGAGTGTCATTTCGGGCCGCGCAGAATTTGCACAGCGAAAAATGGCGGCGGAAGATCCCATGCGTAATCATTTGGCACCCATCGTCACCCAAATCAACCGCATCACGAAAATCATCCAACAGCTTTTGCGATTTACTCGCCCCAAGCCACCGAAGCTACGGCCTTTGGCCTTGGGCTCTCTCCTTAGAGATACCTTGATTCTATTCGAGCATCAGTTTGAAGCACAAGGCATAAAAGTGCATTTTGTTGGGACGGATCGCTTGCCAAAGATCACAGCCGATCAAGATCAAATCCAGCAAGTCTTTTTTAATCTCATTGTCAATGCGGTCCAGGCCATGCCGCAAGGCGGCGCACTGACGCTTCGCACCCAGGCCCAAGTCTGTTCTCGCGAGAATGTCGAAGCGACCTATTTAAAAATCGAAGTGGTCGATACCGGTATTGGTATTCCTCCCGAAAAGATAGAGAAAATTTTCGATCCGTTCTATTCCACCAAAGGGCCGGGTGAAGGAACGGGCCTGGGGCTCAATATTTGTGAGAATATTGTGAAGGAACATGGGGGATGGATGGAAGTGCGTAGTCACATCGGCGTTGGGACAAGCATCAGTGTTTATATTCCACTTCGTTCTCCGCCAGCCGAGGTCTCGGAAGACCATGGATAACTTGCAAGGAAATATCCTCGTGGTCGATGACGATCCGGAGATTTGTCGTCTGCTTGCTGACGTTCTGGCGGACGAGGGGCATGCCGTGGCAACGAGTACAAACGGAAAGGATGCGATTAAACATTTATCGCAAAATATCGAATTGGTTATCACCGATCTTCAGCTCAAAGAAATGCAGGGCCTGGACTTAATGCGCCAGATGAAACAGATCCGTCCGGACGTTTCGGTCATCATTATTACGGCGTTTGGGAGTATGTCTTCAGCCGTCGAGGCGATGAAGTTGGGGGCTTACGACTACATTCCCAAACCCTTAAAGATGGACGAATTGGCCCTAGTGGTTCAAAAGGCGCTTCGAGAGAGCGCGCTTCGTCGAGAAGTGGCCCAGCTACGGAAAGAGATCGGGCGAAGCTACCGCTTTGAAAATATGATCGGCAAAAGCAAGGCGATGCAGGCCATTTTTGATCTCATCCGGAGGGTTTCGAGTTCTGCAACTAACATCTTGATTACCGGGGATAGCGGCACGGGAAAAGAATTGGTGGCGCGCGCCATTCATTATAATAGTCCTCGAAGAGACAAACCGTTTATTCCCGTGAATTGCGCGGCGATCCCAGAAACCCTTTTAGAAAGCGAACTCTTCGGTCTCGTCATAGGGGCCTTCACCGATGCAAAGCAAGACAAGCGCGGCCTTTTCGAAGAGGCAGGTGAGGGGACGATTCTTTTGGACGAGATCAGCGAGCTTCCTCTGAGCCTGCAAGCCAAGCTGCTTCGGGTGATTCAAGAAAAAGAGGTCCGGCGCGTGGGTTCCGCAAAAATATGCAAGGTCGATGTCCGCGTCGTCGCGGCTTCGAATTTGGACCTATCGGAAGCGGTGAAACAAAAGTGCTTCCGCCAAGATTTATTCTATCGCCTGGATGTGATCCATATCCATGTGCCGCCACTTTGTGAGCGCCGGGAAGACATCATGCCTTTGGCCTATCATTTCTTAAATAAATATAAAGACGAAACGCAGAAGTCCATCAAAGGTTTTTCCGAAGATGTTTCGAGCCTCTTTTTAAGCTATAACTGGCCGGGCAACGTCCGGGAGCTTGAGAATGCGGTGGAGCGCGGCATCATCATGGCACGGGGAGAAGAGGTCATTCCTGAAGATCTTCCCGACACGCTCAACAGCGGCTTCGCCCAAAGCGCGCTGCTGCATGAGGCGATCGACCGCCAATCTTCTTTGGAAGAATTGGAGCGCGCATATATCGCACGCATTTTGGAACAGACGGGAGGAGCCAAAACCCGTGCCGCCCAAATTCTAGGCATTGATCGCAAGACCTTATATCGAAAATTGGAACACGATAGAGAAAAATCTTTACCCCCAGAACCCTTCGGCGCTTCCGCCGACTAATCGTATTCCTTTCCGGATATTTTGCCCCATCCTCCTTTTGTCACGCGAGGCAAAACACCTCAATTGACTTCGAGGTCTGTGAGCCCGACATTCTAACTTAAATTCAAGTGAATGATTTTACGTTAATTTTTACTCCAACTTAGGAGAAGGGAAAATAGGCATCGTTATTGCTCTCCTCTATCATCGTGATCATTGTGAGGGAAACACCGGGACGAGGTTTTTATGGATGTAGTGCGTAAGCCCAAAATTCTGCTTGTCGATGACGATGTCGCACTGCGAAGTTTGCTTGCGGAGGAATTTTTGGATCGGGATTATGCCGTAACGGAGGCGGAGGACGGCAAGGCGGCAATCGATCAAATCCTCCTGAGTCCCTTCGATCTTATTCTCACGGATGTGAAAATGCCCAGGCTGGGAGGATTGGAGTTGTTGGCCCAGGTTCGGCGCTGTTTCCCTCAAATCCCTGTAATTTTAATGACGGCCTTTGAGGGTGCAATACCCCTTAATCAAAAAGATCGAAAAGAGGCCTTCGCGTGTATTTTTAAACCGATCGTCCTGGAAGAATTACATGGTCTTGTGGTGAAGGCCTTAACCCAGAAGGAGGTTAAATCATGAACTGTCCAAAATGTCGGAGTACGATGAATTACGAAAGCTTTATTGGGGGTGAGCAAAAAGGCTTCGCCTGGGTATACGATGGCTGGCGATGCGTTTACTGTGGCGAGGTTGTTGACCCACTTATTTTAAGAAACCGTATGCGGATGCGGGCATTGGAAACGAAACCTAATCGCGTTCATGCCGGGCATTTCGATGCGGAGACGAAGGCCGCATAGGATTCAGATGCCGCGATTAAAGTATGATAAAATTCCCCAGGCCGAGCGGAGGATTGAATGGCGATTAAGAAAGTACTTATCCCAAGCGATTTTTCCGAGGCATCCAATCGGGCTATTGAATTGGCTTTGCCGACCCTAAAACAGCTCGGTTCGGAAATCGTTTTTGTGCATGTTTTGGAAGCCATGGATCATCCGGACGATATGGCGGCGCTCTTCGACAAAGGCTATGCTTACCTGATGAATCGCGCACAGACTTTGTTGAATGATTTGGTGATGGCGGCAAAAGCGAAAGGGCTCCGTGCCAGCGCCGAGTTATTGAAAGGGGCCCCCTATGTCGAGATTCTTAAATTTTCTGAAAAAATTGACGCCGACCTCATTTTGATGGCGACACATGGCCGAAGGGGCTTTAACCGGCTTATCCTCGGGAGTCAAACCGAAGGTGTTGTGCGAATGGCCTCTTGTCCCGTTACGACAATGAGAATAGACGCGCCTGCGGTTTAAGGTTTATTATATTCAAGCCCAGTATGCCTTGAGAAAAAGAAAAGCTTTAGAGGTATTCGAGCAAACTCCGCCGTTTCGGCGGGTGGACGATTTATCGAGAAGAAAGGAAAATTAAACAATGAAGGCAGAGGATTTGTTTTCAGAAGCACCGGTTCGCAGGTGGATATGGGTTATCCTTTTAATGATGCTGGCAGGACTCTCGACGATTTCAACACCACGCGGTGTCCAAGCGGCAGAGGAAGGAATCCCCCCGCTTCCGCTCGGCTTGGTGGCATCTCAATTTCATGTGCCGGCGGATAATCCGATGACGCCTGAGAAAGTTGAACTGGGGCGGCTTTTATTTTTCGACAAACGGCTATCGCGCGATAGCCGTGTCGCTTGCGCAAATTGCCATATTCCAGCCCTGGCCTTTACGGATGGCCAAGCGGTTTCCACTGGCATCAATCACCAGCAAGGGGGACGAAGCGCGCCGACTGCGATCAATCGCGCTTTCAGTCAAGTGCAATTTTGGGACGGCCGGGCACCTACGTTGGAAGCCCAGTCGGTCGGTCCTTTAACCAATTCCATCGAACATGGCTTTGTCGATAATGATGCGATGGTGCGCAAACTCAAAGGCATCGAGGGATATCAAAAACGGTTTAAAAGTGTATTCGGCGGCGAAATTACCACCGAAACGGTGGGTAAGGCGATTGCAACGTTTCAGAGAACCCTTCTTTCCGGTAACAGCCCCTTTGATCGTTTTGAAATGAAAAAGGACACGAAAGCGATTTCAGATTCGGCCCAACGGGGTCTAAAGCTATTTCGCGGTAAGGCCCGTTGCGCCACTTGTCACGCCGGTTTTAATTTTACGGACGAGGGCTACCACAACTTGGGTGTCGGTTGGGGCCATGGCGAAACGGTTGATCTGGGACGTTTTGGCGTAACGAAGAAGACGGAAGACATTGGCGCATTTAAAACACCGACGCTTCGGGAGATCGCCCATACTGCGCCCTATATGCACGATGGAAGCTTAGCGACCTTAGAAGGTGTGGTGGCCTTTTATAACCAAGGTGGCAACGCAAACCCTTTCCGTACTGTTTTGATTTTGCCTTTGAATTTAAAAGATCAGGAACAGAAAGACCTTGTGGCCTTTTTAAGGACCTTAAGCGGCGAGGGCTGGCAGCAGGTGAGCGCGCCGATTGCATTTCCGGAGTGAACAAATCAAACGGAGCTCCGGACGAATAAGACGGCAGGAAAATCGGATAATAAAAGTGGAGGCGCAGTTCACGATTTAATGTTTATGTAAAGGAAGGTGTTCGCCATGAGAACAAGGGAAACCCCGGTGCGGTGTGGTCTTGTCTTAGCCGGAGGCGAGGGGGTACGCCTCAGGCCTTATATTCATCGGCTCCGCGGAGATTACCTTCCAAAACAATACATGAACTTTACGGACGCGCATTCGCTTCTCGATCATACCCTACACCGCTGTGAGCGCTTGATTCCCTCTGAGCGGATTTTCACGGTGGCGAGCCAGTCTCACATGGACTACGATGAGGTCCAATGGCAGCTCAGTCAGCGTCCAAAAGACACCGTCATCCTACAGCCCGAAAATAAAGAAACCGGGCCGGGGATCCTCCTTCCCTTGCTGCATATCTACAAACGCTTTCCCGAATCGATCGTCACGGTATTTCCTTCGGATCATTTTATCAAAGAAGAAGCTCTGTTTATGGGATATGTCGATCTGGCCTTCCGCGCCGTATCAAAGCATCCGAATTTACTCGTGTTGTTGGGGCTGGAACCTCAGGGCCCCGAGGCGGACTATGGCTACATCCTTCCCGGAGAAAGGATGGATGCCCCGGCCGACTTTGGTCTCCGCAGGGTCCGTCGTTTTGTCGAAAAACCGAATACCCGAGATGTGCCGGAACTGATCCGCAGCGGTGGACTGTGGAACAGTTTTGTGATGACCTTTCAGACCAAAACAATATTGCGTTTGATTAGAGAGATTCTGCCCGAGTTATTCACGCGGTTTAATCGGATATTGGCGGCGCTGGGGACGGCCGATGAGGAGGAGGAAGTGAGCGCGGTCTACTCCGAGATGAAACCCGAAAATTTTTCAACCGCTTTTCTTCAGCGCCTGCCTGTTTATGCGCCCACAAGCTTGGCCGTTCTTCCTGTGCTCAATGTATTTTGGAGCGACTTTGGGTCTGAACAACGAATTCTGAGCACTGTCCAGCGCGTATAACCCTCTCGTTGCGACCCAATGGAAAAGGAGGAAAATCAAATGGAGGAAGTGAAGATAAAAAACAAAGAAAATAGGCGATTGATGCCGAGAAGTCCTTTCTTAAATCTCGACCAAATGGAAAAAGAAATGGAGGAGATGTTCGGCAGCTGGTGGTGGCGCTATCCCGACCGTTTCGGCTTCGGATGGCCGCGGCGACGGTGGACCATGGAGGCCCATGAATTTTTAAAACCCCTCATCGATATCTACGAAGAAAAAGACGACTTGGTCATTAAGGCCGAGGTGCCCGGCATTAAGAAAGACGAGATCGAAATTAAATTGGTTGATCATTGCCTTAAAATAAAGGGCCAAAAAAAACGGGATCACGAATCGAAGGAGGGGGGGTATTACTGGTCCGAACGCGCTTTCGGTACCTTTGAACGATCAATCGATATTCCACTCGAAATTGTCTCCGAAAAGATCTCGGCTAGTTTTTGTGACGGCGTTTTAGAGGTCCGCTTGCCGAAGACAGGGGCATCCAGGCACAAAGAACTTAAGATTGATGTTGCCTGAACCTCCAAAAGTCGAGTCGGTAATGCGCGTGGAGGAAATAGAAGCGTAGGACTTAGTTTGACGGAGGACTTGGTGAGCATCAAGAAGGTGTTAATCCCAACCGATTTTTCAGCGTTGTCGAACAAGGCGATCGAAACAGCAGCGCCCATCGTTAAATAGCTTGGCGCCCATATCGTCTTCCTCCATGTCATGGAACGTATTGATCATCCGGTGGACATGACCGCCTTGTTCGATGAGGGATATGAGTATTTAGTGGATCGGTCGCTGATCTTGTTAAATAACCTCATCGTCGTGGCAAAACGGGAAGGAATCGAAGCCACATCAGAATTGAAAGATGGAATTCCATATATCGAAATCGTCGAATTTGCAAAAGAGATAGAGGCTGATCTCATCATCATGGGCACACATGGAAAGGGCGGATTGAAACAAAGGATCATGGGAAGTCAGGCAGAACGAGTCATTCGGATGGCACCCTGCCCTGTAACAAGCATTCGGCTGGCGATGTCCGAGACTCGATCTAATCCGAGTTCAGAAAATGCTTCATAAACAAAGAATGCATCGGATTGGTTTTTTCTGCTCCGTGCGGTCTTGTCCTAAGCGAGCGAAGAAATAGCGACAAAGTCTTATCTTGTCCGTAAGAAACGGAAATAAAAATGGCAAATGAAACGAAACAGACCCTCGAGAGACCGGTGCTTCAAGCCCTTTTTTTACACCTCCAAGAACAAGGTTATGACATCGTTGCGCCCACCCTCCGCGATGCGGCCATTGTCTATGACACTGTAAACACCCCATCGGATTTACCCATCGGCTGGACGGATGAACAGGACGCTGGCCGTTATCGCCTGAAAAAACGGGACGATCAAGCCGCCTTTGCTTACAACGTCGGCCCGCATTCCTGGAAAAAATATCTGCTGCCGCCGAGGATGAAACTATGGGAAGCGCAGCGTGATCAAAAAGGGTTCACAATGTTAGATGCCACGCCACCGCCGCGCAAGCTGGCTCTGATTGGTGTGCGGTCGTGCGAATTGCACGCGATAGCCATTCAGGACACCGTTTTCATTGAGGGCACTTGCGTCGATCCTTTTTACAAAGCCCAACGCGAAAACCTGTTTATTGTCGCGGTTCAGTGCGGCCAGGCGGCGAAGACCTGTTTTTGCATCTCGATGAACACCGGCCCGAAGGCAGATTCCGGTTACGACCTTGCCTTAACCGAGATCATCGAAGAGGGGAGGCACTATTTCGTTTGCGAAGCGGGATCGGAACAAGGTCAGGATATCTTGGCTGGTCTTGAAACACAGCCATCAAGCGAAACAGAAAAAAACACGGCGAATGCGATTGTCGAAAAGACGGCCCAATCCATGGGCCGCACGCTCGACACCGCAAACATCAAAACCCTGCTTTACGAAAATTTGGAACACCCGCGCTGGAATGATGTGGCCGAGCGCTGTCTCACTTGCGGGAACTGTACCATGGTCTGTCCCACCTGTTTTTGCACGACGGTGGAAGAAGTGACGGATTTGAGCGGAGACCACACAGAACATTGGCGGCGCTGGGACTCCTGTTTCACGATGGATTTTTCATTCATACACGGCGAAGGCAGCGTACGCTCATCCAACAAAAGCCGCTACCGCCAATGGATGACACACAAACTTGCTACATGGCACGATCAGTTCGGGACTTCCGGTTGTGTCGGTTGCGGCCGCTGCATCACCTGGTGTCCCCCCGGCATCGACATCACCGAAGAGGTCGCAGCCATTCGGGAGAATCCGGTATGAATCGTGACCTAGATACCGTAGGGGCGGGTTTCAAACCCGCCCAAATCCAACAGAATCAAGCATCGCCCTATCTTCCCCATCCGGCGGAAATTGTCGAAAAACGCCTGGAATCTCGAGGCGTCTACACCTTCAGGCTGCGCTTTCAGGATGAAGCCCTGCACAAAAGTTATGACTTTCTGCCGGGACAATTCAATATGCTCTACGTCTTTGGTGTGGGAGAAGTGGCGATCTCGATTGTCTCGGATCCCGAAATTGGCGACACGCTCGATCACACCGTGCGCATCGTCGGAAACGTCACGGAGGCCTTGAATCGGCTGGCGGTCGGCGACGTCATC
>JAJDBW010000036.1 GCA_029261155.1 Nitrospirota bacterium | reverse complement strand
CCGTGAACAAGACCGAAATAATAAAAGCCATGAATAAACTCAACCACCGTCCCAGAAAATCACTGGGCTTTAGAACACCCTATGAGGTATTCTTTAATACCAAAACTTCACTAACCGTTGCACTTACTACTTGAATCCGCTGATGTTTAAAGTGATTTTTTGGGTATTTAAGACAAGTAAGATTCAATGAGATTGGAACTTAATCGTTTCGAGGTCTGCGGAGGACGTCGCCTTCGACATTAAATTTCTGGGATTCTCCTCGGGTATAGAGTTCGATCCATTCGTTTGGGATAACGCGGAAGATAAAGCGGGGACGAAAAACCATAACCATGGCGGGAAGGAGGATAATGGCTGAAAGTGCGCTGCTCAGCATCGCGATGGGCATGAGAATGCCTTCAATGTGAAGGTAGTAGCCTGGAAAGGCCACCAGAAAGGTTCCTGCCGCAAAGGCCATTGCAATAATCAGGATAGCTCGGCCCGCCGTATCCAAGGTGGTGTGCATGACGCGGTCGAGATGCCGGTTGAGAGAAAGCTCATCCCTAAAACGATATAAGATATAGATTGCGTAGTCGGCGCCCATGCCCACGGCCATGGCGGAGGCCGCGGCGGTGGAAATGCCGAGGGGCAATCCACTAATGCCCAAGAAACCGAAATTCCAGACCACGGACAGGATAAGCGGGATGAGCACAAAGCACCCGGCGAGTAGCGAGCGAAAAATGATAGAAACGAGAAGAAAACAAATACCCATCATCTGGGCGATGTTCAAAAGTTTGCCTCGGATAATGACATCGTTGAGTGCCAGGGTGACAGGGACGCTTCCGGCGATACTGAGGGTTATATTGGGCGGAAAGGTTTCTTTTTGTAATTGGTCAATCTGGCCAATCAAAGCCTCGGCCAATTCTGTCGCGTCCGATTTCAAAAAAGTGGTGACCACGCCATTTTGGAAGCCGATATCAACCATCCGCTTAAAATCGTCGGGGTTGCCGGAAACGGAATAGAGAAACAGAAACTGCGCGGCCTCTTGCCGAGTCTCGGGGATCCGTTCTTCCTCGGGATTGTCGCCATAAAAAGAACGCCGCATCCGTTTGATGTAATCGACATAGGATTCGGTTCGCCCTACCAAGGGGTTGCCCCTTAAAAGTCCTTGGAGAGACTCAACTGCCCGCATGACTGCGGGGTCTTTTAATCCGCCTTCTTCCTCGGTTGTAATCAGTATGTTTAAGGTCGATGTGCCGCCGAACTTTTCGTTCAAGACCTTATCATCTCGGCTTAAGGCCGTCCGTTCGAAAAATAAGTCGCGCAGGCTGTTCGCAAATTGAATGCGGCCTGTGAAGATAAAAGGGACGAGGATTAAGACCAGTCCGCCGAAGACGACCCAGCGTTGCTTCGGTCCAAAGCACCAATCGCCAATGGTTTTAAGAAAGACATCGGAGGCGTCTCCTTTGAGGACGATAGACAACTCCTCACCCGTCGGCGGGGGAATCAGGGAACGGAGGGCGGGAATTAAGGTCATCTCTAATATTAAGGCGCTAAGGACGCCGAAGGCCGTCATCAAACCAAAAGATTGAAAGGTCGGCAGATCGAAGGTCACCAGAGAGGCAAAACTGGCGGCGGCGACAAATCCGGCAGTGAGCACGACGGGGGCCATCTTAGAGGTTGCCGCGACGACGGCAATCTTTTGTGCCGGTTCGGGGACGTCCATGCCCACGGCGTAGTCCAGCTCTTCGTAAAATCGGCGCAGGATCTGGACGGAGTGACCCGCAGCCATTGCGACAATGAGGATGGGGGTGAGACCCTTGGTCCACAAATCGAGCTTCATGCCGGTGATGCCGACCACTCCCATGGCCCAGACGACACTTAATAGGGCCGTGAGGGCCGGGATCAACATCCCTTGAAGCGTTTTGAAGGCACGGTAATGGATAAACATAATCAGGAGGAAAGCGATGGGGAAGACCCAACGATTCATGAGGGCCGTGTCTTTTTCGAGGAAGGCCAGTGAAACCGGGAGGCCACCGAGGTGAATAGAGGTTTCCGCATCGCCCTCCCGCATCGCGATGGCTTCTAAAGCCTCATAAATTTCAAGGTCGCTGACGGCTTTTCCGATGGGTTCCCCGCTGATCTCTCCGCTTTGTACAACGGCTTCCTTATCCTGTACATCGATAATGACGGCCGCTGCGCTGGCGTCTGGAGAAACCAATGCCCCGATAAGGAGCGGATTTGAGAAGACCCTTTTTCTTAGGGTCTCAGCCTCGGCCTGCGTTGAGGGCAGGCCGGACATCAATCGCTCAACATTGAAGCCCTGATCGGTGAAATGGAGGTGCTTGATCCGGCGGGAAGCGATACTGAGGACGTTGTCGCTATAAATCCCTGGAAGGGTTTTTATTTCCTGGGTGATCCGGTCAATTTTAGATAAAAGGGTTGGCGTAAAGATGTTTCCGTTTTTCGAGACGACTCCCATGACGATGATGCGTCCACCCCCAAAAAGGCGCTCAATTTTGGTGTTGGTTTCAATATAAGGATGTTCTTGAGGGAGAATCTGTTTCGGATCAATTTCGGTTTCGATTGAGGTAATTTGGAAGAGACAAAAAAGGGTCAGGGCTGAAATCAGCGCCATGACCCCATAGGCATGTTTGACGATCCATTTAAAATAGGCCTGTTTCACTGGTCATAGAATAGCATGTTCGCCAGGGCCTCGCAATGCGGGAAAGCGTTGATTAACATCGGAGACTCAAGTAGAGTAGCGTCATCAAAGGGAGTGATTCTCGATCGTGAAAGGCAAAAAATGAAATTATCAATTAAGAAGATATTAGTCGGGACGGATTTCTCGTCTCATTCCGAAAAAGCCGTCGCCTATGCCGTGGGGCTGGCAAAGCAATTCGAGGCCAGTATTATTTTGGTTCATGTCATCGAATCCTTCGGGTATAGCGTGACTGACAGCATGACGGTCGTTGGGCACGATAAAGCCTTGACCGTCACCGCCAAAGCCTTGCTGGACAATCTAAAAAAAGAATTAGTTGAGCAAGGCATCTCGGTAAAAAGCCACCTGGCCGACGGGAGTCCTTATCGGGAGTTGATTGATAAGGCGGAAGCGGAAGCGGTCGATTTAATTGTGGTGGGCACGCATGGGCGGAGTGGCGTGGAACATCTCTTAATCGGCAGCGTGGCCGAAAAGATCGTCCGGGCCGCGTCCTGCCCCGTGCTTACGGTACGCTCTTGAGCCAGGAACGCTTACAAAAGATCCTCGCGAAGGCGGGTATTGCCTCGCGTCGCCATGCGGAACAATTGATTCTGGAGGGTGAGGTCCAAGTCAATGGCCTTGTGGTGAGTGTACTCGGAACCAAGGCGGATCCTGACAAAGATTTTATTAAAGTGAAGGGAAAGCGACTTTTGCCGGAGCAAGGCAAGGTCTATCTTCTGTTGAACAAACCAAAGGGCTGCATTACCTCTTTAAGCGATCCGGAGGGGAGGCAGACGGTGATGGATTTAATTCCCGATGTCAAAGCACGGGTGTGTCCGGTGGGACGACTTGACTACGATACGGAAGGCCTGCTCTTACTGACCAACGATGGTGATCTGGCCAACGCCTTAATGCATCCGAGGCTCCAGGTTGAAAAGACCTATTGGGCTAAGGTCAGAGGCCATCTACCCGCGCGGGATTTAAAAAGAGTGAATCGGGGCGGAATTCCCCTTCCGAAAGGAAAAACAGCGCCTTGCCGTGCCCGCGTTATCCGCCAGACTGAACAAAACGACTGGCTCGAACTCGTTCTCCATGAGGGAAAGAAAAGAGAAATCCGCTATATGATGGAGCTGCTGGGACATCCGGTCGTGAAGTTAAAACGGGTGGCCTATGCCTTTTTAAAAATCAACAAGCTTGCCACGGGGCAACACCGATATCTCACCGAATTTGAAGTCGCCAAGCTCAAGTCGCGTGTTTCGAGCCCCGCCGAGATGAAGCCGAGGAAAGCCCCGGTGAGATCCTCTGGGGCGAAGCCCAGGCCTCGCCCGCTTCGAAAACCGAAGTAGGGGGCCGTCCTTGTTCAAACAGGCAAAGCGGAGGAGGACATGCGCTTAGGCTTAGTTTCTTTCTTTTTCCGTGTCGGCATTATCTTTGTCGTCGTGTCCGGGTCGGGCGGGGAAAAGGCTTTCGCCGCTGGATATAAGATTCCGGAACAATCTGCTTCGGCCCTCGCCTTATCGGCGGCCTACGTGGCCCATGCCCAGGGGGCGGCGGCGGCTTATTACAACCCCGCCAACATGGTTTATGGAGACGATGGCACCCAAAGCGAGCTGAGTCTCAGTTTTATTCGGCTCCCTCCACTTCAATTCTCTGGGACTGTCGGAGGTCTTCAAGCCAATGCGGCATCGCGGTCGGAGTCGGTTCTCCTTCCCAATATTCACTTTGTTTTTGCCCAGCACAAGGCCTATCGCTTCGGCACCTCCTTGGTTTTCCCCTTCGGCCTCTCCAAACGCTGGGATGCGCCGTTTCAAAAATTAATTGCCGAAGAATTCACACTCAAGACCATAGAGCTTGATGTTTCGGCAGGTTTTCTCGTGCATGAAACCTTTTCGATCGGCGGCGGCATACGAGGGATCTACAGCGAGGGAAGGGTAAAAAGCGACGGTGCTCCATCGCCTTCAAGCCGTTTGACTCGCGACTTGAAAGGCGATGCCTTTTCTCCGGGATATTACCTCGCGCTCTCCTTCCGACCGATAAAAAACGTCGTGATGGCTGCGACCTATCGTTCAGAAGTGACACCAGACTTGGAAGGCCATGCGACGCTTTCTACCTCGGGATCATCGAGTGGCACATATAACGGTCCGGCGAGCGTCGAGGTCGTATTACCCGCGACCGCGCAGCTCGCGACCGCGATGACTTACCATAAGGCAGTCTTCGAGTTTGTTTACGAACGGACCTATTGGGGCCGCTACAAATCCTTGGATTTCGAGTACGATTCGACCTTGACTCATCCCGTCTTGATTGGGGCCTTCGACGATCCCATCGAAAAAAACTGGTCGGATTCGGATACTTACCGCTTCGGTCTTTCATATCAATACAGGCCAGCGATTTTGTTGATGTTCGGGTTTGCCATCGACAAAAGCCCGGTGCCGGAGGAAACCCTCAACTTCGATATCCCCGATGCGGATGCCCACATCTTTTCAGCAGGTTTTTCGCATCGCCCAAACGACAAAGTCCGTATTGCTGCCGGCTATCTCTACGCGAAGAAAGAAAGACGATCGATCTCCAATAGCGGAAAGGGGATCGACGGTGAATTCAAATCGAGCGCCCACATCCTGAATGCGTCAATTGCGTATTTTTTCTAATATCGCATTTTTTTTGTATTGAAGATTCTTTTTCTGGCAGACATTAGGGCTGGCGCAATCGCTAAGAATCGGGATCGTTGTCCGGTCTCTCCTTTTTCCTCAGTTGACTCCGTAGTATTGCTATGCTAAAAGTAGTAAATTCCGTACTATATAAGGCGCATTTCATCGGGTTTGTGCCTTGGGCATTTTTGAAAACTATCGAATAGAGGGACCAATGAAGCTGACAGGGTCGGAAATCGTTATTAAGTGTCTCAAAAAAGAGAACGTAGATGTGTTGTTTGCCTATCCGGGGGGTGTTAATCTTCCCATCTTCGATGTCTTATACGACGAGAAGGCGATAGAAGTGATCCTCTGCCGTCATGAGCAAGGCGGGACGCACATGGCGGAAGGCTATGCGCGCGCGACCGGCAAGGTCGGTGTGGTCTTGGTGACCTCTGGACCAGGAGCCACCAATACGGTTACCGCGATTGCCGATGCCGCCATGGATTCGACCCCGATGGTGATCCTAACCGGCCAGGTGCCCACTTATGCGATGGGAAACGACGCCTTTCAGGAAGCCGACGTGGTGGGCATTACGCGTCCCTGCACCAAGTACAATATCCTGGTCAAAGACGTAAGAGATCTCGCTCAAGCGATGAAGGAGGCCTTTTATATCGCGGGTTCGGGCCGCCCTGGCCCGGTGCTGGTCGATCTTCCAAAAGATGTTGTTTTGGCGAAGACGGAATTTAACTATCCGGAGAACGTGTATATTCGAAGTTACTCGCCCAGCCTGAAGGGCAATAAATGGCAGATTAAGCAAGCCGCGCAGGAAATTGCTCGAGCAAAAAAACCGGTCATTTATGCCGGCGGTGGCGTCTTGGCCTCCGGCGCGTCGAAAGAGGTGCGCGAACTGGCGGAGGCGGCTCAAATCCCCGTCACCAACACCCTTATGGGGCTCGGCGGTTTTCCCGGAACCCATCCACTTTTTTTAGGGATGCTGGGAATGCATGGGACCTACTGGGCAAATATGGCCATTCACAATTCGGACTTGATCATCGCGATCGGTTCCCGTTTTGACGATCGGGTGACAGGGCGGGCAGCCGATTTTGCCCCCTCGGCAAAAATTATTCAACTCGATATCGATCCCACTTCTGTTCATAAAGTGATCAAGGCGGATGTGCCAATTGTCGGCGATGCGAAAACCATCCTCAGCGATTTAATCCAACAAGTGAAGGCTTCCGGAAACGGCGTTGCCGGAAAACGCCAACCCTGGATGAAGCAGATTGAGGATTGGAAGAAAGAACATCCACTTTCTTATGACCAAGGCGATAAAATTATTAAGCCTCAGTACGTGATCGATAAGATTTATGAGCTGACTCAGGGCGATGCCATTATTTCCACCGATGTCGGCCAGCATCAAATGTGGGCTGCACAGTATTATAAGTTCGACAAACCGCGAACCTTTTTAAGCTCCGGCGGACTCGGCACAATGGGATTTGGTTTTCCCGCTGCGATCGGCGCTCAGGCGGCTTTTCCGGATCGTCAGGTGGTTTGCATTGCGGGCGACGGCGGGATCGTCATGAATATCCAAGAGATGGCAACCGCCGTACAATATGGGCTTCCTGTGATTACCGTGGTAATCAACAATAAATATTTGGGCATGGTCCGCCAATGGCAGCAGCTTTTTTATAAAGGCCGCTATTCCTCGAGTTTTATCGGTGGCCCGCCCGATTTTGTAAAGCTGGCCGAAGCCTTTGGGGCCGTGGGGCTCCGCGCCTTGGAGGTTAGCGAAGTCGAGCCGGTGCTCAAAGAGGCCCTCAGTCTTAAAAAACCTGTCTTGGTCGACGTTCATGTGGATGAAGAGGAAAATTGTTACCCCATGGTTCCGGCAGGTGCCGCCATCCACGAAATGGTTTTTTCGGATGCCGATTCCAATAAGCAGGCCGCAAAGTCGGGTGGTAAAAAAACCACAGGCGTTTTAACGGCTTGATCGGTTTTTCGAATTAAAGTCCACGCATAGAAATCTAACCTGTCATAGAATGGATGCCCATGCAGCATATTATTTCGGTTCTTGTCGAAAATAAATTCGGCGTTTTGTCTCGTATTTCAGGCCTCTTCTCCGGAAGAGGTTTTAATATTGAAAGCCTATCGGTTGGCCCAACGCTCGATCCGGACGTTTCGGTCATGACGATCGTCACGATCGGGGATGACCAGATCGTAGAGCAGATCACCAAGCAACTCAATAAACTGGTCGATGTGATCAAGGTGATCGATTTAACCGAAAAAGAATATGTCGAACGGGAAACCGCGTTAATAAAGATTAACACCTTGAAAGAGGATCGGGCGGAGGCCTTACGCATCGCCGATATTTTTCGCGCGCGCATTATCGACTCCTCTCCAAATACCTATACGATCGAAATCACCGGCGATGTCAAGAAAGTCGAAGCCATTATCAACCTGCTTCAGCCGCTGGGGATTAAAAATTTAATCCGAACGGGTCGCATTGCGATTCCGCGGGAAGAAGTGAAGAGCGCTGTCTCGCGAGAGACTTCCGAACGCCGCGCCGTTTCGGGCTAGCCGCACTCATTATAATGCGAAGTCATGTTAGGAGAACAATACAATGAAAATTTATTACGATAAGGATGCCGATTCCGCCTTAATCACCGAACGGAAAGTCGCCATTATTGGTTTTGGGAGCCAAGGCCACGCGCATGCTTTAAATCTGAAAGAAAGTGGTGTGGACGTGTTGGTCGGTCTTCGCGAAGGCGGGTCTTGGCAAAAAGCGGTCAAGGCTGGACTCAAGGTGATGCCGGTGAAAGACGCGGTGAAGCAATCCGATGTGGTCATGATACTAACCCCCGATGAAGTCGCCGCCGATCTCTACGAGGCTGAAATCGCCCCCTATTTAAAAAAGGGCGCGTCGCTCGCTTTTGCCCATGGCTTTAATATTCATTTCGACCTGATCCTTCCACCCGCAGGGGTAAACATTTTCATGGTGGCCCCCAAAGGACCGGGGCACCTGGTTCGCTCCGAATACCTTAAGGGCAGCGGCGTTCCCGTTTTAATTGCGATACACCAAGACCCTTCGAAGAAAACAAAAGGGATCGCCTTGGCCTATGCAAAGGCCATCGGCGGTACCCGTGCCGGTGTGCTCGAAACCAATTTTCGAGAAGAGACAGAAACCGATCTCTTCGGGGAGCAATCGGTCTTGTGTGGTGGAATAACCGCATTGATTACCGCGGGCTACGAGACCTTAACCGAAGCCGGTTATTCTCCGGAAATGGCCTATTTTGAATGCCTGCATGAGGTCAAACTCATCGTCGATCTCATTTACGAAGGCGGCATCTCCAATATGCGGTATTCGATATCGAACACGGCACGATACGGCGATATGACACGAGGCCCTCGGATTGTCACCGAAGACACCAAAAAAGAGATGAAAAAAATTCTAGACGAAATTCAAAGCGGGCGATTCGCCAAGGAATGGATTTTGGAAAACAAAGCGAAACGACCGGTCTTTAATGCCTTGGCGAAACGCGGTGAACAGCATCCCATTGAAGAGGTCGGCGACCGGCTCAGAGGGATGATGCCCTGGCTGAAAAAGGATCGTCTGGTCGATCGAAAGAAAAATTAACGCGGGACCTTCATCATACAAGCACCTAGGCCTTCATTTATCCCCATGCGACCCTGATTGATTTCGAAGGCACTCATTAACCATAATGTAATAGATGGAAGACCTTGCCTTCCTTTCTTATTGTAGGAGAGAGAGGAGTATGTTTCTATTCTGTCGCAGCTTTAAATTAAGTGAGATTCGGTATCATGGTAGCAGAAAACCAATCGCCCATTGCAAAAGAAGGCTATCCGTTTATCGGAATCGGCATTCTCATTACCTTGCTTTGTTTCTCGATTTTTGGGCCATCTGCAGCGATCTTTCCGGCATTGCTTACCGCATTTTGTCTTTGGTTTTTCCGAGACCCGAAGCGGAAAGTGCCTCAAGGGGAAGGCCTCTTGGTTTCTCCGGCGGACGGGAAGGTCGTGGATATCTCGCGTGTGGAAGAAAACCGCTTTCTCAACAAACCTGCAATTAAGATCAGCATCTTTTTGAACGTTTTTAATGTGCATGTAAACCGGGCGCCCGTTGCCGGTAAAATTATCGACATCATCTATAACCCGGGCCGCTTTTTTCCGGCGAATGTTCCAAAGGCATCTTTAGATAACGAACAAAACGCGCTCGTGATGGAAACAGCGAGCGGTAAACGGATTGTCTGTATTCAAATCGCCGGCTTGATTGCTCGGCGAATCGTCTGTTGGCTAAAAAAGGAAGGCCATGTTGAGCGGGGCGAACGTTTTGGACTTATTCGCTTCGGATCGCGGGTCGATCTTTTTCTCCCCCCGGAAACCGATGTTCGGATCGCAATAGGAGACGGGGTCGTTGGGGGAGAGACCATTGTGGGGTTTTTAAAATGACACGAAGAAGACCAAAAATTAAGGAGTTGAGCCGCAAGGGAATCTATATTATTCCCAATCTGTTTACAAGCGGTAACCTTTTTTGCGGGGTTTTTGCGATTATCGCCGTTCTTGATGGAAAATTCACAACGGCTGCGATTGCCATTCTCGTCGCGACGATTTTTGATATGTTGGACGGCAAACTGGCGCGTTTGACCAATACCACGAGCCGCTTTGGTGTCGAATACGACTCCTTGTCTGACCTCATTTCGTTTGGCGTGGCACCCGGCTTGTTGGCCTATGCTTGGGCCTTACGGCCCTATGGCCGTTTGGGCTGGGCCGCCCTCTTTCTTTATGTCGTCTGCAGCGCGCTTCGGCTTGCGCGTTTTAATGTGCAGGTTTCCGGACCAGAAAGTAAAGACTTCATCGGACTCCCGACGCCCGCGTCGGCGGGCTTGATTGCAACCATGGTTGTCTTCGATGCGCATGTTTCGTCTTTTGGACTGGACGTTCGTCCCTTGATCGTCTTGTTTGTTGCCTATCTATTGGCCTTTCTTATGGTCAGTCATCTGCGTTATCGGAGCCTTAAAAATCTGAACCTCAGAGACCGTAAACCTTTTGGCGTGCTGGTCGGCATCTTATTGGTTTTTCTTGTGCTGGTCACGGCCCCTCAAGTCATGCTCTTTCTCCTCTGCGCCTTGTATGTGCTCTCGGGCATCTTCGAGAAGCCTATTGTGGCCCTCTATAGACGGGTGCAAGAACAGAATGCGAAGGAGCGCCCCGATCCGCTGGCGGCCTATATGGATGAAGAGATCGACGATATCGAGGACAAGGAGATCATCTTAAAACACTAATCCGCTCAAATCCGGTCGGCAAAAACTCCTGTTTAGCCGCCACTTGTTTTATTCCGATGACAATGACACGAGAAATTAAAATATTCGATACCACCCTTCGCGATGGGGAGCAATCTCCCGGCGCAACCATGAACATTGCCGAAAAGTTGTCCATCGCACGGCAATTGGCGCGCATGGGCGTCGATATTATCGAAGCGGGTTTCGCTTACAGTTCTTCAGGCGATTTCGATGCCATCCGCAAAATTGCGCTAGAGGTCGAAGGCCCCACCATCTGCAGTCTGGCACGCGCCAAGCCTGACGATATCGACAGCGCCTGGCAGGCCCTGAAGGGCGGAGCAAACATCCGGATTCACACTTTTATTTCGACATCGGACATTCATTTAAAACACCAATTTCGCATGACGCGTGACGAAGCCTTGAAACGCGCGGTCGACATGGTCGAACGCGCGAAAGGCTACGTGGACGACGTCGAGTTTTCGCCGATGGACGCGACACGCTCCGAGGTCAATTATCTCTGTGAGGTCTTGGAGGCCACGATTGAGGCAGGTGCGCAAACGGTGAATATTCCGGATACGGTGGGCTACACCACCCCGAAGGAATTTGGAGACTTAATTTCGGCCATCCGCAAGCAGGTGGCGAATATTGATCAAGCCGTCATCTCGGTGCATTGCCACAACGACCTCGGTCTGGCGGTCGCGAACTCACTGGCCGCGGTCTATGCCGGTGCCGGACAGGTGGAGTGCACCATTAACGGTATTGGCGAACGCGCCGGGAACGCCGCCCTCGAAGAAATTGTGATGTCTTTGCGCACGCGGAAAGATATTTTTAAGGCCGACACCGGTATTGTAACGGAGGAAATCACCAAGGCCAGCCGCTTGGTCAGCAAGATCACCGGCATGCAGGTGCAGCCCAATAAAGCGATCGTCGGGATGAATGCCTTTGCCCACGAATCGGGGATACATCAAGATGGCCTCCTGAAAGAAAAGTTGACCTACGAGATTATGATGCCGGAGTCTGTGGGCGCAGGGAAGACCAGCATTGTGCTTGGAAAACATTCCGGTCGGCATGCTTTTCTTACGCGACTGGAAGCCCTGGGCTATCATCCGAACGAGGCGGAGCTGAATAAGGCTTTCGAGCGCTTAAAAAAGTTGGCCGATCAAAAAAAAGAAATCTTCGACGAAGATTTGGAGGCGCTGATTTCGGAGGAGATGGCGCGACCCATTGAGCGCTATCGTTTGGTGTCCATCCACAGTGAAAGCGGAAGCGAGCTCAAACCCACTGCCACTATTGAACTGGAGATTGACGGCAAAGGCCATAAAAAAACGGGTCACGGCGATGGCGTGGTGGATGCAGCCTACAAGACCATCGCTTCGATCACGGAGACCAAGAGTGTGTTGCGCGAATACCTGGTAAAAGGCATTACCGGCGGCACCGATGCCCTGGGCGACGTAAGCGTTGTCTTAGAAGAAGGCGGCAAGCGCGTCAAGGGTCACGGCGCTGACACCGATATTATTATCGCCTCGGTCCACGCCTACCTCAATGCCCTGAATAAGCTCGCGGCTTCATCGGCCAAAGGGCCCGAAGATCAGAAGGTCGGTCTCATTTAAATTAAAAATATAGGACAGTAGAATGAATAATGAAATGCACATTGCCGTTCTTCCGGGAGACGGTATCGGCCAAGAGATTATCCCGCAGGCTGTCGCTGTCCTTGAAGCGATGGGGAAAAAACTGGGCCTTGCCTTTGGCTTTGAACAAGCCGTGGTTGGGGGTTGCGCAATCGATCAAGAGGGGGTACCGCTTCCAGACGAAACGCTCCGCTTGGCGATGGACGCGGACGCGGTTTTACTGGGTGCGGTCGGCGGTCCTAAATGGGAAGGGCTCGACTATGCCATCCGGCCCGAGCGCGCGCTTTTAGGCCTGCGCGAGAAACTCGGCCTCTTCGCCAATTTGCGCCCCGCCGTACTTTATCCAATGATGGCCGATGCATCTACTTTAAAAAGGGAAGTGATCGAAGGCATCGACCTCATGGTCGTACGGGAGTTGACCGGCGGCATCTATTTTGGGCAACCGCGCGGCGTCGAAGCCTTCGAAGGCGGCGAACGGGGCTTCAATACCTTGGTCTATACCACAAAAGAAATCGAACGGATCGCACGTGTTGCTTTCGATGTCGCCAGAAAAAGGCGAAAGAAACTTACCTCTATCGATAAGGCAAACGTATTGGAATCCACCGAGTTGTGGCGCCGGGTTGTGACCCAAGTGCATCAAGACTATCCCGATGTGGCTCTCTCGCACATGTATGTCGATAACTGTGCAATGCAACTGGTGCGCAATCCAAAACAATTTGATGTCATTGTCACCACCAACATGTTTGGCGATATTTTGTCCGATGAAGCGGCCATGCTCACCGGCTCGATCGGCTTACTGCCTTCTGCAAGTTTAGGTTCGCAAGCCATCGCAGGGCGTCCGGAGTGCTTGAAAGGCATGTACGAGCCCATTCACGGGAGCGCGCCCGATATCGCCGGAAAAGACATGGCCAATCCGCTCGCCACGATTCTTTCCGCTGCGATGATGCTGAAATATTCTTTCGGTTTGAATGAGGCCTCCACCCAAATCGAAACGGCCGTCTTCAAGGTTCTGGCGCAAGGTTTCCGAACACCGGACATCGCCGCCGAAGGGACAAAACAGATTGGCACCGAAGAAATGGGCCGCCGCGTCATCGATCAGATTAAAGCGCTTTGATCTCGATTTTAACTTCCCCCTTTGGCAAAGGGGGAATGAGGGGGATTTGCATTTTGATCTTTAGTGTTTGCTTTGCTTAAATCCCCCCTAGCCCCCCCCTTTTTCAAAGGGGGGAAGAAAGGCATTCGGTAGACATGAGAAAAGGTTTGTTATTGGTTAAGACGAAATAATTATGAATAAAAAAGAATTCTATAATGTGGCGGTCGCGGGTGCTACCGGTGTCGTCGGCCAAGAAATGATTGAGATCTTGGCCGAGCGCGGATTTCCCGTCGACACCCTTTACGCCTTTGCTTCCGAGCGCTCAGCTGGCACAAGCCTTTCTTTTGCAGGTCGGGACATCCTGGTCGAAAAATTAGAAGATGCGGATTTTTCGAATATCGATATCGTCTTGGGCGCCACGAGCGCGGCCTTGAGCCGGGCCTATATGCCCAAGGCCATGAAAGCCGGTTGCATCATCGTCGATAACTCCAGCGCCTTCCGCATGGAAGAAGCCGTTCCGCTCATCGTCCCGGAGGTCAACGGCCATCTTATTTCAAGTCACAAAGGCTTAATCGCAAATCCCAATTGCTCGACGGCGCAATTGGTGGTTGCCCTCAAGCCGCTTCACGATGCGGCCCGGCTAAAGCGGGTGATGGTTACCACGTTTCAATCGGTCTCCGGCACGGGCAAAGAAGCTATTGAAGAATTACTGGATCAGACCAAGGCCATCCTTTCCTTTCAGGAGGTCAAGACCCGGGTCTATCCGCAGCAGATCGCCTTTAATTGTATTGTCAACTGGGATTGCGATCCGGTAAGCGGCGATACCGAAGAAGAGGTCAAGATTATTGAAGAGACCAAGAAAATATTAGGAGATCCCGCGCTTAAGGTGAGCGCAACCACCGTGCGTGTCCCTGTTTTTCGATCACATGGCGAATCGGTCAGCATTGAAACAGAAAGCAAGCTTTCTATCAACGAGGCGCGTGCCCTGCTTTCCGATGCACCCGGCATTACGGTCTTCGACGATCCCAGTCGAAAAATCTATCCCACCCCGCTCGATACGGTTGGACAAGACAATGTCTACGTCGGCCGGGTCAGGGAAGACCGCTCCACAGAAAACGGCCTCCACCTCTGGGTTGTCGCCGACAACCTCCGCAAAGGCGCCGCCCTCAACGCCATCCAAATCGCCGAATTGCTCATCGCCTAGCCGAGTTTTTTATCCGTATCCCTTCAGGTTCTGTCTACTTGAAAAGTATGGGCCCTTATTTGTGAGCGTTCGTCTACTTTTCTGATCATTATCTTCCATAAGAACAAAAAAAGGCCCCCCTTCCCCCAATAGATGATTGAGGAAAGGAGGGCCTTTTAATTTAAGCTCAGGTGATGTTTATGCGCCTGGGCCTGTCACATTGACGGTACCGCTGATGATCACACCGTCTAGGTAGGTTAAACCAAAGACAGCTGAGGCTTGCGCCCCTTCATCACCGGCAACGGTCAGTTGCCCACCGGCAAACACCACATCCAAGTTTATATCCGTCGCAATAGGCGCGGTGGTGAATTGGGGCGTTAGGGTTAAGGTTAAGCCATCCGCCGAAAGAACGCCAGCAACGGATGTGGCCGTACCCGCACCATTTAACAACGCTGCACCCGCATTCACCAAGGTCGCGGTGAAGGGATTGCCCGTTGCATTATTTAATGCCACGGCTCTGTTAAAGACGAGGGTTAAGACACCGGGATTGGTGAGGCCGGTAATGTCGTCGACATCGCGGTTCGATGCGAAGACCACGAAAATACCGTCATCTTGGGCGCCCGGTGAGGTGTCTGCCATGGTCGCTAAGATGGGGTTGGTGCTTGTCCCGGCAACGATTCCCGCAAGGATATTGCGGGCCAGTTGGGTTCCCTCATGTTTGATGGGGAGGACTACCGGTGTATAAGCGCCACCTAAGACCAAGGTGGAACCCGCAAAAGTGACCTTTCCGGCCGCGTCGGTTGTTGCCGTTAAGGTCGGCAACAAGCCTGTCGTCGCAAAGAGTCTTGTTGCGGATGTTTCTGCTGTTGCAGAGTTTCCCGTTGCATTTTGCTGCAGGACGACGGTGGCCCCTGGCACCGGTTCTCCGTCATATTCGACAGCGACTTCGATATCAGGCGCTGTTACGCCCAGCGGGAAGAGATAGACATCGCGGATAAGGTTGATCGTTGCATCGGTCGTAGTCCCGCCACCAATTTCGCCCTCAGCGACGTTATAAGTCACAGTGCCTTCAAAGCGTTGATATCCGGTGTTTGTAATGACCATTTTAAAGGTGATGTTTCCTCCGTCCACGTTGACCGGGACATCCGAAAAGGCATATTCACCCATCAGATCACTATTTGTGTCTTTATTTAATTTACTTGGAGAGCGATCTGAAGTACCCGCAACAAGCGTCATCTTCAGATCGTTGCCACCGATACGGGCACCAGTGACGGCATCGAAGACACCGCCTTGAATGGTTGCTTTCTTATCGATGGTTTGGTTGTTTATGGTTTGGGAGCTGTTGGCGTCAAAGAGTTCTGCACATCCTGACGTCCCGATCAATATACTCAAAGCAATAAATAGACTTCGAAACTTGCTTTTACTTTTTAGCATTAGCATACCTCTCTAGTTAGATTGTAAGCGATAATGGTATGTCGATTTTTTATGTTTGGGGTTATGGTGCTACAATTGTAACGGGATGAAGTATACCATTCCTTTTAGATCTTGCAAGCATTTTTTTTATTTTTTTCAATGCCTTCTTACAGTATTTCTAATTTCAATGTTGCAGATCTTGTTTGCATTCTTAATCGGTTATTTTGGATAGCAGCCGGTGCAAGCTTTGAGTCGCGTCGTCGGTGGCCAGGAAGAATGGAATTTTGCTTTCGATGAAGTACCGAGGAAGTGGGTAGGAGGCATGACGCAATTCAATACATTGGGTTCCTCCTTTTATTGAAGGTCAACCTTAAGTATGGTATACAATCTAAGAATGAAAAGATCCCCAGGCCTTCGAAGAAAAAAGAAAAAGACTAAAACGCGCCTTGCCTTCGTGACTGTGATCCTTGGTTTGGGGCTTTTTGCCGCATTTTTATTGCATTTTGATGCGGAGGTGGTGAAAAAGTTTGAGGGCCAGCGTTGGAAATTGCCCTCGAAGATTTACTCCGCCCCCCTGCCACTTTATCCGGGCCTTCATATCGAAGAGGCCCATTTGATCCCTCGCCTCAAACGTTTGGCCTATCGCCGCGTGAATCGCCCTGTTCGCAGCCGAGGCGAATATTATTTTACAGGTGAAGAACTCGAGCTCTATCTGCATGAGTTTAGCTATCCCAATAACACCGAGCCGGGGACGCCTTTTCGCATTTCCCTTACGGACGAAGGGCGTATCGATCGGATTCTCGATTTATCCCTCGTGCTTGAACAAGCGGGTTTGCAGCTCGAACCGGAGATTATCGGTGGATTTTACGAGTCGGAATGGGAAGAGCGCCGCTTGCTTCGCCTCTCCGAAATTCCACAAAGCCTCATCGACGCCGTCTTGGTGATGGAAGACCGTAAGTTTTACGATCATCCGGGCATCGATATCAAAGGCATTGCGCGGGCCAGCTGGGTGAACCTACGGGCGGGGCGCATCGTTCAAGGCGGAAGCACGCTCACGCAGCAATTGGTAAAGAATTTTTATCTCGATAGCAAAAAGACCTGGACGCGAAAAGGCCGCGAGGCCCTTCTGGCCCTGCTGCTGGAGCGCCACTACGAAAAAGACGAGATCCTAGAGGCCTATTTTAACGAGATCTACTTAGGCCAAAATGGAATTATGGGGATCTACGGCATTGGCCAAGCCGCCTGGTTTTATTTCGAAAAGGCTCCCAAAGAGTTGACGCTGGGTGAGTCGGCCTTGTTGGCCGGAATTATCCGATCGCCCAATGTCTTCTCTCCGTTAAAGGATGTGCACAAGTCCATCCGCCGCCGGAATCTTGTACTCGAATCCTTATTTTCTGAAGGGAAGATTGGCCTCAAAGACTATCTCCAGGCACGAGAGGAGACGGTGTCGAGCAAGGAAATCAAACAACGCCTGAACGCCGCGCCCTATTTTATTGACGAGATCCGCCGGCAACTCTCTAAAAAATATCCGCCGCGCGTGCTTAATTCGGGCGGCCTGCGTATTTTTACGACCCTCGATGTCGAGCTGCAGCGCTCGGCGGAAGAGTCGCTTCGCGATGGTCTTGCGCGTTTGGAACGCGAGCATCCACGTTTAAAGCGCTTTGAACCCGATGCGGGCTTGCAAGGGGCGCTTGTGGCCATCGATCCCAAGACGGGCGCGGTGCGGGCCTTGGTGGGCGGACGCGATTATCAAAAAAGCCAGTTCAACCGCGTCACCGATGCCCGTCGCCAGCCGGGGTCTTTATTCAAGCCCATCGTTTACCTGACGGCCTTCGATCAAGCCGCCAAAGGCGGCATCCCTTATACACCCATTAGCTTGATCGACGATGCGCCGATCACCCTGCTTGTGGGTGGGAAGGAGTGGTCGCCCGAAAATTACGATAAACAATACTTAGGTCCGCTGACGCTTCGCGCTGCCCTTGAAGGGTCGCGCAATACGGCGACGGTTCGTCTTTCGCAAGAAGTTGGACTCGATGAAATTGTGAAGATGGCCAAAAAAGTTGGTATCGAAAGCGAGTTGAAAAGTTTGCCCTCCTTGGCCTTAGGCAGTCTCGAAGTCACGCCGCTTGAAATGGGAGCGGTCTACAGCACCTTGGCGAACGGCGGCCTGCGTCATCGCCCGAAATTCGTGTCGGGGATTGTCGATCCCAGCGGTTTACCGATTGAACGTGAGGACGATGGGTCTGATCTGGCGAATCGGGTGGTCTCTGCGGAGGCGAGCTACTTGGTGACGCATATGATGAAAGGGGTTATCGAAAATGGAACGGGCCGAGCCGTTCGGCGCCTCGGTTTCGACCGGCCGGCGGCCGGAAAGACGGGAACAACGAGCGGGCTGCGCGACGCCTGGTTTGCGGGTTATACGCCAGATTTGGTGAGTGTGGTTTGGGTCGGATTCGATCAAAACCAGGGTGGCGGTTTTAGTGGATCGTCCGCGGCCATTCCGATTTGGACGCAATTTATGAAGGCGGCATCCACCGGGGAATTGCGGGATTTTGAAGTTCCGTCGGGTGTGCTTATTAAACCGGTCGATCAAAATGGAACGGTCTGCGGCAATGGTGGCACCGACGAGGCCTTTATCGCAGGTACGGAACCGACTAAAAATTGTGAAAAGGGTTTTATCAAATGGATCAAACGCTTCTTCTTTTAAGATCGAAACGCGGCACCTTTTATCTGTTACTTGTTGGTTTCTTGGCTCTGACCTTCCTGGTCAGCGCTTGCGAAAAGCAATCGGCGGAAGATGCGCCAAAAGAGATGCTTATCGGGGTTGCGGGTCCGATGACGGGAGATCAAAGTAAGCTGGGCGGGGACTTGGTCCGTGGCGTGCAGCTTGCCGTTGATGAATGGAATGCGCGTGGCGGAATCGAGAACCGGAAAATTCGGCTTGAAGTGGGCGACGATGTGCATGATCCAAAGCAGGCCGTTTCCATTGCAAATAAAATGGTGAACCTCGGCATAGTGGGCATGATCGGCCATTTTAATTCGAGCGCGTCCATACCGGCTTCCTCTGTTTATCACGATGCCGGGGTCCCGATGATTACCCCCGCTTCGACCAATCCAAAACTCACGGAGCAGGGCTATTGGAATGTCTTTCGTGTGGTGGGCCGCGACGATCAGCAAGGAAAGGTGGCTGCCGATTTCGCGATTAAAAAATTAAACGCGAAGCGCATCGCGATTCTCCACGATAAAACGACCTACGGCCAGGGCCTGGCCGAAGAATTTCAAAAAAGCCTGAAGGTCGATCCGGCCGCCGGTGTTGAGGTTCTATCCTTCGACGGCCTCATTCAAGGCGATAAGGATTTTCGCGGCATCCTGACAGCCCTTAAAGGCAAGTCGCCGGACCTCTACTTTTTTGGTGGAATTTTCCCGGAAGGCGGGCAATTGGTGAAACAGGCAAAAGAGTTAGGTCTGTCGGCGCCGATGATGAGCGGCGATGGGGTGATCGACCCGAAGTTCATCGAGATTGCCGGTGCGGCCGCCGAAGGCACCTATCTCACTTTTACGGCCGATCCTGAAAAAATGCCACATGCCGCCGAGTTCTTAAAAAAATATAAGGCAAAATATGGAAATGAACTGGCCCCCTACGCCATCTATTCTTACGATGCGGCGAACATCCTCTTACGTGCCCTTTCCGAAGCGAAGTCCACCGAGGGTCTAAAGGTGGCCGAAAGCATCCGCACCATGAAATACGATGGCGCCGGCGGCCATGTCGAGTTTGATGACAAGGGCGATGTGAAAAAATCGCCCTACATTGTTTGGATTACCAAGGACGGCAAGTTTGAAGAATATTGGAAACCGGAAAGCTAAAGAGGGAAGAAGGCCTTTTTCCTCATCGCCCCAAGCGCAATAAGACCATCGCAAGCGCCAGCAGAATAACCCCCAGACTGATCCCTTTTAAAATATTTTCGCAGCGTTTCTGAAAAGAAAGATTGACGGCTTCGTTCGCACGCTTCATCGCTTTATAAGGTCGAGAGGCGTTGATTTCAACGAAACTCAGCAGCCCCATTGCGGCGGCAATGGCGAGGGCGGATAGGGAGAGGCTGTTTGTTTGAATGATGTATCCGCCGAGCACCGGGAGCACACCCCAGGAAAAGGCGAAGGCGCCATCGGTGTGGAAGCGGCCATTAAACCATTCAAGATTGTAGGCAAAGAGAAAGAAGCCTTCCAAGATCGCGATGGTGAGCAACAGCGGCGTATAAAAAATGATGTAGTAAAAACCCAGCGCATAAGCGGGAAGCAAGGAGAAGACGGCGAGCAACCAGAGGCTTCGCTTCGAAAAGTGATTGCCCCAGGGTTTCGCCTTTCCTTCGCCGCCGATGGCATCGAGGGCGTGGGCGGCGATGCCAAGCCCCAAAAAATAGATCAGGACGATGGCGAAGACGCGGTCCCAATAAAGGGTCTCGGCCAGCATGGCGCCGATGACGGTATAACTGAGGACCATGCCGGTGTAGGGCAGAAAGAGCAATCCGACGAAGACGCGAAACTTGAGTGGGCCGAATTGAGGGACAAACCATTCGGTTCGACGATCCCTTAAGGTAGCCATTCCCCCTACCGGTTTGTGATCTGCGTTGATTTAGTCTGGCTTGCAGTCTTTGTTTGATCGTATCTTAAGATCAGCCCCCCTTTGCCGATGGCCCAGCCATTTTTAGGGTTGAAAAACTTGAGGCTCATCAAGCCATTGAGGGATCCGCTTTCTACAGGGCGCCAGCTCTGACCGCTGTCCTTTGTATGAATGAGAACGCCCAGATCGCCGATGGCCCATCCCTCGTCTCCATTCATGGCGATATCCCAAAGCCCTTCTTCGGTTCCGCTTTGCTGAGGGATCCAATGCGTGCCGCCATCGACTGTGCGCATCACCAGTCCATCGCCGCCAACAATCCATCCGCGCTGCGCGTCCTTAAACACAATTCTGGAAAGCAAATTCGAAAAAGGCAATTTAAATCGTTTCCATTCTGCCCCGCCGTTTTCGGTATAGAGCAAGGTCCCGCGGCTTCCCGTTAGCCAGCCTTTGGTTTCATCGAAAAAATAGATATCGGTTAAATTGGTAATTACTTCGCTAAACTGTAGATTCCACTCCTTGCCGCCGTCGACGGTTTTAAAAATCAAACCCTTTTCTCCGATGACCCAGCCCGTCTTTTCGTTGAGAAAAAAGACATTCTCCAGGCTGCCTTCAGTCAGTTTTTTTTGAGTTTTCCAGGTTTTTCCGCCGTCGCGCGTGTGCAATAAAGCCCCTTTTGCCCCGACGATCCAGCCGTTTTGAGCAGAGGTGAAATAAACAGAGAAAAGCCATTTGTCGGTGCTGCTATCCTGATAGTCCCAAATTTTTCCGCCATCTTTTGTATGCAGAATGGTGCCGGCTTCGCCGACGATCCAGCCTTGCTTGTCGTTGACGAAATGAATTTTAAAAAGACGATCGGGGAGCCCGTAGTTTTGCGTGTCCCAAGTCAGTCCGCCGTCTGCTGTGTGGATGATAAAACCGCCCCAACCGACGGCCCAGCCGTGCCGATTGTCGCCGAAAGAAAGTCCTTCCATCGTTTTGTCTGTGGGGACTTCAATGGGTACCCAGGTAAAGCCGCCGTCTTCCGTTCTTAAAAAGACCCCGGTCCCTCCCGCGATCCAGCCGGCCTTGGGCGTGGAGAAGCGAACGTTAAGCAGCAGCGATTTGTTAAAGTGGCTTTCTTGCGGGGACCAGGTCTTGCCCCCATTCGATGTATGGACAATCACGCCTTGCCGACCCACCGCCCAGCCGTGATGTTCGTCAACGAAGTGGATGCCCTCCAGAGGTATTTTCGTGCCGCTGTTTTGTTCGACCCATCTCGATCCGCCGTCTTGGGTGTGAAATATTTTCCCATCCCAACCCACAATCCATCCTTTTTTCTGATTCAAAAAATAGACCTCGAGGAAAGGTCCATTTTTATATCCGATATCCCGAAGCGTCCAGGTGTGTCCGCCGTCCTTGGTTTGCAATACCGTGCCTTGCGCCCCGACAACCCAGCCGTTTTTTGCATCGGTAAAATGGATGTACCAAAGCCAAATGGTTTTTGGTTGTGCCTGTTTTTCCCAGTGTACTCCGCCATTTTTGGTGTGGTAAATGCTGCCCGACCAGCTGGCCGCCCAGCCGTTTATCTCGTCGGGGAAGTGAATGGAGAAAAAACGTTCCCCGCGTTTTCGAAACTGTGCGCGCCAGTGCTTTCCGCCATCCGATGTATGGAGGATGGCCCCGGTGGCCCCAACCGCCCACCCTTTGTCTTTATTGAGAAAATAGACGCCCCAAAGCGCAGTCGCACTGACTTCTCCTTGTTGAATTCGCCATGCGCCGGATGAAGCGGATTCTTGTGCAAAAAGCGATGATTTAGCAAAAAATAAAAGGAGTAAAATGATCGTCAAAAGGCGGGCAAAAAAAGGGGCATAAAGGACGATTTTCTTCATTTATTTCTCCAAAACACGCGTTGATCTTCCTGCCTAAGACATGCTATGTTTTACACTATTACGAGGCGCGAATGCAAAGAGATCGCTTTCAGCTCGTTTCCACTTATTTTCTTTTATTTTTACTTCTGAACTTGCCACTTTCGAGACAAGCTTCGGCAGATACCCTACGCCCGATTCAACATCTTGCCAACCAGGTTTACCTCAGTGCCCAAGACATGGTCGTGCATGGAGACGAAGGGCATATCCATGAGATTATCGAATATGGCCTTCGCATGATTGCCTTGTCGGAAGAGTTGCTGGCGACGCTCGAAACAGCGGATCCGAAAATGTTTAAGGGGAATAAAAAGAAGATGATCGCCTCCGTGCAGGGCACGCTGGATATGGCGAAGAAGGCGGTCGCCTTCAGCGAGGAAAACAATAAGCGCCTGGCTTTGGCCGCAGCCAGAAAGGCCTCCTTCCGTGCCAAGCAAACCCGTCAAAGCTTACAAATGATTCGCTAGGATCCATCTCTTTATTAAATCATCTGAGAATAATAAGTGGAATAAGGCTTGAGTGCTGTGCTCGCTCTTACTTGCCCTTCGCATCCCCTTTTTTGGAGGGTGCCCCTTGTGCCTTGCTTTTTCTGAGAGGTCGGCGCGATTGCGCATGGGTATTCTTTTTCGCCGTTGGCGATTGCGGGCGGGACGCAACGCGAAGGGGACGGACATAGAGATCCTCATCGGCCCATTCGACAGGAATCTTCTGGTCGATATAGCCTTCGATTTCCTCTAAACTTAAGACATATTCCTCATCCGCCAGACTGATCGCCTTGCCGAAAGCGCCTGCTCGTGCGGTGCGCCCGATTCGGTGGACATAGGCCTCGCGGTCTTGCGGAAAGTCGTAGTTAAAAACGATATCGACGGCATCGATATGAAGGCCTCGCGAGGCCACGTCCGTGGCGACGAGAATCGGAATTTTATTTCCCTTAAACTGTTCTAAAAACTGCATTCTTTTTTTCTGAGGGAGATCGCCGGTAATGGCCTTGGCGGTATAGCCCTGTTCGGTGAGCCGCCTTGCAAGCGTTTCGCCTTGGTGTTTTGTATTGACGAAAATCAGCGCACGATCCCAGCGCTCTCTTTTGAGAAGACCCAGGAGAAGGGAGAATTTCCGGTTCCGTTCGATGTGAAAAAGGCTCTGTTCCACTTTTTCAGCCGTGACCTGTTCCGGCGTCACTTCGACTTTAACGGGGAGGTTCATGTGTTCGTAGGCCAACTCCATTACCCGGTAGGTTAGGGTTGCCGAAAAAAGCATCGATTGCCGTTGGTTAAACGGGGGTAGGCGGCGGAGCATAAAACGGAGGTCGGCGATAAAGCCCATGTCGAACATCCGATCGGCCTCGTCAATGACGAGAATTTCGACCCGTCGCAGGTCATATACTTTTTGTTTGAGATAATCGATGAGACGGCCGGGTGTACCGATGAGGAGATCGACCCCGGCGTTTAATTCCGAGCGTTGTTTTTCGTAATCGATTCCCCCATAGACCGCTTGGATGTTGAAATCGGTGGCACAGCCGATTTCCTTGGCCTCGTTCTGGATTTGAACGACCAACTCTCGTGTTGGGGCGATGACAATTGCGCGGGGCGAGGAGCGCTTCGAGCGCGAAGGTTCCGGCCTTGAATTTGAAAGTCGTGTAAAGAGGGAGATTAAGAAAGCGGCGGTTTTACCAGTGCCAGTTTGTGCTTGTCCCGCGACATCTTGACCCGCAAGGCTAAGCGGGAGCGTTTTTTCCTGAATCGGGGTGCAGGCGGTAAAGCCCAGTTTTTTTATCCCGATTAGAACCTTGGGGTGAATCGGGAGCGATTCGAATCCAATTGACATACAAGGTAGATCATACGCGTCGGCCTATAAAAAAGCAAGCGAAGCCTTCTCTATTTGAAGTCATCGCGCATCTCCGTTTCCTAGCGCATTGAGCGCTTTAGGCTTATCTGCTCGTCCTGTGTTTGATTTTAATGCGGGGCTGGTGGGCTAGGTCTTCCGTTTTAAATCAAGAAGCGGCTCGTCTCCGCGCGCTAAGGCCAAGAGCTTCATCACCGCTTGCCTGGGCGATAAGTCTTCGAACATTACCTGGTAGACGGCTTCGACGATGGGCATGGTCACTTTATATTTTTTGGAAAGGGCATAGACCGATTCGGTGGTGTATACGCCTTCGGCCACCATTTGCATGGATTGCTGAACTTCTTTGAGCGATTTTCCTTTTCCGATGGCTTCGCCGACGTGCCGGTTTCGCGAATGGGGTCCGCTGCAAGTGAGGAAAAGATCGCCCATGCCCGATTGCCCATAAAAGGTCGTGATTTCCGCCCCCATGGCCACGCCGAGACGAACCATTTCGGAAAGCCCTTGCGCGATAATAATGGCTTTGGTGTTGTATCCGAATCCGAGTCCATCCGAGCCTCCGGCGGCAATGGCAATGACATTCTTAAGCGCACCGCCCAGTTGCACGCCGATGAGATCGCCGCTTAAAAACAATTTAAAGGTGTCGCTGGAAAAGGCTTTTTGAATTCGCGCCGCCAGTCGGAGATCTTTGGCGGCCAGGGAAACAGCGGTGGGGTGGCCGAGGACGAGTTCCTTGGCAAAGCTGGGGCCCGATAAGACAGCGATTCGCTGATCGTTTTTTCGGCCGAGTGCTTCGCGCATGACATCCGATATGAGCATAAGGCTTTTTCGTTCTATCCCTTTCGTTGCACTAATGATCGGTGTTTGTGCCGAGAGAAAGGGACGCATGGTGGAGAGGACCGAGCGGGCGACGTGAGAGGGGACCACGAAGAGGACCCAGTCGGCGGTCTTGAGCACGGCTTCCATATCCGAAGAGGCAAGGAGTGATTTTGGGAGCGCTACGCCGGGAAGGTAAGTCGTATTTTCGTGTTTTTTGTTGATCGTAAGGGACAATGCTTTTTCGTAAACCCAAAGCGAAACCGCGTGTCCGTTTAGCGCAAGATGCCGCGCCAATGCGGTTCCCCAGCTTCCACCTCCAATTACGGCAATCTTCATCAAGGTCTCTCTCTGTGCTGTTCCGATTCAGAGAATATCCTAGGGGCATTACCGAAGCTTGTCAACAAAAACGCGATCCTATTCATGGTCGACTTGGATTTGCATGTGCCGTCCTATCTTGACATTAATTTAGCGCCTCACGTACTATTGCTCCGCCTATCATAAAATTGAGTTCGTGTTAAAACCTTGAATAAGACATCCCTTCAGGCTAAAGAGCGTATCATTTTACCGCTCGATTTCCCTTCCTTTGAAAGTGCACGGCACAAGATCCAGTTATTAAAAGACCATGTGGGCCTCTTTAAAATCGGCCTAACCCTCTTTCTTCAAGAGGGGCTTCAGGTGGTCCAGAAGGTAGAAGCGATTGCCGGTGGCCGGAAAATTTTTCTCGATCTAAAATTATACGACACACCCTGGCAGGTTCGGGGCGCTGCAGCGGCGCTGGTTTCTGAAGCCTCAGACATTCGTTTTGTGACCGTTCATACCTCAGGCGGGGATCGGGTTATGCGGGCCGCCGTCGATGGGATGCAAGGAAAAGCGGATATCCTTGGCGTGACGGTCTTAACCAGTGAAAGTCGATCCGAAGGGATGGACACGGAAAACGCAACTTCCCTTGAGGATCGCGTGCTACGCTTAAGCCGTATTGCGAAAGACGCAGGCGCCGCCGGTGTTGTGGCTTCTGGCCACGAAGCCGAGCAAATTCGCAAGTCGATCGGGAATGACTTCCTTATTGTGACACCGGGGATTCGCCCCTCATGGTCGCAGGTGGCGCAAGACGACCAGCGGCGGATGATGACCCCGGGCGAAGCGGTAAAAAAAGGCGCCGATTTTCTCGTGATCGGTCGGCCCATTATTGGGGACAAAGACCCGGTCGGCGCCGCGCGAAAAATCGCAGAAGAGATTGAAGCCGCTTCCGACTTCCCCTCGATCTAAGTCCGACTTTTTAAATAGACCTGTCCGCCTATGACGTGTTGAACACCCGTGTCATCGTTTCTTGGCTTCAGCCTCAGTCCTGCACGAATCTAAAACGATGATAGGCTATAATTTTGACGGTCGAAACGAAAAACCCTATCGGATAAAATCGATGTCATGCTAAGCCCTTTGCGATCCATCTTTGGCGTTTGTTTTTCGTTTGGGATCAGCCTACTGGTTTTTTATTTTACATCCATCGATCCAAAGGTCTACTTTTTCCTCCCAATTTTTCTGCTCATCCTCTATCACACGGTGATGATCCAATATGCCGAAACCAATCAATGCACGCGGCGGCCTTTGCGGAGGATCTTTAAAAAAAGCATTGCGAAATATTGTTTTTGGCTGATCTTAATCGGCGCGCTCTACGGGATCTATTCCATCCATCCTTTTTATCAGCGGTTTACGCCGCACACTCGGATCATGTTACTGAGTTATTTGAAACTCTATGCCGTGGGTGCCCTGCCCTATTTTTTGTATGTGGAATCCACACAAAGCGGACCCTTCGAATGGCAGAACGATCCCTATCTCAAGGGACTCGTTTTCCTTCGGACCTTCTGGCGCAGACAGTGGCGACGCTTGATTGCGCTGTTTTTTAAAAGCAGGATGAAGAGCCTCTTTTTGTCCTGGCTCATTCGCCTGCATTACCTTCCGGTCATGGTTGAGCAAGTTTACTACGGCATACGCAGAATGTCGGAATTCGCTAACAGCACTTCATTCGAATACACCCTTGCAAATACCGCCTTTCTTTTTACAGCGGTTTTATTTTTAATCGACTCTACCAATGCGTCTATCGGATACTTTTGGGAATCGGTACTGACAAAAACCCGATTTCGTGCAATCGATCCCTATCCTTTTCATTGGATCGTCGTCTTGATTTGTTATGTGCCCTTTATCCGATATATGAGAGATTTTGTTCCCTTTCCTTCCGGAGACAGCCGAACCCCCTTGCTCATCGCGCATCCTTCTTTTGAGTTGATCGTGAACGGCCTTACGATTACGGCGCTCTTGGGTATTGTGCTTTCCACAAGCTGCCTCGGGTTTTCCTATTCCAACTTGTCTTATAAAAAAATCCAAACCCGGGGGCCTTATGCGATTGTCCGGCATCCCGGAACGGTTTTTAAGATCGCCTTCTTTTTTTTGAGCATCTTTCGCTATCAATCTTCGTATACGTTTCCGATTATCGCGGCCTATCTCTTTTGGATGTCAGTCTATATCACCCGCGCGGTTTGTGAGGAGCGCTTTCTCTGCCGTTTTAAAGCCTACAGCGATTACATGGAGAAAACGCCTTATCGTTTTATTCCCGGCCGCTTCTAAAAAAAGAGCATAAGTATTTGTCAAGCGGCTAGGGCGAAAGGTATAATCGAGAAATTATTAACTTTCATTGGAGGCAGTGACATGGCAAAGGCAAGTGCACGACATATACTCGTCGCATCGGAGGAGTCTTGTAAGGATCTCAAATCGAAAATTGAAGGCGGCGCGGATTTTGCCGAAATTGCAGGGAGCCATTCGCAATGTCCCTCTGGAAAAAAAGGGGGCGATTTAGGGGAATTTTCTCCAGGTCAGATGGTCCGCGAGTTTGACCAAGTCGTTTTCAGCGCTGAAGTCGGCAAGGTCCACGGACCGGTGAAAACCGATTTCGGCTATCACCTGATCGAGATCACGCAACGCAGCGAGTAAAAGAAAGCCTCTTATCCAGGCGGTGTTATTAGGTTTGCGCCGATGGCTTTCGGCGAGGGGGTTCCTCGCTTTATAAGCCGCCGCGCGGCCTTATTCTTTCTGCATCCAATCGACCGTCTCGGGCATAAAATGCGCCAGACCTTCGAGTAAGCCCGCGCAATAGTTTCCGTTCATTTCCAAGAAACCCCCTTTGGCAAAATAAAGCGAGGGCAGGTGTCCCTCTGACTCCGCCCGTTTACGGGCGGAGTCTCGGACTTCCGGTGTCGCGTTGGCGACCAAGACGGCCTGTATGGGGCTCAGCAGTACTTCGAGATCGTTTCCGCTGTCCCCGGCAAAAAAAGTGTTCTCGATGGGGATTTTTAATTGTCGCATCAAAAAATCGATGGCGTGATATTTGGTTGCGTTTTCAGGCACTAGATCGAGTAAGCCCCTGTTCGAAGCGGCATCGACGCTCCAAATCCGGCTGGCCTTGATTCCGCCTTCCATGAATCTTTGGCGAATGATGCCATCCAAGGCCTTCCATTCGATCTTTCGCGATACATAATAACTGAGTTTATATCTGTTCTGTTTTACCGCTTCCTGCAAATGCAGATCTGGGAGATCGTCCATCATCTGCTTTAAGGCCTGATGTGATTGCCCGGCCCAGTCCGCTGCAATTTCCGCTTCCCATTCGAGCGAGGACTGCCAGTCCGAAGGCGAGGCCTTTCCATTGATCGCATAAAGCGTTGTGCCCACATCGCCAATAATGTAGTTCGGAAGCGGCAAGGCATAGTGTTCGATGGCTTCCGCGACCAAGGCTTTATGCCTGCCACTGACATAGGCGAGCGTTACTTCTTCTCTGCCCACGAGTCGGGCAAATCGCTTCCGGGCATCGGGCGATTCCGGTTCTGTCCCATTGGGGAGAAGTGTTCTGTCTAAATCGCTACAGATGAAAATGCGTTTGGGCATTATTGAAGGGGAACCCGGCAGGTTTTGAAAAAATCGTAGTAGTCGATGGCCTCGAGGATGCCTAGGGTATGCGACTGGCGGGCGAAGTAGATTCGCTCCTGATCAACCAATTGGGACAACTCTTCGTGGTGCCGATTGGCGACCACCGCCGCGAGGGTATTGCCGAGCATCATATCTTCGTCGGCACCGGAACCGCCGACCACCAAGATTCTTTCGAGCGGAATCTCCCAGCGCTGCGCAAAATAGCGCAGGGCCTGTCCTTTGGAGGCGCGCACTGGGATTACATCGAGATATTGTCCAAAGGAGTGGATGACCTTCACGGTTTGTTCTTCCGAACGCAGTAGGGTATTGATCTCTTCGAGGGATGGGGCTTTTTCCGGATCGTAGTAGTAAGAAAGTTTAAAACGGCTTTGCTCTTGTTTTGCTTGAAGCTTTAAACCCGGCAAAGTGTCGAGCAGGCGGTGAATGGCACGCGGATGCCAAAGGTGGTCGATGTGATGGACCCAATACGCGTCGGTCTCGAGCCCCGGCGCATAATGAATGCCGGTGCCCAAGCTGGAGATCAAAATATCCGGAATCGGAATGCCCGCCTTTTTCATCACCGCCATGGCGGAATCGAAACGCCGGCCGGTGGCAATGCCGAAAAGGGTCGACTTTCTGTGTTTACGCAACACGTCGATAAAATGCGACAAGCCTTCTGGTTTTTCTAGAAGGTCGAGATCCAAACCGGTGAACAAGGCGCGGTCGATATAGCCCAAAGGGCGATAGTCTTTCGGAAGCCTCTCTTTGGGCGCGCGTTTTTCGCGCAGCTGTTTTATTTTTGACATGTAAGAATCCGCATGTCTTTCCCAGGAATAGTGTTTGCGAACGCCTTCTATGCCTTGTTGTGAAAATGTCGCCCAACGTTTTGGCTTATCCAATATCGTCAATAAGGCCTTGGTGATGGCGTCTCGATCCAGAGGGTCGATCAGGAGACCGTTTTTGCAGTTTGCGATAATATCGACCGGACCGCCGTTTTCCGTCGCCACAAGGGGCAAGCCACTGGCCGCCGCTTCAAGCAAGGTAATCCCGAAGGGCTCGGTTAAGGCCGGATTAACAAACACGCCTTTTGACGCGGTGGCGAAGCGGTAGACCGCAGGGACGTCTTCGGAGAGAATGTGCTTGGGAATCGCCACTTGGCCGTAAAGATTATAGTAGTCGATCAGCATCAGCATCTCAGTTAAAACCGTTTGTGCCCCATTCTCCATTTCGCGAATGTCTTCACGACTGCCCGCGAAGATCACCAAGTTCGCGGCTTTCCGAAGCGCGGCGGACTCGCCGTAGGCCTCCAAGAGTGAGACGATATTTTTTCGCTCATCGGGTCGAGAGAGGGCGAGGATGATGGGTTTGTCCAGGTTTTTAAGAAAAGGCGAAATCGTTTTTTCTAAGGCGAAAGCTTTGTCTTTGGGTCCGGGGGGATGAAACTGCGATAAATCTGTTCCCGGTGGAATCACCGTCATGCAATCGGGTTGATAATAGTCGTAAAGGGCGTATTGCTGTTCGATCTCGTTGTGGGTACTCGTAATCACTCTGTCGGCATTGGCCAGCACTTCTTCCTCCGCATCGATCCGTCGGCTAATGTTGTAGCGGGTTTCGACCTCCGCACGGGTTAAGCCCTTGACCAGTAACTGGCGCCGTTTGTCACGCCCAAGCGAATGACCCGTATGGATCAAAGGGATTTCCAATAGGTTCGAGAGCTTTACCCCAACATAGCCGGCATCCGCATAGTGGCTGTGCAAGATGTCCGGCATGCGCGGTTGATCGTTTAACCAATTGAGGAGGTTGTCAGAGAAAATATCCAAATGGTCCCAAAGTGCTTCCTTGGGCAAATAACCCTCAGGGCCCGCATCGATTCGAATAATTCGTGAAGTCTTGGATAGCGCTTCGCAGTGTTGTGAATAATCCTTGTCCACATGGGCATCGACAATGCGCCGGGTGACCAAGTCGACTTGTGCGACATCTTCCCGTTGCGAAAGCGCGTGAATGAGGTCAATCACATATTTTGTTTGACCGCCCGTATCGGCGTCCCGACCCAGTTCGAGCTGATGTCCTCGAATGAGGCCGTGGATGCTAATCAATACGAGGTAGAGTTTTTCGGAAGATGAAGTCATGCCAATTCAATAATCCTCGGTCCGGGTTTAAGCGTAAATACGACAGCGCTGCCGATGAACCAGGGGAGCTTGTGGATCCCAGATGCTCTCTTGCTTTAAACTGCTAAGCACGCGGCGCGGTTCATCGGCCTCTCTTTGAAATATACAGTGTATGGGTGCATCTTTCAAATCGTTTCCTCGATCTCCGGCCTTATCTTCGCGAAAGGCTTGGCTCATTGCATTCGGGTTTCACAAAGACCTAGAATAGGTGTAGAACCGAAGGTCGTCATCTATCGGATACTTTTAAAAAGCGGGTTCCGGGTTGTGCATATTCAAATAGACTTCGTGCTGCCGCACAGGGAGGTAATGCAATGAACGCTTTATGCAAAACGAATCTCTATCCGGTCTTCCTCATCCTGGTTGCGTCGCTCTTCATTCAATCTTGTGTGACCAAAAACCGGTTTCTGTCTCAAGTCTCTGAAACCGAGCAAGTGGCCGCCCAACTCGAAGACGAAAAACAAAAGCGCATAAACCTGGAAGACGAAGCCGTGCGGCTTAAAAACCGCATTGCAGATCTCGCATCGGAGCTCTTGGCTACAAAAGAGGCGGCCGCCAATACGGAAAAAAAATTAAAAGAAAGGATCGCCGTCCTTGATATACAACGTAATGCGGCGATGGACATGGGCGCCTTTGTCGAGCGTTCTCTTAACGAAGAAATTCAGCGATTAAAGGATGAACTCGAAAAAGAAAAGATCTTAGTGGATGAAAAAAATGCCGAAATCGCCAAGCTGAGCGAGTCGCTTCAATTGACCGAGGGCGATCTCGCGCGAATGAAGCGGGAGTTGGACGAATCGTCTAAGGCGCATCAAGACTTGGTCAGCGGGCTTGAAAAAGAGATCGAGGCTGGCAGTGTAAAGATTACCCAAATAAAAAATCGTTTATCCGTGGAGATCGTGGATAAAATTCTATTTGCCTCCGGCAGCGATCAAATTACCCCGGAAGGTCAGGGTGTGCTCGAAAAAGTGAGTGCCGTATTAAAGGACGTAAAAGAAAATGACATCCGTATCGAAGGCCACACCGACAATGTTCCCATTGGTCCGCGAATCATCGCCAAATTCCCCAGCAACTGGGAGCTTTCGACCGCGCGTTCAACGCAAGTGGTTCGTTTTTTGTCCGATCACAACGTACCGCCAGAGAATTTGCAGGCCGCAGGTTTTTCGAAATACCGCCCGGTAGACACCAACGACACGCCGGATGGTCGGCAACGAAACCGCCGCATCGAAATCGTTTTGTTCCCGAGAGATATTTCTCGAATTGTGGAGAGCGGGAATTGATCACAGCTTTGGTGTAGGCGAGAAAATATTCAGGCAAGACTTGATTTTTTAATTTTTAGTGTCGCCGCTGATGTAAATGAGGTTTTGGTAAGTACAGCTTGGCCCTCGTCGATATTTTTATTTGAGCCGTATGCGCACCTCTTCTTTTCCAAAGGCCACAATATCACCCGAAACTATTTTTTTGCGTTTTCTGGTTTCAATCACCCCGTTTACCTTCACTTGTCCCTCTGTAATGACAAGCTTTGCCTCACCACCGCTTGAAACCATGCCTTCGAACTTCAGGATTTTATAAAGTTCAGTCGGCTCCTTTAAAATGACAACGTCCCTCATTTCATAATCAATTCATATTCTAGTGTAGAGATCATCCCTTTACGATCGGTTTGAGACAACACTTTTTGACCTGGAATATAAGGGTTGAGCTAACCTGGCCTCGACACGACTAAAAACCAAAAACACGGCGGAGATTTATGCGGTCAGGTTCAGCAATTATGCAGCTTCATGGGCCTAATATGAAAACATTTCTTGTAAGAGCGCACATATTTCAATCTGCTTTTGTTTGCTAATGGTTCCTAATTTTTTCACTAAACGTGATTTATCGACTGACCGGATTTGATCAAGCAGGATTTTCCCCTGTTTCTTTTGAAATTGACTCTTTATTCGAAAAGGATATTCAAACCCTTTCGTCGTCATCGGTGCAACTAACACAGTCGATAATGGCGACAATTCATCAGGCGAGAGCACAACACAGGGTCGTGCTTTATTAATTTCTCTTCCTTTTGTTGGGTCAAGTTGGACCAACCAAACCTGAAACCGGCTAATAAATGGTTTCACCATTCCCACTCATCATTTGATGATAAGGGAGAATCTAGCCATTCATGGTCAAGGGGCTCGATGCCATGAATTAGAATGGCTTCCTCCCAACCCTCTCTTGGTTTTTGCGACGGTGAGATGATTAGCCCCTCCTTTACTAATCGAAAATTGAGCTCTTTTCCTTCAAGGTGTGCTTCTTCAATTAAAGCCTTTGGAATCCTTATCCCTTTAGAATTACCAATTTTTACAATCTGAGCCATAATGATTACTCCTTTATTTCAATCAATCTATAAGTAATTATAATGTAATTACTAAGATTTGTCCATGTGAAATTTCAGAAATATAATGTCGCCAATATGCGGAAATTTACGCAGCGTAGGGGAGCAATTTGTCCGAGTTAATTGGCCTTGTTCTGTGCGCGCTTACATTTAAACGGCTTGATAATACGCGTCTTCCCCTTTTTTAGAGAGCATATTTAACCATTGCTCCATGACCTCCTTTGGAAAGGAATTAATAAAATTTTCATGGTCTTTTTTGTTCTCCCATTTCTCAACCAAGGTTAATTTGTTTTCATCCTCGATATCTCTGTAACACGCGTGAGAAATGTATCCTGGTGCTTGTTTCAGCCCTTCAAATGATTGAATAAGTGCTTCTGTAAACTCTGGTTTTGCGTGTAGCGTACCGATGTGGATTATTGGTTTTTGATTCATTTTTTTCTCCTGGCTGTTTTCTGCTTAATTGTGTTTACACATAACGTCTGTGTTCAGGTGCATTTGAGGCAATACCTGTTTTTGCGTCAGCAAAAATGGGCAGCGGGTCAAATGTCACCTGCAACACATTGTTGGGCGTCACTCTCCAACTCCCGGTAACGATAGAAATTGTCTTGCAATCGCGTAGAAAACTACTGGCGCGAAGATGCCAGCTAGAACTCCTTTGGGGCACCAAAGCACAAAGCGCAGGTATGCCTTTGTAGCTATTGCCAGAAGCCAAGGCCACCCGAGAATACTTACCACTGCAGCTGGAAATGCAACAAGATAAAACAGCGCACCCTTAGCGATAGCTATGACGGTTTCGACAAAGCCATCCGCTTCTGGGGCCCCGACAAAAATGATAATAACAAGAGAGGCGAGAAACCAAAGAGACCACAGTATCTTAACGGCAGACCGAAATGCAGATTTGAGCCTCAGAGAGTTGTGGAATGCTAGGAGCCGCTCGCTTAATCGTCGTTCGAAAGACTCTATGGCAGGCCGAGCGAACAATAAATCGGACGCCGCGACAATGGCAGCAACGAAGGCAAACCATTGAAAGGTGCTATTCATGCCTTATTCCCCACCCGTGACGCCTAACGAACCTGTAGAAAAACCTTTTTCATGGAACGCGATTCCTCTTAATGGATCATTTTTGAGGCGGAATCGTTTTCATTTTTATTAATCTAATAAAAATGGGTTCTGCTGTCTACTCCTTCAAACGGTTTTAGTCTTTCGTTTCTTGATCGCCTCATTGGAAGCTATTCCGTTTTTTCTTTTAGTCTCTTCATCCCATCTGCAAGCCATACCGTTGGATTTTCCCTAGATTGTGCGTGATACAAAACAGCAGCCATTGGATGTTGACCTTGACCTTTCCCCGCAGGCTGAAGCGATCCAGTCGCATCGTGCTGCGTATGTTCGCAAAGACCGGTTCGACGATCCCCATCCGGCGGCTGTAGGTTTCTCTCCCTTTTTCCAAATCGATTTTCTTGATCATCTTCTGCGTGTAGGTCTCTTTTGCCTCTTTTGTCTTTCCCGTAAAAAAAGTAACCTGGCGGGCGACGGTGTGCGCCTTTCTTAAACAGTGTGCTCTTAATCGGCAGGGTGCACAGTCGCTTTGCCGAGCCATGTAGCTGATGCCTTTTAAGCCTCGCACGGCGAAGTTGCTGTTTTTTAGATACAAGCTTTTGCCCGCCGGACAAAGGACTTCTCCTGTTCTCTCGTCCCGATTGAAATCGGAAGGCGTAAAATATTTCTTTTTTGGTTTTGTTTTCTTGATGGGATTTTTATGCCGATCCGCCGTTTCAAAACGGGGATCTCTTTTCCGAAAACGGTTGTCGGCAACGTAGCCGTCGATCTTGTTTTCATTTAACATCTTCATGTTGGCCTCACTGTGAAAGCCGCTGTCGGCCAGCAGTTTTGTTTTTTTGAAAATCCCTTTTTCTTTCCCGATCGCTTTAAAGTGCGCTTCCGTCGATTCGATCATCGGCTCCAGACTATCCTGCTCCGATCCGCTGCCGACGGCTTGCGCCCCGACAATGACTTGATGTTTGGCATCCGCTACCGCAATGCCGTTGTAACCTTGGATGACACCGTGGGAACTCGGCATCTTCGCGCTTTCGTTGTCGGTGATATTGCTCTTGATGATCTTTCCGCTTCTCCCGGTTTTATCTTCATTTTCCATAAGCCATTTTTTAATCTTTTCTGATTTGTCGCGCAACTTTTTTACCTGCGTGTCTCTTTTTTCCTTAAGCGATTTATTCGGAGGTCCCGCGTGGTCTTCTTCCCGGTGTCGTTTCAGAATGTGGGTGATGACTTTTTCAATCTTCTCTTTTTTCTTTTTAAAATCGGTACGCGTTTCGCTCCATTCTTTGGAGGCATTGGAGGGCAGTTTACAGCCGTCGATGGCGAACATCTCTTTGCCGATTAAGCCCATCTCGTCGCAGATCAACAACACGTTTCGAAACAACGGGGCGATCTCTTTTTCCATTGTAGAAATAAAGTCAGCAATCGTCGTGAAGTGCGGGACGGTGTCGGCGGAGAGCGCTTTAAAGAGAATGTTGTTTTGGCAAGCCGCTTCGATCTTTCGGCTGGAAGTAATCCCGTGGGAATAGGCGAAGAGGATGATTTTAAGTAAAATGGACGGATCGAAGGCGGATGCGCCGCATTCGTCATTCTTAAAACGGCCCAAAAAGATCGACAGATCGAGTTCGTTGTCGACGATGTGGTTTAAGGCGTATTCGAAGGTGCCGGGAAGGATCTGATCGGCAAAATAGATGGGAATGAGTTTACTTTGATCATAAGAATAGGGCTTGTACCGGGCCATCTCTCCTCCTCAATATAGACCATTCCAATGGAGGATATTTTAGCAAATCAGAATAAATATTTACAGCACTTTTTAGGGTTTTCCTACAGCTTCAACGCCAGCCATCACAGGCGGCAAACTCGGAGCGCAGCGTAGAGTTTGACGTCCTTGTGCATGGCATTGTTAGATGATTTCTCACTGCATAATCCAATTGATGCTATCTACACTTAACCCAGTAGTGTTTAACTCGGTTCGATCCCAGTTCATAAACGAGTAGTTCTTCCGTATCTTCCAATCGGACGACCCAGGCGGCGAATAATCGAGAATTCTTGCAGGACCCTTTGTAAGGCCCATCATTTCCAGGTCGTATTCGTATTCTGTGTAATTCCGCATCAAATGGTAGAGTGCTTGCCTAGCATATTCATCGTATGGCGGCAGCGAATACCCGACGACTCCTAGGCCAAAGTTTAAACCTCCAGCCTGTTGCAAACCCCGCCACAGTGACTTGAGAGGATTCGCGTAGAGAATTTTTGAGCTTGATGGTGAAAGGATTAGAGGCGAGCATTGCCAGAACTGCGCATCAGTTAATTGCGATAAGTCGTTTACTCGGTAAACATATTGAAGCGAATCTTCCTCATCAAAAGGACCTTCGATCAACTGGGTGCTTGAAACTGTAGAGCCATCCTTAAAAACGGGGTGTCTTGATTCCCAAGGATGCTCATACTGACTTGCATGCTCACGATCTCTCAAAAATGGAAGTTTGTCGTACCAGTCAATGGAGCCATGCAGTTTGCTGATTAATATTTCGTGATCCTCAGCATCGCTATCTATTAGTGACGATGAAGCCCTTACCTCTTTTACACGATTTGGAAAAAGCCTGTACGGCTTGCCCAGATGATCGAGAGTGTCTTCAATTAAGGTGTCGTAATTGAATGTTAAGACAACGTCTCTATGTAGTAATTGCTCACAGAAGCGAATGCATTCTACTGTTGGTGCCTCAGGGGTGCGCGAGTAAATAACCTCTTGAATCCCATTTCGTATCAGTAACTGGGATTCATTGCCCTCATCACTCCATGTATCGCTACCACGCAAACCTAAATAGTGCTCCAAGTCCAAGTGGGACATGAATTTCTCATAATCCACAGGGGCGTCAGTAGACACTTCATCGCAACGAAGCCGATATTTGAGGTACCAATCCAAATCTCCCTCAAGCTTGTTATCCGAGCCATATCTGTGACGTACTGCTCCCCGGACAAGCTCAAATAGTTGCTCACCCAGAGGCAACCCCGCATGGACTGAAAAGCCTGCGCCGATGATGAAGATTCGAAATCTGGGGGATGTGCTCATTTACTCATCTAACGTTTTAACTAAGCTGCGGCACACTGAACTTGCAGGAAACAAACTGCGACAACAACCGTCTGCTTGAGTGTTTTGTTAGCGGTTTTCATTTTGATACTGCTCAATTTTTTGAAGATATGGCTTCACAGTACCTTCTTCCCAACTTGGCTGAAGAACGATGATTTTTCCAAATACTTCTTTTGCCCTTTCGTATTCGCCAAGTTGAAATAGCGCCTTTCCTTTATACCAAAGAGCATAAGTGTGATTGGAAGATGACTTTAGCTTTTTCTCACATTTTTCGAGTAATTCATTGTATCTTCCATCATCAAACATTTCTTCCAGCTCTTTTTCAAATAAATCATTTAGTTCATTTCTAATATAATTCTTTGACGTAAAATAGACCCTGATAAAATTAGCTACTACGCCAATAGTCACTATAGCTATTAAGATATAGATTGCTGATTTTATTGCCGCTAGCTCTGATAATATTTCTTGTTCCATAATTATTTACCGCTAACGGTTGAATTAAACCGCGCCGCTTTTTGGCGTCGGTTTGAATGATTTGTTATGCGCATTTAACCTTGGCTGATTATGCAGGAAAAGCACTAGATTCTTTACTGAAGTTACCTTGTTCCAGTATGGGTTGTTTTCTGGGTTTTCAGTATCTATTCCTAAACGATCTGCAACCGCCCAATACGCATCATCTAAATCATCCGGGTCTAATTTATAAGTATCATCGAATAAATCTTCCGCCTTAATTGGGAATGGTTTGCCATTGTATTTACCGAGGCATTCCTGGAGTTCATTCCATACTTCTCGAATAATTTTTGTATCTACGTTCCGGTAATCGAAAGAGCGGGCATCTTCGCAGAGTTTTGGCTCTCCACGCTCTAAAGAAATTTTCTTCATTCGCCGGTGCTCTACAACCGTATAGATTGCACCAATGACGATGAGACCAATGATTATGTATATTGCTTCCATATTTTATTGCGCATAACGTCGCAAATAAGCCGACCATTGTAGTGGCGCGAGGACTGTGGCATTCGCCACAGCCGCAGCGCCGCGGAAATGGGTCGGATTAATTTGTTTTGTTAGGTTTATATTTTTCAAAGTAATTGAAAATATTTTAACTAGCTTCATTCCATTCAAACATATGAACTCTATTATTATATCTGCACGAAATGTCAGTTAGAACTCTGGCACTAACTAAATACTTTCCTTTCACCCAATAATATTTTCTTGGTTGCTTTGGGTACATTCCGTAAGCAATAACGACAACTGCCGCACCGCCTACACCACCGGCAGAAATACCAATTGGAACAGATAGAAATGGCATTTGAAGATCTTCGGTATCAATAGTTGATGGCTCACCTAACTTGGAAACAAACTCGTCGACACTCGTGCAGTGCCCAAAACCTTTGTTATATTCAGTAATATCAGGATATTTTTCTTTTAGCTCATCCAAAGAAAGGTTGAACTCACTTTCTGTGGCAGGCAGCTCACCTAGCTGCCTCGTAGAGGCACACCCAACCAATATAGTTGAAATTATTAACGTAATGTAAACTCTATTCACTTCTCTATCTCCAAAAACCTAACGCCTCAATAACTGGCAGCCGAAGCAACGCGTAGGCTGTCCAGCCCGAAGGGCGTAGTTAATTGACTTGTTATGTGATTGCAACTTCATTGCTACCATGCTCACCTTCGTAATTTAATGAATAAGTATTACCACCAGCAACTAATTTACTTAAACACTTAAATTCTGGTCGCTTCCCATTCTTTTTACCAAATTCATTCATGTTGAAGTTAACCTGAAGTTCAGCTTTATCAATATCTGAGAGTTGAATACTATTTTCTGCCAAGTCAGACACAAACCAATCATTTAGAACAAGAGGCATTGTTAATTTTGAGTTGGCTTGCCCGTTGAAAAGGCACTTACCCGTTTTTACATCTATTTCCAGACAGCCAGAAAGGAGCTTATTAAGCTCTTCGAAATCATTCGCCAACTGCCACCCACAAAACATATGGCAGAATATATGAACTTGGTGTTTAAATCTCTTCCTTCTCATGACTCTAATTTCACATAACTGCTCAATTCAGGCGACAGCCTGAAAACTAATTGGAGAATTAACATGGCAGAAAACAACGAACAGGAAAGCCCAACCGCAACCGCTGACAAGGCTGGTCGACCTGACATTGAATTGTTATCTGTGCCAGGAACGCGTTGCACTCTAAACGAAAATGGCGATCTTTTCTGTCATCACGAGGCTCGCGAATTCATCGGGGCAGAGTGTGTAATTGTGAAAAAGACAAAAGCAGGGCTGATACAGGTGGCGCTAAAGCGCGACCATAAGCGCACTTTCTCAGCACCACAACATAATGTCGATTGCTACAGATAACGTTGCCAA
>JAJDBW010000035.1 GCA_029261155.1 Nitrospirota bacterium | reverse complement strand
GTGATCTATTTTTCGATACATGGACTCTCCTGGTGCACGCTTTTGGAGGGGGAACGGGTTATTTCTTTGCACTTCAGACATTATACTGAAACTAAATTATTTTTAAAATCAAAAACTTAGATGTTTTTCAGCAAGCCCTATGTAAAGTGATTGCAATACCATGAGACCTATTATCCTTGTGAGAGGCTTTGACCAACATTTCCCATGATTCACGGTGTGTACTATCAATTTTACTCACAACCAATTCGAAAAATGGATGTTTAATAGTTTTTCTTTTTTTTTCAACAAATTGTAAAAGTTCATGAACAACGGCTACCAGAATCCTAATTCCATGCATTTTCACTCCATTAAATACTCCCCATTGGGAAGTTTCCATAGGAGGCTCCGGAGGTTTTGCTTTTTCTAAATAATCTAAAGCCATCAATCTATCGTTATAGTCGTTGTAAATACATGCTAAAGTCAGAACAAGATTACAAACATCTTGAGGAACATCCTCACTGCCAAAAAAAGCTGCCTCATCAAAGGTTTCAAGGGCAGAGATCTTTGACAAGTTAGATTTTTTTTTCATTGGTAAATGACACCTAACAAATAAACAGCTCGCTTCTAGATTGAACCGATTACATTATTAAATCGCTATTTCATTTTTGAGGCTTGATAAATAGGGCCCTGTCTAATACTCATAACCCTTCTATATTCAACCCCAGATCCCAAACTTCCCGAAACGCTTCGCCCCTTTGTAGGGACATAGGGCACGGAGAAAGAGGCGGTGTCGTAGCCGGTGGTCAGGACGACGAGGTGGGTTGGTCCACACAATTCCCTGGTCTTGCGATAGGGAATCACCTGATCGAAGCGGCCCTTCACAATAGAGTACCCGTCCCTGTTTTTAATTCACCCGGTCTTACCCAAATTCCTCCGTGTAGTCTTCAATCGACGCCTTAATTACGGTTTCGGCGTGGTCTCTGTTGTAGGCTTCGCCGATAGACACATTGCTTTCCTTGCCGGGGATGAGCTTGTAGGTGGTGAAGTAATGCCTTAAGCGCTCGACGATGATCTCGGGAAACTCTTCTATGTCTTGGATGTCCTTCCAAAGATTATCGTTGGCGAGCACGGCAATAATTTTATCGTCGGCTTCGCCATCGTCGAGCATGGGCAGACCGCCAATCACCCTTGCATTGAGAATGACTTCCGACTTTGTAATCGGCCTTTCGCTATACACGCAGATATCCAAAGGATCGCCGTCTCCTTTTTCAGAATTCTTCATCAGTGCACTCACCCTTTTTCCACAATATGTTTTCGGAATAAAGCCATAGAGGGATGGGGGATGAGAAGAGGTCCGCTGGGGGCGGTCCACACGGAGATAACCGGTTTTTTTATCGATTTCGTACTTCGCCAGATCGAAGGGCGTCATTTCGATATAGGCATGCACAACTTGGGGGGGATTGGGACCGATATCCAGGCCATGCCAGGGATGGGGACGCCAACTGAAAAAGGGATTGGGAAAATTCATCGATGATCTCCAAGCAACAGGTTTAATCGTTTAATGCGGCCGCGCGACGCGGCTGCATCGAGAATAGGAATAAGGGACAATGAATGCGGGTTTCGCCTCTCGGTTCAGGATAGTAGCGAAATCAGCTTGAAAGCACAATAAGCGGATCCATAGTTTAGCGCTACGGCAGGGAATCATCTGGAATCATCTAATAGAAGAGGTCGTTGACCATGTGGAGACGTGGAATTTAGAATTCGACAGAATCCAAAGAATCTAATCTAAGACGGGCGTCTTGCTCCCGCCATATATCAAAGGTAATAAGGAAGGCGCATTTTGGGCTTATTGCCACCAAGAATTTCACTGATTTTTGCCGAGGCATGGCCTCTATAGGGTAAACAGAAAAAATGGTCTGCCGACTTTGGCATAATAAGGTCTATTCTTATTGCATTCATATCTTTATTAAAGGAATAACCGTAGCACTTCGTCTGCAAACTCGGGTTTATTACGATGTGTGCTAGAAAGCGCAAATAGAATTGAAATAACGTTCGACTTTTTATGATCTGGGACATTGAGGGCTTTTAATAGGGAGGCTAAATGCGGCCCGCTTCCGCGACTTAAATCTTTGGATAGGTTGTCATATCCGACGATGATTAAATTTTTGATTTTCTGGGTCGGCCTTTGGGATACAGGACCGTCAAGAGGCCCCGTACCGATAGGCTCTAATGTCACCATGTACTGGTCGGGCGAATATTCGTAATACGCACCGGTCATGTCGTCGGTCGTACTTCCAGGTAGACCGCCGATTATAATATTGCCCCAAAACATTAGATTCTTTTTTGTTTCCATGTTCATGGAAAGTTTTTTATAGCCTTCTTTTTTAAAGGTTAAACGATGCCTTTCTTTATACCGATTTCTTTCTTCTATGCTAGATAAGGGTATGATGATACGCCCCTTCTTAGTGAGGTAAATATTTAATGGGGTTCGTCCCAGAAGCTTACCACCTAAGGTGACTTTTGCGCCCTCCGGGTTAGAAAGAAAGGTAATGTATTGGCTCGTACCACCCGTTATTGTTGCACAGCCAATTAATAAGGTACAAGAAAACAAGGCCAACACTGCGTTCACAGAAAGGGATGTTTTCATTTCTTTTATCTCCCGTGTTGTTTTCTGTTCAGAATGCCGGAATGCTTGGCTTCAATCCAATCTGCCCATCGCCTTTGTAATGCAAAATATTAATACGAAAATACTGATTTTCATATAACCCAAACACTTTATCCCAAAAACTTCTCGAAATGTTTTGCAACTTTGTAGCGAACATAGGGCATGAAAAAGGAGGCGGTGTAGTGTCCGGCGGGGAGGACGACAAGGTTGGGCTCGCCCAGGGCCTGCCACAATTCCTTCGCGTTGCGGTAGGGGATCACCTGATCGAAGCGGCCGTTGACCATGAGGATGCGCGCAGGGTCGATGCGGCCCGTAAAGTTTAGGGGATCGACGGGTTGCAAGGTGCGCAGGGCCTCTTCCTTAAACTCCGCTTCCGTGAGGCCGTTTTCGGTCATAATGCGTTGGCGTAGTCGCCGCTTCACATAACCCTTGGGGGCGGCCATAATGTCGGGCAGGTTCCCTCCGCCCAACAAATAAGAGGCGGCCTTGATATTGCCGTCCGTCTCGCTGAACAGGGTCGCGATAATTGCCCCGATGCTCACGCCCAAGATGCCGATGCGCTCCGCATCGATCTCTGGCTGTGTGCTGAGCCAGTGAAAGGCTTTGCCGGTTTCGACGACCTGCAGTTTGATCATCTCCGCCAAGACCTCGGTGCTCATCTTGCCTTTGCTGCGAAGGCGCTCCAGATAACGGTGGCTGCCCAATTGCAAACAAACATAGCCTTTGGAAACCAGGTCCTCCGCGAATTCCACCATGATGCGATCGCCCCAAATCCCCGGAAGCAGCAAAACTGCAGGGTGCGGCCCCTCACCCTTGGGCCGCCACAGGCGCGCGCCAAAATCTTCGAAGGCAAGGGCTTCAACACGGTAGGTTTCCTTTTCAAGGATTTCGTCCCGAGTGGAAGGCGGTGCAATGGTGGCGTTTCGTTTGAGCGGTTCCAAAGCTGAAGCCTCTTTAGGCAAAATGAGATGGGGTGTATGGGTATATTCAATACACCCCGATACTGAAAGGATAATAATGAAGATGAGGAGCGATTTTCCAGTGCGATTCAAAGCGCCTCTGAAATAAAGTGCAGATTGCTGTTTCAGCCTAAATCGAAATGAGAGAACCGATGGGGCTTGTCATGATGTCACTAAAAATACGGAGCGTCAAGCGCAAAGAGGGCCCGGCCCTCAAGCCAATTCCGCTGGAATCAGGGGATATTTAATATGCTGGAAAAGAAAAATAAACAACCAGAATATCTAGAAATAAAAGGACTAGCGGCGCCATCGGCTCTGGGCAATAAAGAAGGCCCATCGGACAAACGCCAATGGGCCTTCTATTAGAATCTATATGGTATCTATATTTTATTTCCGTTTTTCACTCATCTTTTGAAAGAAGATCCACCCCAGCAATGCTCCACCCAAGAGGATGAAGATCGAAGGCTCAGGAATCGAATACCTAAAATTGGGTCCAAAAATGGAGGCGCCTCCGACGTTTGCCGTAAAGCTTGGAAAGGCCAAGCTGGTGCTTTGAATGAGTCGGCCTTCAAGGAAGGTTATTTCAGAAGGTGTTGAAAAACTGGACGCGGCGATATAGCCATCCGTGTCGACCAGATTCAAGCCAGCGATGATGTAGTGGGTATTTGCTGATAAGGCAAGCTGGGGTATAGCGGTATAACGAAAGCCGTTGATCAAGGGATCCGAAGGATTCACCGTGGCGGAAGCCAGCAAGATGCCCGATGTCGAATAGAGCCCGACCTCATGGGAAAAGCCCATGCCCACCGCCCCCACATCCGGAATAATGCGGATTCGGTTGTAATAGCCCAATTCGGTTACTGAGATATCCGCGTTGACTGCGAATGCCCATCCCACACTAAATCCGTCATTTCCAAAAACGGTCTCAGGGCCGACATCGATACCGGAAACCGGTATTGCCTCTACGACTTGGCTCCCCAGTGTCAACGTGCCGACGAAAAAAATCAACAGAACCTTCAAGACAACAGCCTTCATGCACACACCCTCACCTTCTTCATTTTTATCTCGTTATTTAAAGCCCAACAGATTGACCTCATTCGGAGTAAAACAGCTGAGATAGGAATAGTCCTGAGAAATGCAATTCTCATGCTTTAAAATTACAATATAAAAAACAGCGTGATAGGAAAAAAGAGTGCTTTGATTGATTAAAGAAAAAGCTGAAATGTAAAGAATCACGACAGGCCTGATCAGAATTCAATTTAGGGATACTCCGATAGTGTATCTAGATCAAAGGCTTGCAAGCCAGGCGGGGCCGGAGACCTTACTGTAAACTATTCCGACTCTAAGCAATGTTCCAGAGAACGCAGTCTGACAAAAAATTACCATCATACAAAGGACATAGATACTCTTTTAGTATGGCTGGAATTTAAATCCTATTTTTACCCAAGAATCCCAAGCGTGATCGGAAAACAAACATTGGGAATAAGGTCCGAGACCCGGTTTACGATTCAAAAAAAGATCTTCATTTATATCCTCTCAATTTGAGCCAATTAAAATGGCTTGCTTCATCTTATCGATGAAAATTATTTGAAATCCACGCTTCTGTTCTGTAGATTAATGATGAGAGGAGGACCATCATCATGTTTCTTCAACGTTACTACCTCGAATGTTTATCCCAAGCGTCTTATATGATCGCAGATGAAGAAAGCCGCGTTGCCGCCGTCATTGATCCACGGCGCGATGTGGAAATTTATTTGGAAGATGCCCGCGAGCACGGATTCGAAATCAAACATGTCATGCTCACCCACTTTCACGCCGACTTTGTGGCGGGCCACATTGAACTGCGCGACCAGATTGGCGCACAAATCTATTTGGGTGCCCGCGCGGAGGCCGAATTTCCCTTTACGCCGCTCGGGGATGGAAGTCGAATCGAGATGGGCCAAGTTCGCTTGGAAGCAATCGAGACCCCTGGCCATACGCCGGAAGCCATTACCCTGCTCGTCACCGATCTAAAGACCGACCCAAAGCATCCTTATGCCATGTTCACCGGTGACACGCTTTTTTTGGGCGATGTGGGTCGGCCCGACCTTCTCGCCTCCGTCGGCCACACCGAAACGGAGTTGGCGGAGATGCTCTACGACTCCCTGCATCGCAAACTCGCGGCGCTTCCGGGGCAGACCCTCGTTTATCCGGGCCACGGGGCGGGTTCGATGTGCGGGAAGGCCCTCAGCGACGAGGTTGTCTCCACCTTGGAAGAACAGCGCCGTTACAACTATGCGCTTCAAGCGATGTCGTAGGCGGCCTTTATTAAATTGGTCACGGCGGATCAACCGGAAGCCCCCAGCTATTTCGCCTACGACGCACAACTGAATAAACAAGAACGGCCTAACCTGGACGAAACAATGAAAAAGAGCATGAAGCCCCTCGGGCTTGAAGCCCTGCTCTCACTTCAAAAGTCCGGCGCGCAAATCTTGGACGTGCGACCGGCGAACGACTATGCGGCGGCCCACTTGCGCGGGGCCTTAAATATCGGAATGGACGGACGCTTTGCGACCTGGGCGGGCAGCCTGCTCGACAAAGACAAGGCTATCGTTCTTGTCGCGGAAGACAAGCAGGTGGAGGAGGCCATCGTCCGACTGGGCCGCATCGGCTATCAAAATATCTCGGGTTATCTACAAGACGGGATGGCGGCCCTCAAAGATCGCTCCGACTTGATCGCGAAAACACGGCGCATCACCGTCGCCGAATGGCAAGAGCGTGAAAACAAGACCACGATTGTGGATGTGCGGACGAAAAGCGAATGGGAAAGCGGCCACATTGATGCGAGCCTCAACATCCCGCTCACGCAATTGCCCAAACGGATGGCGGACCTCCCTTCGGAGGGCGATCTTTTGGTGCATTGCCAAGGCGGCTATCGTTCGATGATCGCGGTGAGTTTCTTGGAAAACGCAGGTCGGAGTAATGCCATCGATCTCATCGGTGGCTTTGCGGCTTGGGCGGCCTTGAACCCGAAGGCTTGAGAACGAGAAGCAGGCGAATACGATCCGCGTTTTAAGTTTTGGGGAGTTTGGGCTTTAGCGATGTTTTTCGCCGGTCTCCTTGGGGCCGGTGGACGATCACCTTCTTTAGCGGGCTTAAATTAATTTCGTCGATGACTGTGCCGCGCCGCATCTCGAGCGCCGTTATTATTGCTTCGGCCACATCTTCCGCTTCGATATAATTTTCTGCGTCCGAACCGGGGCTGAAGGAAAGGCCTTCGAAGAAATCCGTTTTGACCATGCCGGGATTAATCATCGTCACCCGTACAGCCGACTTCGCGCATTCCTGGCGCAAGGCTTGGGCAAAGCCACGAAGGGCAAACTTCGTGGCGCTATACACTGCGCCCTGCCCACCTCCCACCAAAGCGGCCTCCGAGCCGAGAAAAACGATGTCGGCGGCTTTCGATTTTTTGAGTCCCGGCATCAAGGCCCGCACCAATAAACACGGGCTCGTCAAATTGAGGTCGATTAAACCCTGAATCTGCGCAACAGAAAAGGTCTCGATTCCGCCGAAGCGCCCCTGCCCCGCACAACAGACGAGGCCGTCGATTTCCGGATGGGCCTTCGCGAGTTGGGCGAAGGCCTCCGGGAGCGCGGACAAATCCGCCAAATCCAGCGAAAGCGGAAGGAAGTCTTGCGCGTGGATTTCAGTACGGCTGAAATTCCGGGCAATGCCGATGACCCGATGACCGCAATCCAGCAAGCGTTTCGTGGTCTCAAGCCCGATCCCAGTTGAAGCCCCCGTGACAATTAATGTGCGCACCATTTAAAGGCAGGCCTCCCTTTCCTTGCCGCAGCGATAATAGATCGCCTCGGGGATATAGCGGCGCAAGGCCGCCTCGCAATTTGAGAACATTTCATCTTCGATCTTTTTGGGATAGGCCGTTAAGCCATTTTCCACGGTGTATTCATCGGCAAACAGGGCTTCCTCCGGATAGCGTTTTACAATATTTTTAAAATAGCTCTGGGGCATTCGGAAAGCCCCCAAGCTCACGGAGTGGAGCCGCGCTACATCCAGCGCGTCACTGATTTTTTTGAAAAGCGCTTCGTAGTGTTTCGCATAGTCTACATGATAAATCAAAGGCTCGAAGCGCAAGGCAATGCGCCAGCCGCGCGCCTGTAATTTTTGGGCGGCAGCGATGCGTTTTGCGAAAGAGGGAACGCGGTGTTCCAAGGCATGCCCGACATTGTCCGGCGAGAAGCTCATCGCAATGACGATATTGTCGCTCGCCTCCTGCTTCAAGAGACTTTGAATTTGCGCGCTCTTGGTCCGCAGTTCCAAGCAGGCCTGCGGATGCCGCTGGAAGACGGGGATAAAGTATTCGGCGAATCCGCTGTAGGACTCCAAGGCCAAACTGTCGCTGTCATATCCCGCATAAAAAGTGCTCGGGGCGTCCCCGCAGGCGCGAATCGTTTTCCCAATTTCGTGTTCGAAGTCTTCGTAATTAATAAATAAAACATAGTGGGCCGAGCGATACATACCTTGCAAAAAACAATAGCGGCAGTCGTAGGGGCAGTTGAGCAGGTGCGAAAAATAATAACTATGCACGTTTCCGAAACCAAAGTCTGGCGGGGTTGGGAGCACAAAACCTTGATGTTTTTGCGCTAGAATCAAGCCCGGCCGTTTTTTTTGCAAGCGAAAATTTTGGGCCACTGGATTAAAAACCTCGCCGTAGCGCGCGCAGGCGACCTCTGGAAGTCCGGCACACTGTTGCCTGATTTTTTGCACGCGGGGAAGATCGCGGCATGGGCTTTCGATATAGAGCGCGGAAAAGGATGGCATGGAGAATTAAAACGCCAAGCGATGCAGGCTCAGACGCTGCCGCACATCGTCCAGCAAAGACGCTGCATTAGGATAGGAATCGAGATCGATGGAAGACAAAATCGGCGTGGCTTCCAGCGCCTTCCAACGCCGCAGAAGCCGTCTAAGCTGAACCCTGCGTGTTTCGCTAAAATGGTAGCGTTTCGTAATTTCGTCCAAGGCTGAATCCGAATCGTCCACGGCCCGCCATTGAAGGACCTCTTCGATTAGCATTGAAACAAGCGGGTCGATTTCGTCGAGACGGTTTTCTATCAGGGTCATCGCCCGTGCCTTATCAAACTTGCCGAGGGGTGCACTGGGGTTATCCGAAACCACTTTGTAGCATTGGACCCATTCCGCCGTGGCACCTCGCAAGGCGCTTTGAACAAAACCGCTGGCTTCCATGTCGTAACCGCAGTTCGCTTCGTAACGATTCAGCGGCTGATCGACGGTGAGTAAATCGCTTGTCTTTGCTGAAAAAGGAAAAACAAGGGGCGGATAGGCGCAGCGTCCGGTCGCTTGATCTTCCACCCGGTGGGCGAGAAAGCCCTGGCCAATGCCGAGCGTGCCGTGCCCCGCAATGCCAAGATTCAACCAGGCGATTGTCCCACTTGGATGGCCGAGCGCCTGGAGATAACCCACGCCAGCGGCGGCAGCGGTTTTTCCGATTCCCGAAACGATAAGCTTGATTTGATCGTTCGCATAAATCGGATAAGGATGCGCCCCTGCTGCTTTGGCCAAGCGATAATGATCGATCAAGGGCCGGGCTTCATGCATGAAAGCAACAAGGAGATGCAGCATGTTTTACACAACTCCCATAAGGGGATGGGCTTGATCAGACTTTAAGCCAGGGAGGGGATGTCGGTTTAAGCAGGAAGCAAGGGATGCTTGAAGATCTAGGTTGCGATGTTTTAAGGCCCCCTTTAATAATATCTTGCATTTTTGGTGGAGCATAAGGCGAGCGGCTTGCCGGTCGGCCACGTTTAGGTCGCCTGAGCAAAGAATCTTGTCTAGGGCGGCGACGCGAAAACGGTCCATACCCCAGTGTATTTTTGAAAGTTGGTCTGCATGGCCGCCGTGCTTAATCGTCAAGGGCTCATCGATGTAGAGCACAGGATAACGCGCGCAGATCCGGAGCCAAAGATCGTAATCTTCGCAGGCCGGCAAGGCCTCATCAAAATAACCGAGGGTTTCAAAAATTCGTTTTTCGATAAGGGCAGAAGAGGGCGATATACAGCAAAGCGGCAGACAGTGCCTAAAAATCCAGCCCCCTTTTTTTAGATGTTTTTTCTTTTGATTTAAAACCTGCGCTTTGCGAATCCAAATCTCGTTGGTGTGGCACAGGGGAGGCGATCCCGGCGCATCGAGCGCATTTAATTGGCGGGCGATCTTATCGGGCACCCAACGATCGTCGGAATCCAGAAGCGCAATCCAGGTGCCGCTGGCCGTTCGAATGCCGCAATTCCGTGCAGCGCTCACCCCCCGATGCGCTTGCTGGATCACCTTCACTTGGGGAAAGTCATCTTGGATCATCTCTGAAGTGCCGTCTTCCGAGCCGTCGTCCACGACGATGATTTCATGAAGGGGAGCCGTTTGCTCGAAAACAGAATGCAGGGCATGCGGGAGCCAGGGCTTTCGGTTGTAGGTGGGAATGATTACACTGACGCTCTTCTCGAACAAAAGCATCTCCCTTTCAGGCAAAGGCATCGAAAAAAGCTGTTAGACTGTGGCGTCTTCTAGCTTGGAACCCATCAGGATTCATCATTACCTTGATCCTTTTGATGGTTTTTCAAACTATGTAAAGACCAGCCCACAATCATGCCGATGGCCAGCAGAAAGAACATTAACAAGGCCCGCGACATGGACAAGGTCCAAAAAAGGAACCGAATGTCGACGACGACGGCGTTTTGGATAATAAACAGAATGGCCAAACCCGCCAAACTTAAACTGAAAATTAATTTCGGATTCATGCTTACCTCACCCTTGACCGCGATATCGATTTATTCCGGTGCAGCCTCAATCATTTCTGGTTCTTTTTTTAACCAACCCGCTTCCTTGAGAATTAACTCCGCCGCGTCTCGTTCCGGCGTGTAGAGTGCGATTGAGGCGACATCCCCCTTTTTCGCGCGAAACGAAAAGTACATTGGAAAGACGGATTCTTCTCGGCGGATGCTCAGGATGACAAATTTCTCACCCGACTTTAAGGGTCTGTTTTTATCGGTCTTATTTCCCTCGCCGGATTCATTTTCGTCGGGGGTGGAAAAGCTAAAGTTTTCTACTACAAGATCGCGGTGGCGATAACGTACATCCCAGCGTTCCATGTCGTGCGCACCGTCGAAAAGCACGTCTGCCCCCATGCGTAGCACGTATTCGGGCGTAACCTCCTCGTCAAATTCATCCACGGCCATATAGGCACGCGGGACTTTAAAGAGCGACTTGGCTTGGCCGACGAACAAACCGTTTAAATGGGTGTTCGAGGTTGCGCCGATGGCAACTCCCACCATCTCGATTTGCGACCGGAGGAGCGTCCGCTCTTCCAAGGCATCGCCAAAGACCACGGGGAAACCCGCTTCTTCCGCATGATGACACAATTTTGGATCGGAATCGAGAATGACAACCGTTTTCCCTGCTTTTTTGAGATCCTCTCCCAGAAGAAGTCCGAGACCGCGCGCGCCGAGAATGGCAATCCGATCGCGGCGGGGAAGCCGAAGCCCCAAGACCGAAGCCAAAGGTCGCGCGGTGAACCCGGCTAAAACTACAGTGGATGCGATCGTCAAAAAAACCATGGCACGCAGTCCGGAACCGCCTGCCATACCCGCACTTTCCATTGCTGTAATCGTTAAGGAGGTCACGGCGGCGGCGACAATTCCGCGAGGGGCCATCCAGGCGATAAATATCTTTTCCCGAATTGTTAAGTCAGAAGAGCGGGTCGATAAGAACACGCTTAGAGGCCGGACGAAGAGGATCAACGAAACGATAATACCCACGCCGCCCCATCCCAAATGCTTCACTTCTTCGAGGCTGACATCGCCCGCCAAAAGGATAAACAGCAGCCCGACGAGGAGTACGGTTAATTGGTCTTTAAATTCTCTGAGGTCCCGCTCCACCGGTGACTTCATGTTGCCGACGACGACCCCCGCGACGGTGACCGCTAGAATACCGCTGTGCACCATGACCGATTCGCAACCTTGGAATATCAGAATCACCGAGGCCAGGGTAAAAATATTCTTATAGCCATGCGGAACCACCTTTTCGAAACGCAAGAGTTGTCCAATAAACAAACCGCCAATCACACCCACCGAAAGGCCGAGCCCCAATTGGATAAGGAACTGGAACAAGCCGCCGGCAAGGGTGTGCACCTCGGGTGAAATCACGATCTCCAAGGTCAGCACGGCGATAATGGCCCCGATGGGATCGATCAGTACTCCTTCCGCCTCCAAGATTGTTTTGATTTTGGGGCGAAGCCGCATGTCGCGGACAAGCGGCGTGACAACCGTCGGGCCCGTCACCACCACCAGGCTTCCAAATAAAACGGCCAGGCCCAAAGACCAGTCAAGAAAAACCAAGACCGACAGGCTCGCAGCCACGAGGGTCACGATAGGTCCGATGGTGATCAACCGGCGGATGACCTGTTCTTCGCGGCGGAGTCGTGAGATTTGAAGGTTGAGTCCGCCTTCGAAAAGAATGATGGCCACGGCGAAATCGACAATGGCAAAAAGGGCGGTGCCGAGCGAGGATACATCCACCCAAGCGAGTCCTTCTCGACCGAGGAATGCACCGAAGATGAGGAGTAAGATGATGCCGGGGACACGCAGGTGCCGGGCGATACTTTGTGCCAGCACACCCGCAGCGAGGGCAAGGGCGAGAACCAAACTTCCGCCTTCAGCTTCCATGTGTGATTATCCTCTCAACTTTATTCGGGCTTCTGCTTTATGATAGAGTCAGCGAAGGAAAGGGCAGAAGCATTTTTGACTGGCGTTCCGATTATACCAAGAAATGATTAGAATAAAAGCCGATCAATCCATACGCTTTGAAGATGTCACATGCCCTATGCTATTCTATACGGTCTTTATCTCTCCTACTGCAAGTTGTTTTTTTGATCTCAAGATTGGAAGCTATCGGAAAACATCCTTCGTTGTGGCAGGGACAAGGTGAGCCCAATCGAGATCTACTCTTGGATCGTGATGAAAAATGACCTCGTCTGAAGTGGAAATCGGCTGGCGCGAATGGCTGGCCTTACCTCAATTGGGGATCGAATGGGTCAAGGCCAAGGTCGATACCGGCGCGCGGACTTCGTGTTTGCATGCCTACTTCCTGGAGACCTTTCAGCGGCGGGGAAAAGACTTTGTTCGCTTCGACATGCATCCCTTTCAAAGGAATAAGAAAAAAAAAGTCAGATGTGAAGCCAAGATCGCCGATCTCCGCCGCGTCACCGATTCCGGCGGGCATATCGAGGAGCGCATCGTTATTGTCACGCCCGTCCAAATCGGAACGCAGGTTTGGCCGATCGAACTCACCTTAACCAATAGAGAAACGATGGGATTTCGAATGCTGCTAGGACGAACAGCGATCAGTAATCGTTTTTTAGTCAACCCCGGGCGGTCTTACCTGACACGTAAATCACCCAAACGACCTAAAAGGAAGGAGAAATAAAAAAACATGAAGATTGGCATCTTATCACGGAATGCAAAACTCTACTCCACCTCTCGCTTGGTGGAAACCATCAAAGCCCGCGGACACGAGGCCCATGTCATCGACGTCATTCGCTGTTATATGAACATCACCTCGCATAATCCCGGCATTTTTTTTAAAGGCCAAAAGCTGGAAGGTTTCGATGCCGTCATCCCGCGGATCGGCGCGTCAATCACTTTTTACGGCACGGCGGTGGTCCGTCAATTCGAGATGATGGGCGTCTACAGTGTAAACGAATCCGTGGCCATTTCGCGGGGCCGGGACAAACTACGGTCTTTGCAATTGCTGGCTCGCAAAGGCGTGGGCCTGCCCGTGACTGGCTTTGCCCATTCCCCGGACGATGTCGAAGGCGTGATTAAGATGGTCAACGGCGCCCCCCTCGTGATCAAACTCCTCGAAGGCACGCAAGGCATCGGTGTCGTTTTGGCTGAGACGGAAAATGCGGCAAAGAGCGTGATCGAGGCTTTTCTCGGACTCAAAACAAATATTTTGGTTCAGGAATTCATCAAGGAAGCCGGCGGCGCCGATATCCGCTGTTTCGTCATCGGCGAAAAGGTCGTGGCGGCGATGAAGCGGCAAGGGGCCGAGGGTGACTTCCGTTCCAATATTCATCGCGGCGGGACGACCGAGTTGATTAAACTTACCCCCGAAGAACGATCGACGGCCGCGCGCGCCGCGCGCATCATGGGCCTCAACGTGGCGGGGGTCGACATTCTCAGATCGAATCACGGTCCGGTGGTGATGGAAGTCAATTCCTCTCCGGGCCTCAGAGGGATCGAAACCGCAACCGGAAAAGATGTGGCCGGCATGATTGTAGACTTCATCGAAAAAGACGCCAAACCTTTCAATACAAAAACCCGAGGGCAGGGCTAAGCGGGCGATGCAAAAACCGGTTCAAATCGACACGCACACCATCCGACCGGGCCAACGCCTTACCTTGGATTTGGCCCTAACCAAGCTCTACACCCATTCGACCATCCGGATGCCGGTGCATGTCATCCACGGGAAAAAGCCGGGGCCACGCCTATTTATCTGTGCCGCGATTCACGGCGACGAAATCAATGGGGTCGAAATCGTCCGACGCTTGCTAAAGTTGCGGATGCTTAAACGGCTGCGCGGCACCCTCACGGCGGTGCCGGTGGTCAATGTCCACGGTTTCATCCACCAGACGCGTTACCTGCCTGATCGGCGGGACCTGAACCGGAGCTTCCCCGGTTCCTCGGAAGGTTCCTTAACAGCCCGCATGGCGAAGCTCTTTGTCGATCATATCGTTAAAGACGCGACGCACGGCATTGACCTGCACACCGGCGCGATTCATCGCGCCAATCTGCCGCAAATCAGGGCCAACCTTTCTGACCCCGAAACCGAAGCGCTTGCCAATGCCTTTGGGGTGCCCGTCGTGATCAATTCAGCCTTACGCGATGGTTCTTTGCGTGGCTATGCTGCGGCATGCGGCATTCCCATGTTGCTCTATGAGGCAGGCGAGGCCCTGCGTTTTGACGAACTCTCTATCCGGGCGGGACTAAGAGGCATCGTTCAAATCATGCGGGTCTTGGAGATGCTGCCGGTCGGCCACGGGATGAAGCATTTGCGCAAACCGCTCAAACCTTTTCGCGCCAATGCCAGCACTTGGGTTAGGGCATCTCATAGTGGTGTCTTGCGCATTACCGTTCCCCTAGGTGCCCACGTCACATCGGGGCAAATTTTGGGTGAGATCAATGACCCCTTCGGTGAAATGGAAGTCCCCCTGATCGCCAAAGAAACGGGAATCGTGATTGGCCGGACGAACCTCCCTCTGGTCAATGAGGGCGACGCCTTGGTGCATATCGCGCGCTTTGCAAAAGCGGGCCCGGTCGCGGAACGGATGGATATTTTTGCCGAACGGGTCGAAGCCTTTAACGACTTGTACCAAGAAGAAATTATCTAAAGCGGGATTATTTTTTTTCCGGAAGGTTTTGCGATTGGACGATACCCCGGAGCAATCGCCCAAGAATATCTGCGCCCGTAATGACCCGCTTCTCTTTTCCCCAATACAATATGATGTCTTGATCGATCACATCGTCGTCGGAGCGCTCCGGATGGACTTTGAGCTTTGGCATGATTTCGCCCAAGTTTGCATCGGTATTGGTGACGATAATCGGGCGGTGGCAATGGAAATAAGGGTTGAACTGTTGACTCTTAAAAAGGGCGCTGCGTAAAAAACTATCCGAGTTCAACACAATTTTTGGCTCGCCCGAGGCATCGGTGATCATAATCCACTTTTTTTCGGACGACTGGATCTTTCTTAAAAACGGATCGGACGAATCGGGTGCAATTTCGGGAAAAACAGGACGCGAGTCTTTAAATTCAAGACAGAGAATACTTTTCGGATCGATGACCTCGCCTTCTTCCGATAAGGGAATGTCGTCAATCGCCAAAAAATTCAAGGCCCCCTTTCCCTCGACTTTATCGATATCCGATTCGCTGGCCGTCATGTGCATGCGAATCAGCTCTTCCAAATCGCTCTCTTCGAAGAAATGCACGGCTTCTTTTCCAAAACACTTATCGAGCATCAAAGAGGTGGGTCGCGTCAGTGGATACAGCAGAACTTGATAGAAACGCATCACCGGTGCAAATTGTGCCGCCATCCGAAGCGCATGCCGAGAAAAATAGGCCTGAGGCATAATTTCGCCGAGATACGTAATGACGAAAGTAGAGAACATAAAGGCCACGACACCCGTCATGACGGAATTCGACAGTAATGTCAACAAGACGTTGATGGAAACGTTTCCCCAGAGTATGGTCGCCAACAGTAAGTTGGCATCTTCCCTTAAATGGAGAATTTTAGCGGCGTGCTCATTATCTTTCGAGGCCTCAATATTCAGCCGGAGTTTGCTGATGCTGAAAAAGGCCAAGTTGAGCCCTGAAAAAATTGCGGACTGGGAAATGCAAAAAATGATGCCAAGCCAAATGATGGAGTCCATTGTGTGGCGGTTTCCTTATTATTTTTGCAAAGTGGACAAAGGCCTTAGGGCACAAGCGACTACAGACCCTTGGGGCGTGGTGGATAAAAGCATTCGTTCCTTAAACAGTTTAGGTAGGGCCTTCATTGATGGGCTTTTCTTCAAGCTTAAGACTCGGCGCTTAAAACCATTTTTTCCAGCGAAACAGCCAGAGTTCAACGCCCACTACTATACCTAAAAAACCGAGAAAAATCAGAAAGGCGTTTGCATCGTTCGCTCCTGGAATACCGCCGATATTAATGCCCAGGAGGCCGGTGAGAAAACCAAGAGGAAGAAAGACGGCGGCGATCATCGAGAGCACGTACATGCGGGTATTCAGTTGTTCGGACATGCGGCTGAGGAGCTCTTCCTGCAGGATCGCTTGCCGTTCGCGGAAAGAATCCAAATCTTCAACGTAGCGAATGAGGCGGTCATTGGTTTCTCTCAAATGCAGGCGGCTGTCCTCATCGAACCAAGGCGCTTTTTCGATCAACAAACGCGCCAATGCATCCCGTTGAGGGGCCAAATAGCGTCGAAGCGAAATGGTTTGTCGGCGTACGCTGACCAAGTTGGAGCGAAGACTTTGACCGCCTTCCGTCAAAACCTCTTCCTCGAGGCTATCGAGCATCTCTTCCACTTCCTCCACGGTGTCGCTCATACGCCAGATCAGCCGATCGATAAAATCAACGAGCAAGCCGGCGGAAGTCTCCGGACCGCGGCCCGTATCCAATTGTTCGGCGAGGTCGCGGGCGGAAAACAAGGGCCGCCTTCGCGTGCTGATCATGCGGCTTGCGTCTACCCAAAGCCGGATGGAAACCATGTCGTTGGGTTCAGAACCCGGATTGAGATTAACCCCGCGAAGGGCGATGAGCAGTCCCTCTCCGATGGCCGTCGTCCTGGGCCGCGACTCTTCGGTGAGGAGGGCATCGGCGACGAGGGAATCGAGTCCGCTTTCATTGAGTATCCAGGCCTGGGCCTCGGGATTTGAATAATCGAAATGAAGCCAGAGCACGCCCTGGCTTGCATCCCAAGCCTCAATGCCCGCCCAATCTAAACGCTTCGCCGCGCCCTGGTCATAAAGCAGGTAGGCACGTATGAGTCCTTTTTCGATGGTCTCTTCGTTCATTAGGAAAGGTTTATTCCACCGATTTTAAATAAAAAGTCCTGCATCCAAAGAAATCTTCAGCGAATGCCTATTTCCCCGGCTCAGTCGGAGGCCCCTCTGATACTGTGTTATAAGGGAAGAAAATACATTGTTTCAGCCGAGGGGCTCAAAGTTTTTCGATGTCGATTTCGAAGGCCACTGCGGGCATCCCGATTTGCCAGGCCTCCAGCACTTCGGGGTGTAGCTCGCCGATCCACCCGACTTCCCTGTTTTGAGTCAGGATTTTTCCTGAGCGCCCTTCGATCAAACTGGGATAGTCTTTGGGTTCAAGTTGATAGGCAAGCGCGAGACGGTAAAAGAGCACCTCAAGCACCGCATGGAGTTCCGAAAAGTTGGCATTGGGATGGGCGATGAGCACCGCCAGATGAATTCGGGTTTGCGTGTGATCCGAGCGATCCGAGACCTGTTGTGCAATTTCTCCGACCTCGAAAATCCGGTGCGGATAGTAAGCCTTAGAGCTGGTCCCTTCAACACGGAGCAAGGAAGGCAGCAACCAAGACCGGAGTAAGGCAAAGCGCTCCGTCATCGGATTCTCGATGGCGACAATCCGAGATGCCGCATCTTCCGATGCGCCGGATGTAAGCCGCATCTTATCGATAAAATCTTCTGATGATCCGAGGATATTCGAAACGACTTCTTCGAAGCCGTAACCGACCAGGGCCGCTCTTAAATCGTCGGAGAAGCGCTCGAGTTCGGAGAGCGCGCCCACTGTAAAGTCAGAAGGCATCTCAGGGACAAAGGAAGCGAAGCCGCGGGAGATCGCAAAATCTTCGACGAGGTCGATGGGATGCATTAAGTCGTCCCGATAAGGCGGCGCGCTGACTCTTAGTTTTTTACCTTCCGGTGTCGTTGTCAGTCCGTAGTCGTTCAGGACACGGCAGGCCTCATTCTGATCAACGCACTCGCCCAAGACCCGGTTTAAGCTTGCCAGATCCAAACTCAGCGATTCGGATAAATCATAGGGTGTTTGAAAATGAGTCCCAAATGCGGTGGCATTCGGGTAATTTAAAGCCACGGCCTCGATATCCGCCCCGCGATCCGCAAGATTGGCCGCAAAGATATTGATGGCCAAAACCGTCATGCGAAGATCGGTCCCGGTCACCTCTACAAAGAGCTCGGAATCGCCGACGGCGACCTCACCAAGGCTTCGGCTGTTGATGATGGGCGGAAATGAAAGGATTTCTTCCTTGGCGTCTTTGAGGATGGGCAGGCGATCCGCGCCCGCCAAGGTCCCAGCGTACTCAATGCCTTTGGGATGTGTTTTGAGGATCTCCTGGAGGCTCATCTCTGTTTCGAAACCCAAGGGAACGAAGCGGGTGGTTTCTGGGTCGGCGAGCTCATACTGCACGGGAAAATTAATTTTTTGAAGCCGATACAAACCGATAGACACCGTCTGCCTTTTTCGACCGTAGGACTCTGCCAGTTTTTCCTGCGTCTGGATCAGTTGATCTAAGATGGCTGGGGTCACCGTAAGGTTCCGTGCAATGCAGGCTGTGAGATAAGGCCGCACGGCGCCGACGTCTTTTGAAATGTCTACCTGGTGTGTCGCCTTCGCCGCGGCATCGAAAAAGGGATAGGCCGCCTGCCAAGTTTTTTCCCTTGGACGAATCTGCCGCGCGATACCTTCGGGCGACCAGAGGTCCGGCCGGTTGGTGTCGTTTAATTCGATCTTGGCCGCATCGGTTTCCGGGGAAAAGTCTTTCACCTCCCCCTTCACTTTTTCGAGCAGCGCTTCCAGGGAGGCTCTCGAAAGCGTTTCTTGCAGGAGCGATTCCAAATCACTGATGGCGACTTCAATTGTCGGCATGATCTTCTCTACGCTCGCACATCGGCGGTTTTACGGATATGCTGTTTTTCACGAATCAATCCTAAGTCGGATGAAAAAAGGTCGCGGATGTCCGAGAGACCCAAAGCCATCATCGCCATGCGGTCCAAGCCCAAACCCCATGCGATCACCGGGACATCGACACCGAGCGGTCCGGTCACTTCGGGGCGAAAGAGCCCGGCGCCGCCGAGTTCCATCCATCCCAAGCTCGGATGCTGGACGTGCATCTCGACAGAGGGTTCGGTAAAAGGAAAGTAGGCCGGTAGAAATTTAACCGATTCGGCGCGGGCCAGTTCCTTCGCAAAGAGGGTCAACAAACCCAAGAGGGTTCGAAAATGAATCTCGGGACCGAGCACGATGCCCTCAACCTGAAAAAAATCGGGGGCGTGGGTGGCATCGACCTGGTCGTAGCGAAAACAGCGTGCGATTGAAAAATATTTTCCGGGAATATTTGGACCCTGTCCGAGCGTCCGGGCCGAGACAGAGGTGCCTTGGCTCCGGAGGATCAAGCGTCGGGTGCGTTCGGCATCGAAGGGATAGCGCCAGCCGCGCGAGCCGGTGTCGCCGCCGGTTTCATGGGCCTGGGCGACGCGATCGACCAAGCGTTTGGGAATGCTCTGGTCGGTCGGGGCGTCCTTGACGAAGTAAACATCGTGGATCTCGCGGGCCGGGTGAAACTGAGGCATGTACAAGGCATCCATGTCCCAAAACTCGCTCTCGACCAAGGGGCCCCGCATTTCTTCGAAACCCATGGAGACAAACTTATACTTCACTTCATCGAGAAAGGATTTATAGGGGTGTTTGGCGCCCCCGGTGATCCGGCTGGGCGGCAGTTGGATATTATATTTTCGAAAGGTCTTCCCTCGCCAGTCGCCCGCCTTGAGGTTTTCCGGCGTGAGCGCGCCGAGGGCCTTGACGGCCGGTGCGGATCCGATTTTTTGAAAAAGAGGCTCGAACAGTTCCGTTTTTTTGTAAGTCCGTTCGCTCTCTTCGTCGACGCGAAAAATGCCTTTGGAGGGGCTGCGTTTTCGATGATGTGCTTCGATGATGGCTTGATCTTGCGATGAAAAGGCCGAGAGCGCGTCACTGCCTCCCGTCTTTTTCAGTGCGTCGATCACAGCCTGCAATTCTCGAAAGGCCGCTAATTTACTTTCATCTGAAACCTGAAAGCGTCCGCCCGGCACCACGGAGATTGCGCCGCTGGCCTTGAGGGCCCCGATCGCACGACTTTTTTCTTCAGTCTCCATATCCTTTCGCTGTTGCAGGTCACGAATCGAAATTTGCTGCTGCGCCAAGATGTCTTCCGCCATGCGCAAAGCTGGATTTTTCGCCTCGGCGTATCTTTCACCGATTTCAGTGAGACGAACGACTGAATTCGTTTTTTCGTCGGAGACCCCGATGATTTTTTTTGCCAACAACCACTCGATGGCCGAAGAAATTTGAGCAGGCCGCAAGCCCGTAGTTTCTGAAAGTTGGTGCTGATCGAAGGTATCGCTTTGTGCAATGGTCGGCAAGACCTGTCTTTCGAGAGGATGGAGCGATTCGGCCAAGTGCGATAAGGCGGCATCGTCCATTAAAGACTGGCCTCGTGACGCAGGGCGGCGATGGCCTTGGCATAGTCCGGCGCTTTTGGGCTGGGATATTTAAACACGGCGGTGCCGGCGACAAAGACATCCACGCCCGCTTCGGCCAATTGTTTGATGTTTTTGAGATTGACGCCGCCATCGACTTCAAGCAGGGTCTCGGGATGGCGCGCATCGATCATCGTTCGGGCCTTGCGCAGCTTGTCGTACACGCTCTCGATAAAGGATTGGCCGCCGAAGCCAGGGTTGACCGACATGATTAAGAGGAGATCGATTTCATCAAGAATGGGTTCAATGGCTGAAATCGGCGTTGCAGGATTCAGTGCCACGCCCGCCTTTGCGCCTTCTTGCTTAATTAACTGAAGCGTTCGGTGCAAATGTGTACAGGCCTCGACGTGAACAGTCACATAGTCGGCACCCTGGGCGGTAAACTCGGGAATCAATTGATCCGGTTCGACGATCATGAGATGCACGTCCAAAGGACGCTTCGTTACTTTTTTTGCCGCCTCGACAACGAGGGGTCCCACGGTGAGATTCGGGACAAAGCGGCCGTCCATGACATCGATGTGGATCCAGTCGGCTCCACCGGCATCGATGGCTTCGATCTCTTTTCCGAGTTTGGAGAAGTCGGCCGATAAAATGGAGGGGGCGATTTTAACCATGCTTCCGCCGGCTTTTCATAATCTTCTCGTGGGCCTCCGAAAATTGCTGCATTTGCTCGTTTGCGAATTTGGTAAATCCGTCCGGAAGCCCTTTGGAGGCCAAGGTGTCGGGATGGTAGGACTTGCACTTATCCCGGTAGGCCTTTTTAACTTCGGAGTCGCTGGCTTCTTTCCCGATGCCCAATAATTCGTAATAGCGATTTAAATCCTCTGTTGCCGTCGTGCTCGTCCGCCCACCGCTTCCCCAATCGTTGCCGCCCCTGCCCCGAAGTTCGGCCTCAATGCGCGCGTAAATATTTCCTTGAAGGTTTAAATAGATGGGCATGTTTTCAAGGATTTCTTTTTCGGCGGGATGAAGTTGACCATCGGCCAGGGCCGTCATAAAAAGGACGCGGTAGAGGGTCTCCCGCATTGGGGCATCGTGTTTAAAAATGTCGGAGATCTGCTCTGCATATTTGTAGATGGAGGTCGGGTCCGATTTCGCGCGGTCAAATATTTCAATCGCAACGGTCCGGGAACGGCCGTCGAGTTGGAGCTCGGCCTGAATGAAGCGGTCGATAAATGCTATTTCGTCCTGGGTGACCACGCCGTCGGCCTTGGCCATTTTCCCGAGCATGGAAAAGGCCGCCACCAGGAAGCCCAATTGCTTTTGTTCGCTTGATCCAAGACCCCGTTGATCTTGGGTTAAGGTGCTCCCAATCCCGGCGCCGATGATTGCCCCAATCGGACCGCCGAAAACCAAACCAATGCTTGCGCCGATCCCGGCGCCCCACCATGCCATTTAGATTATCCTCCTGAACAAAGGCTTCCTCATCGCCTAACGCTACTGCCTAATAGCCCTAATCTTCGGACTATTTTTGCTTAATCCAACGCGCTGCAAAAAACCGGTCCATTTTATCTGAATTTAATGCGCTTGTAAAATAACCCTGCGCACTCAAGAATTTTTTAGCCGCCTGCGGGAATCCAAAGCGGGGATCGTCAATCGCTAAATCCGGATGCGCTTTTAAAAAAGCCGAGGCCAGATCTTCATTTTCTTCCGTTTCCGTCGAGCAGGTGGCATAGATGAGCCGTCCGCCAGGCTTAAGGTGCAAGACGGCTTTATCCAAAAGTTCGCGCTGCCGAGCCGCGTAGTCTGCAACAATAGAAGGCGGTTTTCGCCATTTTCCTTCCGGGATTCTTCTCAAGATGCCTAGGGCGGAACAGGGTGCATCAACCAGTATCCGGTCGTATTGCCGATTATCGGCCAAAGCCCTGTCCATCGCTTCGATACGACAGCCCGGCGACTGAAGCCGTTTGATGTTTTCCTCGATGAAAGAAAGCCGGTCCGGATCGATATCTGTCGCGACAATGGTGGCCTTACCCCGCGATAACTCGGCGAGATGCGTTGTCTTACCGCCGGGGGCAGCGCAAAGGTCGAGAATGTCTTCCCCGGCTTGTGGATCGACGATGTGGGCAATGAGCTGGGCCGCTTCGTCTTGAATATAAAAACGGCCTTCCCGAAACGCCGATAGGGCCCGAATGGAAAGTCCTTTGAGGAAGAGTCCTTCCGGTGCGAAATGAGTGGCTTCCACACGGCCCCCGGCCTGGGCTAATTCTTCCGACACTTTTTCCCGATCGGTTTTTAAAAGATTAACTCGAAGGGTTAAGGGCGGACTTTCGTTGTTGGCCTGACAGAGGGCCAGCGTGGCTTCTTCTCCGAAACGGGGAAGCCATCGGCGGATCATCCATTCCGGATGCGAGGCCTTGATGGCGATAAAAGAGACGATATCTTCCCGGTTTGGCTGCGGCAATGCATCCTTGGCACGGATCACCGTTCGTAGCAAGCCATTGACGAATCGCCCTGCTGCTAGACCGCCCTCAGATTTCGCCAAGTTGACCGAAGTGTTGACGAGGGCATACACAGGAATGCGATCGAGGAATAAAAGTTGATAGAGCCCCAGTCGGAGGGTATTTCGAACCGGGGCTTTAATTTTTTTGACTTTTGAAAATTGATCGATCTGCCAATCGAGAAAAGCCCGCTGGCGCAGGACGCCGTAAACCAATTCGGTCAAGAGGGACTCGTCCCGTCGTTCGTGGCGGTTTAGGCGGAGAAACTCGTCGATGAGGACGCTGACATCCTTCCCGCCTGCCTGTCGGCCCACCTCGGCTTTCGTGAGAATGGCAAATGCCCCCTGTCTCGGATCGGGGGGCGTTTGTTTTATGTCTTGTCGTGTGGGTTGAATAAGAATCCGATTTAAGCGGAGCGATTAGGCTCGGCCGGGCGTCATGCCTTCCAAACGGGCAATCCGTTCGTCCATTGAAGGATGGGTCGAAAAAAGAGAGGCCACACCCTTTCCACTTAGAGGGCTGACGATGAACATGTGCGCGGTCGCCGGATTGGCCTGCATTGGGATGCGCTTGTTCCCTTCTTGTAGTTTGCGCAAGGCAGAGACCAAGCCGCTGGGATTTCCGGTGATGCGGGCGGCACCCGCATCGGCGGCGAATTCGCGAGAGCGGGAGATGGCCATTTGGATCAACATGGCCGCCAAGGGCGCGACGATCATCATAGCGATGGTGCCGAAGATGCCGCCGCGTTCGTTATTGTCGTTCGAGCGCCCGAAGCCACCAAAAATCATGGCCCACTGTGCCATATTCGCCAGCATGGAAATGGCGCCGGCAATCGTCGCTGCGATGCTTGAAATCAAGATGTCGCGATGCAGCACATGGGACAATTCATGGGCGACAACACCGCTTAACTCTTCCCGGTTTAAGATTTGGACGATTCCGGTAGTGACGGCGATGGCCGCGTGCTCCGGGTTTCGCCCGGTTGCAAAGGCATTGGGCGTCGGGTTGTCGATGAGGTAAACCTTTGGCATCGGTAGCTGAGCTCTGTGGGATAATTCTCTGACGATGCGATAAATGTCTGGAGACTCTTGTTCGGTAACCGGATGGGCCTTGTACATTTTTAAAACGATTTTGTCGGAAAACCAGTAGCTGAAGCCGTTCATGGCCACGGCAAATACAAAGGCAATCATCGCGCCGTTTTGTCCACCCAAGGCTTGGCCCGCAAAGACCAGCAAGAGGGTCATCAGGGTCATTAAAAATGTCGTTTTCAATAAATTCACTTAAGCCTCCCTTCTTCCGTGCTTTGGCTTTCGGAAGAATACAACACCGCACCCGCTTCGATGCGATGTCCCGCCGCATACTCGACCGGACGCATTTCGCGTTTTCCGGCGGGCTGCAAGCAAGTGATTATTATATAACCATCGCCCGCAGCTACTTCAAGACCGTGCTCGGAGAGGTGAAGGATCTCACCAGGCTTTCCTTGGTGGCCTTTTTCTGTTCCGACACGCATCGCGGTGAGCTTCCATCTTTCGGTTCTAAAAAAGGTCGTTAATCCCGGCCAAGGGAAGAGACCTCGCCAATGATTGTAGATCTCATGAGCGGAGCTTTGCCAATTCACAGCGCCATCTCCTTTTTTAATGGGAGGCGCGAGTGTGGCTTCGTGATCATCTTGTGGAATGAGCACGAGTTGATCCACTTTCAAAAGCGCAAGGGTTTCCAGCAAGAGTTCGGCGCCGAGTTGGGCCAACTTGGGCGTTAGCGTTAAGGCCGTTTCATCCGGGGCAATCGGCATTGCCCGCTTCAAGAGCATGGGACCGGTATCCATGCCAACATCCATTTGCATGGTGCTTACACCGGTTTCCTTTTCTCCGCGTATGAGCGCCCATTGGATGGGTCCGGCGCCACGGTATTTTGGTAACAGGGAAGCGTGAACGTTGATGCAGCCGTATTTCGGGATCTTTAAAATACGCTCAGGTAAGATTTGGCCGAAGGCAACCACGACAATTAGATCAGGATGCATATTGAGAAGCTGGTCAGACAGATCGGGCGATCTTTTTAATCGCTCCGGTTGAAAGATCGGAATGTCTCGCTCCGTTGCCGCCAATTTAAGGGGAGGCGGCGTCAAAACGCCCTTTCGGCCTTTGGGCCGGTCGGGCTGGGTTACGACGGCAATGAGTTTTTCCGTTTTCGCAAGCGCATGAAATGAAGGCAGCGCAAAATCCGGCGTGCCCATGAAAACGACTCGAAGTGTTGTTGGTGGGTGGCCCGTTTCGGACACCTTACCCAGTCTCGGCGTTTTTGTTTTGTTTTTTGAATTTGCGAAGAAAGATGTCACGCTTAAGGCTGCTGATCCGGCTGATCATCAGCACGCCGTTGATATGGTCAATTTCGTGCTGAAACAACCGTGCGGCAAGGCCTTCGGCTTCAATCCGGATCTCTTTACCCTCTCGATCAAGACCCTTCATCAAAACACGATAGGATCGGCTGACCTTTTCAAAATAGCCAGGAATCGAAAGACAGCCCTCGTCCGCGGTTTCCTCGCCTTCCGTCTCAAGGATTTCCGGGTTGAGGACGATGATGGGCCCGCTGTGCTCCACCTTTGCTTCATCGGCTTGAGAAAGGTCGTACACAAAAAAGGACCTCAAATCGCCCACTTGAGGTGCGGCCAAGCCCAGACCTCTCGAAAAATACAGGGTATTAATCATTTGGTCGATCTGTTGTTGGAGTGCGGCATCGATATCGGAGATCTGTTTTGAGGGCTCGAAAAGGCTCGATTCCGGGTACTTTAAAATGTCTAAAAAGTCCATCCCAACTTCCTGTTTAGCGTGGGATTATACCTTGTTCTCATTTCCAGCTCAAGTTCGCCTTAGAAGCCTTAGATGAATAGATGATATGAAGAAGAGGCCTATCCCATTGACGATCTGATCGATTCTCTACAAGGTCTTAATCTTTATGATAAATCATGATGAATCTAGAAGTTATCTTACTTAATTTTAACCAAACTTGACAATATTAAAAAGTGCGCTATATTTAAATTCGACAACAGAAACAGTGCCAACGATAAAGGCAATCCTTCTTGAAAGAGGGGGAGCGCAAAGTTCTTGACCTAAGTCCACTTTTGGATACGGTCGAAGAAATGCCGAAGCGGCTTGCGAAGAACTTAGGTCCATGCCACTTGGGGTATGGACCTTTTTTTTTATAAAAACCCAAGTATGGTGAAAACAAACCAATCATGGAGGATTAAAATGAAGACATTCATCAGAAGTATTTTATTTGGCTTCGCAGCCCTTTCACTCGTCATATTAACCGCCGGCCCTTCTTTGGCGGATACCAATACCCTCACCGTCACAGGTAATGTCGTTGGAACATGCAGGTTTAGTTCCGCCACATCGACCCTTGCCTTCGGTGCGCTAGACCCCTCAAGTGGCGCCGCCGCTCCGGGTGCCGGCAGCACCTCATTTTGGTGCACAAAAGGGGTGGCTTATACGATTACCGATGACGGCGGTTTATTTAACTCCGGCGGACCCCGCATGCAGCATGCGACCGATGTGACGGAGTTTATTCCTTACGCCCTGACACTGGCTCCTCTTGCTGGAACCGGTGCGGGTCCTGGAGCGCCGGTCACGCTCAACATCACCGGTAATATCGTTTTTGCCGACTATTCCAATTCATTGGCGGGTGCGTATGCTGACACAGTTGTGATTACTGTGGCGCCATAATGATTCTTGATCGAGACAGAGCGAGGGTAGGGGTGGACCATCCATCCCTACCCTTTCTAGTTAAAGGGCTTTCCATGACGGTCCCATTTAAAACCCTGTTGATTGCACTGACTTGGCTGGTGTCCCTTGTAATCATTCAAAATGGGCAGGCCGCCGACTCGAATGTCCTAACCGTCTCCGCCAGCGTCCTATCGAAGAGTGTTTGTAAGTTTAATACAAAAACTTCGGCCTTGGATTTCGGGAATCTCGATCCGGGAAGCGCATCCAATGTCACGGCAGTGACCACAATCGGTTTTAAGTGTGTCGGAAGCGCGCCCATGGCCACATTTTTAATCACGCAAGATGACGGCCTGAACGAGACCGGCCCAGGGAACAATCGGATGCAGCATGCGACGGTTTTAACGGAGTTTCTTCCTTATACCCTTTCCTTGAGCCCCACATCTGCAACCGTTCCCAAAAATTCCCCTCAGACCTTAACGGTAACCGGTACTGTCATTGCCGCTGATTACCAAAATGCCTTTATCGGAAGTTATGCCGATTCCGTGGTCATTACGATCGATCCCTAGTGTAATGGAGGGAAACTAGACATAGTGTGTTTTTGCAGTATATTTAAGGTTGTAAGGTCCGAAGCGCTTTTGTTTATTCGGATATTCTAGAGATGCACTCACGACGATAAAGAGGAGGAAACTTTGAGATCTGCCACGCCGCGCCCCATTTTATTCCAATGGATGAAACGGTTCCTCATCGCATGCATGGTGTTCTTTGCGCCTTCTTTTCACAGCATGCTATTTGCTGGACAATTTACAGTCACCCCGATCAAATTGCAGTTCGATCAAAAGAGCCGAAGCGGGGTCGTAAACGTTTTTAACGAAGAGAAAAACCCCTTGCAGATTCAGATGAAAGCCTATGTTTGGACACAGGACGCCAATGGAAAAGATCAGTATACCGAGACGAAAGACCTGCTCTTCTTTCCAAAGATGGCGACGATCAACCCAAATCAAGAACGGCTGATCCGAGTGGGGATAAAAAATCCATCCCTCAAACATGAAAAAACTTACCGCCTTTTCATCGAAGAAATTCCTACTCGAGTTGAAAGCCAAACCGAAACACAGGTGCAAGTGGCCATCCGATTCGGTGTGCCGATCTTCGTCACGCCTCCCCAAAAAGCTGTTTCCGGAAACGTGCAAGGGCTGGGACTCGGAAAGGGACAGCTCCAGATGTCGATACAAAATAACGGAAATACACATTTCATTATTCAGTCGATCATGATTCGCGGGAGAAATCAAAGCGGGGAGGAACATTTCTCGAAGGAGTTAAGCGGATGGTACCTGCTCACCGGGTCTTCACGCGCCTATGAGACAAACATTCCCATAGAGGCTTGTCGGCAAGCCACGGCATTCGATGTTGAAGTCAAGACCAGTGAATTTGTCTTAAGCGAGAAGTTTAATGTGGAAAAAAGCCTATGCACTCCTTAGCGTTTGCGTCTTGGTTATCCTTGCGAGGCCTTTATACGCGACCAATCTTCAAACCGTCATTCTCAATGTTACTTTGAATGGGCAGAACAAGGGAGACTACTTCATAAACCTGACAGACGATAAAGACATCTTCATGACGCGTAGTGACCTGAATGCCTTAGGGATTGAACGCCCATCGGGTAATTGGATCAGTGCGGAAGGAGAACTTTATCTCTCTCTCCGTGCATTGCCAGGCCTCAGCTTTGTCATCAATATTGAAGCGCTCACGCTCGACATCACGGCGGACCCCAGCCTCCTCCCGATGCAGGTTATCGATTTTGACCGTACGACCCGAACATCGCCGCACCCGAGCAGTCAAACGAGCGCTTTTTTAAATAACTTGCCTCTTAACAATTCACAGCTTGCTTCAGAACGGGTGTATGTTGCACACACAGGCTTAAAAGTCGATTGGGAAGTTGGGGCTCCCATTGTCTTCGATTAAACCGGTAACAGAATTCATTGAGATACTCTTG
>JAJDBW010000034.1 GCA_029261155.1 Nitrospirota bacterium | reverse complement strand
CAAGAGTATCTCAATGAATTCTGTTACCGGTTTAATCGAAGACAATGGGAGTCCCAACTTCCCAATCGACTTTTAAGCCTGTGTGTGCAACATACACCCGTTCTGAAGCAAGCTGTGAATTGTTAAGAGGCAAGTTATTTAGTGTATCTGCAGAGCCATTTATTCAGATCTTCCTGGGGATGTATAAAGTGTTTTCCGGAACGCCTCCCGGGAAAAACCATCCTAAACAATTCGGTTAAATCGCTCCACAAAGCCGATGGTTTTCGGGTTTTCCACTCTGGTCCGGCGATGGGTGATGTCGTTTAAAGCCCGGTACAATTCGTAGGATCCCGCCCACAATATTCTCGGCCGTTGTTCATGAGGGTTGCGTTGATTGGAATGCCCCATTGTTTGTATTGCGGCAGGAGGTCGTTATTTAGAATCGTCGCGGCCTTCATGGAGACTTTACTGACCGCTTTGAGCTCTCTGGCATAGAAGGTATCTTGCGATAAGAGCGCCCCAGGCCGATTGCGCTCGACATGGCGCTCCCGAAAACATGGATTGGCGCGCTCAATGGCCTTAACCTGCTCATCCGTTCGCGGAACCTTTTCTCGAACATATCTTTTTCAAGTTTTACGAGGAATTTGAGAAAACCGGTCTAAAATTTAGTGCTCTACTGCATGCCCCCGACACAAAATATTTGCTATTTTTATAGAAAAAACGACAAAGCTCGGTTTTCTTATCACATTTTTTCAATCAATCACATCATCCCTCCTTCACCTTTTCTGACAATGCCGGTTTATCTTTTTGATCAGTTTGATATATATTGGCTTCAACATAAACTGTTGATTATGATTTGATTTCTTACAAGGCTAATTTTCGAACACACGGAACGGAAAGGTAGATCCATTTTGATTGACACCCCCTTCCCCTGGCAGACCGCGATTCAATATATCAAAGGCGTGGGGCCCAACCGCGCGGCGCTCTTTCAAAAATTGGAGATCCAAACCCTGGAAGACCTCCTCTATTTTATCCCCTTTCGCTACGAAGATCGCAGCGGCCTAAAAAAGATTTCCGAACTCCGTCCCGGTGAAATCGAAACCGTCGTCGGGGAAGTCGTGGCCGTCGGCATGAGTGAAACCTCCCGAAGGCGAATGAAGGTTGTCGATCTCGCGATCTCGGACCCCTCGGGCCTGCTCCATGCCAAGTGGTTTAACCAGCCCTACCTGAAAACAGCTTTTAAAAAAGGCGACCGGGTGATGCTCAACGGTAAGGTAAAGCGAGGCTATTCCGTCGGGCTCGCCTTCGAAATGGAAAGCCCGCACTACGAAAAAGTGGGCGATAACGAGGCCCAGGTCCACATCGATCGCATCGTCCCCGTTTATCACGAAACCAAGGGCATCACCAGCAAGGCCCTCCGCAGCCTCACCTTTCAGGCCCTGGCGCGCTACGGGACGCAGATCCCCGACTTTTTGCCTCCCGACTTGATCCGCAAGTTCCACCTGCCCTCGCTGAGGGAAGCGATTCAGCACATCCATTTTCCGCCCAAGGGGACAGACCTCAGTGAATTGAACGCAGGCAAAAGCCTGGCGCACAAACGCTTGGCCTTCGACGAACTCTTTTTGCTCGAATGCGGCTTGGCCCTCCGGCAACAAGGCCGGACTGAACAGGTCGAGGGCATCGCCTTCGATACCTCCGAAGCCATCGTAGAGCCGCTTCGCAAGCTGGTGTCCTTTTCGCTCACCGGCGCGCAGGAGCGGGTGCTCTCCGAGATTGCCCCGGACATGGCCTCGGTGCATCCCATGCACCGCCTGATTCAAGGAGACGTCGGTTCCGGGAAAACCATTGTCGCCTTGTTGAGCCTCTTGATCGCCATCGAAAACGGCTACCAAGCGGCGATCATGGCTCCCACGGAAATCCTGGCCGAGCAACACGATTTTTCGCTCAGGGCCTATCTCGAGGCCCGCGGCAAGTCGATGCTCTTGCTCACCAGCGACATGAAAAAAAGCAACAAGACAGAGGCCCTCGAGCAAATCGGCTCAGGGCAAGTCGACTTGGTAATTGGCACGCACGCCCTCATTCAAGAGGGCGTGGCTTTCGCCAACCTCGGCCTCGCAGTGGTGGACGAGCAGCACAAATTCGGTGTCCTTCAACGCGCAAAACTGGTCTTAAAGGGGAGTCAGCCCGACCTGCTGATTATGACGGCCACGCCCATCCCACGCACCTTGGCGATGACCCTCTATGGCGATCTTAATATCTCCGTTATCGACGAGCTGCCGCCTGGACGGACGCCCATCCGCACCCGGCTTTTTTCCGGAAGGCAGCGCGACCAAGTTTACCGACTCGTCGAAGCCGAGTTGGCCAAGGGACACCAGGCCTATGTGGTTTGTCCCCTTGTAGAGGAAAGCGAAAAACTCGATTTAAAGGCGGCCACAGAACTCTACGCGCTCTTTCAGACAGAAACCTTTCCCCAACGCAAAATCGGCTTGCTCCACGGCCGCATGAAGCGGGAAGAAAAGGAGACGATGATGCGGCAATTTAAAGACAAGCGCATCGATCTCCTCGTCGCCACCACCGTCGTCGAGGTCGGCATCGATATTCCCAATGCCTCCGTTATGGTTATCGAGCACGTCGAACGCTATGGACTCTCCCAGCTACATCAACTCCGCGGGCGGGTCGGACGCGGCACGGCGCAGTCCGTTTGTTTAATGATTGCAGACTATCCCATCTCTAAAGAAGGCAAGCAGCGGCTTCAGGCCATGGTGGATACTTCGGATGGCTTTAAAATTGCCGAGGCCGATCTCGCCATCCGAGGCCCAGGCGAATTTTTTGGTACGCGGCAAGCCGGACTGCCCAGCTTAAAAATTGCTAATCTCATGCGGGATGTTAAGATACTCGAGGCGGCGAGAAAAGAAGCCTTCGCTTGGGTAAAGGAAGACCCAGCACTCTCTACACCCGATAGCCTAGCACTCCGCGCCACCCTTGAAAGGAAGTGGCAAGGCAAGCTAGAATGGCTCACTTTGGCTTAATTGCAGCGGAACGATAGAGGCGCTTTGCAGGCCTAAATTTAAAAAGAACGGAATCCAAAAAAAGACAAAACGGAGAACGATGGGATTTTCGATTATATCTTTTGGCAAAGGCGGGCTGGAGTTGATCGACCGGCTTATGTCCAGAAAGACATGGCGGGACGACCTCAGTCGCGGCCTCGATGCCTTGAAGACCGGTGGGGCATCGCTTGCCGACCGCTCCATCGCAGAAATTGAACTCAGGCAGCTTCGTGGGCATCTCCACCAAATTGAAGAAAAGCTTAGCTCAGCCTATCTGGCCTTGGGCAAAAAAAGCATGGACCACTGGGCCGGCCAGCAGGTCTTAAATCAAAAAGGAAAAGATCGCGCCATCCGGACCCTCGAGACCCTAGAGAAAGAAAAAGAAAAACTCATCGAACAAATCGCTGCACACAAAAGACCGGCAAACGGAAACTCAAGGACTGAAAGCCCGCCGAAGGCGGAGACGGACGATCCGGAATTGACGAAAGGCATTACGCAAAATGGCGCAGAAACCGAGTGACACAAAATCGGCCTCTGCGCGCGGGACCCAAGGACGGATGCGGGACAGCGTTGAGGAATCCACGTTCATCTCGCCGCCTAGGATGATCGGCTCAGCACCGTGGCGATATTAGGCGCCATCGACCTGGGCACCAACACCTTCCGGCTGCTCATCGCCGAAATCAAAACAGCCTCTACTTTCAAAACACTTTATAGCGAAAATCGCATCACACGTTTGGGTGAAGGTTTTGTGGATGAGAAACGAATCCGTCCCGCCGCCTTACAACGCGGACTGACCGCCTTGCGTGCCTTTAGAAATACCCTCGATACGATGCAGATTAAGGCGGTGTCCGTCGTCGGCACAAGCGCACTGCGCGAGGCCAGCAACCGGAACGTATTCCTAGAAGAAGTCAAACGGCACTGCGGTTTCGATGTGCTCATCCTCTCTGGAGAGGATGAGGCGCGCGCGAGTTTGTTGGGGGTGTCTCTTCTCTTTAAAGACCAAAAGCCTGCAATGCTGGTCTGCGACATTGGCGGCGGCTCCACAGAGTTCATCGGGCGGGATGGGATCCACCCGGATTTTATCTACAGCACGCACCTAGGTGCTATCGCCTTGTACGAACACTATCTGCGTTCCGATCCGCCAAAACCGGATGAAATGCGGGCGCTCAAATCGGCCATTTTTACTGAACTGGAAAAGCTGTCACCTCCTTTTCCCTGGCCCAAGCGCCTCGTTGGAACCGCCGGAACGGTCACGACTTTAGCGGCGATCGACCTAGAGATGCGCCAATACAAGCCGGAGCAAATCAACGGCCATGTTCTCACCGCCTCAAGGATCACGCAAATTGTAGACAAGTTAAGTGGAATACCGGCGAAGGCCCGTGCTAAAATCGCTGGACTCGAAAAAGGACGGGAAGATATTATTCTCTCCGGAAGCCTCATTTTAAAAGGGATCATGGATCGGTTCGGCTATGATCGTTTACGCGTAAGCGACTACGGCCTTCGGGAAGGCATCCTCATCGATCTGTTTCAAAAACAAGCTGATTAAAACCCTCATATCGTTTTTTCGAAAAAAGGAGCGGCAATGCCGGCAACAAAGTGCCTTGCGGAAGTGATCGAAGTAAAGCGGCTGACGCATGATGTTAAAGAAATTGCGTTTAAGTTGATTCAGCCCGATCACCTGAATTTTAAGGCCGGACAGTATATCGCCATCGAGGTCACGGAGATGAAGGACGGTCGCCCTCGGCAAAACAACCGCCCTTATTCGATTGTGTCACCTCCGGAGGAAAGGGAGGTGATCCGCTTGTGTGTTAACCTCGTGAACAGCGGACCGGGTTCCAGTTATCTACACAAGCTGAAAGTCGGCGAGCAGGTCAGTTTTCTCCAGCCCTTTGGCTATTTTGTCTTGAAAACAGAGGTGCCTGCCCCGATTCTCTTTGTCGCGACAGGCACTGGAATCGCTCCGATTCTCTCGATGATTGTGCACTTGATCCACATTAATCGACAGCAAGAAATATTGCTGTACTGGGGACTTCGGAGTGAGCGGGACTTATATTATCAAGACCTTCTGGCGGCCTTGGCCGAGAAAGACCCGTTATTTCGGTTTGAGACAACACTCTCGCAGCCTTCAGCAGCCTGGCAGGGTGCGCGAGGGCGGGTGACTGAAAAAATCGCAAAGGCATTCGAAGCCGGAGAAAACCAGGAGGCCTATCTCTGTGGCAGCCTGGCGATGATCCGGGAAGTGCGGACAATGCTCATGGAAAAAGGCCTGCCGAAATCTGCCATCCATTTTGAAAAGTTTTTTTAAACCACGATTCCCCTTCTAGCCCCACATTTCTTCCGGAACAGTCAAACGCGCCACCGGTCGACCGTTTGCGATGTGCTCTTCCATAATTTCGGACACATCGGCCGCCGTCACGCCTTTGTACCAGGTGCCGTCGGGATAGACGACCACAGTCGCCCCAATCGGACAAGGCCCCAAACAACTCGACTCGGTGACCAAAACCTGTCCAAACATCATCCTTTTTTCCATCTCTTGAAAAAAGGCGGGCAAAAGATCTTGACTTCCTTTTTCGCCGCAAGATCCTCTGGGGTTTCCCGGCGGACGCTTTGTGGTGCAAACGAGAATGTGAAACTTCGGCTTCGGCATGCTCCCTCCTTTTTGGGGTATAAGGCGATTTAAAAATAGCTTTTATTTGTATCACAGGCCCTGTAATGAGTGCAACGAAAGCCGGATTTTGAAACAGAAATTAAGGAAGACTTTTGGGATAAAAATAGAGATTGAATCGGCTTTGGAAAACGCTCAGCTTAAAAACTTTTGGGCGCCTCAGCCAAAAACCACATCTCCCATAGAGAAATAAGAATTTGACCCAATAGGGAAAGCCCCATTAGAACGCCGCCGACGATGACGGTATAGGCGAAGACAGGGGCAAATTTCGTAAACCACCATGAGCCGATGTCCACCCAAATAGAGATGAAAGGCATGGCGATTAGAAGAACCCGCCAGCGGACATTGACCCTGCTCATCGCGAAGATCCCACCGCTTAAAAAAAAGATAAAACTCATACCAAAGAGATGGACATGAGAAACGCGAACCAGAGACTTGATGGATTGGCCCATATCAACCGTCGTATACACGGCCACCTCCTCATAGCGACTTAAGGGCGGAATGGGCATGCCCGATTCTGCGCTATGGCACATCGCGCAACTGTTCTTGAATATGGGTGCCACTTCCTCATAATCATCGATCCGCGCACCCTTCTTAATCCATTGGAACAGGCGTTCTTTCTCAGCAGGCGTGACCGTGTCGCCCATTGCCCCTTGTAAAGCGGCACCCAACTGGGTCTCCCCTCGCTGGCCGTAATATTTATTGACCACGGCCACAACGAAACCTTCCCCTTCCCCACCGTGGGGTTCAATGTCCACCAGGTAGAGATACAGGATGGCAAAAAGATATCCGAGGCCTAAGGTCAACAAAAGGCAGCTAAATAGGACTTTCATGGGAATCGAAATATCCCTTAGGGTCGGGCGGTCTGGTGTTTGGGCCAAGGCAGCTCTCATTTACTTCTCGGAGAGAAGATAACTGACGAGAGCCTCAATTTGCGCATCCGTCCCTTTCACCGCCATCATCTTCGCCCCGGGAAGCGTCTTTTTCGGATCCTTCAAAAAGGCAGTAAGCCACTCGCGGTCTCTATTTTTTTGTGTATTCAAAAGATCGGGTCCAAACTTTCCGCCTTTCCCATCGCGCGTGTGGCAACGCACGCAACCCTGATCTTGATAAAATTGCTTTCCTATCTCAAGGTCCGAGGCAGAGGCGGGAACAGGAAGAAAAAGAAAGCTCGCTACCACGATGAGGAAAAACTGCGCCATGACCATTTTTATCATCTAAGCCTCCAATGCGAGATAACGAAAAGACCGAATATAAAAGACAAGCGCCCCATTGCGGAAAAGCCTCAAGTCAAATCCGCGACGTCTCGTCTCTGTTCCCGGCAAGGACTATCCTGAATCGGCTTCGGAAAAGTCGAGCGTGGTGGTGAAAAGATATGGCAATCTTAGGTTTTGGAAGCGGCTTGCTCCGCCCGAATCGTGGTGACGGGACAAAGCGATAAACGAACGACCCTTTCGGCCTGGCTACCCATCATCAGGTGGTCTAGGCCTTTTCGTCCATGCGTTCCCATGATAATCAGGTCGGCACCCATTTTTTCCGCCATGCGCAAGATTTCATGATAGGGCGTACCATTCATCAATTCGGCGCTTGCTTCGAGTCCTTTTTGCTTGGATTGAATCACAAGGTCATTCAATAAGGCATTCGACCGATCCATTAAGTAGGCATACCCTTCATCAAAGAGCGCCGTCATGTCGTCCGGATGGTCAAGACGCTCGATGACATGAAGGAAAACAACACTCGCCCCTAATTTTTTAACAAAAGGCAAGGCTTTCTCAATGGTTTCATTCGACAGCTCAGAAAAGTCCGTTGGAATTAATACCTTTTTAACTTCCATGGCCCTTCTCCTTTTTTAATAGTGTTGACCTTCTTATACGCATTGATCCTTGTTATTTGGCGCTTCGTTTCCAGATCTAGAATAAGTATACAGAATAACCCCCGGGGAATACCAGGGCTAGAATAAGAGACCCGTCGCATTAAAGTGTGAGACATTCCATATCACTATTATACAGACGTAAAAAATGGCTCATAAAGAAATAACGGGACAATGCGATGCGTGGGCACCTCGTAATTAGGATTACGGTCTCGTATTTTGAATCGGCATTGCGCTACAATGAACTATAGGAAAAAGAGATGTAAATTGAGTTTAGGAGGGAGAAAATATGCATACACGAATCGCCATATCGCTTATCGCGTTTGTTTTTATTTCGTTTATGCCGGTCGCCTTGCCTGCATTGGATCCGGGCCGTTCGAAGACATCCTATACGCTCAAAACCGCGACCCAGGGCGACCGACGGCTTTTTATCGGTGTTGGAGGGCATATTGATGGGGTCATCAATCCGAATCTTTCCGTCAAGGAGTGGGAGGTCGTCGAGATTACACTCCTTAACGACGATGGTCTAAACCACCATATCGCCCTTCCCGATTTCTTTATCATGTCGAAAGAGGTTATGGAAAAAGGGACAAAAACAGTGGTCACTTTTGTACCGTTTAAACAAGGGGGTTTCATCTATTACTGTATTCTGGATAATCATCGCGAACTCGGAATGGAAGGTCGATTGATCGTCAGCAAATAAAAAGACCTCTTAAAAAAGACATAAAAAAACCCTTCAAGCACTTGCTTGAAGGGTTTTTCATTTCTAAAAATTAAAAGGTCACTCTGCGTTTAGACCTCGGCGAGCGTTTCCTCTTCAGTAAAATCGGGCGCATTATCTTTAAGGACCGCGCGAACGATTTTGGACTCTTTAAACCGACCTTGTAGAATCTGCTCCGACAAAGGATCTTCAATGTTTTTCTGCACGCAACGCCGCATCGGACGGGCACCGTAAACCTGATCGTAACCTTCCTGAACCAGCCAATGAATCAGCTCATCGCTCAACTCAAGAGAGATCCCTTTTTCTAAGAGCTTGTCGTTGAGTTCCTTAATGAGGATCAGGATGATCTTCTCAAGGTGTTCCTTCTCAAGCGGATGGAAGACGACAATATCGTCGATTCGGTTTAAAAACTCCGGGTTAAATGATTTTTTGAGCTCGGCCTGAACCGTATCCTTCATCTTGCTCATCAAGCTGTAGTCGGATTCGCGTTGAAAACCCAAGGACCCCGATTTTCCAAGCATCCGCGTACCCAAGTTGGACGTCATGATGAGGACGGTATTTCTAAAATCGACCTTTCGGCCCAAACTATCGGTAAGATAACCGTCGTCCAAGACCTGAAGCAGGATGTTAAACATGTCCGGATGGGCTTTTTCGATCTCGTCGAAAAGGACAACGGAATAGGGTCTTCGCCGAACTTTTTCGGTAAGTTGCCCCCCTTCTTCATACCCCACATACCCTGGAGGAGCACCCACCAATCGAGAGCTCGAAAATTTTTCCATATATTCCGACATGTCGATTCGAACCAGCGCCTCATCGGTATCAAAAAGGAATTCGGCCAAGGCGCGGGCCAATTCCGTCTTACCGACCCCCGTCGGTCCAAGGAAAATAAAAGACCCGATCGGCCTACGATCGCCCTTAAGACCTGCGCGAGATCGCCGGATGGCACGAGAAATGGCCGAAATGGCCTCTTCTTGCCCGATAATTCGCCGGTGAAGCTCGTCTTCCATATGGATGAGCTTCTGCGTCTCTTCCTCTTCGATACGGAATAAAGGAATACCCGTCATTTTCGAAACGACGCAGGCCACTTCTTCTGCACCAATCATCGGACGATTTTTTTCCTGAGATTTTTTCCACTCGCTCTTGGTATCGTCTAGGATTTTTTTGACGCGTTCCTCTTCCTCTCGGAATTGGACCGCTTCTTCAAAGTTTTGGAGACGAATCGCCAATTCCTTCTCACGAACGATCTTTTTCATTTCTTGCTCGAGGGTCCGAAGGTTTTCCGGACGGGAATAAGCCCTCAGTCGTGCCCGGGAACCCGCTTCGTCAATAACATCAATGGCTTTATCCGGAAGAAAGCGATCCGAAATATAGCGATTAGACAGACGAACCGCTTCCTCCACCGCAGCATCCGAAATATCAACCCGGTGATGCGCTTCATAACGGTCCTTCAAACCTTTAATAATTTGGATGGTTTGGAGGGTCGTTGGCGGCTGCACATAAATGGCCTGGAAGCGGCGCTTCAAAGCAGAATCCTTTTCTATATGCTTGCGATATTCATCGAGCGTGGTCGCGCCGATGCACTGCATCTCGCCCCTGGAAAGGGCCGGCTTCATCATATTTGAAGCGTCGATGCTGCCTTCGGCCGCACCGGCACCCACCAAAGTGTGTAGTTCATCGATAAAAATGATGATGTTGCCGGAAACGACGATTTCCTTCATTACGACTTTCAACCGCTCTTCAAACTGGCCTCTGTACTTCGTACCCGCCACAAGAGAGCCCAGATCCAAGGCCACGACACGTCGATTGAACAAATTTTCCGGGACATCCATCGTCACGATTTTTTGGGCCAGGCCCTCGACGATGGCCGTTTTGCCGACGCCCGATTCCCCGATTAAAACCGGGTTATTCTTCGTACGGCGGCTTAGGATTTGTAGGACACGTTCAATTTCGTCCTGACGTCCGATCACCGGATCGAGCACTCCGTCACTGGCGAGCTTGGTCAGATCGCGGCCAAACTCATCCAAAGCGGGCGTGCTGCTCTTGCGGTCTCTTTCGCGCGAGGACGATTTACGAAGCAGGTTAATCGTGAGCTGGCGCGCAGTGAGTAGGTTGCCGCCCATGCTTCGGACAATTTTTCCGCCGATTCCTTCTTCTTCGCGAAGAATGCCCAGCAGGAGATGCTCGCTTCCGATGTAGTTGTGTCCGAGGAGCTTGGCTTCTTCGACGGCATATTCGATCACCTTCTTGACGCGCGGCGTAAAAGGAATTTCGCCGAAGGTCATGGTATTGCTGCCGCTCGGAAGGTTCCGCTCGATTTCGAGGCGGATCTGCTCGACGGAAAGTCCCATCTTTTTGGTCACCGCAATTGCGACACCATCCCGCTCCCGGAGTATGGCCAAGACAAGATGTTCCGTGCCCAGATAATCGTTCTGATGACGCTCGGCCTCTTCACGGGCAAGAATGATGATCTTTCTGCCTCGGTCGGTAAATTTCTCAAACATCTCTTTCCCCTACTCTGTTAGAAAGTTATCGAAAGTTGCCTGAAGAAATGAAAACTGAAAAACCTTTAACTGAAGAATTCTTATGAAGAAATTGTGTTGTGCCACTGCCTTAATTGTATCGATGAGCCCATTGGATGTCAAGGAGTTTCGATGCCCCCTTCGTTGACAGCAATGAAGCGGATATATTATCTAATGCATTAAAAAAAGGGGAGAAAATGACACGGGAGAAAGATGAACTGGCATGGCTTAAAGCGGAACACCACTTGCGCACCCTCCGCCGGGTTAGTTCTCCGACATCGACCACCATCGAGCTTGAGGGTAAAAAGGTCCTCCTTTTTTGCTCCAACAACTATCTTGGACTTGCCAACCATCCGCTGCTTAAGAAGGCGGCAATCTCTGCAGTGGAGACCTGGGGCGTCGGATCGGGCGCTTCCCGGCTGATTTCGGGAAGCCTCCATCTCAACCAAAAGCTCGAAGAAAAGCTGGCCCAACTCAAATGTACGGAAGCCGCCCTGGTTTTCAATTCGGGCTATACGACCAACCTTGGCGTCCTGAGCGCGATCATTCAAAAGGGCGATCTAATCTTGGCCGATCGGCTCAACCATGCGAGCTTAATTGATGGCTGCCGACTTTCGAGGGGAACTTTCCGGGTCTACCGGCACAAGGACATGGCGCAGTTGGAAAAACTGCTGAAGCAGCGGAAGACAAGCCAACAAACCTTTATCGTCACGGATGGTCTATTCAGCATGGACGGCGACATCGCCCCCTTGCCCGAGTTGGTCGATCTCGCGGAACGTTACGACGCAACGATCTATTTAGACGACGCCCATGCCACAGGGGTCTTGGGCGAGCATGGAGGCGGTAGTCTGGATCATTTTCAAATGACAAGCCCCCGGATCATCCAAATGGGAACACTCAGTAAGGCCCTCGGCGGTTTTGGGGGCTTTTTCTGTGGCCGTCGAAGTTTGGTTGATTACCTCGTGAACAAGGCGCGCCCTTTTATCTACACCACCGCCCTGCCGCCGAGTGTGCTGGCGACAGGACTGGCCGCCCTCGACCTCATTGAAAAGGAGCCCCAAATCCGTGAGCAACTCTGGAAAAATCGGGCCTACTTCCACAAAAAGCTGCGGGCACTGGGCTTCGATACCTTCGAAAGCGAGACGCCGATTATCCCCATCCGTGTCGGGGAAAGCGATAAGGCGCTCGCCTTTTCTGAATACTTACTCGACCACGGTCTTTTCGTTCAAGCCATTCGGCCGCCCACCGTCCCGGAAGGTACGGCCCGTCTTCGAGTCACCCTAATGGCAACGCATCGCCTTGAGGAAATGGATACGCTCCTCACGCAGCTCGAGGCGGGCGGAAAGGCCCTAGGCCTCCTATAAATGAAGACACTCTTCATCACCGGAGCCACCGGCGGATTGGGGCAGGCCCTCTGCCCGCGTTTTTCGGAATCACCCTGCCGCATCGCTCTGCACGGCTTCCAAAATCAGGCGGCAGGAAAAGGCCTCATCGAGCAGATCCGGGCCAAGGGAAACGAGGCCGATTTCTACAGCGCCGACCTCCGCGAAGCCAAAGCCATTCGTGCGATGTTCGATCAGCTTCAGGAAAAATGGGGCACGATCGATCTGCTCATCAATACAGCAGGCACGACAAAGGACGCCCTCTTCAACCGGCTTGAGACAGAGGATTGGGACGACGTCCTTTCCGTGAATCTCTCCGGTGCGTTTTATTGTATGCAAGAAGCCGCAAAAATCATGCAGCCCAAAGGCGGAGGACAGATCATTAATATTGGCTCCTTTGCCGGCAAGACAGGGCGCATCGGGCAAGCCGCCTATAGCGCGTCGAAGCGTGGCCTCATCGCGCTTACCCAGTCTGCGGCCAAGGAATGGGGAAAGGACAATATACAGGTCAACGCGGTCTGCCCCGGCTACCTGCCCACCCCCATGACCGCGCACTTAAAACCGGCCGATGCCGAGCGGCTCATCGGCGAAAACCAGCTTAGGCGGACGTCCAGCCTTGAGGAAGTGGCCGACTTCATCCATCATCTCTCGACGATGAAACACGTCTCGGGCCAAGTCTTCAATTTGGACAGCCGCATCGGATGAAGCGATCTAGCCCCCCAAGAGGCCTTTTCATCATCGGCACCGATACCGGCGTCGGTAAAACCCTGATCGCCGGGGCCCTCGCCAGATCCTTGGTTCTGCGGGGCATCGACTGCGGCGTGATGAAACCCATCGAAAGCGGCTGCCGCCTACGTAAGGGACATTTGATTCCGGCCGATGGCACTTACCTCCGCGCCGCCGCGCGCTCGAAAGACCCCCTCGAGGTCATCACCCCCTTTCGTTTCCGCACGCCCCTGGCCCCTTATGCCGCAGCCCTGAAAGAAGGGCGAAAGCCGGTCGATTTAAAAAAGATTGTGGCCGCCGTCAAAGGCATGCAGAAGGCGCACGATTTTTTAATTGTCGAGGGCCTGGGCGGTTTGATGGTCCCGCTCAACGCAAAGGACACCCTCATCGATTTGATTCGAGAGCTGAATTTCCCGGTTCTCCTTGTCGCACAATCCGGTCTCGGCACCCTCAACCATTGCCTCCTGACCCTCAACTATGGAAAAAGCCAGGGCCTCCACTTTTCGGGCCTCCTGCTCAACCGAATCACTCCCAAAAAACCGGCCTCCGAAGCAAGTAACCTCCGCCTTTTAAACGAACGAACGACCCTTCCCGTCCTCGGTCCGCTTCCTTATCTGCCAAAGAAGGGAACGCGGGAGGCCCTTATCGCCCAAAGCGCAGGCATCCTGGACCGAAAAACCGCAATCATCAAGGCAATCATCGAAGCTTTTGACCTGGTGCGCTGAACGGAAAACGAGGCTTCACCGTTCGACAAATTCCGATAATTTGATAACTTATAGACAAAGCCATGCAAATTTCTTCCCTACAGCCTGGGCCAATTTTCCCCTCGCCCGTCCAAAGCCCCAAACAAAGACCTCAATCGACCTCCGCTCAAAATCCGATGCAAAACGCAATAGAAGGGCAGGCCACGCCCTCCGATCCCACTCAGACGTCCAATGAAACCTCAGAGCAGGCCAGCGGCAAGGCGGCCCTTAAAAAACCTGAGGCAGTCTCCAAAGGCTTGCAGCCTGAGCTGAATTTCAAGGATCTAAAAATTGTGCAAGATTTAAAGAAGCGCGATCGCGAGGTTCGCGCACACGAGGCCGCCCATCTCGGCGCGGCGGGTCCCTACGCCAGCGGCGGACCCAGCTACACCTACAAGCGCGGTCCTGATGGCAGGCAATATGCCGTGGGCGGAGAGGTAAAAATCGACACCGCCGAAGTCTCCGGCGACCCGGCGGCCACCCTTCAAAAAGCCCGCGTCATTCGCCGCGCGGCCAACGCCCCGGCAAATCCTTCATCCCAAGATCGCCGCGTCGCCGCCCAGGCCGCCGCCATGGAAGCGGAAGCCTTGCAAGAACTCACCGAACTGAGAATAGATGCGGGTATGGCTGCGGGCAAAACACCAGAGGCCAAAGAAAGTGAAGCGGGTGATCAATCGCAAAGTGGAGTGGATGCAGCAGCTGGCCAGCCTTCGGAGCAAGGCGGCCGTCCCAACAACAAGTCGACCTCTATGTATCCAAACACGCCTCGTCCTGAAGATCAGACCAGAAACATCGGCCAACTCGTTAATCTAACCGCCTGATTTAACTTTAATTACCTCTATACCACCCTGCCTTCGGCGATTTCTACGATGCGGCCTTGCCTATCCCCAATCAAATCCCCAATTTTAATTATGTGCAAATCACCCTCCGGTGTTTTGACGACGGCCCGGGCCTCGGCGGCGGCAATTTTGAGTATGTGGATTTCATGGAGGGGAATGGATTGGAGGGGTTCTTGGGCTGAGGAGAGGATGGGGGTTACCAGAATCAAGAAGGACGCCAATATCATAGGGTGTGCGATTTGAAACCCCAGTGTTAAGCCTGAAATCCGATAATCCTTTTTCGTTTTCACTCTCATCTCCACGCTTCCAGTGCATGGCCATCGTTGGCCTTCTCACCGGGATATTCAATACGCAGCGGCCTGGTCATTTCTCTTTAACCTCCCTACCTCTCTAACTTTGGACAAAAAGCGACTTGACCCCTCCAATTCGATGACCCGTCCGGATTCTCGGCATCGTAATCCCCAGTCACTTCCATCACAGTAACGTTGCCGAAATCGCCAAGCGGGGTCACGGTGAATTCTTGCGAGAAGGCGGGAATCGGAAGAAGAAATAACAAAAAGAGAGCGCATGTTGCGCGTTTCACGCTGCGCGTTAAATAAATTAAGTTTTTTAATCTATCCCTTAACATTATTGCCCTGCTTTAAGTCCGAAACGCGTTACTCGCAATCATAACGATTACTTGCCTCTTGCCGAAAAACTTCCGCCCCTACTTTCTGCTTTACGGTTTTCATCAAAATCGTTTTTGGGTGCGAAGAGTAAGGGCGGCGCTTCGAGTTTTCTCTTGATGCGTTCGATGCGCTGTTTTCCATTCTCGACGCGGATGATGACGGTTTCCATCTCCCGATCGCCCATTTCTTCTAAAACGATTCGGCCTTCGGCGATTTCTTTTACTGTTCCGCCGCGATCTCCGATGGAATCGCCAACTTTGACGATGTGCAAGGCGCCATCGGGTGTCTTGACGGCGGCGCGGGCTTCGGGGACGGCAATTTTGAGGATGCGGAGTTCGTGAATGGGAAAGGGGTGCAGCGGTTCTTGGGCCGATGAAAGGAGAGGGGAAAGCAACAAGTATAGAAAAAGAAGCGTTGCAAGTGGCCGATTTGGAATGCCGCGTTTTATTCGATCAATCTGCATGTGACTCCACTCGCTTTTTAATCCCGCATTGCGATGTGTCCGGCGCGAAGCTAGGCTCCGGCTCGGTGAAGGATTGGATTCCTCAAACAACGATGGACAACAAGCGATTTGAGCTCTTCATATCATCGGAACCTTGATTTTTGTTTCACGATGACATCTCTTACCGCTTTTAGTTCTCCATTCCGAACAGTGATCTCTGCATCTCCGGCACCAACCGCTTGCATGAGTCCGTTACCATCGACTGTGACGATTTCTTCATTGCTGCTTTGAAAGGTTGTTCCTGGGAAGGTTGTCACTTCGCGTTCAACACCGTCTGAAAACCTCCCACTTACTGTCAAGGTTTTGGTCCGGCTATGTTCGGGTTCCAGTAATAGAATAACCGGAGAACTATCAACTAATATTGAACGTAACCTCACGCTGGATGGTAGAACAACCTGGATATGTATTTCATCCTTTAGGATATTTCCAGCTGAGGTCTTCCCCGCTGCAGAAATTCTCAAAGACCCTAAAAAATTTGTAGGAATCTGAAACTCAAAATCATAGGGCGCAAGAACATCAAGACCCCCATCAATGCTTGCTGCGTCCAAGATAACCCCTGGAACAAACACTTCACCTTCACCCGCCTCAGCTAGGACTTGTACAGTGTCTCCTGGGTGATAAATTTCGCCCTCTTCTGGCTGAGTAATTGTTAACGCCAAAACGCTAGCTGGGAAAATAAGTAGGTTAAAATAAACCCCTACTAATAATATCCTTATAGTCACTTCTTTCCTCCTATGGGCTTATTAGTTGTTCATCTAATCGAACTTTAACTTGGTCTACTATACTAGCATCGTCATGAATTGTTATATGATCAAATCCTATGAAAGACTCAGAATCTTGAGCAGATAAACCACCAAGCTGACTAGACTGAGAGACGATACGATCATTCACCTCAGAAAACGCTGGTGTTCCTTCAACATTAAAACTGAAAAATGAACCAGAATTAAAAACCTCCCAGGCAAACAACGCGATAGAAGAGTCTGGCCCCGGAACAATTCCACACAAAATAGAAGACCATCGCCATAAACTTCTTATACCTGGATCATAGCCAAGTAATGGATCCTGAGTTATCCCTGCAATCGCATATGTTGAGAAAGAGGGAGAAGTAGAAACAAGTTGTTGTAAAGCACTACTATTAACCGCTAAGTCATCTACTGCACCAAAGGTAGTCTGTTTGCCATCCTTATGTAATTCCGGAACGATGATATCGGTAATACAAGAATTTTGTAAAGGTCTAAAGGGGTCAAGTCGCTTTTTGTCCATAGTAAGCCTGAAGTTTGTTGTTCACCGTTTGAATTCGTTGGCTTAATGCCTTGTCCTTTTTCAACCGTTCTCTGATTACTGCACACACCGAGCTGACCGTCGAATAGCTCCCAAGGCCAAAGGTCTTTGCGATTTCTTTATGGCTGTATCCGCCCATTTCCCTGCACAGGTACATGCCGATCTGCCGACTCTCATTCTTGAGCCCGCGCTTTCCCTGGACGATGGCTTCCTTTTCTATTTCATAGACCTCGGAGAGGAGGGCGATATAGGCGTCCATGCCCATGGCCATTTGCCGACGCTGTGGAATTTCTTTTTCCGTTTGTCGTTTCCAGTGCTTGGCTTTGATCCATTCCTTAAATCTTTCGGTTCCCAAGATGGGGCCGACTTGTTTGGCTTTATAATATTGCTCGATTTCTTTTTCGACTTTGCTTTGCATGTATTCGATAAATGCACCTTTTTTCCCTTTGAAATACGAGAGGAGTTTTTCGGTTTCGAGGCATTCGGGTTTTTCGCCCTTTTTGAGATAGTGCCTTAAACTGCTCCAGCGATAGGCTTCCGCCTGCTTGGCGATTCTCGCTTCCACGGGGTTGTGATGGATGTAGCGCGCGACACTGAGGAGATACTGATCCGCTTCAATTAAGATGGCTTTATACCTTCCCCGAAAGAGCGGGCCATCCCTTCCGTGTCTTCGATTAAAGCGTTGGGTATAGACGCCGTCGATATGCCGCATGATGCGCGATAGGGGGACTTCACCGGTTTGCACGCACAGATGGTAGTGATTACCCATGAGGCAATAGCAGAGGACTTTGACATTCCAACGCTTGTGGACTTCATTGAGCCCTTCTAAAAAGATCTCCCGGTCCGCATCCGTCCTGAATGTTGCTTGATACGCCGCGCCGCGATTCATGACATGGTAATAGGCACCGGGATATTCAATGCGCAGCGGCCTGGACATTTCTCTTCTACCTCTCTGCTTTTCTAACTTTGGACAAAAAGCGACTTGACCCCTCCATTGGACAAAAAGCGACTTGACCCCTCCATTTTTTACCTCTCTGTTTTTCTTACTTTGGACAAACAGCGACTTGACCCCTTCATTCCATGACGATCCCCAATCACATCGCCGACTTTAATGATGTGCAACTCACCTTCCGGTGTTTTGACAACGGCCCGTTCTTCAGCGGCGGCGATTTTGAGGACGCGGATTTCATGAAGGGGAAAGGATTGTAGGGGTTCTTGGGCCGAGGAGAGGAGAGGAAATACCAGAAACAAGCAGGAAACAAATAGCATAGAGTGTGCGATTTGAAACCTCAGCGTTAAGCCTGAAATCCAATCACCCTTATTCGTCTTCACGCTCATCTCCACGTTTCCAGTGCATGGCCATCGTTGGCCTTGTCAACGGGATATTCAATACGCAGCGGCCTGGACATTTCTCTTTTACCTCTCTACTTTTCTAACCTTGGACAAAAAGCGACTTGACCCCTTAATGCTGACCCCTTCACCTGCAAAGCGACTTGACCCCTTCATGACCCCTTCATTTAGACCTAAACATGCGATTAGTCTGACCTCACTATTACATCGATCTTTAAACTCAAATTTTCATTTCTTACAGTGATCACTGCCTCGCCAGGAGCTACCGCAGTCACTACCCCCTCTCCGTCAACAGTTGCTGTGTCTGGATCAGAAGTCTCAAAGGTATTGCCACTTGCGAAACCTACAAGACTTCGTTCGATCCCATCAGAATATTGGCCCTTAACATAGAGTTGACGTGTATTCCCCACAACCGGGGAAATAGTTCGCTGGTCATCATTCACACTCAACTTTAGCAATGTTGCAGTGATACGAATAGAAAGATTTACATGTTCTGCCTGTAAAGTAACTCCTGAAAATGTTCTTGCTATGGCGCCAATACTAACCTCTCCAAAGCTACCCGGGATAAGTGTTACCTGGCACTCATATGGCGCTTCTCTTAAAATTGGGCATGACTCACTATTCGCAGGAGGCCTAATTACAACTACCCTTATTTCAGGGTCCTCTGCAGACGGCTCTACTTTAATCGTAATCGTATCTCCCTCATTAAAGGTGGCTCCATTTTGTGGATTGGTAATGACAAGTGCATATGAATTTGTAAATATCGATAAACCAATTAGCTGTGTAATTAGGATCATTTTCAAAAACACACACTGATTTGCAGGCATAATAAAATTCTCCTATACTCAAGGGGAGGATTCATAACGGCGGAAGAAGTCATTTGATGAGAGCTCCTCTAATATGAATTTCACACGATCAATTGGATTTTGATTGTCGTGCACAGTTACATGATCTATCCCTCCAATCACCGACACACTATTGTTATATACTTTAAATCGTTGACTATATAGAGGTATTAACCTGTCATTTCTGCCCCGATCAACATCGTTAGCAGGTTTAAACATAGGGAAAAGCGGAAATGCAATTTCTGCTCCTGTACCATCGCGACTCACTTCTTCAGATCCAAACGATTCGTCTGGGACTATTTGAAATATCGATCTTAATAAGTTCCATATAAGATCTAAATCGGCGTCATATGGGCTCCTTAGATCAGGGGTCTGACCAACAATCATGTGCCAAGGTACCGGCAAAGAAGTATTTATCAATTCTCCAATAGCATTGCTACCAACCTCCTGTTCTACAAGTGCAGGACCGTCGAATCCCCCCCTAAAAAAACCAGTTGCCTCATCCACAAAAATATCAAAATCTAACGTACCTCTTATTCCGCTAAAAAAATTCGCAATCTCCGTTCCTAAGTGAGGAGTACCGAGGGTAATTAATTTATGGATCTGTTGTTCACAGTCTATCGGCTTGACTCCGCAGTATTTTCTTACCACTAATCCGCCAAGACTATGTCCAATAACATCAACCTTAGTGACAACTAACCTATTATTTATTAGAATATTATTTTTTAGTTCCGGAATATATACATCCATAACCGGATAATTATCGTTTAACGACCCCACATTGCTAAATCCATCTCTGCTATAATCTGCCCTCATAATCGTAAAAAGTTTTTTCTGATTTAACTTGGGCTCAAAAAAATTCCACGTTTCAGGGCTTCCTCCTGTTCCATGCACCAACAACACCGGCGGCCGCCTCAGCCGAATCTCTTTCACACGATCCTCCGGCCCGGCTTCTATTCCCGGCTTGGTTAATGTCACGCTCACACGCCGCTCCGCTTCGTCTTTGTCTCCCTCTTCCTTGTTGGTTTCAAAGCGCACAAAGGCATCGGGCACTTTGTAAACGGCTTCTGCGATCCATTCGGCACCGGCTGGATTAAAAACGATCGGCACGCTTGCTTGGGGGTTGCCCTGCCCATCTAATAAAGTGCCTAAATGGGCGATGGGTTTGGGAATCGGCGGGGCTTTCGTTGAAGTCGGTTGTTCCAGGTCGAATAAGCCCCATTCGAGCGTCAAGGCGCTGGGGTTATGACGGACAGTGAGGCGTAGTTTGAGTTGGGTTGCGCCGTCGGTGACGCCGCCAACGATGGTTTCTTCGGATTGATCTCTAAACAAGCCAAACTGCGCCAGGGGCAGGGGGATTTTGCTGCTTTTAATTTCGACCTGGCTTCCCCGGCTTAAGACGACTTCGGCTTCGTAGGTTTTTGCGAGGTCAAATTCAAAGCCTCTGACGAAGACGGCTTGGCCTTGAATTTGGGGATTGGGGCCTGGGGTTTGGGTTTTATCGCCAATGAGAAAGCCGTACCAGTCTCCGGCTTCGTAGAGATCGACATCGGCACGAAGGGCCTTGTATTCCGGCGGTAAGATGGTGTAGTTAAACCGGCTGTCGAAGGGGGTGAGGCCATCGTCACCGACGACGATGAGTTGGGGCTTGGCCGCTAACAGAATATCGACGCCAAAGACGGTGTAGCGGGCATTGTCGAGTGTTGAATTAAAGATGGGGGCGCCTGTGTCGGCATGAAAACGCACGGATTCGCCGGAGTTCACTTGCACACTTCTTTCTGGGAGCGTGGCCACTTGGTAGTCTTCGGTTATGGCGAGCAGCGTGACCGGATCGAATAGGACTTCGGGGAGGGTGAGGGTGGCGATGCCTTGGGCCTCAATGCCATTTACATCTGCGACCGCTCCGGCCGAATAGGTGCTTTGATAAAGGCCCGCCCCGACATTTTGGCCAGGCGTCACGACAGCACCCCCTCCTTCAAAAATTTCGTAGTTCACGATGCCATCCGATATATGTTTTAAGTGGACGATGCCGCTTGGGGCAATGCGATAACAGTTGCTCTGTTGAGGATTGTTGGTGCAGGTGTGGGGGCAAATGGACTCAGGTCTAGCAATCATAAATTAATGCTTTTCCACTTACTTCAAAAATGTAAAATGGCGAGGCTGTTCTTTTATTATCTTGCCTCTTAACAATTTACAGCATAGGAGATATAATGGTGAAAATTGAGGGAAAGAGGAGGCGAGATGCAGAAAGAAGAGGCCGTATTTTTAAAATGGCAAATCCGTTTTGGGACAGAAGAAGCGTGTGTAAAGTA
>JAJDBW010000033.1 GCA_029261155.1 Nitrospirota bacterium | reverse complement strand
TTGTGATCTATTTTTCGATACATGGACTCTCCTGGTGCACGCTTTTGGAGGGGGAACGGGTTATTTCTTTGCACTTCAGACATTATACTGAAACTAAATTATTTTTAAAATCAAAAACTTAGATGTTTTTCAGCAAGCCCTACTTAGGTAATGATGTTCTTGTGTGTAAGAATTACTTTCCCGCATACTGAATTTACTAACCACTAACTCTTCTGCTCGGATTTTGTCTTTATCGTGAAACCAGAATACGATCTTCTGGGGGATGAACTTACACTCAATAAATAATTTTACATTTATCGTCCCAACAACCCGATTTCTAAACGGACGGTTTCTGACTTCGAACGCTTTTTCGGCGACTAAATCTATTTCTCTTGGCTTATCTGTAACATTGTCGGTGTAGTAGGGACTGATTAAAACCGTCCAGTCTTTCTCTTTCAGATAATTTAAGACTTTACAGTGAAAATTATTTCCACTGTTCTGCACCATTTTCTCGACTTCTTCTATATCGCTCATAATTTAGAATTAACCAAGGGTTGCATTCAACTGTAAGATAGTACCGAATCGGACATCAAGTTTCAATTCCATCTTAGGACTGACCCCTCCACTGAAATGTGATCAAATCGTGACAAAAGCACAACCCTAGCGTGACCTTCCTCCCTTATTCTCCAAATGGGTCTGCAAAGGACGAAAGAAACGAAGGTTCGTGCAGGCTCCTATGTACAATCCGCACCACTCACCGAGGAGGATACGATGAAAAAAATATTTACAGCCGCTTTTACAGCCCTGCTCTTCGCGACACCCGCGATAGCAGGAGACATCACTGTTGAAATCACCAACTTGACGAACGGGATTTATTATACGCCTTTGTTGGTGGCCAAGCACGGCGCGCAGATCGATCTGTTCGAGCCGGGCATGCCCGCATCCGCCCACCTTCAGGCCATGGCCGAAGGGGGTGATACCTCCGGCCTGATTGCCGATCTCGGAGCAGAAGGCGCAGACATTGTCGACAATCCTGCGGGCGGTCTCTTGGCTCCGGGCCAAACGGCGACTGCGACTTTTAGGCGGGGAGGCCGGAATAATCGCTTTTCCATCGTGGCGATGTTGCTACCAACGAATGACGGCTTTGTCGGCCTCGATAGCTTGCCTATTCCGAAGGCGCGCGGGACCTACACCTATTACCTGCTCGGCTACGATGCCGGCACGGAAGTGAACGACGAAATTATCAATGGCGGCGGCATGCCGGGTGTGCCCGGAATTCCGGCTGACCCAGGCGGAAACGGCGGCACCGGGGCATCGGGCGTGACGATGGCCGAGCACAACCAGACGGTCCACATTCACCGTGGCACCCTCGGTGATGACGATCCCAATGGCGGACTGAGCGACTTGGACCGAAACGTACACCATTGGCTGAATCCCGTTGCCAAAGTCACCATTACGGTCAACAAAGGAATGCATCACGACGACGATTAATTCCTGATGATTCGGTTTGTTCCCCGGCATTTGCCGGGGGACGGCCGATTCGGATAGAATCGGTTTTCGCTTGACGGTTTTCAGTTTGAAATGATTGTAAGGTATTACCCCACTTTGACTTAGGGGGGCAAGGGGGGGCATGTTTGAAAGTCTAAAGCAAATCCCCCTCGCTCCCCCTTTGTTAATGGGGGAAGTTTAAGAGAAAAGAATTATAAAGAAAAAAATGCGAAAAATTCTTGTTATTGAAGACAACCCAGATATCGCTAACTTGGTGGCGCTGCATCTACGCGATTTGGGCGATGAAGTAGAGATCGCCGTCGACGGGACGGTAGGGATGGAGGTCTCTATGGCCCGGACTTTCGATTTGGTCGTGCTCGATCTCATGTTACCCGGCGTCGATGGTCTGGAGATCTGCCGGGCCTTACGCGCCAAGGCGGATTACACCCCGATTCTCATGCTCACGGCCAAGACGGGCGAAATCGACCGGGTGCTGGGGCTGGAGATGGGGGCAGACGATTATTTGACCAAGCCCTTCAGCGTCCGCGAACTGCTGGCGCGGGTGAAGGCCATCCTGCGGCGGACCGACTTGGCCAAAAAGAAAAGCCCCGATGCCCAACAGAAAGTGATCCATGCCGGGGACCTCGAAGTGATTGAAGAAAAACGCCAGGTGAAGCGCGAGGGGCAGTTAATCGATCTCACGGCCAAGGAGTTCGATCTGCTTTGGTTTTTTATCAATAACCCCGGTCATGTTTTCAATCGAGGTCAACTGCTCGACAAGGTGTGGGGCTACGGACACGACGGTTACGAACACACGGTGAATTCCCACATCAATCGGCTCCGCGCCAAGATCGAAAACGATCCCGCAGAGCCCCGCTACATTCTGACCGTCTGGGGCGTAGGCTATAAATTTTCTGAGGAAGAGATCCCTTCTTGATAAGATGATGACTGAAGCCCAAGAAAAGAGCCCGCGTTTCTTCAAAACGCTCTACAGCAAGCTGGCCGGTGTGCTCTTTCTCTTTGCCTTGTTCAGCGCCGCTGTATTTTTATATTCCGTGCGGAGCGCTGCCCAAAGCTATCATCAGGAGATCACACAAAAGCTCAATCGGACCTTGGCGGCGAACATTGCTAAAGACGCGCTCTTGCTGGAAGGCGACGAGATTAATCGCCCCGCCCTCGAAAACATCTTTCACATGCTCATGGTGATCAACCCGAATATCGAGGTTTATTTGCTCGACAAGCAGGGGAAGATCCTGGCCTTCTCCGCCGCAAAAGAAAAGATCAAGCGGGAGGCTGTAGATCTGAACCCGGTGCAGGCCTTGATCGACAGGGGTGGGACGGCGCTTCAATTTCCTTTTTATGGCGACGACCCGCGGCATCCGAGCCGCCGGAAAATATTTTCCGCCGCCCCCATTTCGACCGAAGGACTCAGCGAAGGTTACCTCTATGTCATTTTAGAGGGAGAAGCCTTCGATAATGTCGTCGAGATGTTGCAGGGGAGTTACAGCCTTAGGACCAGTAGCTTCGGGCTTTTAGCCAGCCTGAGCATTGCCTTGATCGCCGGACTTTTGAGCTTCGGCCTCTTCACCAAAAGGCTCAAGGCCCTTTCCGAAGTGATATTGAATTACACGAAGAGCCAATTTAAACGCGACCCCGATTCGCGTTATCGATCGGGCCTTGCACCCAGAGACGAGATCGACCAACTCGGGGCGCACTTCAATATGATGGCCGACCACATCGATCAACAATGGGATGAATTAAAACGTTCCGATGCCCTACGGCGAGAAATGGTGGCCAATGTGTCGCACGACCTTCGCACGCCCTTGGCCTCGCTCAATGGTTACTTGGAGACCTTGTTGATTAAAAAATCCAGCCTCAGTGAATCCGAAAAAGAGGAATATCTGCAAACGGCCCTGCGCCACAGTAAAAGGCTGGGCGTGTTGATTGAAGAGCTTTTTGAATTGGCCAAGCTCGATTCCTATAAAAAATTAATGGAGACCGCACCCTTTTCGATGGGTGAGCTGGTGCAAGATGTGGTTCAAAAGTTTAAACTCTCGGCGCAGGAAAAAGGCATAGCCATTGCTGCCGACTACGGCCAAAAACTACCCTTCGCCATTGGCGACATTGGGATGATTCAACGGGTCCTGGAAAACCTCATTGAAAATGCCTTGCGCCACACGCCGAACGGCGGAAGGGTCGAACTGGCCTTGATGGAACAGGTGGCCGTATCCGATGGCAAGCGCCTGGTGGTGAAGGTGAGCGACACGGGTTCGGGCATTCAAGCCGAAGACCTGCCGCACATTTTCGACCGTTTCTACCGCCACCAAAAAAGCCGCCAAGGCGGCGGCCACGCCGGATTGGGGCTGGCCATCGTGAAGCGCATTCTGGAGTTGCACGGCGGTAGGGTGATTGCCGAAAATGGGCAGGATCGGGGTGCGGTATTTACTTTCAAGCTGCCGACCGTTTAATGGAATCGCGCTAGGGCTTTGCAGAGGAAGCCTTGATCCGCCTTTTTTGAGAAAGCTGGTCGTGAAAAAGCACGCATTCCGGAATGCATTTCAAGCGAACAGGGTCCCAGACCCTTCGCTTACTCTCCCCTGGGATCAAGGGTGACGACCACCCGCCGGTTTTTCTGGCGTCCTTCGGCGGTGTCGTTGTCCGCAATGGGGCGATTCCAGCTGAATCCTCGGGTGATGAGCCGCTGTCCCCGAATGCCGAAGCGGTCGACCAAGGCGTTTCTCAGGCTTTCCGCGCGCTCCAGCGACAGCCGCTTGTTCAACTTTTCAGGCCCGGTGGTGTCGGTGTGGCCTTCGATCTCGATCACGGCATCCGGAAATTTTTTGAGATAGTTGGCGATGCGCTCGACCTCCCCCATGAATTCTTCCTTGATTATCGACAGGCCGGTGTCGAAGCGGATATGCGATTGGGTCGTGGTTTTTTCCTTAATCACCAGTGGACAACCGTGTTCGTCGACCGGTGTGCCCGTCGGTGTGCCGGGACAGCGGTCTTGATCGTCGAGCACGCCGTCTCCATCACGGTCTTTATCGCTTTTTATCGGGCAGCCTTTTCCGTCAACGGCAAGGCCCCTGGGGGTGTCCGCGCAATGGTCGCGGCTGTCCGGCACACCATCTTCGTCGGTATCCAAGGTACAGCCGAATCGGTCCGTAATTAAACCGGCCGGGGTGTTTGGACACTTGTCGAGGTGGTCCGGCACCCCGTCTCCATCGCTGTCGAGCGGGCAACCGTGTTGATCGACTGCCACGCCGAGGGGGGTGTTGGGACATAAATCGCGGCTGTCCGGCACGCCATCTTTATCGCTGTCCGCATCCGCAGGCGCACCCGCGGATGCGGGTGGAAGATCCCTAGCAGCGCGGGCCTCGCCTTTGCCGCGGCCCCAGGCAAACTCGAAGCCTAAGGTATAAACCATGTTGTGTTCGGTGTGTCCGTCATCAACTAAGACTTGCCGGACGTCGGCCCGCACGGCCATCGCATCGGAGAAAAAGTACTTCGCGCCGAGGCCGTAGTTCAACATTAAGTTGTTGTCCGCGCCCGCGTCGCTGCCGCTAAAGTTTTGTCCGCCCACGCCCGCCGCCAAGAAAGGAACGAATTTCCCTTGGGTCGACAAGTGGTAGAGGCCGTCCAGGTTGTAGAGGAGGCCGTTGACGCCATTATCGCTCCCGGTTTTGAGTTTCGATTCCGTGGGGACATAGAGTATGACCGCTTCCGTCGTCCAACGCGATGTCAGGTGGCGGCTGATCCTCAAGCCCACCAAGGCGCTGTTTTTGAGTTGCTGATGGCGGTCGAAGGCATAGATGCCGAGCGTCGGACTAAAGGAGTAGGTTTCGGGTTCGAATCCGGCCTGTGCCCTTGCACCTAGACTCAATAAGACGAACACGAGCAATGCGGATATCCCTTTCAATGTATTTTCCTCTCTATTTTTAGTCGCACGGAAGCTTTTCCCGCCGTCAATAAGCGGCGAGTTCCGTCGTATAACATGGGTTGTAAATCCAAGACCTTTACATGCATTTTCAGATTTTTAGGATTAGCGGTCCAAGATTGTAATTGTTCCGGACACGTTGGTCAGATTAAGGCCGTCGCCGCCGCTTGTCGCGGAAAGGGTATCCAAGACAATATGTACCGTGGTATTGGTGGCTTCAATACCCGCGCCGCCATTGGCGTTGATGCTTCCTCCGGCGATGTTCAAGGCGACCCCGCCGATTTGGAGGCCCGTTCCAGATTGAGTCCGTATCGTCAATCGGTCGTTAAAGGAGACAGTTGCTTCTGAATGGCCCACCGCGATCACCCCGCGCCCCAGCGTGGTGGAAACGTTCACCGGGCCGTTGAAATCGATGTCGCCCCGTATGTTGTCGAAGCGGATTCCCCTTTGTGAAACATTCGAGATGGTGTTGTCGGCATCAAATTGGATGCGTCCCCCGGTGGTGTCGCTGATGTCGATTACGAAACCGTTGGTGCTGCCCAAAATCGTCGAATTGCTGACACGGACATTGGCGTTTCCGCCATTGATTTCAAAGGTGTCGTTGGTCGATTGAAGGAAGCGCGAATTAGAAATCCGAACCTCTCCACTGGGTCGGAACAGCCGAATGCCCTGATTTAGCGAACCGCTAACCTCAAGGTTGTGTAGTGTCGCGCCCGTAAAATTGTTTCCGACGATGCCGGCGGCGCCATTGTTCGCGAAGAGCCCAAAATCACGGACTTGCACGCCGTTGCCAAGCGCCAATACAGATGTGCCACCGTTGTTTTCGAGTGTGGCCCCGCCGTTTTCGGTGGGGTCCGCTACCAAGTAGACGATGGGTCCCAGAAAACGTGGATTGACGCCGGTAAAGTCCACTTCGGCATTTCCAGCGGCAAAGCCGACCAGTTGCTGACGATCCCGCAGTTGCAAGCCGCCCGTGGCGGCGATGTTTCCCGTACCGTCTTCGACCAGGAGGATGACGTCTCCTGGCGCGGCGTTGGCCTCGGCGAAGTCGGCGCTGGTGGGATTTTCCGGCGTGCCGGGGCCGACGCCGGTGGCGTCAACGAAATAAAATCGGTTTCCGAAACCGGTATCGAGCGAAAGTGTGCTGTCCTTCACGAATGTCGTGCCCGTGAAATCGTAGGTCCCTTGGGTTACGCCGACCGTGTTCAGCGGAATACCGGCATTAATCATCCCGTTTTTAAAATCCAGCGTGGCCTTGGAGGCGGCGTCAAAGTTAAAGGCCGTGACCACCTTTTCGATGGTACCGCCATTCGCAACGGCGATCGCGCCCGAGGCCCCGCGCAGATCGACGCCTATCGAGCCCGCCGCGCCGGTGCCGCCGATGTTCAGGGTATCGATGGCCACGTTTGCGGTAGAACTGTTCAGGTTCAATCCCGTCCCTCCGCCCAAGCCGGTGATGTCAATACGCTCAAAGGCCAGCGAAGCCTTCGCGCCGGAGAGATCGATGGCGCTCCCGGTGGTGCGGTCGATAGTTAAGCTGCCGAATATTATTTCGCCGGTGTTGTTTCGGACCACCAGGCCTTGCCCGCTGTTTCGAATGACGCCGTTGCCGACATTCACCGACCCCGAAAGTCCATCCAGGAAGATACCGGTTCCGGCCGCCTGATCCACAGAAAAACCGGAAATGGAGACTTGCCCGCTCACGTTTTCGAGGTGGAGGGCATGATTCGCTGCGTTAAGGATCCGGAGGTCCTGAAGCTGGGTGCCATTCAAGCCACGGCCAAAAACGGCTGTTCCGGGCGAAAGGATGTCGAACCCCTTTACGATCGATTGATTAGAGAGCGTGACCGTACCGTCCAAAACCGGACGACCGCCCAGGCCGGTGAGGGCTAGGTTGTCACCGCTCGACAAATTCAATACGATGTCACCCTCGCCGCCGATGACTTGCCGCCGGTCGGTACCCAGGCCGGCGATTGACGTCGTGAGATCGACGTTACCTACAATGTTACCTGCGCTATCGACCAAGACGATGATGTCACCCGATCCGTAGCTAGGGTTGTTCGCGACGTCGGTCAGGGTGCAGGGGTTGTTTTGAGTACAATTTCCGGTGCCGTTGTTGTTCACGAAAAAGACATCTAGAATTTCTCCGGATTCTGGATCGACAATGCCCGTGGGCGCGCCCGCGCCTCCGGTTTCCTCGGTATCGATCAGAGTCACAATATCCACGTCACGCTGAACAAAGGACGTCATTTGGTTTTCGAATCCGCGCCCCGGATTCCTCGAGGTTTTTCCGATGGGAATACGCACCCGGGCCATGACGAGGCCGTCGGTGCCGCGAAGGTCGTCATCCCGGAGCTCCGCGCCCAGCGTGATTTCACTGCCGACCCAGTTGAACAGATCGTGCATGCGGTATTCTAAACGCGCACGAGGACCGGCGATCTCGGGGGTTTCCGATCGGTCAAAACGGAAGTATCCGCCATAGAACCACAGTTCGTGATCTAGAATCGTCTCGATACCGTAGCCGAGTTCCACATCGAATCCGGGCAGCGCCCATTCCTTGCCGGTTATCGTTGTGCTTGCCGTGTTCGAAACGACGGTTGTCCCCAGCAAGGTCGGCGGCCCAGCAAGGGTGGTTGTGCTCGAGCCCACGATATATCCGGTGCTGTTAGGCAAGTATCCGTTGGTCCGGAACGACCACTTCGGCGTGAGGATTTCGGCCCCCAGGGTGGCTTGCGAAAAATAATTCTCTAAAGCAGTTCTGCGGCGGTCGAAAAATGCATAGGTCCCCCAAATCCAATCGCCCCCAGCGATCGAAAGGTCGCCTCGAAGCTGACGGTAGCCCAGGCCGAGATTGCCTTCCATTCCGGTGCCGGAGATGTCGATATAACGCAAATCCGTAAAAAACAGGGCCTTATCCTTTTGCCAAAGCGGTACCAGGGCATCCAAACGCGCTAGTCCGCGGCTCCGGTCCGCTTGATATTCGAAGGTTAGTTTCGGCCCCCATTTTTTATCGGACTCGACAGCATCCGCGAGTCGAAGAGGGATAACACCATAAAGCCCGATCAGTAAGGCAAGCGCGACTACTATCCATTTGGATTGTGTTTTTGGGCTCGTATTCATATAGGGGTCGACACACTCATGTTTTTTGGGGTTGAAGGTCTGAACGGACAAGGATTAAATAATGATGGGTGACAGCTCTATGAAGCCAAGACGGCATAAGAAGTATATTAATTATAATAAAGATACTATACATGGAAGGTTCAGTGGCTTGTCAATGTGAAGCAATCCTCACTTGCGGGCGAATAGATCTTCGCATCGAAAATAAAGTGCCTAAACTGACCTTAATAAAGGCGATTCATTAAAACGAGAAAATGATATAGAATGAATCCCCGGCGATTTATTGAACCGATGGCGCGAACCGATCAGTAGGTCTCTCGATGCAATCCCAAAAAGCGATTTTTACCTTTCGAATCGATCATTGCGATCCCTTGGGACAAGGGGTGGATAAAAGTGGGAAAGGTGTTACTTTTATCGCCAAAACCCTCCCCGGTGAAACGGGGAGGGCCCGTATTTTCAAGTCGAAAAAGGGAGTGCACTTTGCGAAATTGATCGCCGTTACGACCCCCTCGGCGCAACGCAGGCCTGCGGAGTGTCCCCACTTCGAGGATTGTCCGGGCTGCGACTATTTACACACGGATTACAAAACGGAACTGGGGTTTAAAACGGCGGCGCTCCGGAAATATTTTCAAAAGATCCCCTTCGACTGGGACCGCCTCGAAGTCTTGGGGGCACCCGAACGTTGGGGTTACCGGAACCGCATTCAATTGCATTACCGGGATGGAAAGATTGGTTTGGTAGATGGCCTGCTGGACCGTATCGTCGAAATCCCCGCGTGCAAAGTGATCCAAGCGGCCTTGCGTCCGAGCTTGGAGGCGCTCTATACCGACCGGAGTTGGGCGCGGGCGAGTCCCAGCCAGGGGCATTGCGAACTCTCCGTCCGCTCGGACAAGGTTGGCATCGCTTGGAATCGTTCCTATGCCCAGGGCGGTTTTTCTCAAGTGAACGATGAAATGAACGCGGTGCTTCGTCAGGCCGTAACTGACTGTTTGGAAGAGGCGGCCCCCGCGACGATTCTCGATTTGTTTTCGGGCGACGGGAATCTTTCCGAGCAGCTTGTCGAGGACCACACTGCAACGCGAGTGAGGGTCGATGCCGCTCCCGTCAAGCCACATCCCGATTTTATTCGCCTGGATCTGTTTAAGCCCTTTGCGCTAAAGGCCTTCGAGAAAAAGGTCCGTCAAGATCGATTCGACGTGCTTTTGCTTGACCCACCTCGGAGCGGTTTTTCCGTTCTTAATGACTGGGTCTTGCGTTACAAACCAAAATCCCTGATCTACGTCAGCTGTCATCCTGGCACCCTGGCCCGCGACTTGGCTGGGCTGGAACCGAGTTACACGCTCACAAAATTGATGCTCATCGATCTTTTCCCAAGCACACGCCATTTTGAAACCCTCGCCGCTATCCGTTTTCCAGACACAGTATAGGCTTGCACTAAAACCATGATGCTTGATTTCAGGCAGCGGTCAAGCTATGTGCAGACTTCTTCCCGAAGTGTTGATTTTGTATATTACAATCCCCTCAAGCTTACTAGCAGAATTCACTAATTTATTGACTGAGAATATGATTGAACAATGTTATTAAAGAGATAGTTTATTATCGAAGATTAGTAAAGCAAGAAAAAGAAGAACGACTCGTCCAACAATTCTCAGAACTCGTAACAATCAAACAAGCGGCTCGACCTCTTGACTGATGTTCGGTGAACATGTTCTAGTTAAAGGGATGATTCACTCAAAATCAGAAAAAAAAGAAGACGAAGACGCGCCGCTGGTCAGCCGTGCCAAGAAGGGGGATTTTGAGGCATTCGAGACGCTGGTCAGTCGTCATGAGAAACGGCTGTACGCCCTTGTCATGAATATCCTCCGAAACCGGGCAGATGCGGAAGACGTCGTCCAGTCCACCTTTATCAGCGTCTTGGAACATTTGGATCAATTTCGAGAGAAATCGTTATTCTTGACCTGGATCACGCGTATAGCGAGTAATACCTCCCTCAAAATTTTAAGAAAACGGGGTACACAAAAAAGTATCTCATTGGACGATGCAACGACTGAAAACGAGGAAGGGATCATCTCCCATCCGGATTTCATTGCGGATTGGCGTGGGAATCCTTCCATGCTCCTCGAACAGCACGAATTGCAAACGATACTCGATAAAGCTATAGATGCCCTGGCGGAAAAACATCGTCTCGTATTTATGCTGCGCGATGTCGTGGGGATGAGCATCGATGAAACCGCCAAGGCCCTGGGCATCAGCACGGCGAATGTGAAGGTCCGTTTGCTCCGGGCGCGTCTGGCCTTACGGGAAATCCTGACCCGTCAATTTGGAGATGAAGGCAAACGCTTCTTCCATCAGCACGATCACGATGGAGATCAATCGAATATCACCTCAGCCCAATTGCTATTACAAAGTTATCAGTCGGGATAAGCGATATTAAAGGAATAAAAAGATGAAATGCGAAGAGATGTTACGGATGCTCAATGACTATGTCGATCAAGAAATCGATCCGGCGGTTTGCGATCAGTTTCAAGAACATTTAGACGGGTGTAACCCCTGCCAAGTCGTGGTCGACACCATCCGAAAAACCATCAAACTCTACAAAGAAGACGAAGTCTATGAAGTGCCGGTAGAATTCCGGGAGCGTCTTCACCAAACCCTCCGCGAACGCTGGTCTCAAAAGTCCGAAGAAAATCACTGAATTCGCATAATATCCTTTTCCCTTACTTCAAGTTGTACAAAAACCTGTATATCGCTATAGCCTCTGTTTCAATTTGACCTTCTTTCTTTCAAGGGTCCACATCAAATAAAAACGCCCTCTCCATAATATTTTGTAACTTTTTTTCTCTTGATGGGTCTATATCAGCATGACAAGAAACAATCTGTCGGATTTGTATTAGAAACATTCAAACCTGGGAGGAAAAAATGACCATCGAAAAGGCCCTTCGGCTGATTGCCGGAACATTTATCGTGCTTAGCGTGATTCTTGCGCAGCTGCACAGCCCTTACTGGCTGTTTTTCACCGCATTCGTTGGATTGAACCTGCTTCAATCGGGTTTTACCAACTGGTGTCCGATGATGTGGCTGTTGGGAAAACTTGGTTTGCGCCATACTGCAAGCGCATAATAAAAAGGAGGAAATATAATGAAATGTAATGTCGGAAATAAAGATCGGACCTTAAGAGTCATCGCGGGAATTGCCGTGATCGGCGTGGGACTTTATTTTGGCAGCTGGTGGGGGGCGGTCGGCCTGGTTCCCTTGTTGACCGGCGCGCTGGGCTGGTGCCCGGCCTATTTCTTATTTGGCCTCTCGACCTGTGAGAGAAAACAGGAAGACGTCGACAAGGGTGAATTTTCAGGATGCAGCGTCGGATGACCCCCAAACAATCGGAACAATCATGAAGCGTATTCTCGCCCACCCCCTAATCGTTACGGCATTGATGGTGCTGACCAGCATCGCCTTCATTCTTGTGGCGGGCCTGCCGACCCTTTGGCCGGAGCAATATCCTGCGCTGAATCCCATCCACGTCGATACCGACCCGGAAAATATGCTGCCCAAAGACGAGGCGACGCGGGTGTTCCATAACGCGATGAAGAAGCAGATGTCGCTTTACGACATGGTGGTCGTTGGCATCGTCAATGATAGCCATCCGGACGGGGTTTTCAACAAGGCATCGCTGGCAAAGGTTTTCGAGCTGACGGAATACGCAAAGACCTTGCGCTGGCCCGATCCGGAAGACCCGGACAAGCAGGCCGGCGTGGTCGAAATCGACCTGCTGGCCCTTTCGACGGTCGACAGCATGTCGCAGGGCGGCCTCGGCGTGGTGACCTTTGAGTGGCTGATGCAAAATCCGCCCTCCACAGATGCGGAGGCCCTGGCGATTCGTGAAAAGGCCTTACGGATTCCCTTTTTAAAGGGCACGCTGGTTTCTGAGGACGGTAAGGCGGTGGCGCTCTACATCCCCCTAACTTCCAAAGAGATGAGCCACAAGGTGGCCACCGCCCTGGAAGCCAAGGTCGCGACCTTCGGCGGCGACGAGCGCTTCCACATTACCGGCCTGCCCGTTGCGGAGGATACCTTCGGGGTCGAGATGTTCGTGCAAATGGCCATCTCCGCGCCCATTGCGATGGTGGTGATTTTTTTCTTGATGTACTTCTTCTTCCGCCGAATCGTTCTGATCGTCGGTCCGATGATCGTGGCCATGGTCTCCGTGATCTGGACCATGGGCCTGCTCATCGCCACGGGTAACACCATCCATATTATGAGCTCGATGATTCCTATTTTCATTATGCCCATCGCGGTGCTCGACGCCATCCACATCCTCTCCGAATTTTTCGACCGTTACGACGAATCAAAACCTCGGAAGGAAACCATACTGGCCGTCATGCAGACCCTCTTCAAACCGATGCTCTATACCACGCTGACGACGATGGCCGGTTTCGCTTCGCTCGCCTTCACCCCGATTCCGCCCGTGAAGGTCTTCGGCCTCTTCATTGCCTTCGGAGTGGGAGCTGCCTGGTTTTGGACCATCACCTTTATTCCGGCCTCCATTATGCTCATCCCGAAGCGGATGTTGAAAGGCTTCGGCCTGAAACAGGAAAAGTCACAAACCGCCACGCCTTCGCTTATGACCCGTCTGCTCGCCTCGATGGGGGAGATAACTTACCGCCATCCGAAGCTTGTGATCGCCACGACGGCTATTCTCAGCGTGATCGCCGTCTACGGCTTTTTTCAGATACGGATCAACGACAATCCCATTAAGTGGTTTAATGCCTCGCATCCCATCCGCGTCGCGGACAAAGTCTTAAACGATCACTTCGGCGGGACCTACATGGCCTATCTCAGCCTGGAGTACGATTCGGAAACGGAAGGCTCCGAGGCCTATGCCGAGCGCTTTACCGCAGCCTTAAAGGCCCGTGCCCGCAGCGATGAAGAAGATGCCTTCGTGCCAATGATGGCGGAGGTGAGCAAGGAAGCGATTGAGGAGGTCAAACGTCTAGCCGGTAAGGCCGAATCGGAAGCGGCCTTGCTTGATGCACTGGACGCCTACGTGAACAAAAAATTGGACACGGTCCCTTTCGAAAGCGCCGAGGCCTGGGAAGAGGTGCTTTTCTTGATCGATTTGCAACGCCAGCAAGGACAGGTTTTTAAGCAGCCCGAGGTGTTACGGTTTATGAGCGACTTGCAGGATCATTTGCTTTCAACCGGCGTCGTCGGCAAATCAAATTCCCTGGCCGATGTCGTCAAAACGGTCCACCGTGAACTCTTTCTGGGAGAAGCGGCCGCCTACCGGATTCCCGACAGCGCGGGCGCCGTCGCACAGACCCTGATGACCTATCAAAACAGCCACCGCCCTCAAGACCTTTGGCATTTTGTGACGCCCGATTACAAGACATCGAGTATTTGGGTGCAGCTCAAAAGCGGCGACAACATCGACATGGCCAGGGTGGTCGAGAGCGTCGACGAATTTATCGGAAACCATCCATCAGATCTGCCCTTGAAGCACCGCTGGTTCGGCCTTACCTACATCAACGTGGTCTGGCAGGAGAAAATGGTGAGCGGCATGTTGAACGCCTTTTTGGGCAGCTTCCTGATCGTGCTGGTCATGATGATTTTTCTCTTTCGATCCATCACTTGGGGCATTCTTTCGATGATCCCACTGACGGTGACCATCGGCCTGATCTACGGCGTGATCGGCCTCATCGGCAAGGATTACGACATGCCGGTCGCCGTGCTTTCGTCTCTCAGCCTCGGACTGTCGGTTGATTATGCCATTCACTTTTTGGCCCGGTCCCGAAGTTTGCAACAGACAGAAGGTAATTGGGAAAAAGCCCACCGCCATGTCTTTGGAGAACCGGTGCGGGCCATCGTTCGAAACGCCGTCGTCGTCGGTTTTGGATTTCTCCCGCTCTTGGCCGCGCCCCTGGTTCCTTATCAAACCGTTGGGATCTTCATCGCCGCCATCCTGCTGACCGCCGGGGCGGCCACGATCCTGATTCTCCCGGCCCTAATTACAATGATGCAAAACTGGATTTTTTCAGAAAAACAGGCCGTCGGCCAGGCAAACACCACTTTGAAAGGAGGTCTGTCATGAAACCGTATCGCTGGCACATTACCCTAGGCGCATTCATTCTTCTTTTATCGATTCCTTTTCCAGCTGCGGCGAAAGAAACCTTGAGTGCCGATGCGATTATCGAAAAGGCCAACCATGTGGCCTATTATCAAGGCAAGGACGGACGGGCACAGGTGAGCATGAACATCACGGACAGCCAGGGGAGAAAGCGGCAACGACGCTTTACCCTATTGCGCCGAAATGTACCCTCGGAAACGCAAGTGGACGCAGACCAGCAGTTTTACGTTTACTTCCACCGCCCAGCCGACGTGAATAAGACTGTCTTCATGGTTCACAAACATGTGGGCAAAGAAGACGACCGCTGGCTTTATCTGCCGGCCCTCGACCTCGTCAAGCGGATTGCGGCGAGTGACGAGCGAACCAGCTTTGTCGGCTCCGACTTTTTTTATGAAGATGTGTCCGGCCGCGGGATCGATGAGGATAGGCATACGCTCATCGAAACGACAAAGAATTTCTACGTGCTGGAAAACCATCCGAAGGATCCGGCTGAAGTCGAGTTCGAATCCTACAAGGTTTGGATTCATCGCAAGACCTTCATTCCGATCAAGATGAGCTATTTCAACAAAAACAAAGAAATCTATCGAACTTACGAGGCGCTCAAGGTCGAGACGATTCAGGGCCGCCCGACCGTCGTGAAGGCGCGGATGAAAGACGAACGAGGCCAAAGTGAAACGGTGGTGGACTACCGGAATGTGACTTACGACATCGATCTTCCGGATGAGATTTTCACGGAGCGCTACCTGCGAAATCCCCCGAAGAGATATCTACGGTGAACCTATTTTTCAGACCTCTCGTTTTTATCGGCGTGCTGGGGCTTTTTCTAAGCCCGGCCTCAACCCTCCTGGCTGCCGAAGAAGACCCGGCGCTCCCGCCGGGTCTGGAGGACGATACAGAAGCGCCTTCCTTGCCCGAAGGACTGGGAGCGGGCAATGAGATCGATCTCCCTTTTTTGCCGGAAGGATTGAACGGAGAAGCCGACAGCCCTCCCGAATTATCTAAAGATGCCCCATCCATCCCTTTCGGCTTGACCGGATTTCTCGAGGGGCGTTTCGGTGTTAGAACGCAAGACGATCCGCACGAAAAGACAGCTTCCATCGGCGAAACACGGCTGCGGCTTGCATTCGAACAGTCGTGGCAGCAGGTGCGCCTTAACTTCGCAGGCGATTTCCTCTACGATCCCGTCCTTGACGAGCATGACATCGATTTGGAAAAAGGAGACGGCTTTATCGATTTACGGGAGGCGAATCTTCTGATCAGACCGGGGCGTGTGATCGACCTGAAAATCGGCCGTCAGATTTTAACCTGGGGCACCGGTGATCTGGTTTTTATTAACGATCTCTTTCCGAAAGACTGGAATGCCTTTTTTATCGGCCGAGATACTGATTATCTAAAAGCTCCCTCCGATGCGCTCAAGGCCGCCTTTTTCAGTCAGATCATCAACCTGGACATCGTCTACACCCCGCGCTTCGATCCGGACCGCTATATCGACGGACGGCGTATTTCGTTTTACAACAACGCGCTCGGCCGCAGGTCGGGAAGGGATGCGATAGTTCAAGCGATGACGCCTAATCGCTGGTTCGAGGACGACGAGGTGGCATGGCGTTTTCACCGGAATATGCAGAACGTTGAAGTGGCCCTTTATGGATATCGCGGTTACTGGAAATCGCCGGGGGGGATGGATGCGGCGAGCGGCAAGTCGATCTTTCCGGCCTTGTCTGTTTATGGGCTGTCCGCCAGAGCTGCGGTATGGAAGGGGATCGGGAATATGGAAGGGGGGTATTACGATTCGGAAGATGATTCTAATGGTGACGATCCGCTCATCCGAAACGGTGAGTTTCGTTTTCTCGCGGGATACGAGCGGGAGCTGGTCCAAAATTTCACCGCCAGTCTTCAATACTACCTGGAACGCATGCTGGACCACGACGCTTATCGGGACAGCCTTCCCGCAGGCACTCCCCAAGCCGACGAGAACCGCCACGTGCTCACCCTCCGGTTGACTCAGCTTCTGATGAATCAAGACCTCAGCTTGTCGCTCTTCACCTACTATTCCCCGTCAGACCGGGACGCCTACCTCCGGCCGAAGGCGCATTACAAAATAGACGATTTTTGGTCGGTCGAACTCGCCGGAAATCTTTTCTTTGGAAAAGACGATCATACTTTTTTTGGGCAGTTTGAAAAGAATATGAATACTTATGTTGGGGTACGGTATGGTTTTTGATGATTTTGATGATATCGAAAGGGTATTAAAAATCCTTAATTTCCTGTAGCTGAGATATTTCAATCTTCATTTATCTTACAAGCTTTCTCTTGGCATTCGATATTTCTCAGCCCCTACCAGAACTGAAGCTTTTAAGATGTAAGCAACAAACCAGTTCGTATCGTCTATGAACTATACTCTGCTTTAGTGCCGTGTGTTTGTTTTTATTTGCCCTTGTCCAAGGCTTTTTTAATTAATTCCATGGATTCGGGGGAAAGGTGAAGGGCTAGGGCGGCTTTGTGTCCGCGGGGGGTCATTTTGTTCCAGGTTTTTTGGATGATGGGGATCATTTTTTCTTCGTCGTGTTTTTTGGAAAAATCGGCAAAGTAACTTTCCAAGAAGACTAGACAGATCACGTCTTCCAAGATCTGCATCTCGGGATCGTCCTTCAGGTGTTTTTTCATTAAAAAGCCCGAGACGCGCTCTATCGTCGCTTCGTCGTATCCTAGTTCGTGAAGAATGGCCGCCGCCGTGTCGGCGTGAAAGCGGTTTAAGCTTGTGCGCCATTGGTGGTAACCCTTGCGGTCCATGGGGTAATCGGACCGGGGGATTTTCCATCGGGCGATGTGCTGGCTTCGTCCGGCCAGTCTCAAGGCCTCGGAGGCTTTGGGTGCCAATTGATTGAGCCATTGGGTCATCCTTTGCGCATAGAGAAGCTCCTTGGGAACCGGTTTCCCTTCGAAGGCCTCAGTGTTTGGGTCTTCACGGTTAATGGCGTCGAAGGCGGCGATGGCCTGCGTGTATTTTTCGTTCAGAATCATTCGTTTATTTTCCCCCGTGGTCGTTGGTGATTCTTTCTATCTGTTTAAAGTAACCGTGTCAATAGCCTGTTTATGCTCAAGATTGGTTTGCGTGCTTTAATGAAATTAATACACATCGCGCCTATTTTTTGATACAATATCCTCTCGTTTAAACCTTAAATTTCGGGAGGCATGTCTAAAAAAATGGATGAATTGATTCTAACGAACAGTGAAGAAATCCTACAAGCCTTGTCAAAAGTCGAATTGAAGGGCAAGGGTTTTGTGAGTGAGTGTCTTATCGCAGAGGTTCTCGATGCGGGAATCGCCACGCCCGATTTCTTTAAGGCGACGGGGACGGATCCGGATGCCTATTATGACGGAGAGCCGAATGCCTGGTCTGATTACCATGTCCGGGAAAGCAAAAAAGTATTCATGGTTTATGGCGGTGCAGGTAAGGTCCGCCGGTCTCACATCGCCGATACGCCTTAAAATGTTCTTGCTCGACCGTTTCCCGCCCCTTATTTGATCCATGACAATTGAAAAAATCTTTGATGTGAAGGGGATGAATTCGTTTGCCGCAAATTTTGGATTCGATTCATAAGCTGGGGAAATATAGATGAAGGAATCCGTGAATCCAACACAAATTTCGCTCCGGAAGATATTGATGGTCGGTGCGGGTGCGGTCGGCGGCTATTTCGGCGGACTGCTTTGCCGCGCCGGGACGGATGTGACCTTTTTGGTGCGCCCAGAGACCTACACGCAGATCTCGAAAAAGGGCCTGGAGGTGAAAAGCCTTGACGGCGATTTTTTGGTGCACCCGCCCCTTATTCAATCGGTTTCGGAGATTGCCTCAGTCGATCTGATTATTCTATCGGTCAAGTGTTACGATGTGCCTGAGGTGCTTAAAACGATATCGCCACTGGTTATAAAAGGGGCGATCATCCTCACGCTTCAAAACGGCATTTCGACCGAAGATGAAATTCTGAGCCGCTTTGGCGGCAACTGTGTCATTGCCGGGGTGGCTTTTATTTCTTCAAAACGCCTCGCCCCCGGATTAATCGAGCATAGCGAGAACGGCATTATTGCATTGGGCGAGTTATCGGGTGAAAAATCCGCACGAGCCGTTGCGCTGCACGATCTGTTTTCGGTCGCCGGTATCTCATGTTCCCTGAAGTCGAATATCCGACGTGCCAAGTGGGAAAAGCTGTGCTGGAACGCCACCTTTAACCCGCTCTCGGTGATTCTCGATGCCCCTGTGTCTTTGATCATTGAGACGCCCTCGCTCCTGGACGCGGTTAAGGAAGGTGTCCGAGAGGTGGTCGCTGTGGCCAAGGCGGAAGGGATAGACTTGCATCCGGAAGTGGTAGAGAATGTGATTGCGTCCACTCGTCCGATTGCAGACTTTTACACCTCAATGTACGAAGATTATAAAAATGGAAAAGCAACTGAGATTGAATATCTCAACGGAGAAGTGATCCGCCGAGGCGAAAAAAACGGCGTCGCTACCCCGATCAACAAGATGCTTTATGCCTTGGTGAAAGGTTTAGAATCGAAAGGCATGTGATTTAGTTGTGCCGTCTGAAATGAGGTGAATCCATTCCGAATCGTAATGTAAAAGGAATTTTTTTTGATGCAGGCGATACGCTTTTTGAAGCCAAGGAATCGATTGGGGAAACATACAGTCGCTTGGCCGCAAGGTATGGCGTCCGTTGCGAGAGCGACTTTCTCAATGGGCGTTTTCGATCCGCTTTTAAAATCAGCCCCCCCTTGGCCTTTGGAAAGGTGAGTGAAGGCGAAGGCCTGCGCTTGGAAATTCAATGGTGGGAGCAGGTCGTCCGGAGTGTTTTCGAGGGCATTGCCTTCCCGAAATTTGAGGATTTTTTTCAGGAACTCTATCAGTATTTTGGGCAAGGACAGGCTTGGCGCTTGTTTCCCGAGACTGAGGCGGTTGTGGCGCACTTGAAAGGCGAGGGCTATACCCTCGGCATCATATCTAATTTTGATTCCAGGCTACCGACGATTTGCAAGGACCTTGGTATATGGGAGGGCTTCGATACCGTCCTTATTTCCAGCCGGGAGGGTAAGGCCAAACCCGCGCCCGAGATATTCGAGGCGGCGCTGGCGCATACGGGTCTGCTCCCCTCCGAAGCGATCCATGTTGGGGATCATCTTGAAAACGATGTTAAGGGCGCTAAGAAAATCGGGATGGCTGCGATTTTAGTGGATCGCGCAGAAGGAGCGAAAGCCCTGAACCCCTCCATTACGCGCATTGCCGATTTGCGGGGGATTTCAGATCTGCTGAATCGGGGATTTGGGGACGAATAAGCCCGAAGACCGATGTTGATTTTTCTTGTTGAAAAGCAGGATTTGCTCCGTCTTATTTCTTATTGCACCACGCTCATCGAAATTGCATGCCCACTATCAGTCGACAGAACTTCCACCTTCGACCCGGATTTCACATCACCCTTTAAATGGGTCGATTTGTTGACGTGAAATTTGTGGGTCTTCCCCTCCTTGGTTTTTACCATTATAAATTCGCCTTCCACTTTGATGACTTCACCCACGGTCTTATGCCCTTCGCCCTGTTTTCCCTCCGCGAGGCCGATTGTGGCAAAGCTGAGGATTAAGGCCGAGGCGACAAAGAATAAACCAAAAATTTTCATTCCATTTTCTCCTGTGATGGCTGTGAGTATGCAGCCCGTTTTTGCGGATTTTGTTTTAGAAAAACACAATGTGGAAAGCCCGCTCATGAAGCGAACTCAAATCCTAGGCCTTTAACGACAAGTTCCTGGGATCGACTAAAAACTTCCGACCAAATTGAATCTACGGGAAGATCGAAAATGATGTGGGCATCGGCATCGACGATGCGCCAGTCTCCCCGATCCATCTCCGCGCGCAGTTGTCCCGGCCGCCATCCGGCGTAGCCGGAAAAGAGCCGAAAGTTCTTCTTGGCCTCGGGCGATTGAAGGTGTTCGACAAAAACGCGGGCGTCCTGGCTGGCAAAGACCTGTCCAAAGATCGGGTTCAGGTCCTTCGGCGGGCGGATTGCGCGAAAGAGGACCGTGAGTGTGCCTTGCATGACCGGCCCGCCGTTATGGAGCCTACCCCGAAATGCGATGTTTGTTTCGGATTCGGGAAGGAGTTTCGAGAGCGGGGTATCGGTGGGGCGATTGACGATGAGCCCCATCGAGCCGCTGGCCTCGTGCTGAAGAAGAAGGACCACGGTGCGGCTAAAATTGGAATCAACAATCCGTGGGTCGGCCACGATGAAGACCCCTTTTGAAATCTTTTGGCCTTGGCCGATTTGACGCACAGGGTGTTCACGTCGTTGTGGTTGGGCTTGTAAGATTCCGAGTTGCATATAGAAGCTGAGCAAGACCAGGCAGAGAATCAGCTTGAAAAAAAGATGTCGGCGCGGTTCTGGTATCAAGGCTTAGGACACTTTGGAAGAAGGAGATGATCTATGGAGACTTTGATTTTGTGCATGGACCCTAAAAGCTTGGGGTATTTCGGTGAAATCCAGCGACCTCGAATAAAGGAAGATCATACGAAAAAAGAAGAAACTTGGCAAGCCGGTTTTCGGGAGTAAGAATTGAGGGGCCTTAGGGCCTGGGGAATGCCGGGTAAGTCGAGGGTCTAAAGGCAGCGTATCGATGTCGTGGGCTGACTTAGGGAGAGATCAAGGAAACAGAGACTTAGTGGGTATGTCCGTGATCGTGATCATGCCCATGTTCGTGATTGTCATTGTCGTGGTTGTGATCGTGCCCATGATCATGGCTATGGCCGGGGCCATGGGCGTGGCCGTGAATTTCGGGGTTGTCGTGATCGGGATCCCAGGTGGTGTCCTTGCCTTTGCCGACGGTCATTTCAATTCGGTTGACTCCTTTTACATTGGCGCACTCGTTTTCTCCACAGGGAATGGCAAGGCGTACAGGACCGCCTTTCGAAACGGGGATGGGGCCACCATCGCGCTTGTAGATTAAGATGCCATTTTCCAAGACTTCGGAGAGGGAGACGCTCGCGGCAAACTTACCGTCTAGGGAGTGGAATGTGGCGTAATCGGAGCCGGAGATGGGCTTGGCTTCATTTAAAATGGCTTTGACTCGGACGCCCGAACCGACCATGCCGGCGACGAGCGTACTGACATCTTCGATCTGATCGCCCTGCGGGAGGCCAGCGAGGGCCTCGTAGTTCCATTTTTTCGCATTTTCAACGGCGCCATCGACTTTTAAAACAAAACCTTCTTCTGTTGCCATTCAAGCCTCCCTGATCATTCAAATATCAATGCTGTATTCGAGTCGAAAATAGTCTATCAGAGGGAAAATAGAAGGTCAAGATCGAGGGCATAGGTTGCCGTTCTAGGGGGAGGTTTTGTTTGGCGTATGTGATCTGTGGAGTGCTCCGTATTGGCCGATCGAAATATACAAAATGGACCCGTTTGGTTGAATCGGTAGATGTGAGGATATGGGTTCTACAGAGGGGTTCGAATGAATGATAATGGCAGATATAGCTGATTTCCGGGGAAAATCATTCAACTAAAAAAATTGGGAACACACAAGAGCAGTACACCTAAAAGACCGATGACAAGGCTAATCGGAAGGCAGAGGGCCGCGAAGGTATCATAGGGTGATTTAAAGGATCCTTGGCCCCAAAATCCGAAGCCGATGCCGCTGAGTCCGGCAAGCACCATTGCAATATATAAGACGGTCATTCGCTTCCTCTAGGCTTTCATCATGCCGATTATCCAAAGGGCATAAGAGAGGACAACAAGGCTTCCCCATAAAAAACCGCGCTTTGCGATAATTTGCGTGCCGCCTTCGCGAAAGGCCCGCCAAATGAAGATGAGCGTGCCGGCAACCCAGCCCAGAAAACCAATCACCAGGACGATGGACCAGAAGGGGTCGGGTTTCATCGGTCGCTCGAGTATGGCGAGGGCTTCTTCTGTCTTTTGGGCAAGGCTTTTATTACGATCGGCCTCGGAATAGTGGGTCTCCTCGGCCATAAGGGAAGCGATCTTTGGGTTTGCGCGATGAATCCAGTCCTGGCCCGGTGTATAAAAACTCCGCGTCGCATAAAAGGCACTGCGGAGTGATCGATAGGCCTCTAATGCTAAAGGTTTGTCCTCGGTTTCCAAGCTCTCGGCGATCGCCCATAGCTGGGCTGCTGCGCGGTCGACAATACCGCCAAAGGGCAAGTACCAAAGAATGGCCCGCTCATAGTGGGTAACCGCCCTGAGGTAATCGGCTTGGGCATAGGCCGCTTCGGCAGTCTTAAACTCTTTCAAGGAAGAGAGGTAGACCTTCGTCACAATCAAGCCAAAAAAGAGGAAAAGGCAGATGAGCGCGATGCCGACGATTTTTTTGATTTCTTTGCGGTTTATTTGAAATCTCTCCTATCGAAGCACAGGATGGACAAGAGCATGACCGTGGCGATGTAAAACAGGCCGTAGGTAACACTTAAAAGAATTCTACCACTTTCCACCGGAAGGTGGTAGACCGCGGCTTCCTTCATATTGAAGCGTTCCAGATTCGGAAGAAGGTAGTAAAGAAAGGTGGTGACCCATTCGAGGAGTGCATTTCCCGAATCCGCACCGAATTTTTTGAGATATTCTGTCAAATGCCCAATAACATAAAGCGCGAAGGTAAACATTCCACTTAAGAAGGGCGTTGAAAAGGAAGAAAAGAAGATGGCGAGGGCCGAAATGACCGAAACTTCGATAAAGATGGTAAAAAGGGCGATCAGCAAGAAGGGATCGAAGGTGCCTTCGTAAACCAATATAAGCAAAAATAAAAACACCGACATCAGTAGGGTTTCAACGGCAAGCGTTAAGAGAATGCCAAAATATTTTCCAATTAAAAAGTGAGAGCGTTTGACCGGTTTCGCCAAGAGCGGGTAGATCGTGCGTTTCTCAATCTCTTTGTACACGAGATTAATGCCCACCACAATCGCAATGATGACACCGAATAGATTGATGCTCCCCAGCCCCATGTCTTTGATGATCTTGTTGCGTTGTCCGACAGTGGCCTGATCCAATACCAGTGAGATCAGCATCATCGAAAAAGCAAAAAAGATAAGGCTGTAGAGGATTTTATTGCGAACCGCCTCCTTGAAGGTATTGACGGCAATTGCGCGAATGGCTTTCATGATTTTGCCTCATTAATCTCATCTAAAAAGATGTCTTCCAATGTTTCTTTTCTCGGAATGATCGATAAAATTTCTCCACTTTCCTTTTGTGTCCAAGCAATCAATTTGGGGAGTTGTTCTTCTTCCGTGAGGGTAATGTGATAGGATTGGTCTCCTGCGCGAATCGAATCGGCAATCGGCTTAATGGCCTGTATCTTTTCTTGCGATATCCCCTTTACCGTGACTTCAATGGATCTTATTTTGGGGTCTAAAAGTGTCCCAAGTAATCCGACGCTTCGTAAACGGCCATTGATAATGATTCCAGCCTGATCACAAATCATCTCCGCGTCTGAGAGGACATGCGTGCTGAAGAAAACCGTTTTCCCCTCTTCTTTTAGTCGGAGAATGATGTCTCTGACTTCTTTTCGCCCGATGGGATCCAAGCCGGACATGGGTTCATCGAGAATAACCAAGTCGGGATCGTTGATTAAGGCTTGGGCAAGTCCGACGCGTTGAAGCATCCCCTTCGAATATCGCCCCAGCGGAATCTGTTCGGAGCCCTTTAATTGAACCAAATCCAAAAGCGTTTCAATTTTTTTTCTACGGGCTTCTAAACCCATGCCAAAGAGTTCACCGCAGAAATGAAGGAATTCCAATCCCGTAAGGTACTCATAAAAATAAGGGCGCTCCGGAAGAAAACCTAATTTGGATCTTGCCGAAACATCTTGGATCGATTTCCCAAAAATAAATGCCTCTCCAGATGTCGCTTGAATGAGCCCTGTAAGGAGTTTGAGTGTGGTGGTTTTGCCTGCCCCGTTTGGACCTAAAAATCCAAAGACGGTTCCGTGTTCGACCGTGAGGCTCAGATCTGAAAGCGCACATTTCTCTTTCATAAAAAAACCAGAGCGAAATGTTTTTGTCAGATGTTTTGTCTCAATTGCGGGCGTCATCTTTCTCACGTTTGGCGACTAAGTCCTTAATTCGATTTGCAACTTTTTCTCTTACGATTTCATTCGCTGTATTATTGTAGACACCTCGATAGAACTCTAAAGCAGCATTGTTCTTGCCAGATTTTTCATAAAGTGTTCCCGCAAGTGTTTTTGTGAATTGTGGTGCGCCAGGTAATAAAGATGCTTGTTCAATATAAGGTGCTGCCTTCAATGGGTCTCCCAGGTGATAGTAAAGATTAAATCCTATATAAAAGGGGTACTCCCATTTATTCGGATAGGCCTCGATCCCTTTTTCTAAAATTTTATTAGCATTTTCAGCTTGAGATCCTTCTAGTGATAGAACTATTCCCCCAAAATAGTATGGAAAATCGAAGCGTGGGTCTAGATCAATAATTAAAGTTAGAATATGAAATAGCCAGGGATATTCTTTGTCGGTCATGAAGTGGCTGCCAAAATAGGAAACTGTCTTGATCCAAAGCAAATCGGCCAACATTTGATTATATCCAAGAGCAATCGGTTTTAGATTTTTTCCCGATGGAAGGTAGAGGAGGAATTCTGTCGATTTAGTTTGATATTTTTGTAGAATATTTAGACTGAGGACTGTGCCCAAGGCAAGAGAGAACACTACAATCCATGTGTATAATGTGGTAAAACGAAGATTTTTCAACTGAACCCCCATGCAAATTTAAGGATCCTTTCTTAATTTTAACAATACTTTAAGTTGTGTCAACTTTGTATTTAAGCACAATGCCAGTCCGAAACAAATCAGATCAGCGCATAAAAGCCAAATTCTCGAAAAAATAGCGACAATTGCCGCCTCACTTGCTTTTAAAGGTGGATTCAAAAGGTAAGAAAGGATGCCTTCTCTTACGCCGATACCTCCAGGAACAAACGGGGTCATTAGTACCCCCGAACCTGAAAAAGCGAGTGCACTCATTGTCTTATTAAATGAGATCTGTTCTATTACCTGAAATGAAATGAGAAAAAGCCAGAATGCGATTCCATATAATAACCATTGACCGATATACATCATTGAGAGTTTGAATGTCGGGACAAATTGAATAGGCGATAATCGTTTAATTTTTTTTTTATACAACCATACCTCAGCAATGGAGATTCCTTTCGGTAATATCAACGACAAAAATATAGAGCCTATAACCAAGAAAGGTCCTATTTGAGAATTAGAAGTGGGGCTTCCTTTAAGTGGTAAGAGAGTTGACGCAAGGATAATCCCAGTCAGGACATTTAGTGCTAAATGTCCTGTACTAGCCAAAACCATTTTTTTTTTCGGAATTCCCTCCTTGTTACCTAAATAAATTCGCCCAACATGTCCCCATATGCCTCCCGGTAAAAAACGAGCCATTTGAGAAATGAAAAGGATCCTGAAAGAAACCGACCACTCGATTTCCTCTCCAAAAGAAAATAGCCAGTTTTTATAAAACCAGGCAGAAATCAAGTGATATAGAATCAATAGAAAAATGGAAGATAACAATGGAAGGAGATCGACCCGATGGGTCCACCTAAATATCTCAATCCAATGTCCTGATAATTGAGAAGAAAAATAGTATACGACTAGTGATCCAATACATACTCCAATTAACCCTCGACCATATTTATTCACTCCTCTCTCCTATCGATCTTGCTTTACTGTCGGGTTGCTAAAGTTATGAGCCCAACAGGTTTTCCGTGACCAATAAAGATGCGATCTAAATTCACCAATATTTTGATCATTGAAGAAGTTATACGAAGCGCATTTTCCAGCATGCTCCCTTTTGAAATGTGTGCTACTTGCTCCAACCTTTTTCCCCTTAAAAGGTAGTTCCGCATTTTGGTATATGCCCTCAGCATTGGAAACCCATACCCCCAGAAATATTTTGATTTAAGTCCAGCTTTTTCCAAAAGGGTTAATAGAGTCTCAGGAGTGTACCTTCTGTGATGCTGTGAAAATTCATCAGCTTGAGACCAGAGTAGAGGGTCGGCAGGAACCGTTATAACTACGATCCCTCCTGGAGCTAGCCAATCGGGCACCCTCTGAAGAATTCCTAGATCATCTTCCAGGTGTTCTAATACCTCTGAAAACATGATGAGATCATAACCCAAGACCGGGTGAAATTCCGAAAGATCTTCAACGAGTCCAAAGAAGCGTGAACGTAAATTACTGGGCAGCGTTTCCTTGACCCGTTCAACGGCATATCTTGAAATGTCAATTCCGTCGACATGATACCCACGTTCGAGCAAAAGGCCGGTCGTTCCTCCCGTGCTGCAGCCGGCATCAAGCGCCCGTAAACCGGTCCCTTCATTAGGGATCAACTTTTGTAACAGAAGTCTGCGGAGATAAAAGTTCGGTGATCCAATATTGTGTGACCTTTCCCACGTCTTCTGGATATCGTCATCTAGCATGTTATTTCTTGCTCCTTCCCGTTGAAACTGATTCGGCATATATCTTTTGGTATCGAGTTGCCATTTGATCCCATCCGAGCTCCATTTCCTTTATCAGCGACCGACCCTTTGTTCCCATTCTCAAGCGAAGTGGTTTGTTACGAACAATTTCTAGGAGTTTTTCGGCCAGGTGCTTGCTGTCTTGAGTCGGTAACAAGAAACCGGTTTCTCCCTCTCTAACCACTTCACGAATACCGGGAAGATCTGAAGCCACTACCGGTAGGCCACATGCCATTGCTTCTAAAACGACGTTAGGCATACCTTCAGACAGACTAGGGAGGACTAAACAGTCAGAATGGCTCATCCAAATTGGAACTTGATCAGGAGCTTGTGCCCCTACAAAATCGACAGCATCATCCAATCCATGTAAGTGGACAAGTGTTTGTAAAGTTTTTCGATCGCTTCCATCTCCCACAAATGTAAGGTGAACTTCATTTTCGGAATTGGAGATTTGAACCATTGCCTCGATGAGATACCGCACGCCCTTTTCAGGCACTAGGTTGCCTACAAATAACAACTTGCATTTTTGAGAGATATTGTTCTTTTTTTTCTGAATAGTCAGATCAACGCCATTCAATACTTTAAGGACACGGTCTTCTTGAATGCCCTGGTCAATGACCCAATTTCTAAATTCCTGACTTACTGTAGTAACCAAAGTCGCCTGCTTTAATATCATGCGTGCAAACATACGGGTCAACATTCTATTTTTTGCAAACCGGACGTCGCTTCCAAGCAAGCTTACGATAAATGGCGTTCCATGAATTTTATTTAAAACCAAGGCGATCAAGCCAGAATATATCCAGTGAGCGTGGATAATATCTGCTTTTTTGATAATATGGTACCCCTTGAATAAGAAGGCAAGCATAAAAAAAGGAATCTGAAATAGAAGCCAAGGATTTCTTTTTAAATTAGACGGAATACCACCAGCTCCGTAGGCAAGGCCTTGCCAGTTTTTTGGAATAAAATATGAAAACCGATAAACATCACAGCCTGCCATTTTTTCGGATAAGGAAGCACTTTTGTCAGCAGGAGAGACGACGGAAACCCTTACACCAGAGGCAGACAAGGCTTGGCAGAAGCGAAAGATGAATACTCCCGCATAATCATCTTTAAATCTCGGAAAAGATGTTGTGAGTATACAAACATGCATAATATATTACTTCAGATGTTTGTTATATTCCATATCAAACCACATCGCAAAAAAGAGTGACTGAAGCCCGGATATCACCAAAAAAGCTGCAAAGAGAGCACTGGTTGATGTTACCCCATGGCCCAAGATTCGTATGGCCAAAAGATAAGAGCCGAATATTAATCCTGAAGGAGTGAGAGCAATTCCAAGAAAATAGAAAAATACTAGGGGATGAAAGTCTCTTATGATGTATTTTTCTACCATTCTTCTTATAAATCCTTTTAATAACAGCCAGCTGATTTTAGGGATGACGTTCAGAAGCCGTATTCCAGATTTCTCCCCGACATTGTATATGGGACGAATTGAAACGTCTTTAACGCGAAAGTTGCAGATATTTAATTTAATTAAAAGATCGTTTGGCATGCCGTATCGTTCATAAATAGAATCAAGATTTAAGCTTTGAAGTGCTTTCAAGGATATCGCAGTGTAACCCGATTGAGAATCTGCAATATGCCAATAGCCGGAGGCTATTTTTGTTAAAAGAGATAGGACTGAATTTCCAAGGTAACGATAATGCGGAATCATCTGCCAAGATTCACCGCGAAATAGCCGATTTCCTTTTACATAATGTGTTTCGCCTAGAACAACAGGCATCACAATTCTTTCTAAATCGGCCGGGTCCATTTGGGCATCTCCGGCCATAACGACAACAACATCAATCTTCTCATCCACAGCTTGTTTATAGCCGGTAACAATTGCTCCACCCACGCCTTTATTCTTTGTGTGGCAGATAAGGCGATACTTCTCTGGGCGACATTGTTCGTAAGACCGAACAATGTCCTTTGTTTTATCGACACTTTGATCATCGACGACAATTACACGATCTACAAATGGTGGTAATGTATCGAGAACCCGAGTGATTAACACTTCTTCATTGTGGGCTGGGACTACGACACCTATTCGTTTTCTTTTAATCATTTTTAACCACCGGTATATTGCCCTGTAAGATCTTCCAGGGTATTTTAATCTCTTCATCGTCAGGGGAAATAGTTAAAGCTTTTTCGTAATAATCCTTTGCAACCTGTACATTTCCCATGTCGGCGTTAATCGATCCCAGTAAAACAAGTGCCTCCAGGTGTTCAGGGTTAACTTCAAGAACATGTTTAAGATAGGGTTCGGCGTCTTCGTACTTTTCATTTAGGGCGTATAACTTCCCTAGGTTTAAGTAGGGGTCTAGAAGATCACTGTTCGCAGAAATTGCTCTCAAAAAAGCTGCCTCCGCTTGTTGGTTTTCCTCAAGGATAGCATGAGATATTCCTAGAAAATTTAGAAACATAGTATTAAGGGGGCGAAGGCCGACGGCCAACTCAAAATGTCTGCGGGCGATTTCATAAGCACCCCTTTGAAAAAAGAAGGCACCTTGTCCTCCCATAATGAGAGCGTAAAATTTCCTCTCTTCTTGGTCAACAACGTCATTTTTAAAATGGACCTGTTTCGATAATGCAGTGAGATACGAATTGATCGCTTCATTATCGAGTTCTATCGGATCGCGATTAACCCTAAATAAGAAGGATTCCGGGGAGAGATACTTTTCAACAAGACTGTTGTCTATTAAATTTGGCTCCCAATAAATCGGATGTTTCTCGATATTTCGCGTCAAAAATTCCGAGCCTAGTTGATTTGCAGGTACTACGGGAATGTCTATATTAATGTATTTTGATTCATCTATTTTTAAAAATAAATCCGGAACTTTGAAGCTTGAAACGCTAAAAATAGAAATATCAGGTCGGTATCCTTCTACTTGCTGAAAATAAATAGAAGGAAAGGTGGTAAAGCTGCTAAACACGACCGAGTTAGGCGGAAGGTTGGATAAGACGCTTTTAAAGATCTCTCTCGGTGACCAATACCTTGCCTTATTGTTCTCAGTAGCATGATCGAATATAAGAAACAAGAACTGAACTCCTAGAAGTCCCCAAAATAGTGTAAGGTATCCTTTTCTTTTCGAAGGTACGGCAAATCCAACTTTTATGATTTCTTGAAGGGACCAAATGCCAATGCCAATTAAGATTGCAAATATAAAAAAGTTGGGGAGATATGCGGCGTCATCTCCCCACCATCGGATAAAAAACAAAAATGGAGGAATAAAAAAAAGGGCTAAAACCGTAAGCATCTTTATTTCTTTATTCCTGAGTAGATAAAAAAATCCTATGCTTCCTAATATAACGCCTAATATCGAGAAATTATCAATAAAAAAACTAGAATAGAGTTTTAACTGAGCGGGTATAGCATCTACGGGAAAGCTAAAATGATAAGAGGCATCTTTACGGTCACTAACATGAGCCATGAGGCGATAGAAGGTCTCAGGATCACCCCAATCGTAGAAGGGATTTTGGGTTGATCGGATGGGTAGATAGAGATAATGTGAAAACCCGATCAGGAAAAAAAATGAAAGGAAGGCATATGTCTTCCTCATAGGCAATGATTCGACTTTAACCCAAATATAATAAACCAGGATCAATAAGAAAGGGAGATATAGAATGAGAATCGAATGTGATCCAAGGCTTAATCCATAAAGAAGCGATAGGGTGCAAAATGTCTTGAACTGATTAGTCTTGGATTTAGAAGCAAATATATTATGAGAAAATCTTATAAAAATGAATATAAAGAGCCCCGTAAAGAAATTTTGAAATGTATAAACTTCAGAAACGTTCGAGTTCTCCCAAAGTGCATTCGAAAATGAAAAAAGAAGCGCAGTTGTTAAGCTAATCCAAGCAATGAGGGTTTGTGATGATCGCAGTATAGAATCCTTGTCTTTTGCCAAGGCAGTTAGTATGGTTTGTAAAATTAGATATAAAATGACCGAGATGCTTGCCCCAAAAAAAGCAGAGAGCAGAGTTACTTTAAAGCCAATGCTCCCAAGAGGAATGAAGGTAAAGAGCTTTGCGGTCATCGCATAAAGTGGAGATCCTGATGGATGGGCAATATCCAGCAAAAACCCAATCGCCTGGAATTCCGAGGCATCGCGCCAATAAATATTTGGAATAGTTGTGAAGAGGTAAGTAATAAAGGTAAGAAAAAAGATGACGTACGGAAAAAAAATAGTTTTTTTGAAGGTCATCTCCTTTGCTTCGTCGAATATAGTGATGGGTAGGCGGAGCACAGCCGCCTACCCATCAGAAGGATATTTATGAAGTAAAGCTAGTATTAACCACGTCTCTTAAATTCTTCAGATGGTTAATGGTCCAAGTGTCGCCAATGACTCTTCCTGATATTCCTGTCGCTCGAGCTTGAAATTGAGTTGCAGTAATACTTGCTGCGAGGATTGTATAGCCATATCTCACAGTACCAGATGTTGCAAATCCGATATTCGCCTTATTTGCACCGGTAAACCCATTTGTGCCCTCAGCAGAATAAGCAACCATGTTGGTAAATATGGCCCCTAAATTGGCTTTTGCTTCCGCTTGTTGAGACTTGGCTTGGTAGTTCAGAAAGTTAGGGATCGCGATGGCTGCCAATATTCCGACAATCGCAACCACAATCATCAACTCAATGAGCGTAAAACCTTTGTTGTTATGCATTTTTTTAAACATGATATTCCTCCATATGAAATTTTCTATTTAATATAGTTCGCTCGTGCCCAGTATTATGCAGAATAGGTGCCATATTTACTGCTTAGGGAAAACCGTTATATTTCATTTGGTTAATAATATATGGGGCTATACAGTGACTGATATTATACATATAATAACAACTTTTGATGCGGTTGGATGACATTTTTTGTCAAACGCAATGCATTAATAATTACTGAGTAAATTGATCCTTAACCAGATCATTTAGTTCTTTTTCTTCATTAATTTCCCAAGTATCCCCATTTACCCGATCTGAGATTCCTTTTGCCTGTGCAGTAAAAGTAAGTGTCGTCACATTCACGAGGCTATAATTATAACGTAAGGTTCCATCGGTTGTGAATCCAATATTAGTCATATTGGCACCTGAAAAGCCGTCATTACCTTGAGGGGCAGTATAGGCCAACATCCCAACATATATCGCCCCTAAGTTTGTTTTTGCTTCAGCCTGCTGTGATTTAGCGACATAATTAAAATAGTTCGGAATTGCGATGGCTGCCAAAATTCCAACGATCGCGACGACGATCATGAGTTCTATTAATGTAAAGCCTTTTTTATTTTTCATTAGTGCGCACCTTGTTGATATTAATTTGGATAAGTTATTATTATAGGCCTTCTTGTGATATTTTTGATGGGATGGTTTTAATCTTTTGAATGGATTTTTTGAGGAGCGGAGTCCCAAAACCAGCTCCCTTATAACGAGAGATCAGTGGATCGTTTTCTGGGTTTAGTTCCAGTGAACGCTCCCATGCTTTTTTCGCGAGCTCGGTATGATTATCCTTAAGATAAACTTCGCCGAGATGCTCATGGATGATAGGATCATCCGGGATTGCTGAAGCCGCTTTTTCTAGTAATTCTATCGCATCTTTCAATCGGCCTTGTTTGTAATAGGCCCATGCTAAGCTGTCGATGAAATAGCCGTCGTTGGGCCGGACCGCGAGTGCTCGGTTAATGAGCGTAATGGCTTGGTCCAACTCGATGCCTTTGTCCGCATACGTATAGCCGAGATAATTTAGCGCGTTCGCATGGCTCGCATCTAAATCGATTGTTTTCTTCATGTGCCGAACCATTTCATCAAAACGATTTAATTTATCGAAGGTGGCTCCCAGGTGAAAATGCAAGTCGGGCAATAGGGGTTTTTTTTCGATGGCTTCCGTGAATACGGCGACCGCATCGTCATAACGCTTTGCATCATGTAGAACAAGGCCCGTGAAAAGATAGGCTTCAACCCTCTGTGGATCGATTCGTTTGGCGTAATTCCCTTGAATTAAGGCATCGTCAATATTTTTTAAGCGATAAAAATAGAGATAGCCTAAGCGGATATGGGCATCGTATTCCTCCGGATGCCGACTCAAAACGCGGTGATAGGTTTCAATTGCGCGCTCGAATTCGCTGTTTTCTTCGTAAAGTGTCGCGAGATAAATGTGGAGTCTGACATCATCATTTTTAGCTTCAACAACGGGCATCAAGCTCTGGATCGCTTCTGCATAGTTTTTTTGTTCAACATGCACAAGCGTCGTTTGAAGCGCAATATCAAGATTGGAAGGGTCGTTTTCTTTTAGGCGCTCTAAGAGATCTAAGGCTTCATCAAAGGACTTTTTTCGAACCAGTAATTGAACCAATCGTGTGATGGCCTGATGGTTTCTCGGATTAATACGATGGATGACATGCCGGTAGACATCGATCGCCGCTTGGGGCTTTTTTTGTCGTTCGAAAACTGTGGCGATTGCGAGATGGGCGGCTTCGAAATAAGGATCGAGCGCGAGTGCCTTTTCGAAATAGCTTAAACCTTCCGATACATCTCCCTTTTCCAATCGCAGGCGTCCCAGATAGAAAAAGGCAAGCGCAGAAGGCGGCCCGGTTTTGATGCCTTTCTGTATCATCGCTTCCGCCGAATCAAGGTCTTTTCGATCCGCGTAGATACCGGCCATTTTAAAATAGGTCTCGCGCTTAGCAGGATCGATTTCTAAGGTGTGTTGGTAAATCTGGAGTCCTTTGTCGGTCTCTCCCGATGCGAGGTAGAGATCACCCAAGAGAATGAGGGCGTCGCCATTTTCGGGGTAGAGGTCACGAGCTTTTTCGGCATAAAAGAGCGCATTGGTTTGGTTCCCCAATCGATTATGCAAAATTGCCACTTTTTTTAAGAGGAAGAGAGCGTTTGGGTCGTGTTCCAACGCGGCGAGATATTCATCCAGAGCGCGTTGATCATTTTCTGCTGTGGGCTCAAATTCTCGATCTTCTTCATATTGGAGGCCGAGGATGGCATGATAAAAAGAAGCGCTGTTGGGCGTGCTGGTCGAGACTGAATTCGTCCTCTTTTCGACGAGGGCGATTCCGGGACGATCCTCATCTCCAGTCGAAAATGGCGTGGAGGTTTTTCCCTTTTGCATGCTTGTACACGAGACAAGGAAGCTGAGGAGTGTGAAAACGAGGCATTGCCGAAGAAGTCGTTTGGGGAAACTATCGACTATGGGTGGCAGTGCTTTTATTTTAATAAATCCGTCTCGATTTCCAAGATTATCGAAAAGCATACGCTGTGCCTTCATGGCATTGCCGTCTAGGGTTGCTTCGTCTGGATGAAGCTGCAGGCTTCTTATTCTTTGCTGGAGTCGTCCTTTTTGTCTTTCTGATCTTGTGGCGTAATATCGATTTCGTCCGGTTCAGAAACCCCTTTTTTAAATCCCTTAATCGCTTTCCCCAGTCCGGCCCCAATTTCGGGAAGTCTTCCGGCACCGAAGATCACGAGAATGATCACGAGCAAGATGAGAAGCTCTGGCATTCCAATTCCGAACATAATTTAATCTCCTACGTTAAAAAAAGTCCGTATTGGAATAAAAGGCAATGAGGATCCCATCCCTTTAATTTAGAGAAATTATAGGTGGAACCCCGAATATTGTCAAATAAGTCCATGAGATACGCGACTCTGTTTCTTTCACACCCTTTGTAGCCAAGGGCCTATTTTTACATGTCTTTTATCGTGTCTAGGTGACTAAAGTGCTCTATATTTAAGAAGGGTGAATGGGTTTGCCGATTGGTGTCCCAGCCCTTGGGCTCGGGGATTATTCTTGCCGAAATCGCCTTGGATGGTCTTGAGCAAGATCCTCAAAGCGCGTGTATTTCGAAACGAAGGCCATGGGGACGTCTCCAATCGGTCCATTTCGTTGTTTTCCGATGATAATTTCGGCGACCCCTCTTCTGCCACAGATACATTCTCCCTCGCGGGCACATTTGCAAGGATCGTAAACTTCTTCACGATAAATAAAGAGGACCACATCGGCATCTTGTTCGATCGCACCCGATTCTCGAAGGTCGGCCAAAATCGGTCTTTTTTTCTTTTCTGGGCGAGATTCAACCGCACGGCTCAACTGGGAAAGCGCCACAACCGGGATCTGGAGCTCCTTCGCCAGTCCTTTTAAGGACCGGGAAATATCCGAAATCTCCTGCTCGCGGCTGTTGGCATCGCTTCGGCCCCGCATCAACTGGAGATAGTCCACGATGATTAAGCCCAAATTATGCTCGGCCTTTAAGCGCCGGGCTTTGGCGCGCATTTCCAAAACCGACATCCCAGGCGTATCGTCGATAAAGATCGGGGCCTCGTTTAATTTTCCTGCGGCATGAATCAGTTGCTGCCAATTGTCGTTTCCCGGCCGCCCCAAAAATCCGGACCGAAGCTTGTGGGCATCGACGCGGGCCTCGGCACAGAGCATTCGCAGCACCAGCTGTTCTTTCGACATCTCCAAGCTAAATATCCCGACTGTCCCCCCATTTTTGATGGCGATGTTTTGTGCAATACCCAAGGCGAAGGCCGTCTTGCCCATCGACGGCCGACCGGCGACAATGACCAAATCGGAGGGTTGAAGACCCGAGGTGAGTTTATCTAGTTCTTTAAAATAAGTCGGTAAGCCCGTGAGTTTTTGGTCGGCCAGTTTCTCGATGATCTCAAAACCTTGTTTCACCAGCTGCTTCATTGGGACAAATCCGCTGCGCATCGTTTTGTCTGAAATGGCGAAAATATTTCGCTCGGCTTGGTCCAGGAGGTCGGCGACTTTTCCATCATCTTCATAGCCGCGGGTGACGATGTCCGTGGCGATACTAATGAGGTCTCTCGACAAGGCCTTTTCATGAACGATCTTGGCGTGCTGCGCAATATTTGCGGCGGTGGCCACGCTGTTGAGGAGCTCGCTGAGATAAAGCGATCCCCCCACCGCTTCAAGTTGATCTTGCGCGCGAAGCCGGTCCGACAAGGTGATCAGGTCGATGGCTTCGCCCACTTCATTAAGATCCAGCATGGCCGAATATATTTTCCGGTGTATGAGTTTGTAAAAATCTTCAAGATGGAGGATTTCCAATACGCGGTTCATCGCCTGATTATCGAGCAGAATGGCTGCCAAAACGGCTTGCTCGGCCTCAAGGTTTTGTGGCGGGAGTTTCTGGATGGACAGATCGGCCGTGGGCCTTAGCTGACTGTGTTTAAGCGAAGCCATTCCAGGGTGTTCTCCATATTTTGAATTTGTTTGTTCCCGGTCACTGGGTCGATTAGGGCAAGTCGGTTTTTGGGGTCGCCCTCGACGAATAAAATAATGTGTTTTATTTTTTGGCTTCGGGCCTCTTCGCGATACATTGCGATCTTATCATTTTTGAATCCGTTTTTTCGAATGACGCGAAACCCGGCTGAGCGTAATTCGGCGCTTAAGGTCACGGCGGTTTGAATGGTATCAGATTGATGGAGCACGAAAAAATCAACCCAGGTGTGTGCGTTTTTGTTAGGGGAGACTTTGTCCAAAGCGGATTGAATCCGGTCGATATATAAGGCAAAACCGGTGGAAGGGGCGGGCTTGCCAAATTTTTTCAGGAGGCGATCGTAGCGTCCGCCGCCCCCCAATTCCGAACCGAAGCCCTCGGCAAAAATCTCAAAAATCGTTCCGGTGTAATAATCGAAACCCCGTACTTCGCCCAGATCGATAAGAAGATCATCCTGATAGCCGTAGGTTTTTAAAATGGCATAGACGTCCTTCAGGCGCTGAAGCCCGGCCTGGCAAGCCGGATTTTCGCTCAAGCCTTCTGCGCGCCGAAAAACCGCTTCTCCGCCAAGCAGGTCTAAAAGGGACAAAACCTGTTTGCGCGTCTTTGCATCCACGGCCTCGCGTTTTAGGCATTTTTCTAAAGCCGAGGCCTCTTTCTTTGCGACATGGTGGCGTATTTCTTTAAAAAAAGCTGGTGAGGTATTGAACGGACTCAAGATGCCTCGTGTGAATTCCATTTGCCCGAGGGTGATACGAAAAGATTTTAAGCCAATTCGCCGCAAGATCTCGATGGTCAAGACGATCATCTCGGCATCAGCCTCCGCATCCGAGGGGCCGATGAGTTCTCCGCCGATTTGGAGCAGTTCGCGTTCGCGTCCGGCATTTTCCGCTTCGTGCCGGAAAACATTTGCGGAATAACACAATCGCAGCGGTCGGGCTTGGTCACTGAGTAAGGTCGCGGCGATCCGGGCGATCTGTGGGGTGACATCGGGCCGCAAGACCATGATGCGTCCTGTTGCACGGTCGACGAATTTGTAGGCGCTGTCGAGGGCTTCTTCTTCAACGCCGAGGGAGAAGATGTCGAGATATTCGAAGAGAGGCGGGGTCACTTCCTGGTAGCCCCAGGAGTTAAAGGTGGATAAAATCTCCTTTTCAATCTCGCGCCGTTGAAAGGTGCCTTCGCGTAGTAGGGTCGCGACCCCTTTGGGGATCATGGTTTTGGTTTTTTTCGAGAATGTCATGGCGAGAATATCACGGTTTGAGGCCGGTTGACCGGTTTGAAAACGTTAATCTGTTACTGAATAATGTAAGATGCCTGCCTTTGATTGGCGCGCTTCAGCAATCCCCAATGGCGTATTCTCGGCTCGCGCCGGAGGGCAGAACTTCGCTAATTTCTTTCTTATCTGAAGATTGCGCCTTTGTGGAGGCGCGGCTGTTTTGAGCGTAAGGCTCAGGATTCTCACATTTTAATCTGTTTGACGGCAAGGATGTGCGGGAGCGTTTTGATTTCGTTTAGTAATTTTTGTGGCAACACCGAGTCGACCCCGACCACCGAGATGGCTTTCCCCCCTGCTTTTTCCCTACCGAGCTGCATTCTTGATATGTTGATCTTGTTTTTCGCCAATAGCTGGCCGAGACTGCCGATGACGCCGGGCTGGTCTTCATTGAAAAAGTAGAGCATGTTGCCATAGGGGATGACCTCAAGCGACATGCCGTCGATTTCAACAATTCGAGGCTCCGTTTTATTAAAGATCGCCCCCGTGACGCTCCGCTTTTTATCCCCCGCCTTGACACTAATGGAAAGCAAGCTTGAAAAATTTCCGGAATCAGATCGCTTTTGTTCCTTAATGACAATGCCGCGTTCTTTCGCAATCCCGCGCGCGTTTACGGCATTGACCGGCTCTTCCAGGATGGGGCTCAATAGACCTTTCAACGCGGCAATGAGAATGGGTGCCGATTCAATATCCGCCGCGCCGCCGGAATAGGTGATGGTGACTTCTTCAACGCCACTTTCTCCCGTTTGTCCAATGAAGGACCCGACTTTTTCGGCCAGCTCGATATAAGGCTGTAATTTAGGCAAGAGATCCGGAGTAACTGAGGGGAGATTGGCCGCGAAGCGAACGACGTCGTGAAGCAAGAAATCGACGAGTTGTTCCGCAATTGCCAGTGCGACGTTTTCTTGCGCCTCTTTCGTTGCCGCACCAAGATGGGGTGTACAGATAAAGTTTTCCAAGGTCAGGAGGGGGTGCGCTGGGTCTACGGGCTCTTTTTCGAAGACATCCATTGCCGCCGCGCCCACTTTTCCGGATTGGAGGGCTTGGAAGAGGTCGTCTTCATTGATAATGCCCCCTCGCGCACAGTTAATGATCTGCACCCCCTGTTTCATTTTTTTGAGGGCTGCCGCGTCAATCAGGTGCCGTGTCTCTTCCGTTAAAGGCGTGTGCAGGGTAATGATATCTGCGCGTGCGAAGAGGGTATCGAGATCGACCGGTTCGATCCCCATTTTCTCTGCGTTTTCGGGTGAAAGGTAGGCGTCGTAGGCAATGACATTCATCATCATCCCCTGGGCCAACTTGGCCACATGGCTCCCAATTTGACCCACGCCGATAATTCCTAGGGTCTTGTTAAAGAGCTCGATCCCCATGAACTTTTTCTTTTCCCATTTTCCCGCCTTGGTCGAGGCGCAGGCTTGGGGGATTTTTCTTGCCATGGAGACCATGAGGGCGAAGCTGTGTTCCGCCGTTGTAACGGTGTTCCCGCCGGGCGTATTCATGACGACGATACCGCGTTTGGTTGCGGCGTCGATATCGACATTATCCAGGCCCGATCCGGCGCGGCCGATTACTTTTAAATTTTTTGCGGCGGCCACAACGTCACGGGTCACCTTTGTTCCGCTGCGGATAACTAATCCATCGTAGTCGGGGATGGTCTGGATTAATTCATCAGGGGAAAGGCCGGTCTTTATATCGACCTTGAGTCCGGCCTTCTTTAAAATTTCAATTCCCCGTTCAGAAAGAGAATCGCTCACTAAAACACGCATAAAACCTCCCACATTATCAGTATTAACCCTCGTACCCCTTGTCTTTTCAGCCGCACTCAGAAGGCAAACCGGCTCCACTCGAAAAATAAAGGCAGTGGTTTAGAGGGATTGTGCTATTTTGCCAATAAGATTTCCTGTGCGATGCCGACCCCAGTCCCCAATTTTAGGGGATGGCCCATGCCTTTGAGGACCATTTCAATGGCGGCAACCGCGATAATGGTGTCGAAGGTGTCCAGGTCACCCATGTTTGAAATTCGAAAGACCTTGCCTTTGAGGTGGTCTTGGCCGCCGGCGGCGGTAATCCCGTATTTTAGGCGCAGGTTTTTGTAAATTTCCTGGCCGTCGTAGCCATCCGGAGCTGAAATCGCGGTAACGGAGACGCTGGGTGATTCTTTCGGAAAAGAGGCCAAGCCAATCCCGGCCATCGCCTCACGAAGGGCAGTCGCCATCCGGCTCCGGCGTGCAAATATATTTTCGAGCCCTTCTTCCTTCATCATTTTCAAAGATTGCTCAAGACCAACAATGAGAGAAACCGCTGACGTATAGGCCGTCTGGTTTTTCGCCAGGGCTTCGCGTTCTTTTTTAAAATCGAAATAAAACTTTGCACTTTTGGCCTTCTCGGCCTGACGCCAGCCTTTTTCGGAGACGGAAACGAAGGCCAAGCCGGGGGGGAGGGCAAGGGCCTTTTGCGCGCCGCTGACCACAACATCTAGCCCCCAGGCGTCAGTATTGACCTCAAAAACGCCCAAGGCAGAAATGGCATCGACGATCATCAGGCAGTCATCGTAGCCTCGAACAACTTCAGTGACTTCACGAATGGGGTGGGCGACGCCGGTCGAGGTCTCGGAAGCTTGGGTAAAGACCGCTTTTATGGAGGGATCTTTTTTAAGCGCTTGGGCGACGTCTTCCGGTTTGACGACATAGCCCCATTCGACCTTGATCTCCTCCGTTAGTACCCCGTAATTTTTGCATATTTTCCCCCAGCGCTCTCCAAATTTTCCACCGTTGACGAACAGCGCCTTGTCACCGGGAGACAAAAAGTTGGAAACCGCACCTTCCATGCCACCTGTTCCTGTCGAAGCGATAATCAGGACATCATTCTGGGTTTGAAACAACCACTTCAGATCTTCTTTGACCCGCTTTAAAACCTCCACAAACTCAGGGGCGCGGTGATGGAGCAGGGGTTGGGCCATGGCAAGTAAAACCTCCGGTGAAACCTGAGTGGGTCCCGGTGCCAGTAGGTATTTCTTCACAATAATGTTCTCCTCATCTTGTCTATAAAGGGATTTTTGTTTAAGCCGTGTTAAGCTGATGAAACTAGCATAGCGCTTTGAAAACTGTCAAGACATCCGGCCTACTTATTTCACCCATCCAGAGGGTTTTAAGCATCTGCTGAGATCGAATGATGAAGATGAGTTGTCCAAGGCCCAAAACCGATGTTTATCAAGAGAAACACGATGAAGCCGTCCGTCCGCTTAATGAATTCCCAATTATCCGCTGGAGGGCCTTGTAAAGGCTTGCTTTGTATCGCGCGAAGGCTTTAGACTCAAAGTCTAAGGTTGAAAATGAGAGCGGTTGCCGCAAGGAGGGCGGTGTCGTCTATGTTTGGAAAGCTACTGTTTCTATTTATTGCCATTCCGCTTATTGAGATCTCCCTGCTCATCAAGTTGGGGAGTGCGATCGGTTTTTGGCCGACGATCTTCATCCAAGTGGGAACAGGGATATTGGGTGCTTCCTTGGCAAGGCTTCAAGGTTTTTTCGTTTGGCAGAAAATTGCGAGAGAAATGCAGGTGGGCAGAGTCCCGACAGATGATATGCTCAGTGGCGTCCTGATTTTAATTGCGGGCGTTGTCCTGATGACACCGGGACTCATTACGGATTTTTTCGGTTTTGCCCTTCTCGTGCCCGCAAGCCGAAATGGCTTTAAGCGTTGGATGCAAGGCCAGTTTGAACGACGGCTCGACCAGGGCAGCAGGCCCTATCCGAGAGAGTATTAGCAAAATCTTAGGCCAAAATTACCTTATGGCTTATATTGTGCGAGTCGACCCTTGGGAAAGTTACGGGGGGATTGTTACTTTGTGCAGATTGGGTTCTTAAGTACACGGGTTTTGATAAAAGAGAGAGGAGAGCGGTAGGTTTTGGGTCATTCCGACCTAGGATGAACCTTGTACTAGATAAAGGTGAGCCAGTCTCGATGGGCGTCTTCTTTTCCTCTAACGATATCGAAAAATGACTTTTGAAGTTGCTGGGTAATGGGACCTGGTTTTCCTTCCCCGATTTGTCGACCGTCTACTTCGCGAATTGGCGTCACCTCTGCCGCGGTTCCGGTAAAGAAGGCTTCATCCGCAAGATAGAGGTCGTCCCGCGTAAAGCGTTCCTCGACTGTTTCGATGTTTTGTTCCCGTGCCAATTGAAGCAGGGTATCTCGTGTAATCCCTTCAAGAATTGACGAGCTCATCGGCGTGGTTTTTAGAACACCCTTCCTCACAATGAAAATATTTTCACCCGGACCTTCTGTGACGAAACCGTCCGTATCTAATAAAACCGCCTCGTCAAAGCCCGCATCTTTTGCCTCCCTCTTTGCGAGTTGAGAGTTGACGTAGTAGCCAGAGACCTTTGCACGGGTCAAGCAGGTATTGACGTGATGGCGCGCAAAAGAGGAGACCGAGACGCGAATGCCGCGTTTAATGCCTTCTTCACCCAGATACGTCCCCCAGGGCCACACGGCGATGGACAGCTGTATATTTGGTTCTTTGATGTAGAGCCCCATTTCGCCATATCCGATAAAGACCAGCGGTCGAATATACCCTTCTTCGAGCGCGTTGGCGCGTACCGTTTCAAGGATGGCTTCCTTTACTTCTTTGAACGAAAAGGGGACGGGCAATTGAACGGCTTTGGCGGACCTGAAGAGGCGATCCGTGTGTTCATCCAGCCGAAAGACGGCGGTACCGGAGGATCCTTTGTAGCAACGGATGCCTTCGAAAACCCCGAGGCCATAATGGAGGGAATGGGTTAGGACATGGACGGTGGCATCCTTCCAGGCAACAAGTTTTCCATCCATCCAAATAAAAGCGGTTTCCTGAATCACTGACGTAAGCCTTACTTCCTCGATTGCGTTTTTTTCTTTTTACTTTGCTTGGTGGTTTTTGTGCTTCGGTTTTGTTGCGTGAGGGCCGAACCGCGCGCGCCGCCTTTTTTGCCGGTGAGTAGCCAGTCTGTGGTTACCCGGCCAATATCTGCGATGCGGACCAGGAGTTCCGGTGATGGAATGCGTCCGCGTTCATACCGACTAATGTAATTTTGTTTTTTTACGCCGAGCACGTTGGCAAATTCCGTTTGTGTCTGCTTGCCTCTAACCGCTCGAATCCGTTCACCTACCTTAATCGGAGAGACTTTTTCCATTTCTATCCCCTACCAATTCGTGGTTGTATTTTACATTGATTTGGGTCGCTTAATTTCGCTCAACCCTCGTACGATCTTACAATGTGGCTATCTCCAAAAAGTATACTTCATCATCTATTTAAAATCAAGATTGCTCAGAAAAATCAAGAAAATTAGGGCTCAGTCTTTCCTCAAAAAGCACGATGAAATGCTACGGCGGCAACATTCAAATTCTTCAATTGTTGAAGTGGCGCATTCGCTGGCCTGATGTTCTCGATCAGTTTAAGACGTTTTAGTCCGCCAGAGGATTGTCATCGGCACCGGCCTTGGGATGGAGGGCTTGCCGCGATTCGGATTCGGCCGCAGCGATGTCGTCTTTTAGTGCGAAGGAAAGTTGAACCGCTTTTACGGATTTTTTAACGATCTCACGGGTTTGAACCACATTCAGTTTTTTAAAAAGATAATCAAATTTTTCTTCAAGTGCAGTACCAATCTTTTGTCTTTCTTCATCGGGCAACTCCCAGAGCAGGCGTTTGAAGGGGCCGAGCGCCTTTTTCCGGGTTTTGTAGATGAATTGTTCGTCGGTTTGGTCCGCCTTCATCTCGTCTTTGAAAGTCTCGCGGATGTAGGCATAGATGTCTTCTTTTATTTTTCCGGGAAGCCGATTGTAGATCATATTTTGAAACTCGGTGGCGAGATGGACTTCAGCCGTTCCCGTCTGAGGGAAGCGATCGAAGACTTCTGCGGGGAGCGTCGATGCGCCATGTTGTACGGCGCCTGAGAGGCCATAACGCTCTTGCGCCACCTTGGAAATGTCTTTGAGTACATCGAAATCGAGCTTGACCTCCGCCACCGTGCCGTCTGGTAGGGGCACACCGCCATGGCTGGTTCCCGTTTGGACCGAGATCTTACTGATCCCTTTCAGTGTGTCCCCTTTTTGTTTTAGGCTCGTATTATATTGATCGATAAAAACTTTAAACTCTTCCACCGTTGAATTTTTGCCGCCGACTTCCCCAATTTCTCCCCCCACAGAAATGGTTATTCCCGCCGGTTCCAGTGAGCGGATATAAGCTGTGAGATCTGCCGCGACCTCGAAGTTGTCCCGCTGTTGTTCGATGACATTCGGCCGGTCTAGATCAACCAGTGTGGAGGAATCGATGTCGATATTATAAAACCCGGCGGTGATGGCCTCTTTAATGAGTTCCCGGATGCCCTCCACTTCTATTTTCGGATTCGACACGTATTTTTTCGCGTTGAGCTGGATGTGGTCTCCTTGGATAAAAAGCGGACCTTGAAAACCCTCTTGAATGGCCGCAGCGGTCATTACGGCGGCATATTCTGAGGGTGATTGATTCGTATAGCCCATCTCGGACTTGGCAATTTCGAGAATAAAGGCCCCGGCCTGGTTTCGATTGGCGACTCGAAAGATGGCGCGGGCGGTATCGTAGGCCATCCCACGAACATTAATGGCGGGCACGGTAAAGGCATCGAATTCTTTTCGCCCTTTCGCCTCGTAGAGCGATTGAATTGAATTAAGATGAATGCCGAGATGCGGTGCCGACATTTTAATGATCCACCGCGCCGTTCCGCGCATTTCATCCTTGTCGTGGAAAACGGCGGTCCAAACCAAGCGGTCGATCAGCGGGCCTCGCACCCGATCCGGGTTCACGATTTTCACCGTGCCATTCGAGATTTCTATGATTCCTTTTATCGTATCGCCCAGTTGGCTCATGGTTTGGAATAGCATTGTTTCTCCTTAATGGTTATAGACAGCGAGGCTTGGCCTTTTGTAAAAGGTGCGTCACAGGCTAGATCCCAAGCTGCTTGTTTACACGCTACAATCCGAATTGTTTTACCACTTCGTGGACAACCTCCGCGCTTTGGGACATTTCCTTAAAATTCAGCCATTCGTTGACGGTATGAATTTGATGCATGCCGGTCCCAAGATTGGGCACGGTGATCCCTTTTTCGTTTAAAATATTGGCATCGCATCCGCCTCCGGTCGCATTGGTCTGCACCTGGTAGCCACAGGTCTGCGCCGCTTTTAACACCGTCTGAACGATCAGCGAGTCTTGCGGCAGATTAAAGAGATTGTAATCGCGCCAGACCTTCTCTTCTATCCGGCCGGTTCTCCGTTTACCCTTCAGTTCGATTGAATATTTTTGAGCCGCTTCTTGAAAACAAGTCCGCATGTGTTGGGTTTGGGTTTCAAGCTTGTCTTTATTGTGACTTCGGGATTCTCCTCGGACAAAAACCGTCTTTGGAACAATATTCACTGCCGCACCGCCTTGGATGATGCCGATGTTGGCCGTGGTTTCCTCGTCGATCCGTCCCAGCTTCATCCGGCTGATGGCCTCGGCGGCGATTTGAATGGCGGAAATACCCTCTTCAGGGCAGACGCCCGCATGCGCTTCGAGGCCATGCACAGTAAATTCCATGCGATCAGAGGCGGGCGCTTTTGTAAAGAGAAACTCGGCGTGATCACAGTCAAGGACCAGGCCGAACTTCGCGTTTAACTGGCTCATGTCGAGGTGTTTCGCCCCAACCAGGCCGAATTCTTCGCAGATGGTGAAGACGATTTCCAGGTCTCCATGTGCGGCCTTCTGTTCCTTGAGGCTGCGAAGGACTTCCATAATTATGGATATGCCGGATTTGTCGTCTCCTCCCAAAATCGTGGTACCATCGCTGCGAATAATGTCTCCCTCGCAAATGGGCCGGATGCCCTCGCCCGGAACCACGGTATCCATGTGGGCCGATAAGAGCAGGGGGGGGCGTTTGGCTTCGCTTCCCTTGATTCTGGCAATAAGATTACCAATTTCGCCGCCGACCTGTTCTCCGGCGGTGTCGAATTCGACGGTCGCGCCTAGGGCTTCCAGCTCTTTTTGCAGAAAGAGCGCGACTTCCCGTTCCTTCATCGAAAGGCTGTCGATCTGGACGATCTCCAGAAAGTGGTCTTTCATGCGCTTGAAATTCAATCGTTCAGCCTTCATTCGTCGTTTTCAACCTCGCCCGTTTTAAGGTGGGCCCGTACCATCCGGATAAGGTCATCGGGATGGATCGTACTGAGCTGTCGGCTTCCCTGTTCATCGGTAAATTTCAAGGCCGCACTCAGGCTCATTCCCGAATACCCTTCGCACATCCATTTTCCCGAGGCCCTTCCCTCGAAGCGATTGAGTGCTTCCGCAAGGGAAGCCATCGATATTTTTTTAATCGGAGGCCGGGTTATTGTATCGGCCCAAGCATAGTAGCGATAATCCAACTCATAGGCAAAGCCTCCCTCCGCTTTCTCTCGATCTTCAATCACCAGAATCAGGTCTCCTTGGCAATGGTGATCGATCGCCTGGCGGGCCGGGCTTTTTTCGTCGATCACCACCGAAAGGCCTTCCTCTTCATATTCTTCGAGGCCAATGACGCCTTTTTCGAAGGAGGCCATCGATGCCAGAATCTGTTCAAAGGGGGCTTGCCAATACTTTTTGTAGTGATCTTTTTTCCGAAATAGATCGGGGACAAGCGGAAGCAGTCCTTTATAGTAAGCCGCTTCTCGGGGGCCAGCATAGGCTGCAATCATCCCAGCCAGAGGGCTATCATCGGAGTGACAAAGGCCATCAATCAGGAGTGGAATCTGAACCCCCTCTTCAGAAGAGAAGGTTGAGAAGTCGCCAGCTTCCGCGGCAACGATCATCCGCTCTGCCATGGGTTCCGCCTTTTTGGGGTTGAGTAAGGCCCATACCGATAAGAGCCCATCCGTATCGAAGTGGTTGTTGGTCGCGATGCCGACTTGTGGAAAAAAGTTCTTGCGGTTCGCATGGGCCTCATACCGGAACACGATTTCCGTCGAGGTATCCGCCTTTAAGGGCTCCGGCGTCTGATTCCCCTTCCAATGGCTCAAGTGGTAACTGTTCGGGACCAAGCCATCGACCGAAATCTTCGCGACTTCTTTCATCGCTTCTTCATAAAAATAAAAAACCATATATCCAACAAAGACCTAAGTTGTGATTTCTGACGAAAATGAAACGGGTTTCCACGCTTTGATATTGCTGGACACTATATCAAAAAGGGATTGGGTTTTCAAAATTCTTTCGATCTGTTGCACTTCGATGGCTTGATCGCAATAGGGTCTAAATAACCATTTTTAAGTTTGCGGTGTTTAACAACCCCTTCTTTCAGGATGAGGGCAATTGTATTGTTAAAAACAATTTGACAATATGATATCGCTCCAATATAATTATTCTTAACTTCATTAGTGATGTCATACAACTTACGCTCCAAGCCGGAACAGCGGCACTCTCATCTGGCCTGGTCAATTCAAACACATAGAGGCGCCTCACTCAGTTTTTTCCCATTACTTACTTCATAACATTCAATTACAAGGCATAAAGAAAACCCATCGCTCTTAAAAAGTGGCGTGATTCCCAAAGCATTACGTTACTCGATGTTTGTTCCCTAAAGGTCCTTTTAGGCCTTTATTCACGTTCTTTATTGGCCATTTTTACTTATAAGCAAAGCGCTTTTTTGTTCAAAATTACCCAGGATATTTCGCGTATGACAATAAGTATTCAATTTAAGGCATAGATGATGGTTAGGAGGAGGAACGAAGATGCACCTTGCTGAATTAAAAGAAAAGAATATTTCAAAACTTTTCGAAGTGGCAAAAGAGATGAAGGTGGAAGGGGCAAGCAATCTCAGAAAGCAGGAGCTGATTTTTGCGATTCTCCAGGCCCAGGCCGAAAAAAATGGCACAATTTACGGTGAAGGTGTCCTTGAAACCTTGCCGGATGGTTTCGGCTTCCTCCGATCCCCCGACTACAATTACTTCCCAGGCCCAGACGACATCTATATCTCCCCCTCTCAAATCCGAAGATTCAACCTCCGAACGGGAGATATCGTTTCTGGCCAAATCCGTCCGCCAAAGGAAACGGAACGCTATTTCGCGCTCTTAAAAGTTGAAAAGATCAACCACGAAGGCCCGGAGGCCTCGCGCGACAAAATCTTGTTCGACAACCTGACGCCGCTCTATCCAGAGGAAAAAATAAAACTGGAGTATGACCAGTCCGATTATTCCACACGGGTCATGGAGCTGATCACACCCATCGGAAAAGGTCAAAGAGGGCTAATTGTCGCCTCGCCGCGTACCGGTAAAACCGTCTTATTGCAATCCATTGCGAAGGCGATTATGAAAAATCATCCGGAAATGGTGTTGATCGTCCTCTTAATCGATGAACGGCCCGAAGAGGTGACCGATATGCAGCGCCAAGTGAAAGGCGAAGTGGTTAGCTCCACCTTTGACGAACCTGCTCAGCGCCATGTCCAAGTGGCCGAAATGGTCTTGGAGAAGGCAAAGCGTTTGGTTGAACACAAAAAAGATGTGGTCATCCTGTTGGATTCGGTCACGCGATTGGCACGTGCTTTTAATGCCGTCATCCCTTCAAGCGGTAAAGTTCTTTCGGGTGGCCTTGATGCCAACGCACTACAGCGTCCCAAACGCTTTTTCGGATCGGCGCGGAACATTGAAAATGGCGGAAGTTTAACTATTATCGCCACGGCCCTTGTCGACACAGGGAGCCGCATGGACGACGTGATTTTTGAGGAGTTCAAGGGCACAGGCAACATGGAAGTCCATCTCGAACGGAAATTGGCCGACCGGCGCATTTACCCCTCCATCGATATCTCCCTTTCAGGAACGCGTAAGGAAGAGCTCTTGGTCGATAAAGAGACTTTGGGCCGGATGTGGATCCTCCGAAAGGTGTTAAGCCCCCTCTCCCCTGTCGAATCGATGGAATTCCTCATTGACAAGATCAAGGGCACCAAAACGAATAAAGAGTTTCTCGACTCTATGAGCAAATAAAGGACTTGAACTCAGGGGAGTTTTAGTCTATTATTCGCTCCTTAAAATAAAAAGAGGATATGCTTTGAAGCAAGCCATTCATCCAGAGTATCACGACATCGAAATCACTTGCGCATGCGGTTCGGTGCTCAAAACAAAATCGACGATCGATTCTATTCGACTTGAGATTTGTTCCGCCTGCCACCCCTTTTATACGGGAACCCAAAAAATCATTGATTCGGAAGGCCGGGTCGAACAGTTCAATAAAAAATACAAGAATTTCGTTCAAAAATAAGTGCATACCGCGCGCGTTAAAACCTGCCTGTTGGCAGGTTTTTTTGTTTAGGGCGCTATATCAAATCAGATCCAATCTCGAAATAATGCCCGAAGCGCTTGATTTGAGCAATGGGTGTAGGACGAGGCGGTGCGTTTTTCAAACGGACGGAGATGACAAAAGATAGACGGCCAAGTCTTCTCCGATCTTTTAATCTGAATTTTTTCCAAACATGGGTGTCTTAATGGTGCCAGAAAAAACGATGTCCTTCGTCGACAAGTTGGAAGAAATCGTCCAAAAATTCGATGAACTCACCGCCCAACTCAGTGACCCCGCGATCTTGTCGAATGCAAATGAGCAAATTCGCATTGCCAAAGAGCGAGCCGAGCATGAAGAGACGGTCGAACTCTACATGCGTTACAAATCTTTAACGCTGGCGCTCGAAGAAGCCGATGAACTGCGCAAGGACGATCAAGCCGACCGAGACATGAAAGCGATGGCCGATGAGGAATGGATCACACTCGACCAAAAGAGGGCGTCCGTGGAAACTGCCCTAAAAGTGCTACTGAATCCCGGAAGCCCCTACGATAATCGCGATCTTTTTCTGGAGATTCGCGCCGGCACCGGTGGGGACGAGGCCGCGCTTTTCGTGAGTGACCTGCTCCGTATGTATACTAAATATGCGGAACGGAAAGGTTGGAAGGTCGAAACCGTCACCTCTAGCGAAACCGGCATTGGGGGATTAAAGGAGATCATTCTCTCGATTTCCGGAAAGGCCGCCTACCGCCATCTCCAATATGAAAGCGGCGTGCATCGTGTCCAGCGTGTCCCCAAAACCGAGGCCAGCGGCCGAATACATACCTCCACCGTCACCGTTGCGGCCATTCCTGAAGCGGAGGAGGTCGATATCAAGGTCGAACAAAAAGACCTCCGAATCGATACCTATTGTTCTTCCGGGCCGGGTGGGCAAGGCGTGAATACCACCTATTCCGCCGTTCGCATCACGCACATTCCCACGAACTTGGTGGTGACCTGCCAAGACGAGCGCTCCCAAATTAAAAATAAGGCCAAGGCGATGCGCGTCCTCCGTTCAAGGCTCTTGGAGGCTGAGCGCGAACGGCACGATGCCGAAATGGCCGAAGATCGACGGTCCAAGGTCGGCACCGGCGGGCGAAGCGAAAAAATTCGCACCTATAATTTTAGGGAAAATAGGATCACCGACCACCGCTTGAATCTATCTTTCTATCAACTGGATAGAATCCTCGAAGGCGAGGTCGACGATATCATTGACGCCATGGTCGCCCAGGGAAATATTGAATGACACATTCTTCTATTGCGCCGACTCAAGTGAAGCCCATCTCCGAACTACTGGCGGACGGGACCACCTATTTAAAAACGCAAGGCATCGATGCGCCGCGACTGGAAAGCGAACACCTGCTCGCTTCGGTCATATCGTGTTCTCGGACGGATCTTTATCGTGATCCGGAGACAGCCCTTGGCCTCGACCAAGGCGGTCTTTTTTGGAACCGCCTCAGCCGCCGTGCCGAGAACGAACCGCTGCAGTACATCACCGGCAGTGTCGAATTTTATGGTTGGCAATTTGAGGTTGGCCCCGGCGTCTTCATCCCGCGCCCCGAAACGGAACTCATTGTCGAAGCCGCGCAAAATAGGATGCCTGCGCCACAAGGCATCCTCGATCTGTGCACGGGCAGCGGCGCCTTGGCCATCGCGCTGTCCAAGCAATTCCCACAGGCAAAAACGGTAGCAAGCGATTGTTCGGAGGCGGCGCTTGCCTTCGCCCGGCGCAATATCGATCGCCACGATTGCGCCAAGCAGGTCTCGCTTTTAAAAGGCGATTTGTTCGATGCGATACGAGACGCTTCCCTGCAGACCCAGATATTCGACTTAATCGTCTGCAATCCGCCCTATATATCGGAAGCAGATCGGCCCTCGCTTCCCGCGAATGTCCGCGACTACGAACCGCCCATCGCTCTTTTTGCGCCTGAAGAAGGGCTGGCCTTCTACCGTCGGATTCTTTCCGAAGTAGAACCTTTCCTCAGCGAAAAAGGGACGATCTTCCTCGAACTCGGTGCGGGTCAGGCTCAATGGATAAAAGACATGGTCGAGGCCGCCGCTGTGTTTGACCTTCATCTCATAGACGATTGGGCGGGCATTCAGCGGATCGCCCAACTCACAAGGCGGACAAACTAGCCCATGGATAAGATCGTCATACAAGGCGGCAGGCCGCTCAAAGGTGAAATCGAAATCAGCGGGGCGAAGAATGCCGCGCTTCCCATTTTAGCTGCAACGCTCTTGTCTCCGGGCGAGCATCGGCTTTCACGTGTGCCCCAGCTGGGCGATGTGCGCACCATCAAACGTCTGCTCGAAAAGATTGGCGCACGAATCTCGGAAGAAAATGGGGTGTGCAGCGTTCAGGTTGGCGAAATTGAAAATAACGAAGCGCCTTATACCTGGGTGAAGACCATGCGGGCCACCATCCTGGTCTTGGGTCCCTTGGTCGCCCGCTGCGGTGAAGCGCATGTGTCCTTGCCGGGCGGCTGCGCCATCGGGGCGCGTCCGATCCAACTCCATCTCGATGGACTCAAAAAGATGGGGGCCGAGATTGAAATCAAACACGGCATCATCCACGCCAAGGCCGCTCGATTGAAAGGGGCGAACATCTATTTCGAGACGCCCACCGTCACCGGCACCGAAAACCTGATGATGGCGGCGACTTTGGCGGAAGGGACCACCGTCTTGGAAAACGCGGCCTGCGAACCCGAAATTGTCGACCTCGCCCAATTCCTCAACGGTACTGGTGCGCAGATACTGGGGGCGGGGACGGACCGGATTGTCATCAATGGCGTGCAGGCCCTTCACGGGTCTGCCTATGCGGTGATGCCCGACCGTATCGAAGCGGGCACCTTTATGCTGGCCTCTGCGATCACGAAAGGAGACCTTCTCCTCAAAAAGTGTCGGCCCTCGGACATGGTTAGCATCGTCGAAAAACTGCGGGCGGCGGGCTCCGAAATCGAAGAGGGAAAAGATTCGCTTCGCGTCATCGGCGGGAAAATTCGCGCCGTCGATATCAAAACCCAGCCCTATCCCGGTCTTCCCACCGACATGCAGGCCCAGTTCATGGCCTTGATGAGTTTGTCGGACGGCAGCTCCGTGATTACCGAAACGATCTTCGAGGCGCGCTTTACCCATGTGGCCGAATTGCGACGCATGGGTGCACAAATCCGACTTGAGGGCAACCATGCCGTCATCAAAGGGGTCGCCAAGCTTTCGGGCGCGCCGGTCATGGCCACCGACTTGCGGGCAAGCGCCTCTTTAATTTTGGCCGGACTCGTTGCTGAAGGCGAAACGGAAGTGCTCAGAATCTATCATCTCGATCGGGGTTACGAGGCAATCGAAGACAAATTATCGAAAGTAGGCGCATCGATCCAACGCGTGAAAGGACAAGGCTAGATGGAACAGCCCCTCGTTATTGCCCTCTCCAAAGGGAGATTGCTGGAAACGGCGATCGCATTATTTAAAAAGGTGGGTGTCGTTCCGGATAAGTTTTCGACAAAGAGCCGCCGCCTGACTTTTGAGGATAAAAAAAGTGGCGTCAAAATCCTCCTTGTGCGGGCGGTGGATGTGCCCACTTATGTCGAATACGGCGCGGCCGACATTGGCATCGCCGGAAAAGATTTATTGATCGAGCAGATGTGCGATGTCTACGAGCCGGTCGACCTGAAATTCGGTGCATGCCGAATCGTCTTGGCCGAAGCGGACACGGCGAACAATGCGCCGAATCATCGAGGCTATTCCAAACTGCGCGTGGCGACGAAATATCCGAATATCACCGAGCGTTATTTTTCCGAAAAGGGTCTGCCCATCGAGATCATCAAGCTCTACGGTTCCATCGAACTCGCGCCCTTGGTGGGCCTGGCCGATCAGATCGTCGATTTGTCGTCGAGCGGCGAAACCCTGCGGCTTCACAACCTGAAAGTCGTTGACGAGATTGCCAGCTGTTCGGCCCGGCTGGTCGTTAATCGCGCCAGTCTCAAGCTAAAGTATCCGAGTATCCAAAAAATGATTCGCGACATCAAAAAGGTTGTGGGCCGAAAACAGGAGCTCCCCGTTTCATGATCATTCCCTCTTTATTTCTACTGAATGTGCGCGTATCTCCATGAAGATTGTCGATTTCAAAGCCAAGTCTTTTCCGGCGATCTATAAAAAAGTCGTCGAGCGCCTCAATCTCGGAGAAGGCGACTTGGACCAAGTCGTTCTCAATATTCTTTCAGATGTCCGGAAAGAGGGCGATCGCGCCGTCATCCGTTACACAAAACAGTTCGATCGACTGAGTTTAAAGGCCTCCGGTTTGCGTGTCACGAAGGCGGAGGTGGACGCCGCTTACGAGGCCGCCGATAAAAAAGTCATCGCCAGCCTCCGTTATGCCGCGAAGCGGATCACGGCCTTTCATAAAAAACAAAAACAAAAAGGCTGGACGATCCGGAAGGACGGCATCTATCTCGGTCAGCGGGTCCATCCCATCGAGCGAGTTGGACTCTACGTGCCGGGCGGCAAGGCCGCCTATCCTTCTTCTGTTTTGATGAATGCGATTCCCGCGCGGGTCGCGGGCGTGCCGCGCTTGGTGATGACCACGCCCATGCCCGATGGCTTGTGCAATCCCTATTGTCTCGTTGCGGCCGATATCGTGGGCGTCGAAGAGATCTATCGCGTCGGCGGCGTCCAGGCCATCGGTGCGCTGGCCTATGGCACAAAAACGATTCCGAAGGTCGATAAAATCGTCGGTCCCGGAAACCAATATGTCGCCGCGGCGAAGCGCCTGGTTTATGGCCGGGTCGATATCGACATGGTCGCCGGACCGAGCGAGCTGCTCATTATCGCCGATGGAAAAGCCAACCCGCGCTATCTCGCTTCCGATCTCCTCTCACAGGCGGAGCACGACGAGGACGCCGTCGTGATCTTTATCGCGACCTCGGCCAAGCTTGTCGAAACGGTCATGCGCGAACTGGCGCATCAATTGGCGGCGCTGCCCCGCAAGGCAATCGCCGCGAAATCGCTCAAGCGCAATGGGGTGGCCTTTGTCGTGCCCAGTTTGAAAACGGCGGTGGAGATGGCCAATGCCATCGCACCGGAACACCTTTCGGTCTTTGTCGAAAAACCCTTTCGATGGCTCGATCAACTCGTACACGCGGGTTCCATCTTTTTGGGGGAAGATACGCCGCAATCGCTGGGGGATTATATCGCCGGACCAAACCATGTCTTGCCGACCGGCGGGACCGCCCGATTCTTCTCTCCGCTTTCCGTGGACGATTTTATCCGCAAGAGCAGCGTGATTTCCTACAGCAAGACTGCGCTTAAAAGAAGCGGCGATCATCTGGTACGCATCGCCGAAGTGGAGGGCTTGACGGCCCACGCCAACATGGTCAGGATACGGATATAAAACGATGCGCTTAGCCACCGTAAAACGAAAGACGAAGGAAACCGACATCGCCGCAACCCTCGATATCGATGGGACTGGGGATTATCAAATCGACACGCCCTTTCCTTTTCTAACGCACATGCTCTCGGCCTTTTCGAAACATGGTTTTTTCGATTTGAAACTGAAGGCGACAGGCGATACGGAAATTGACGATCATCACACCATGGAGGATATCGGCATCGTCTTAGGCGAAGTCTTGGCCAAGGCCTGGGGCGATAAAAAAGGCATCCGTCGTTTCGGCATGGCCTCGGTGCCGCTCGACGAGTCGCTCTCGCAGGTCACAGTTGATCTCTCGGGTCGGCCCTATCTCGTTTACAATGTTAAGATGCCCCGAAAAAAGATTAAAGATTTCGACTGCGACATGCTCGAACATTTCTTCCGCTCGCTGGTCGATCAAAGCAAGATCAATCTGCACGTCCATCTTCAATACGGAAAAGACCCGCACCACATCCTGGAATCCATCTTCAAGGCCTTCGGCCGGGCGCTGGATCAAGCGACACAAATCGATCCCCGGCAGCGCGGCGTCGCATCGACCAAGGGAAAGCTTTAAAATCCGATGAATCTCGTTATTGTCGATTACGGATCCGGCAATTTACGCAGTGTGCAACGGAGTTTTGAGCGCGCCGGTTTTTCTTCGACCATTACCCACGATCCGACTGTCGTCTCTGAGGCGACGCATCTCGTGGTTCCGGGTGTCGGGGCTTTTTCCGATTGCATGGGCAATCTTGAAAAACTTGGGCTGCTTGCGCCGATCCGCGAACATATCCAGGAAGATAAACCCTACCTCGGTATTTGTCTCGGCCTTCAAATTTTATTTACGGAAGGGACAGAGTTCGGATCGAAACCAGGCCTCGGTATCTTTCCCGGACAAGTGGTCCGCTTTCCAAAAAACGAACTCAAAGTGCCTCACATGGGCTGGAATCAAATTCAAATAAAAAAAGAACTCCCGATCCTAAAAGACATTCCGAACGAGGCCTATTTTTATTTCGTGCACTCTTATTATGGCGCGCCGAAAGACCCGGTGGTGATTGCGACCACGACCGACTATGGTCTTCAATTTCCTTCTTCGGTTTCCGAAGGCCGCCTCTTTGCCTGTCAGTTCCATCCGGAAAAAAGCCAGGACTTGGGGCGGCAATTGCTTGAAAATTTTGCGAGGCTGTAGATGATTTTAATTCCGGCAATCGATATAAAAAGCGGCCGCTGTGTCCGTTTGGTGCAGGGGGCGCTGAATGACGAAACGGTTTATTCCGAAGACCCGCTTGAGATGGCCCTCCGCTGGGAAGGCGAGGGGGCGCAAAGGCTGCACTTGGTTGATTTGGATGGGGCGGTCGCGGGCCGACCGGTGCATATCAAAATCGTTGAAAAGATCGTGAAGTCACTCAAGATTCCGGTCCAAATCGGCGGGGGGATTCGAGCGCGCGACCATGTCGAACGCTATCTCATGGTCGGGACGGCGGCCGTGATTCTCGGCACAGTCGCCTTAAAAGATCCGGACCTGCTCGAAGAATGTTGCCGGACCTTTCCGAAGAAAATCTTCGTCGGCATCGATTCACGAAAAGGGAAAGTCGCGGTTCAAGGCTGGACGGAGCAGCGCGAGGAAACGGTTTCCCAATTGGCGGTTCAAATGGAAGCGGTTGGCGTGGCCTCGCTCATCCTCACCGACATCGAAAAAGACGGCATGCTGGAAGGCCCGAACTTTAGCTTGATGGAAGCCGTGGCCGGGGCTGTGAAGATTCCGCTGGTTGCATCAGGCGGCGTTACCACCATTGAACAGATCGAAAGGCTTTCCAAAATCCCCGGTGTACAAAGCGCCATTGTCGGGAAGGCCCTCTACGAAGGCCGCATTACCTTGAAAGCCGCAATTGCGGCGGGCAAGGGTGCCTGATGCTGGCCAAGCGCATCATTCCCTGTTTGGACGTCAAAGGCGGTCGCGTGGTCAAAGGTGTCGCATTCGTGGATTTAAAAGACGCGGGCGATCCGGTTGAGATCGCCAAGATCTATGAAGCCCAGGGGGCCGACGAACTTTGCTTTTTGGACATTACCGCGTCGTCCGACGAACGGGAGATTTTGCTCGATATTGTCCGGCACACGGCGGATGAAGTCTCGATGCCGGTGACCGTCGGGGGCGGTGTGCGCACGGTTGAAGACGTGCAAACCCTTTTAAGTGCCGGAGCCGATAAAGTTTCGATCAACACCGCTGCGGTGAACCGTCCCGAGTTTGTGCGCGAAGCCTCGCGTCAATTCGGCAGTTCGACGATTGTGGTGGCGATTGATGCGAAACGCTCGCCCGACAAACCGAAGCACTGGGAGGTCTATACCCACGGCGGGCGGAATGCCACCGGTTTGGACGCCATCGAATGGGCGGCCAAAATGGAAGACTTTGGCGCGGGCGAAATTCTCCTCACAAGTATGGATCAAGACGGCAAAACTACGGGCTACGACCTGGAACTCACCCGCGCGGTCTGCGAACGGGTACACATCCCCGTCATCGCCTCCGGCGGCGTCGGCACATTGGAACACCTCTACGAAGGCCTCACCATCGGCAAGGCCGACGCAGCCCTGGCCGCCTCGATCTTTCACTACCAGACCTACTCCATCCACGAAGCCAAGGACTATCTCGCGAAGCGGGGCGTGCCGGTGCGCTTGTAAATTTCAGTTGAAATCGATAGTAATTCCTTTCAAATTGAAATATGATGTACCTTCATGTTTGAATATACGCCATACTTCGACGACGATGTTTTAGCGAAACGGCCCTATATCAAAAAAGCGTGGTGTGAAGAAGTCGTTTCTTCAAAGCAGTTCGTTGAGAAGCAAGCGGATGGCCGCTTCCGTTTTTGGGGGAGAATTCCTGAATATTCGAATCGATATTTGAGGGTGGTCACCCTTGAGGATCAAAAGACGATTCATAATGCATTTTTTGATCGGGGGTTTAAGGAGATAAAAAGATGAGACTTAGTTATCATAAAGACACGGACTCTCTCTATATTCACCTTGTAGAGCGTCCGGGCGTAGAGACCGAAGAAGTGGCGGAAGGGCTTGTCATCGATTTTGACGCCGACGGAAAACCCGTAGGCATCGATATCGAACATGCGAAAAACGTCATCGACCTCACGAAACTCGACACGGAATCATTGCCGATTAATGGGAAAGCGGCGTGAAATTGAGCTGACCCGCGCAGTCTGCGAACGCGTCAACATCCCCGTCATCGTTTCCGGCGGCGGCGCCCTCGACCCTCTCTACGAAGGTTCGCCTCAGAATTCCTCAATAAAGATCCAGGCTGTTGTATTTCAGTAGAACCGGCTTTTCCTCGAAAAGCCATCCCTCCGAATTGCCTTTAGAAAATCGCCATATGCTATAATGGGTTATCAACTTTTGTCCTTTTATGCCCTAGAGGAGCGCGATGCCGAGGCGGGTTCTGGAAGAATTCAAGATTGAATGGTTCCAGCTTCTGGACGAAGCTGGCAAGCTGGATGCGGCTCTCCTCCCCTCCCCCGATTTAATCTCAGAAAAAACGGTGAAGGCCTTTTACGAATCGATGGTGCTGATTCGGGCCTTTGACGAAAAGGCGCTCAATTTACAGCGCAGCGGCCGGCTGGGCACCTATGCCTCGATTCAAGGTCAGGAGGCCATTCAAGTGGCCTGTGCCGCCGCCCTTCAGCAAAGCGATTGGCTCTTTCCGTCTTTTCGCGAGAGCGGCTTGTCGATTTTACGTGGCAATCCGATGAAGGCCCTCTATTTATATTGGGCCGGAGACGAACGGGGCAACCTCGTTCCTGAGGGGGTCAACGATTTTCCCGTCGCAATCCCGGTCGGCACGCACATCCCGCACGCCGTCGGGGCCGCCTGGGCGGCGCAGCATAAGAAAGACCCCATCGCCGTGCTGACCACCTTCGGAGACGGCGCGACTTCTAAGGGCGATTTTCACGAAGGGCTCAACTTTGCCGGGGTCTTTAAACTTCCCATTGTCTTCCTCTGTCAAAACAATCAATGGGCGATTTCCGTTCCGCTTTCCCGCCAAACGGCTGCCAAAACGCTCGCGCAAAAAGCCATCGCATATGGGTTTAAGGGCATACAGGTTGACGGCAACGATGTCTTTGGCGTGCATGTGGCTGTGAAAGACGCGCTCGATGCGGCGCGCCGGGGTGAAGGCCCGACCTTTATTGAATGCCTGACTTATCGGCTTAGCGATCATACGACGGCCGACGACGCCTCCCGTTATCGCTCGGAAGAAGAAGTCTCCCTGTGGCGCAAGAAAGATCCCCTTTTGCGATTGCGGACCTATATGGAAGCGGAATGGGCCTGGTCGGAATTTCAAGAATCGGCCCTTCAGCAAGCCGTGAGCGAACGGATCTCCGCTTCAGTCGAAGATTTCGAATCGACCAATCCCATCGATCCCCTCGGCATGTTCGACACCCTCTTTGCTTCCTTATCTCCCGATCTCCTCGCGCAGCGTGAGGCCTTTGAGCAGCGGCTTGCGAAAAGGAAAAAGCCGTGAGCAAACTAACCTTGATACAAGCGGTGAATCAGGCCCTCCATCATGAGATGGAAAAGGACGCGAACGTGGTTTTGCTGGGCGAAGACATTGGCCGCGACGGCGGCGTGTTTCGTGCCACAGACGGGCTGGTCGAGCGCTTCGGCCCATCGCGTGTTGTGGATACGCCGCTTTCCGAATCGGCCATCGTGGGCACGGCTATCGGCATGGCGGCCTACGGCTTGAGGCCGGTGGCCGAAATCCAATTCATGGGTTTTCTCTACGGGGCGATGGAGCAGCTGATTTCGCATGCGGCGCGACTTCGCACACGCAGCCGCGGGCGCTACACCTGTCCCCTGGTCGTCCGGACACCCTATGGCGGCGGGATCCACGCGCCGGAGCTGCATTCCGAAAGCACGGAGGCTTTTTTTATTCATACGCCGGGGATTAAAGTGGTGGCCCCTTCGACGCCTGCCGAGGCCAAGGGCCTGCTCCTCTCCGCCATCCGCGATCCCGACCCGGTGCTTTTTTTAGAGCCTTCCAGAATTTATCGGGCGATTAAAGAGGAGGTCCCTGAAGATGAGGTTCTCATCCCCCTAGGGGAGGCCCGTCTCGTCGCAGAAGGGGAGGATGTGACGCTAATTGCCTGGGGCGCGATGCTTCATCCCACTTTGGAGGCGGCCGCCCGTATGTTGGAAAAGGGCGTCCACACCGACGTAATCGACCTTCGGACCCTTTCTCCATTAGATAGCGCGACGATTCTTCGTTCTGTCGAAAAAACCGGCCGTGCCGTGATTGTGCATGAAGCGGCCCGCAGCTGCGGGCTGGGCGCGGAAATCGCCGCAGAGATTTGTGAAAAGGCCCTGCTTTCCTTGAAGGCCCCGGTCCTTCGCGTGACGGGCTACGACACCTCCGTGCCCTTGCCAAAGTCCGAGAATGATTATTTCCCGGATTGCGATCAAATCGTCGAGGCGATTGAACAGGTCGTCCAATTTTAAATTCAGGCCTCGGTTAAAAATGGAAAAAGTCTTTAAGTTTCCAGATGTCGGTGAAGGCATCGCAGAGGGCGAAATCGTCCAATGGCTTGTCTCTGTAGGCGATGTGGTCAAAGAAGACCAAGCTCTCGTGGAAATGGAAACCGATAAAGCGGTGGTGAGCCTGCCCTCTCCTTTTTCGGGAAGGGTCATTTCCTTGAAGGGAGAACCGGGAGAGATCATTCTCGTGGGCGCGGACTTGGTGACGATCGAAACCGAGCCGAAGACTCCGTCCGCCGCTTCTCCGAAACCAGAAGCGCCCCCGAAAAAAGAAAAGAAGAAGGATGCCGGTTCGGTCGTGGGCGTCTTGGAAACTTCCGAAAAGGAGTTCGTTCTTCCCATTCATCAAAAAGCTTCTCAAGAACGGAGCGAAGGGGAGGTCCGCGCCATCCCTTCCGTTCGGATGCGGGCCAAGGCACTCGGCATCGATCTGCATACGCTGGTGGGCAGCGGCCCCGATGGACGGATCACACGTGAGGATGTCGAAAAGGCTACTCGACAATTGAATCCAGTCGATTCAACGACAACAAGCGTGCTGGGTCCAGTAGAGCGCATCCCATTTAGAGGCGTACGCCGGAGCGCGGCAAAGCGGGTTTCGGAATCGACACAGAAGGTTGCGGCGGTTACCTTTGTCGATGACGCCGATATTACGAAATTGGAGCAGGTTCGCTTAAATAAAAAAGGCTTGGCAGAAGATCGGGGATTTAATCTAACTTATCTTCCTTTTATTATTAAGTCGGTCGTTGCGGGCCTGAAGGCCTATCCCTTCTTAAATGCGACTTTGGACGAAGCGAAAGAAGAGATCGTCCTAAAAAAATATTACAATATCGGTATTGCCATCGATACGCCGGAAGGTTTGATGGTCTTTGTGTTGAAAGATGCCGATCAAAGAAGCATCCTCGACCTGGCCCAAGAGATCTCGGCCCTGACAGAGAAGGCCTTCTCACGCACTATCGCCCTGTCGGAATTGAAAGGTGGCACCTTCACCCTGACAAATTATGGGGTGATCGGCGGGATCTACGGAACGCCGATTATTAATTTTCCCGAGGTCGGGATTCTTGGCCTCGGGAAAATCGAAGACAAAGCGGTCGTCCGGGCGGGTGAAATCGTGATTCGAAAGATGCTTCCGCTTTCACTCACCTTCGACCACCGGGTGATTTACGGCTCGGAGGCCGCCCGCTTCATGAATACGCTCATCGAGCACCTCGAAGATCCAGACCTGATGCTGATTGAAGGAAAATAGCTTTCCTTTAGAAGTCTGGTATTCCTCATTTCTTAATGAAGTCTTGCCCTATTAAGTTCCCTCATCTGCATTGTCAGCCTGAGATTGAGATCTTGTCTTAATCTCGTAGTGAATCGTCTTTTTTATCAAATTACCTAACTAATTTCTAAGCCTGAGCCCTCATTCAATATTAATAAAAAAAGCCGATGAACTGATTCTCTTTCTGGTCGGCGAAGTCCTCAGCACTTCAGGGTTTTTTATCCTGTGCCTAAGTCCCGATTTCAAGAATATCGAGTATAATAGGAAGGATAGCATGCATTTGACCCGTGGAGTGCGATTTGTGAATGAGATCGAAATCGATGATGGACAATAAGCATCGGTCGCGTGAAAACAAAAAATCAATGGGTCCACCATCGAAATCCGAAAGTACTCTTTTATCAAACCATTTTAGAATTTCTACATAAATCTTGAATGAACCCTAAAAGGATCGTTTTATAGAGAACAGCATCCTACAAGATCCAAGAAAAAATACGACCGAGGTGGTTACGGTATAGCAAGATAAGAAGTCAAAGTCTGTCCTGAACCAAAAACAGAAAAATAATCGCGACAATCACATTGCCTGAGCGAATGGATAAAAAAATATCCAAGGATAATCTTCTCGAATTCCGGGATTTCATTCAAACGCGAACCGGTTTGTTTTTTCCCGAATCGAAGTTTTTTTCTATTGAGAGCATTATCCAAACGAACTTTGATGAGTCTCCCGTTTCAACCTTTGAGGACTATATTTCCTACCTCAGCTCCATTAGTGGAAAAAGCTACCTGAATAGACTGGTTTCGCTCTTGACCACCAATGAAACCTATTTTTTTAGAGGCAAGGCGCACTTTAATTTACTCGAAAAAAATATCTTACCTGAAATTATTGAAAATGAGGCTTCCAAATCACACGCGATATCTATTTGGAGTGCAGGTTGCTCAACCGGTGAAGAGCCATACTCCATTGCCATTCTATTGAAAAAAATACTCCCAAAAATATCGACTTGGGACATCAACATTGTTGGAACCGATATCGACGAAAGTGCATTGAAAAGTGCTCAGCGAGGTCTCTATAGCGATTGGTCTTTCAGGGGTGTTGATCATAAAATTGTTCAAGATTGCTTTGATAAAAAAAACGATCTTTATCTCATCAAAAATGAATACAAGTCGCTCGTTAAATTTTCGAACTACAACCTGATTTCCGATCTTCCAACAACCCCCTTAAACCTTATGAATAAGTTCGACATTATTATTTGCCGGAACGTGACGATCTATTTCGAAAAGAAGACCACTCAGATGCTTGCAAAAAAGTTCCATCATCTCTTAAAGGACGACGGTTACCTTATTGTTGGACATGCAGAGCACTCTGCGGAAAACTTTTCCTTATTTCATTCAAGGGCTTTCCCAGATGCAATTATCTATCAAAAAAAGAGGAAAAATAGCAGAACCCAAGAACATCAAGCACCCCTATATGTTCCTAAAAAAATAATAGTAGAGAAACAAGCGGATGATCAAGCTGGAACATATTTGTCCTCAATGGAAAAAAGGGGGTCAAATAAAACAACTTCGAATCTCTTGGATTTGATAAAGGAGGATGGAAAAAGCGACGCGGTTCCTTCTATTCCCGTCAGTTATTTTAGGCAGCGAAAAACGGCTAGCGAAGAGAGCGAGATTTTTAATGAGGCCCTGCAAGCTTTTTTTAAAAAAAATTACGAGCTGGCGATCGACCGATTTTTAAGAGTGATTCATATTAATCAAGACAATGCCCGGGCGTGCTGGATGCTGGCCCATATCGCATCAAACCGGGGCGATTTCGAAGAAGCACTCGCTTGGTCGGGTCGGTCCATTAAAATCGATCCCCTCTTTAAAGAACCTTACTATACGCGTTCGATCATTTATTTGGCTCGCGGGGCCTTGGACGAGGCAATGGAGACCATAAAGAAGGCCATCTACATCGATCAGAATTTTATTCTGGGTCATTTTGTGATGGGCAATATCTATGGCTTGATGAAGCGCCTAACACTAAGGGAAAAGTGTTTTAATGTGGTCCGTGAGTTGTTGGCATCGAAGCCTTCGGATGAAGTTATTTTTGAAATAGAAAACCTAACAGTCGGAAGCTTAATTGGTTCATTGGAATGTAAGGCGCGAGAGACATGACGCTGGTTATCTTTTCTCTTAAAAATGTGCGTTACGCCGTCGATGTGAGTCGCGTGGAAGAGGTTATTCCTTTGCCCGCTATTACACCTTTGTATAATTTGCCTTCCTCTGTTTGCGGAATTATCGATCTTAGGGGCAATGCAGTCCCCATTATCGACTTAAGAAAACGCTTGGGGCATGGGGACCACCCCTATGAATTGGACAACGATATCATCGTTATTAAAGTAAATGGAAAAATCGCAGGACTCATTGTCGATAAAGTGCTCTCCGTCATCGATATTCAGGAAAAGCAAATGATTGCGCCACCGGACGTTATCGACGGATTAGATAATCGATATATTGCTTCGGTCGCGCAAATGGAAAGTGAGCTGGTTCTCCTCTTAAATTTAGATAATATCCTTACAGCACCGGAAAGAGACATTTTAAATAAAATGGAGATCGATCCACACAAGGTATCGTAAATTCTTGGAAGGTCGATATAAAAATCGAATGACGAATATGGAACCCGCGCCCTTAGAAAACGAACAATGGGCGCAATTTAAACAAAAAGCAGAAAAACAAAAGATTGCGACGCGAGGACGGGATGGCATTTCGGATGAAGAAAAAGAGAAGATATTTTTCGAACGTGCACAAAGCCTAAAGATCGAAAAAGGTAAGACGACTGAGGATGAAGACCTCGTTAAAGTGATTTCATTTCACGTGGCTGGAGAGTTTTTCGGGATTGAGGTCAAATGCCTTCAGGAGGTCTACGAGGTGAGTCAGATTACACGTATTCCTTGCACGCCGAAGGTGTTGGTGGGCTTAATTAACTATAGGGGTGCTGTATTAACAATCATTAACTTGAGGGTGCTGTTTAATCTGAATGGCGAGGTGCTACCCGATCAGAATGAAGTGGATGAAAATGAGAGCCGACAGCATGCCGTTTCCACGAAAAAGATACTGATCGTAGAGTCATTAGATACGCGGGCGGGTATCGTGATCGATAAACTCGATAACTTGTTGGCTTTGCCAAAAGATGCGATTAAGCCCGTCTCGGCTTTTTTTCGAGATAAAAATAAAATTGTGAAATCGGAGGCGCAAATCAATGCTTCGCCCCTTCTACTTATCGATTCGAACGAATTATTAAATGACGAACGGCTTATTGTGAACGAGGATGTTTAATCGGTTCTGTGTACATTTTTAAGATGTCGGTTTTGGATATTTCGTAACAATTCCTAAGGAGGGAAGGGAAATGCTATCCATTTCTAAAATTTCCATGCAACGAAAGTTAATCATTATTATCGCCTTTACCTTGGCAATCGGATTAGGATTTATTTCCTTTTTTTCTATTCGAAACAATATTGCCAATATAAAGCGGGCCGAGAAAAATAACATGGATTTACTCTCTACCGTCTTTGAAAAAGGGATAAAAAATGCCATGGTCACCGGCAATGCGCCTATTGTGATCGGTTGGCTCGAAAGTATTCTAAAAACCGATGACCTTGTGGAATTGAGAGATTATCGTAGAAACGGGGTTGCCGCCTTCATCGACAACGAAACCCGTAACGAGGTCAACCATTTCCTTACTTTTGAGAAATTCCCACCGAGAAAGGTTAAGAAGGTCCCGCAGCGATTTAACACCCTTTTTAAAGGAGAATTTAAACAGGCCGTCGATACCGCAGAACCCGTTGGCTACGATGAAGTGATCGACGGGAAGCCCGTGCACACGCGTCTGCTTCCGATTGTCAGGGATAATCGATGTATCCTCTGTCATGGCTATGAAGACCACCCCGTTCGGAGCATCCTTCAGATTTCGGTTTCAAAAGTCGCAACGATAGAGGCAATTAACAATAATATCCTGTGGGCAGTCATTTCTTCGGTTGTGGTGATCGTGCTCATTGGTGTAGTCATGAGCTTGTTGATTAATCGGGAGGTGATTACGCCGATTTCGGTCGCCATCTCCAATATATCGGATGTCGCGGATAGTCAGGATAAAATCACCTCCCAACAAGCGTCATCCGTTCACGAAATTACGACAACCGTCGAAGAGCTCAACGCCTCATCAAAGCAAGTCAACGCAAAAGCCGAATCTTTGGCCGAACAATCCAAACAAGCGCTCGCGGTTGCGCACGAAGGAAGAAAAGCAATCGATGAAAGTATTTCTGAAATGAATTCTATCAAGAAAAAGGTCGGAGAGATCGCGGAAGATGTCCTGACTTTAAGTGAGAATACCAATCAGATTGGCGCCATTATTAATGTGGTTGGGGACATCGCGAATAAGACGGATATGCTGGCTGTTAATGCTGCAATTGAGGCGGCCAAAGCAGCCGAACATGGCAAAGGCTTCGCGGTGGTTGCATCTGAAGTCCGGTCTCTTGCCGACCAAAGTAAAAAGGCAGCGGAAAAGATCGAATCACTCATTCAGGAAATTCAAAACTCCGTCAATTCAACCGTCATGACCACGGAAGACGGCGGGAGAAGAGTCGATGCCGGTGTGACCCATATCCTTCAGGCAGGGGCAACGATTAATAATGCGATCGATACGATCAGTTCAACTGCGGATGCCGCGAATGAAATCGCCATCGCGTCCAGGCAGGAGTCTTTGGCCAACGATCAAGTGGCGGATGCAATGAATCAAATTAATAAAGGCATGCAAGCTTCAGCAGCGGCAACCAAGGAATCCTTGAAATCAATCCAACAGTTGCATCACTTGATCGATCGAAAGATTAAAGAGCAACAGGAAAAAGAATGGTCAGATAATATACAGGATGAAAATTAATTAGGACCGTGTGATGGAATTAAGTCAGGAAGACTTCGATAAACTCTTAGAGATATTTAAAACGGAGTGCGATGAGCATATCCAAAAGCTCAATGCTTCTTTGATTTCGCTTGAGACGAATCCCGATCAAACGGATTTAATCGAAGAGATCTTTCGAGAGGCGCACAGTTTGAAAGGTGCGGCTCGCATGATGAATTTCAGCTCTATCGAAGCGATTTCTCATCATATGGAGACCATTCTCGGAAAAGTGAAGAATAATGAAGTGGCTTTGTCAACGGATATCAACGATTTAATTCTGAAAGGTTTAGATGCCGTCGAATCGATCGTTCAGAATATATCAGGGCTCGGGGAAGAAGGCGAGGTCGATTCTTCTGATATTTTGAACGATCTTGAACGGGTTTCGAAGGGTGAATCACCGATTCAAGTCGATCCTGACGAGGACGGTCCGGAGGCCGAGGATTTCACTGAGGATGCAGCTCAGGATTATGGCGGCTTAAGTCAGGAAGACTTCGATAAACTTTTCGAGATATTTAAGACGGAGTGCGATGAGCATATTCAGAAGCTGATTGCCTCTTTGATTTCGCTCGAGACGAATCCAGACCAAACGGATTTAATCGAAGAGATTTTTCGCGAGGCGCACAGTTTGAAGGGTGCAGCTCGTATGATGAATTTCAGCTCTATCGAAGCGATTTCTCATCATATGGAAACCATTCTCGGAAGAGTGAAGAATGAGGGCATTGTTTTAAGTGCCGAGGTAAATGATTTAATCTTGAAAGGATTGGACGTCGTTGAGACCATCGTTCGAACCATATCGGATGGAGGAAGCGAAGGGGAGGTTGATTCCCTGGCCCTACTGGAGGCACTTGAGCAAGCGTCCAAAGAAGAGTCTCTCGCAATCCCGGTTGAAGAGAAGACAGAAGACAAGAAGGGCGAAGCGAATACGGAAACTCAAGAGGACCATGTTTATAAAAGGGATCTGGGTCTTTTTTCGGAAGAAACGAGGGTTGCGCATCGCAAACTGGTTGATAGCTTGCTTGAAATAGAAAAGGGCCCCGACAATACTTCAGAAATTAAGATTGCCTATGAGCAAGCCTATGCACTGAAAGGCAGTGCTCGGATTGTAAAACATAAAGCCATGGGTGATATCGCTTTCTCAATGGAAAATTTGTTGAACGCTGTTCTAGAGAAAACGCTTCCGATTTCGTCTCCGATTGTCAGTATTCTTTTAGAAGGATCGGATTTTATCCGAAAATTTATCAATCAGGTTGAAGAGGAGGAAGCCGAAAGCGTATCTCCTGAATTTGAAAAAGTAATTTCTGCGATAGACTTTCTCGTTAAGCCTCCCGATCTGCCGCAATCCCTAAAAAACAAGCCTGCTCAAACGAAACCGGTTGTTCATAAGAAACCGATTCAACCGAAAGACACCCAGCCAAAACCCCCTCCAATAAAACAAAAGAAACCAAACAGGCCGTCGAAGGAAAAGCCTAAAAGTACGGTACGGGTGAGTTCAGAGAAGTTAGACCGGCTTATGGACCAGGCCGGAGAGTTCCTCATTATGAAATTGAAGGCTCAACAACGCTTGGTGGATATGCAGACGCTGATCGATGACTATAATAGCGCGACACGGGACATCAAGAACAAAATTGTACAGTTCAAAACCACCAACCTTCCAGGAGACGATCTTGAAAATCAAAAAATAGGTCATCAGAAACCGGATGCCCTTGGTTTGGGTAGCGCGTTCTCTTTTATATCCGACCGATTGGAATTTTTGCATAAGTCCTTATACGATGATTTTCGCCAGTTTTCTATCATCATTGAGCAATTACAAGACGATGTAAAAAAAACACGGCTTTTCCCATTTCAAACAGTCCTTGAGACCTTTCCACGGATGGTACGCGATCTCTCTGCTTCGGTTCATAAAAAAGTCAGATTAGAAACCTTGGGTGTTAATATCGAGTTGGACAAATACATTCTCGAAGAAATTAAAGATCCCCTCATGCACATTGTGCGTAACAGCATCGATCACGGTATCGAGACGCCAGAAGAACGCCAAAAGTCCGGTAAATCCGAAGACGGGGTCATTACCATAGAGGTTTCGCACAAAGGGAATAACGGGGTCGTTAAGGTCATGGATGACGGCAGAGGCATTCATGTCGATAAAATTAAGCAGCTGGCCGTCAAAAAATCACTCTACACCGAGAAAGAGGTCGGGCAGATGAAAGAGAAGCAAGTCTTGAACCTGATCTTTCATCCTGGATTTTCAACCAGCGATATCATTACCGATATTTCGGGAAGAGGCGTGGGCATGGACGTGGTGAAGTCCAATATCGAAAAGTTAAACGGTTCGATCGATATCGATACGGAACCGTCGAAGGGCTCCACCTTTACCATGGTTATTCCACTGACCTTGAGTACAACACAATCTTTAAAGATAGCGGTGAACGGGGCCACCTATTTCTTGCCTGTGAATATGGTTGAGCGGATTATTAAAGTTGTTGAAAGCACATTGCCGGTCATTGAAGGCTTTCCTGCAGTCTACTATTCTGGATCTTATATTCCCTATGTCAAGCTTGGAAAAATTCTCGAGATGGCGAATTCCGATGCTGCCGAAAATGGCGATACGGAGCGCCCTGTCGCAATTCTAAGAAGCGGAAAAGCACTTGCTGCCTTTGCGATGGATCGTTTTATGGGGGAGGAAGAGATCTTAATGAAAGGTTTGGGCAAATACATGAAGCGTGTCCGAAATGTGTCGGGGGTAACCATTATGCGGGATGGAACGATCGCTCCTGTATTGAACGTGACAGACTTGATGAACACGGTACAACTCAGCGGCATTTCATCTTCGAAGCGAGATCGAGGTAAAAATGACGTGAAGGTCGCCCTATCGATTCTGGTCGTAGACGATTCCGTAATGACCCGAACGCTGGAAAAAAATATCCTCGAATCGTATGGTTATCAAGTTTCAACGGCTTGCGATGGACAAGATGCGCTCGCAAAACTTCAGGAAGCAGAGTTCGATATTATCGTGAGCGACGTCCAGATGCCGAATATGGACGGACTCGACTTTACGCAGCAAGTGAAGCAGGATAGGCGTTATAAGGACATCCCCGTAATTTTGGTCACAGCGCTTGAATCCGATGAAGATAAAAAAAGAGGAATAGAAGTAGGCGCGGATGCCTATATTGTAAAAAGTTCTTTTGACCAATCGAGTCTGTTAAGTACGATTAAAAAATTGGCCTAGCTTTTGTTTTTAAGTGTACACAAAGAAGATAGGGACGATAGCCACTAAAGATCAATCACTTGGTTTGACCGGGTTTGATCATTAGGGGTAAGTAGGTCTTTTTTAAGAAAGGTATTTCTAAGAAGGTAGATTGATGAGTGATACGATTAGAGTGTTGATCACAGAGGATTCCGAATTATCGTGGAATTTGATGAAGTCCATCCTGGAGTCCGACCCACAAATTAAAGTGGTGGGCTGGGCAAAAAATGGCCAAGAATGTATTGAGCAGGTCATGGTGCTGAAGCCGGATGTGATTACCATGGATATCCATATGCCGGTTATGGATGGCATTGAAGCAACGAAATCGATTATGGAGAATTTCCCGACCTCGATATTGGTCGTCAGCGCCATGGTCAAAGACGATGAGAATATGGTGTTTAATTTATTGAAAATGGGCGCGCTTGATGTGATCGAGAAACCCAAATTGCAGCGTGGCGACATTAAAGACCGGGTGAATGATGAAGTTATTAAACGGGTTAAAACGGTGGCAAAAGTAAAACCGTTTAGAAAGTTTAGCTCCGCCCCTGAAAAAAGTCCTTCAAACAACGTACAGGGCACAAAATCAACTGAAAGGATCAGCACGCGACCTAATCTAGTGAGTCAGGGTGCTTTGGTTATTGGGGCTTCAACAGGGGGGCCACCGGTTCTGAACTACATCTTAAAGAATATTCCAGACGACTTTCCGCTTCCAATATTGATTACTCAACATATCTTCAGCGGTTTTATAAATGGACTTGTTGAATGGTTGGGAAAGGAGTGTCATAAAAAAGTAAAAATTGGATTAAACCAAGAACCGCTTCGAAGTGGTACTATATATTTAGCGCCGGATCAATTTCATATGGGCGTCACCTTGAATAAAAGGATTATCCTAAGTAATGGATCCCCGATTTCAGGGCATCGCCCCTCGGTTGATTTCTTAATGGACTCGGCAGCATATGCCTATGGAGAGCACTGTATGGGCGTCCTTTTAACGGGAATGGGACGAGACGGGGCCAATGGCTTGTTATCGATTAAAAAAAGTGGCGGTTTTACGGTGAGCCAAGACGAAAAGAGTGCTGCGATATTCGGTATGCCCAAGGCCGCAATCGATCTCGGTGCTGCCGTCAAAATTTGTTCCTTAGAATTGATTCCACGGGAAATCATGAATTGGGCCGAGCAATATAAAGGGGATAAGAGCCCGAAATTAAGGGGCTCATCATAATGAGCCTGAATTTTTTGAGTCCAGTGAACGACAAATCCGACTATGGAAAGCGAATCGAACTCGAAACAGGGGACCCAGGGCCGGACCTTTAAGTTGAGGTTGGGTCTTGTAACCAAGGATAGGTAAATGGGAAAAACAAAAAGAATACTTCTGGTTGATGACAGTAAAACGCAACTCATCCGCCTGAAGATGTCGTTCGAGAAGAATGGCTATGAGGTCATCACGGCGAACGATGGACTGGAAGGCGTCAGCCGGGCTGTCGTGGATCGGCCGGATATCGTCGTTTCGGATATTATGATGCCGGAGCTCAATGGTTACCAATTATGCCGCCTCTTAAAGAACGATAAAAAAACCTCCCATATCCCCATTATCTTGCTTACGAGCTTGGACCAACGACAGGATCGGTTCTGGGGCATTCGTGCCGGGGCCGATCAATATATCGTTAAGGATAGCAATCTAGCGGGACTTGAAGAAGCGATTACACAGCTCTTAAAAAACCCGGTTGCGCATCCCGATGTTGAACAAGAGAACGTGCCAGTTAACAGTGCCAGTACGGAGTGGACCTCGATTAAGTCGAATGTCAACCGCTTGTTGGATAAGTTGCTTTTTGAATCGACGCTTTCAAGCGAAGCCCGGCAGCTTGCCAATTTTATTCATGATAAAAATGACCTCTTAAAAGAGTTTAAGGATTTGGTCAGTAGTTTGATCGATTACACCTGTCTATGTCTTTGTCTCTACGATGGGAAAGGGACAAGGCTTTATTTCGATCTCAGACAAGCCATCTCCGATAAAGAAATATCCAAGATTAAAACCTACCTCATGACCAAGATCGATAGCGAGTACGTTAAAGGTGAAATGGAGACTCATTTCTTTAGAGAAAGTGCGGAAATTGATACCTCAGCAACCGAAAGTATTGTCTCCAGGCTGATCGTTCCGCTCACCATTCACAGCGAATGCATTGGCTACCTTTCCTTTCTTTCGATAAAGCAAAATGCCTTTGCGCCAAAGATCGAGAACATTATACAAATCTTGGCCCATGATTTTTCCATGGTCTTTAAGTTGATGCTTTTGTATGAGGAAACGAGAGAATTGTCGATAACCGATGGTTTAACCAAGCTATACAACAAACGATATTTTTTAGAGATTTTCGAAAAAGAATTCGAGCGGGCAAAACGATTTAAAAATGACCTCTGCCTCATCGTAATGGACATCGATCATTTTAAATCGGTGAACGATACCTACGGTCATTTGCAAGGAGACAGCGTGCTCAAAGAGATTGGAGAGATTATCAATAAGAGTATCCGAAAGATCGATATTCCAGCGCGCTACGGCGGCGAAGAGTTTGTCGTCATCGCACCCAACACGAACATGCAGGATATTAAAATGATCGCTGAACGCATACGTCAGGCCACCGAAAGCCATGCGTTTGAGGCCGAGCCTCAACCTTTAAAAATCACGGTGAGCATTGGGGTTGCCACCCTGAATGGAACGACCAATGACAAACTCGAATTAATTAAATTGGCGGACGACGCACTCTATAAAGCAAAACATGAAGGACGTAATCAAGTCTGCTTTGCGGATTAATCTGTATCGATCTCCCCCCTGGTCTTTCTCTGAAAAAAACGTGCTCTACCGTTCCATTTCAAGCTCTTCTTTTTAATATCCGAACTCAAATCGTGTATGTTTTTTACTCGCCAAAAAAACTTCAGCACCTCTGAGCAATAGAACTTAAATATTGCTGTACATTGTGCGTCACTTTGATTGCAAACTCGAATCGTGGGATAATGCGTCATGACCTATCGGCAAGAATTTAGGAATTGGATTTGATCGCCGGTGGGTTTTTTAAGGCAACGAATCGGGAAGGATGGGCATTAATGAGGAGGAAAAAAGGATGTTCAAAAGAGTAATCATTGCGGCTTTACTGACTCTCCTTCCCCAGTTCGTGCTGGCGGAAGTATACACAATCGATCCGGATCATAGCCACATTGGTTTTTCGGTCAAGCATCTGGTGATTTCCAATGTTAAAGGCGATTTCAATGCCTTTTCGGGCGTCGTCGAGACCGATGAAAAAGACAATATAAAAAGCGCGACGGTAAAAATAGACGCCTCCAGTATCGATACGGACCACGAAAAGAGAGATAAGCATCTTCGTAGTCCGGATTTTCTGGATGTCGAGAAATATCCGACTTTAACCTTCACATATAAAAGCACTCAATCGCGTTCGGGCAATCGATATAAAGTGCTTGGCGACCTCAGTCTCCACGGCGTAACAAAGGAGGTGCTCCTGGATTTGGAGCTGCTTGGTAAGGTGAAGGATCCCTGGGGAAATTTTAGGGCCGGCATTACCGGATCTACGGAACTCAACCGTCAGGACTTTGGGATCGTGTGGAACAAGCTGCTCGAAACAGGCGGTCTGGTTGTTGGCGATACCATCAAGGTTTCTTTGGAAGTAGAGGGCATTCTCAAAAAATAGGGTGCGGTCAAGAACTCAGGGACTAAGAGTTCGACTGCAGCTGTTCTGCGGCGATCCATTTTCGAATGATCGCTTTGGCGGTGTTAATAGGAATGGCGAAGCCGATGCCTTGTCCTGTAGAGATAATGGCGGTGTTGATGCCAATAACTTCGCCGGAAGCGTTCAGAAGCGGGCCACCGCTATTGCCCACGTTAATTGAAGCGTCCGTTTGAAAAAAGGCCTCATTGTCTGTGAGGCCCAGGTCGGAGCGGCCGGTGGCGCTGATCACCCCGACCGTAACGGTTCGATCCAAACCGAAAGGGTTGCCGATCGCAATGGCCCATTCACCGATTTCCGTGCGCCCAGAATCACCCAAGCGCGCCACGGGAAGATCGTCGCTTGCGGGAATTTTTATCACCGCCAAATCGTAATTCTCGTCCTGCGCCACAATCTGTCCAATAAATTCTCTCCGATCCGAAAGCCGTACGGTAATTTTGTCCGCATCGGCGATGACATGTTGATTGGTGATAATAAAGCCCTCTTTGCTGAAGATAAAACCGGAACCCAAACTTTTTTGCCGGAACTTGGGTTGTAATGGATTTTTGAAGAGATTTTTAAAAAAACCTTTAAGCGCCCCCTGATCTTTGTCACCAAAACGGTCTGGATGCCGGACAAAATGAACGGAGCTGATGTTCACGACGGCGGGGGTCACCTGCTTGGCCACGCGGATAAAGGCTTTTTCCGTAATCAGCAAAGCCCTCGCCGGAATTTCCTCGATAAATTCACGGGGGGCGTCGTCCGGCAAAACCAGTGAAGTGGGAATCGGCATGGAGGGTGTCAGTTCGTGTCTCCCAGAGTAGAATAGCGTAAGGGCGACAAGTGCGAGGGTGACAAGAAACCATCTTTTTTCGAGAAATTGAATGAAGCGGTTCATCGACTATCCGTTTAAAAGTTTGTACTCGATACTGTCCACAAGGGCTTGCCAGCTGGCGCTGATGATATTTTCGGACACGCCGACTGTCCCCCATTTCTTCTTCCCGTCGCCCGATTCGATCAAGACCCGAACCCGTGAGGCGGTTCCCTGGCTGGCCGTCAAAACGCGGACTTTGTAATCCAAGAGTTTGACCTCGGACAGAACGGGATAAAATTTTTCCAAGGCGCGGCGCAGGGCATTGTCGAGCGCGTTTACTGGGCCGTTGCCCATTGCCGCCGTATGTTCGATTTGTCCATCCACCGACACCCGGATCGTCGCCTCAGAGATCGATTTCTCATTCTTTTTCCGCTTTTCGTCTATGACGCGAAAACCAATCAGATCGAAAAAACTGCTTTGCGTGCCCATCGCCCGTTTCATCATCAATTCAAAAGAGGCTTCCGCGCCCTCGAATTGAAAGCCCTCATGTTCGAGGTCCTTCAGTTTTTTTAGAAGTGTTTGCACCTGAGGATTGTCGTCTTCCAAGGGAATGTTGTAGGCCGCGGCTTTCTCCAGCAGGCTGCTTTTTCCCGCGTAGTCGGAGATGAGGATGCGCTGGCGATTGCCGACCGTGGAAGGCAGCACGTGCTCATAGGTCTCCGATTTTTTCCGAACCGCATGGACGTGGATGCCGCCCTTGTGCGCGAAAGCGGACTCGCCGACATAGGCTTGGCGCTTGTTGTGTGGCAGGTTGCCGATCTCGCTCACGAAGCGGGAGACATTTCTTAAATGGCGGAGTTGTTCGTCTGAAATCACGTCGATGCCCATTTTTAATTTTAAATTGGGCAAAATTGAGCAAAGATTGGCGTTCCCGCAGCGCTCGCCATAGCCGTTGATCGTGCCCTGAATCTGTGTAACCCCTTCGGCGACCGCCGTCAAGCTGTTGGCCACCGCCATTTCCGTGTCGTTATGCGCATGAATGCCGAAGGGCCCCGCAATTTCTTTCACGACGACCTCAACCATTTCTTTAATCTGCCAGGGCATCGACCCACCGTTCGAATCGCAAAGAATGAGGGTCTCGGCCCCTGCCTTTTTTGCCGTCTCCAAGGTTTTTAAGGCATAGTCCGGTTGTGCCATGTAGCCATCGAAAAAATGCTCCGCATCGTAGAACACCTTCTTTCCCTTGGAGATTAAATAGGCGATCGAATCGGAGATGATCTCCAAGTTTTGGTCTAAGGTAATGCCCAAGGCATCTGTAATATGGAGGTCCCAGGTCTTTCCGAAGAGGGTAATCCATTCTGTGCCGGCATCCAAGAGGTCTTGCAGATTTTTGTCTTTGGACGGTTTGAAACGCCATCGTCGTGTGGCACCGAAGGCCACCAGCTTGGCCGATTTGAGGGGGAGGGTCTTCATTTTCTCGAAAAACAGGATGTCTTTCGGGTTCGCCCCCGGCCAACCGCCTTCGATAAAATGGATGCCGAGTTCGTCGATTTTTTGCGCAATCCGAATCTTATCTTCGACGGAAAAGGAGACGTCTTCCGACTGCGCCCCGTCACGTAGGGTTGTATCGTAGAGGCTGAGTGCTGGTTTCTTTTTCATCACTTATCCCGTGGCCGACTCGGATTTCGGGGCTTGGTTTTCGCCCAAGCCAAAGTTGTCATGCAGCGTTCGAACGGCCAACTCTGTATATTTCGATTCGATCACGCAGGAAATTTTAATCTCGGAGGTCGAAATCATCATTATATTGATCCCTTCCGTGGAAAGGCAAGCAAACATCTTCGCCGCGACGCCGGAATGGGAGCGCATGCCGACGCCCACAAGCGAAACCTTGGCGATCTTTTCGTTGAGGGCGATGTTTTTAATGCCGAGTTCTTTGTCCAATTTCAAGAGAATATCCTTGGCGCGTCTTGCATCCTCTTTCGGAAGCGTAAAAGAAAGATCGGTCAAGCCGGCCTGACCCACGTTTTGAATAATCATATCGACATTCATCTCTTCCTTTGAGATAGCGCCGAAGATCATCGAGGCCACGCCCGGGCGATCGGGGACGCCGACCAGGGTCACCTTGGCCTGGTCTTTATTATAGGTAATTCCTGAGACGATTTCCTGTTCCATATCGGCATCCTCCTGCGTCACCAAGGTGCCAGGGCCCTCGTTAAAGCTCGAGCGTACATGGACCGGCACACGGTATTTCATCGCAAATTCAACAGACCGGGTCTGGAGGACCTTCGCTCCGAGACTGGCCATTTCCAGCATTCCTTCATAGGAGATTTTGGGAATCCGCCTTGCGGCGGAGACAATGTTCGGATCGGTCGTATAGACCCCGTCCACATCGGTGTAGATCTCGCAGAGATCTGCTTTTAATGCGGCGGCGAGGGCGACGGCCGTTGTATCCGATCCGCCCCGTCCCAAGGTTGTCACATCCGATTTTTGGTTAATGCCCTGAAAACCGGCCACCACGGGAATCACCCCTTCCGACAAGGCCTGCCTAAGACGGTCGGCCTTAATCTCTTCAATCCGCGCCCGGGTGTGCATGCTGTCGGTGAGTATTCCGACTTGCCGTCCGGTAAAAGACTGGGCCTTGCACCCCAGGGCCTGCAGGGCCATGGCCAGGAGGGCGATGGTGACGCGCTCTCCGGTGGAGATGAGCATGTCCATTTCACGTTGGTCCGGGTCGCTCGTCATTTGGCGGGCCAGTTTTATGAGACGATCAGTCTCCCCGGACATGGCCGAGACCACCACGACCACTTCATTTCCCTTGCGGCTCTTTTTGGCTATGCGTTCGGCCACATTTTGAATCCGCTCGACTGAGCCAATAGAGGTGCCGCCATATTTTTGTACAATTAAGGACATGGTTGAATTTACTTTTTTTATTCGGCCGTGTATTCGAAGAAGAAGGCGAGAAATCGCGCGCCGGTAACGGGGCATCGGTCCTTCGACTTGATTGATACCAAAGGAATTGTGGGCCTAAAAGCCAAGGGCCTTGACCAGGTCTTCAAATTCCCCGTTAATCGATTGCGGTTTTTGCGAAATGCCCATCGAAAAATCGGCGTCCTTGAGTCCGTGCCCGGTGAGGGTGCACACAACGCTGTCGCCGCTTTTGAAATAGCCGCTCCGATTCAGTTTGATCACGCCCGCGATGCCTGCGGCCGAGGCCGGTTCGCAAAAGATACCTTCCAAACCGGCGATCATTTGATAAGCGCTTGTGATCTCCTCGTCCGTGACCAAGTCGATTTGACCCTTCGATTCGGCGGCGGCCGCAACGGCCTGTTTCCAGCTCGCCGGATTTCCAATACGAATGGCAGTGGCAATGGTTTTTGGATGTTCCACCACGCGGCCAAGGACGATCGGTGCGGCCCCCGCTGCCTGGAATCCAAGCATTTTCGGCAGCGAAGTAATGATGCCGCGTTTGTAGTATTCCTTGTAGCCCATCCAATACGCGGTAATATTTCCCGCGTTGCCGACAGGCAGAAAATGGTGTAGCGGTGACCCCTTGAGTTGATCGCAGACTTCGAAGGCCCCACTCTTTTGGCCTTCGAGTCGATAGGGGTTAATCGAGTTGACTAAGGTGATTGGGTATTTGTCGGCTACTGCTTTCACCAGGGTCAGGGCGGTGTCGAAGTTGCCGTCGATTTGAAGAATCGTTGCCTTGTGAATCATCGCCTGGGCCAGTTTTCCCAGGGCAATCTTGCCTTTGGGGATGAGGACATAGGCTTTTAAGCCGGCCTGGGCGCTATACGCCGCCGCCGATGCTGAGGTGTTGCCCGTGGAGGCGCAGATGACCGCCTCCGCGCCTTTCTCCTTGGCTTTTGAAATCGCCAGGGTCATGCCCCGATCTTTAAAGGATCCGGTCGGGTTGGTCCCGTCGAACTTAAGATAGAGTTGGATGTCGGCGCCAATCTCCGCGGCGAGGCGCGGCGCAGGAATGAGTGGGGTTCCGCCTTCTTGAAGCGTCACCACCGGCGTGCGTTTGCTGACGGGCATAAATTCCCGATAGGCTTCGATGATGCCGGGCCAGATCATTCTTCGTCTTCTCCTTCCACGCGAATCAGCAGGGTGGCCCCGGAAACGTATTCGAGCCGATCGATTTCGCTCAGGGCGAGTTGAAGGTCTCGCTCTTTTGCCCGATGGCTCATCATGACTAAAGGGACCACACCCACTGCTTTTCGCCCCTGCTGAATGACGGAGGAGATGCTGATTCCATGCGCCCCTAAAATACCGGAAATCTTTGAGAGCACGCCGGGCTGGTCTTTGACCATGAAGCGGAGATAGTAGAGGCTCTCGATTTCTTCCATCGGTTTGATGCGAAGCGGCTTTCGGGCTGCGGGGACAAAGGCTGCGGGCGGCACCCGTCCAGGCGATCCACTTCGAATGTTTCTCGCAATATCGATGAGATCGGAAACCACTGCGCTCCCGGTGGGCAGGCTGCCTGCGCCTTGTCCGTAGTATAAAGTCGATCCCAAGGCTTCGCTGTCAATGTAGACGGCATTGAAGACCCCACCGACATTGGAGAGCAGGGTGTCGTTGGAAATCATCGTTGGATGTACTCGGGCTTCTATTTCGTCGCCGATCCGTTTCGAAATGGCCAGGAGCTTGATGTGGTAGCCGAAGTCATCGGCGAAGGCAATATCGACGGGCGAAATCTTCTCAACTCCTTCGGTGTAAATGTCCTCAAGCGAAACAGGCGTGCCGAAGGCCAGGCTGGCGAGGATCGCGAGTTTGTGGGCCGAGTCGCCGCCGCCGATATCCAAGCTTGGATCGGCCTCGGCGAAGCCGAGGGCCTGGGCCTCCTTCAAGACTTCGCTGAAATCCCGGTTTTCTTCAAGCATTTTCGTCAAAATATAGTTGCAGGTGCCGTTGACGATGCCGTAGATCGAATTGATTTGTTCAGCAGCCAGGCCTTCTTTGATGGCCCGGATAATCGGAATGCCGCCGCAGACGGAGGCCTCGAATCCAATGTCGACGCCTTTTTCCGAAGCCGCGGCAAAGAGAGCTTCTCCGTAGGCGGCGACCAGGGCCTTGTTGGCTGTGACGACATGTTTTCCTTGTGCGATGGCGTCGAGGATGAAGCCTTTTGCGTGATCCGTTCCGCCAATCAGTTCGACCACAATATCGATCTCAGGATCTTTAACGATGTCCATGGCGTCCGTGGTCAAGAGGCCCTTATCGAGGGCAATGCCGCGGTCGCGTTTGATATCTAAATCGGCAACGCGAGCGATGTCAATTCGGGTGCCGAGTCGTCGCGCAATCAGCTCTTGCTGCGATCGCAATATGTTGATGGCGCCGCTCGCAACCGTGCCATATCCGATGAATCCGACTTTAATGGAAGATTTCCTAGAAGGCATTAATTAGATTCCCTTGAGTGCCTGTTTGATGCCGTGAATGGCTTGCCGGGTCCGATGTTCATTTTCGACGAGGGCAAAGCGCACGTGATCGTCGCCATATTCGCCGAAGCCGATGCCGGGTGCAACGGCGACTTTCGCTTCCTTGAGCAGGTGTTTCGAAAAGGCGATGGAGCCGTCTTTTCGAAAAGGTTCGGGAATTTGGCCCCATACAAACATGGTGGCCTTGGGTTTTTCGATTTGCCAGCCGATGCGGTTGAGACCGTCTACCAGCACGTTACGGCGGTTGCAATAGAGGGAGACCATTTCATCCACGCAATCTTGCGGACCGTTGAGCGCGATAATCGCGGCAATTTGAACCGGCTGAAAAATGCCGTAATCCAAATAGCTCTTCAACTGCGTTAGGGCGGCGATCATCTCACGGTTCCCCACGCAAAAGCCGACGCGCCAGCCGGGCATGTTATAACTCTTTGAAAGCGTATACATTTCGACGCCGATTTCTTTTGCGCCTGGCACCTGAAGCAGGCTCGGCGCTTCATAGCCGTCGAAGACCAGGTCGGCATAGGCCAAGTCGTGAATCACCATCAGGTCGTTTTCATGTGCGAAATCGACAATCTTTTTAAAGAAGTCGAGGCCGACGGTCTGTGTGGTGGGGTTGTGCGGAAAGTTGATGATTAAAAGCTTCGGACGGGGCCAGGCCTGTTTGGTGGCGGTGGCCATGTCTTCAAAAAAGTCGCTGTCCGGGCGCAAGGGTATCGAGCGCAGCTCCGCTCCGGCGATAATGACGCTATAGGTATGGATGGGATAAGTCGGGCTCGGGGCCATCACGATATCTCCCGGACCCACCAAAGCCAAGGCCAGGTGGGCGATGCCCTCCTTCGAGCCGATGGTCACAATGGCTTCAGATTCGGGATCGAGCTCCACTTGGTATTTCCGCTTATACCAGTTGGTAATGGCGAGGCGCAGCTTGGTGATCCCCTTCGAGGCTGAATAGCGATGATTTTTGGGGTTTCCGATGGCCTCGATGGCTTTGGCCACGATATGGGCTGGGGTCGGCTGGTCGGGGTTTCCCATCCCGAAATCGATAATATCTTCCCCCCGATGCCGCGCGTCGATCTTCAGGGCATTGACGGCGTTAAAGACATAGGGCGGGAGGCGTTTAATTCGTGAAAATTCGCGCACAATCTTCTCCAAGTGGGTAAAAACAAATGAATTCTCACATTCTATTTTAAACGCTGGAAGTTGTCAATCGCATGGCCTTGCCCTAAGATGCGCGATTGGATTTCCAAATAAATCGTCAATTCGCGAGAAAGGCAATTTTCGGAGGGCGCACATCGGACCGAGCTTGCTCTAAGGAGGCAAATCGTTGAGGCTCTCTTCTTAGGGCGAAGGGCGAGGTGCATCCTCCGACATGACTGGCTTTGGAAGAAGAGCGTTTCATAGCATGATCAATGGTTTTTATCGTATGATGGATCGTCCAGCTTAAAATTAATCCAAAACGTAAAACATGAAAAATAAAAGCAATAAAAAAAGTGCGCTTGTTTATTCAAGTGCATTTGGAAAAATGTGTCCCCAGTGCGGCAAGGCGCTTGCCGAATGTTGCTGCCAGCAGCATCAATCCATCCCAGCGGGGGACGGTACTGTCCAGGTATGGCGAGAAACGAAAGGCCGCAAGGGAAAAGGGGTCTGCCTGATTAAAGGTCTTTCACTTGACCAGGCTGCACTCAAGGCACTGGCCAAAAAACTTAAAACACGATGCGGAACAGGTGGTACCGTGAAGGAGGGCGTGATCGAAATTCAGGGCGATTACCGGGATCTCTTGATCGCACTCTTAAAAAAAGAAGGTTGGAAGGTGAAGCCTTCGGGGGCTTGAGGGGAAGGACCTCCAACAAGCGATCAAATGAACCATCGCGCGATCAGCATGAGGCTTGCCCCTTTGTTTCTATCAATGCCTCTTATTTAGAAGGTCTCATCGCTAAATAATAAGGGGAGGGTTTTCTTATTTCCCCCCTGCGCGAATGAGATTGGATTTGCCGATTTCACCTGCGAAAACGACTAGAAATTTTGCGGGTGTGTCCCCTCTATTAATCCCGTTATGCCAGGTATTGACGACCTCCAAAAAGGCCTTGCCCGCTGGTATCTTGTGTTTTCCTCCATCGGCGACTTCAACATCCAATTCTCCTTCTAACATGTAAACAACAAGCGGAACAGGGTGCATATGCAGGCCAATTTCTTTGCCGGGTGCAATTTCGACCAAGAGTGCCGACATTTCGGCCTTATCGGATGGGGGATAGGCGATGGCCTTTCCTTCAATGGTCGTGGTGCTTTGCAGTAATTTAGTGATTTTGACGTCTTCCGCTGCCTGCACGGGATGACTGACAAAGGCAAGAAGTAAGGAAACAATATACAACGTCGCGTTTGGCTTCATTAGACACTCCTGGTTAAATGATTGAAAAACTTTGACACCGGATCATATTCTCGTTGTGGACATTCAGTCAAGCCTTGTAGAGTCCGTAAAGGGAGTAGGGTTAAGAAGGCCTGAGCAGCATGGCGGTATAATTAGGGGGCGGGCGTTGAAAGAAGAATCACATCGTTCCTCGTGGCTAACCTTTACGATACAATCCATTTTCCGGGTTTATTTTCGCAGAAGCTTTATGCCGATTGCCGCTTTGACCGCGAGAAGAGCGTAAAGACCTTTTCGCACGAAATTTTCTGTCGAGGTTGTTTTGAGGGAATAGGATGTAGAACCGCCTACTTCGTGCCCATGCCGCGCTGTTTCATTTCTTCTTGAATCCGCTCTTGCATCTTTTTCATCTCCTCCATCATTTTTGCTGGATCCTGCCCCTCAGAAGATCCACCCGGCATGCCTTTAAAATTGCTCATGCCTCCTCCTTCTGGCGAGCGATTCCCTTGCATTTTTCGGAGTGCCGCCATCGGATCTTCACCTTCAACGATTTTCATGCCCGCCGGCAGCGAGACTTCCTCATCCCTGACCTTTCCGATGCTCAGCGCCGTTGCGGTTTGAACGACTTCCATGCCTGGGGTCCCGCCCTTTGTCATGAGAGGCAGGCCTTTCCATATACATGCGGTCATGTTCATCATCTGTTCGTTGCGCCAGAGCGTACACGATTTTTTTAACACCGTGTCTTTTCCGACGACCTTTCCTCCCATGCCTCGCATCATGTCTTCCCCGGTTTTGAGCATATTTCCGTCGCCTTTTTCAAGCAAGCCCTTCAGGATCGGATTTTCCACTTTCGTCGCTGAATTGTTATCGAGGTCGAGGGTGTAGATCCAAATGCCATCCGTGATCGTGGTCTGCCGATTTTCCTGTTTAACCCCCATGAACTCGATCTGGCTTTCAACCTTTCGCATCGACCGACGGCCGTAGTCTTTCCACACAACCGTTTCCGTACCGACTTGAACGCCCGAAATAGAATAGGTGATCCGGCCGGATTCGATCTCGTAAAATTTTACATCCTTAATGTCTGCGCTCCGACTCGTTCTTGCGAAGAGGGCGACAAAAAAGACAGCGCCCCAAAAAATAGATCTGAATTTCGTTAACGATGTCATGGCTCGCTCCCTTTTATTGAAGATTCTACAAGCGGGTATCAGTCCAGAATGGCAGGCCAGAATTCATTGACGATAGGATCCGCGAATGGACTAGGATTGCCTGATGTCCTTTTTCCATTGAAATTTTTCGAGCTTTATCATAAACTTTTTCTGCGTGGATCTCAACGACACATCAATTTAGAAATACGGTATTGGACCCCCTGTGAAAATTGTCGATAAAACCCTCTCGATCATCCTTGCCGGCGGCATCGGCAAACGACTTCATCCCTTAACCGAAGATCGCGCGAAGCCTTCCGTTCCTTTCGGCGGCATCTATCGCATTATCGATTTTACGCTTTCGAATTGCCTTCATTCCGGCCTGCGCCAGATCATGATTCTCACACAATACAAATCTCACTCGCTGAATAAACACCTGCGAGATGGCTGGTCGATCTTCAATCCAGAGATCGGAGAATTTATCACGGCCATACCGGCGCAAATGCGCATGGGCGAAGAATGGTATGCCGGAACCGCCGATGCCATCTTTCAAAATCGCTACCTTCTTGAGCGCAGCGATGCCGAGTATATCCTGATATTAGCAGGAGATCATATCTACCGTATGGACTATGCGGAGATGCTGAAAGAGCATGTGAACAGAAAACGCGATGTGACGGTGGCCGCCATGCCGGTCCCCCTCGAAGAGGCGAAAGACTTTGGCGTAATTGAAACCGACGAGGAGCAACTGATTCGAAGGTTCATTGAGAAAACACCCCGTCCACCCGCCATGCCTGAAAATCCAAATTGCGCGCTCGCATCTATGGGGATCTATATTTTCAATCTTCCGGTTCTACTCAATGTCCTTCAGGAAGATCACTCGGAGCGCAGCTCCGGCCATGATTTTGGTAAGAATATTCTTCCCGAAATGGTTGAGGCGAAAAAGAATGTGGGCGCCTACCTCTTCGGCGGAAAATCTGGCCGGGTTTCTCAAGATTATTATTGGCGCGATGTGGGCACCCTTGATGCCTATTATCAAGCCAATATGGATTTACTGATGCCGGTTCCCCCGATCGATCTCTATCAGAAAGATTGGCTTATTCGAACCTATCACGGGCAATTTCCATCGGCGCGTATGGTGCCTTCGTCCGAAGGCGAAGTCGGCATTGTGGAGAATGCCTCCTTGGCGGGCGGAGACGTCATTATTGGCGCGCGGGTTCTTCGCTCCATCCTCTCTCATGACGTGCGTGTGGAATCGGGTGCGCGAGTTGAGGAGGCCATTCTCTTTGATGGGGTTCGCGTCGGCTCGGGTGCACGGGTGCGGAAATGTATTATCGATAAAGAGGTGCGGGTTCCGCCAGGTGCAACCGTTGGCTACGACCCGGTGCTCGATAAAAAACGGTTTACCGTTTCCGAAAACGGCGTTGTCGTTGTGCCGAAGGGATACACCTTTTAAGGCGCGCTAAAACGCGTGCTTCCTATTTTACCCGGAGAATCTCAACTTGAGTCAGCACCACGTCCGTTGTCGGACGGTCGCGCCGGTCGCGTGAGGTGTTGGCGATTTTTCGCACCACATCCTGTCCTTCATAAACCTGTCCAAAAATGGTGTGGCGATTGTTGAGATGAGGCGTCGCGCCTTCCGTAATAAAAAATTGGCTGCCGTTGGTATTCGGACCGGCGTTCGCCATGGCCAAGCGTCCTGGGCGATCGAACTTTAAATTCGGCGAAAACTCATCCTTAAACTGATAGCCTGGGCCGCCCATCCCGCTGCCCATCGGATCGCCGCCCTGAATCATAAAGTTCGGGATCACGCGATGAAAGATTAAACCGTCGTACATCGGTTTTTTAACCTTCTCACGTGATTTCGGATCGGTCCATTCTTTCGTCCCCTCCGAGAGGCCCACAAAATTTTCCACAGTTAAAGGCGTTTCTTTTTCAAAAAGGGTCAAGGTGATCTTTCCGAGTGTGGTGTTGAGCACGGCATAGAGCCCGGAGGGTAAGGGTTTGTCTTCCGCAGAAGAATCGGGTACAACGGCGAACAAGATAACGGATAGGATCAAGATTGTATTGAAAAGGGACATCGTTTCCTCCATTTTCGGTCTAAGAACACGAAGCGACTTATTTTTTTGGATAGTACTATAAAGGACTTAGAATCGCAAGATTCCGCGCTTCAAAAGTAGCAATTTGCCCTTTGCCTTAAGTAAAAAGGCAAGAGAGCCTTGACCCCCTTCTCCTGAGCGATTATGATGCCTGAATGATCCGGATAAAATCCATACTTGCCTTGCTGTTCGTTCTTTTTACGGCCCTGTTAACGGCGAGCTGTTTTTTAAAATCGCCCGGCTTGCCGCCACCGCCCGGTATGGTCGAGATTTCCGCAGGAGAATTTATCCGCGGCAGCGACAAGGTGGATGTGAACCAACAATCGAGCGAGTTGGGTACACTCAAACCCTGGTATCTCGACGAACATCCTGCGCACAGGCATCATCTTCCTCTTTTTTATATCGACAAATACGAAGTGACAACCGGTGAGTACAAGCTTTTCATTGACGCCACGAATTCGCGTCCACCGGTTTCTTTCTTTGGGCGCGGTGTGCCTCCGGGGCGCGAACGCTATCCGGTCACCGACATCAATTGGTACGAGGCCAGTCGCTATTGCGAATGGAAGGGCAAACGTCTGCCCACCGAAGCGGAATGGGAAAAGGCCGCGCGCGGCACCGACGGCCGTGAATTCCCCTGGGGAGAAGGATACGACAAAACAAAACTGAATGCAGGCGATTCGGGCATTGGTGACATTGCACCTGTGGGATCTTTTCAAGCCGGAGCTAGCCCTTATGGTGTCATGGATATGTCGGGCAATGTTTGGGAGTGGACCTCCGATTGGTACCAGCCCTATCCGAATTCAGACTATGAAGTGGACGAGTTCGGAGAGAAGCAAAAAGTATTTCGGGGTGGGGGCTGGGGCGGTATCGGCCACTATGCCTTACCGCTTTTCTACCGCGCCGCCTATCGATCCTCCATCCCGCCGGAAGAAGCCTATGCCGACCTCGGCTTCCGATGCGCCCTTTCGTCTTAAGGCATTTAGGAACTGCAAAAAAGATCCTGCCGACTCAAATCCTCCTCCAGGACAAAGCCCCGTTTCAGCATCTTAGATTAAACGAATTTAAACTCGTATGGATATCACCCTTGAATGATCCAATTCTCGAAAGTGCCAGAGGGCGGAAAGCGGGACACCCCCCTCTGGCCCCCTCTCCTAGCCTTTGGGCTTATCTTTCAGCTTCGTTTTGGCTGTATCTTTACTCAACATAACGCTGATCCAATTTGCGTGTCCTCGGTCATTCACGTCCGCAGAGACGAGGGTGCCAATGGCAACCCGCGCCCCTTTTCGTGTTGTTGTTTTGTCGACCTGAAAGGCCTGAATATCTCCTTCAGGCGTTTCGACAATTACCAAACCTTCGTTTACTTCGATCACTGTGCCTTGTACATTCGGCGGGATTCCAGCCATGACGATCCCCGCCGATAACAGAATTAAACCTGTGGCCCAGGCTATTTTCGATTTAATCTTCATCGAATCCTCCTTGTATCCTTAGAAGTTCGAACCCTGCGTTCCCAGCCTCTTGTCTAAATGGGCACCTTCATTCTTGGACTCGAAGAGGGTGGTCGGAACGCCATTTTATAGCCGGGTATTCTCGACCCACTTCGCAAAGTGCAATTCTGAAGCCTGACAAAAAATCCGCCTAGGGTCCCTTTGTTTTTTCTTGAAAAAGAAAATTGAACCTAAACATCCATGGGGACATGCAATGAAAAAACCTCTCCAATCGGCGTCACCCCAATTCAAAATCGGCGCGCCGTAAGATTTCCCTTAAAATGACCGCTCCAATCCTCTAGATGAATTATATTGGGATAGACGTCGCTACATTTCAATTTTATAATGCCTTTTTAGGCAAAGGCGGCCTGTCTCCTTTTTCAGACAAGATTTATAGAAGGAGCTTCGGCAAAAAAAACCAAGGTCACAATCGGGGACGGTTCTTGCGCTTTAGCGCGAAGGCTGTCTCGTTTTAACTGGAGTGATGTCGGGAGGATATGGAAAATTTCGATGTGTCTTCGGCAACAGACAGTTCGCGGACACGAGGCAACAACTTTAATCGTCTAAAAAAGCGACTTTCGTCAGGCGACGATTTCCGTGCCGACGCCTTGGTTGGTGAAGATTTCGAGGAGGAGGGCATGAGGGACGCGCCCATCAATAATGTGGGATTTTCGAACGCCGCATTCAAGGGCGGAGAGTGCGGCCTCTACTTTAGGTAACATGCCCTTGCTGATGACACCTTCTTTGATTAATTTGTGGACCTCTTTCTTCGAGAGGCTCGGCACCAGTTGTTTTTTCTTGTCGAGAATGCCGGGGACATCGGTAAGGATCAACAACTTTTCGGCTGAGAGCGCTCCGGCCAGGCTTCCGGCAACCAAGTCCGCGTTAATATTAAAACTCGCGCCGGAGATATCCGAGGCCACGGGAGAAATCACAGGGATAAACCGCCCCTCTTCCAAGGTAATTAAGATCTGCGGATCGATGGAATCGACCACGCCGACCTGCCCCATCTTGTGTGTCTTGCCGCTTAATGGTTTTGCGCGAATCAGTCCGCCGTCTTTTCCCGTGAGTCCGACGCCTTTTCCACCAAGTTGATTGATCAGCGTCACAATTTCTTTATTGATGGTTCCGCCTAAGACCATCTCGACGATCGCCATGGTTTCGGGGTCGGTCACGCGGACCCCGCCGACAAACTCCGGTTCTTTGCCCAAGCGCTTCATCATCCCCGAAATCTGGGGCCCACCGCCGTGAACAATGATGGGATGCATGCCGACGTATTTCATCAAGACCACATCCTCGGCGAATTGGCGCTTGAGTTTCTCTTCAGTCATCGCCGCGCCGCCGTATTTAATTACGATCGTCTTTCCAAAAAAAGACTGGATGTAGGGGAGTGCTTCAACGAGGATTTCGGCCTTCTGGCTCAAATTATTTTGCATATCCATGCTGCTGTCTCGCTTCTATTTTCGCCCTTGTCGCGTTTTCGATATGAAGCGACAAGGGCCCTTATAAGATGTAGCGGCTGAGGTCGCCGTCTTTCACGATATCCTGCATGCGCTCATTCACGTAAGCGGCATCAATGACGACTTTTTTCTCTTCCATCTCTGGCGCGTCGAAAGAGATCTTGTCGAGGAGCCGTTCCATAATGGTAAAGAGTCGGCGCGCACCGATGTTTTCATCTCGCTCGTTGACCTTTACAGCGGTGGCGGCGATGGCCTCGACCGCCTCGTCCGTAATATTCAAGTCGATGCCCTCGGTCGCCAACAGGGCGAGGTATTGGCGGCGCAGGCAATTTTTCGGTTCGGTCAAGATGCGGACAAATTCGTCTTTTCCCAAGGAATCCAATTCCACCCGGATGGGAAATCGGCCTTGGAGTTCGGGAATCAAATCAGAAGGCTTCGCCGTATGAAAGGCCCCCGCCGCAATAAACAAAATGTGGTCGGTCTTCACCATACCGTACTTTGTATTGATCGTCGAGCCTTCCACGATGGGGAGGAGATCGCGTTGTACCCCTTCGCGCGAGACATCGGGGCCTTGCCCCTTTTCCCGGCTGGCGATTTTGTCGATTTCATCCAAAAAAATGATACCTGAATCCTCGACCTGCCGCAGAGCCTCCTGTACCACCTCGTCCATGTCGATCAGCTTTTGCGCCTCTTCCTGATTTAAGAGGGTCAGGGCCTCAGGCACCTTCACACGTCGCCGCTTTTTTTTACCCGGCATCATATTTCCCAGCATCTCGCGAAGATTCATCTCAATATCTTCCATGCCGACATTCGAGATTACGCCAATGGGCGGACCGGTTTTGTCCTTCACATCCAACTCGACAAAGCGCTCATCCAGCTTTCCTTCGCGCAGTTGTTTACGGAGCTTTTGGCGGCTGTCTTGATAAGAATCGGGCATTGGACCTTCAAGCGATTTTTCAGGGCTATAAACGCCCGTCGGCACCCGCGTCGGCGGGGGGAGCAACAAATCGAGTAGACGTTCCTCCGCCAGGTCGGTGGCCTTTTCTCTAACGGCTTCACTATACCGAGTTTTGACCATGTTGATGGACAGTTCAACCAAGTCCCGCACCATCGATTCAACATCCCGCCCGACATAACCGACCTCGGTGAACTTGGAGGCCTCCACCTTGATGAAAGGCGCGCCCGAGAGTTTGGCCAGCCTCCGGGAAATCTCCGTCTTGCCCACGCCGGTCGGCCCCATCATGATGATGTTTTTGGGCAGGACTTCGTCTTTGAGTTCGTCTGGCAGACGCTGCCGCCGCCATCGATTGCGCAGGGCAATGGCCACCATGCGTTTGGCGTTCTTTTGTCCGACAATGTATTTGTCGAGTTCCTCGACAATCTTGCTCGGAATTAAATTCTCGTATTCAACTGCGTCCATCCTCTCCCTTCCACTCCGTCTCGCTTTGCCCAGTCTTCTCCATCCTTTCGATCAAGCCGCGCAGAAAATTCAGGGCAAAAGCGCTTTAATTCAATACTTCAATATTGATGTCATCGTTGGTATAGATACAAATTCCAGCCGCAATTTTCATGGCGGCATCCACAATCGCCTCGGCGTCGAGATCGGAATGGTCGATCATTGCCTGGGCTGCCGCTTGGGCATAGGCCCCGCCTGAACCGATGGCCAAGATCCCATGTTCCGGTTCAACGACGTCGCCGTTTCCCGTAATGAGCAGGGAATGATCTTTGTCGGCCACGGCCAGTAGGGCTTCGAGCCGGCGAAGGATGCGATCAGTCCGCCAGTCTTTGGCCAGTTCAACCGCCGCGCGGGTCAAGTTGCCATGATAGGCTTCCAGCTTCCCCTCGAACTTTTCGAGCAGGGTAAAGGCGTCGGCCGTCGCGCCCGCAAAACCGGTTAAGATCGTATTGTTAAATATTTTTCTGACCTTTCTCGCGTTGTGCTTCAAGACGGTATTGCCGTGGGTCACTTGGCCGTCTCCGCCCATGGCGACCCGGCCATCGCGCCGGACCGAAAGCACCGTTGTCGAGCGGATCAGTCGTTCATTTTTTTTTGGGCTCATCACGATTTAGACTCTCAGTTTAGGATGTGGGTTCTCGTGGGTGTGTTTTGTCGTAGACCTGCATCAGGTGATCGATTTGGAGATGCGTATAGCGCTGCGTCGTGGATAGGCTGGCGTGTCCAAGCAGTTCTTGCACCGCGCGCAAATCCGCCCCACCTTCCAGCAAATGGGTTGCAAAGCTGTGCCGGAGGGTATGCGGACCCGCGCCGGGTCGATCGATCCCCCGCATATATTTTTTTACAATGCGGAAAACCGAGCGGGAGGTCAAGGCACCGCCGCCACGCAAATTACAAAAAAGTCCTATTCCGGAGGCCGGCCTCACTGCCATATAGGCTCGGATCGCAGTTAAGGCTTTCTTGCCGATGGGGACGATGCGTTCTTTGCGTCCTTTACCGAAAACGCGCACGACACCGGAATCGAAGTGCACATCACCCGGCTCAAGCCCCGAAAGTTCTGACACCCGAATGCCGGTTGAGTAAAAGGTTTCGAGGATTGCCCGGTCGCGGAGGCCGGCGGGGCTGTCGCCTTGGGGTGAAACTAGCACACTCAAGGCCTGATCGATACTCAGAAATTCGGGAAGAAGCTTGTCCTGTTTCGGGCTGGTGACCTGGCCCGCCGGATTAAAGGAAAGATCGCCCTTTTGCACGAAGTAGTCAAAGAACGAGCGCAGCACGACGAGTTTTCGGGCCAGGGTGGCTTTCGCGCAGCCTTTCTTATGGAGCCGGGCCAGAAAACCCCGAATGGCCAAGACCGTGACTTGATCAATGCCGCAACACGGAAGATCGGCCTTTTCTTCGATTTGCGCGTCTGAAGTCTTTTTTTTCGTTGGAGACGAAACCCGATCCGCTAAATCTGCGCGAAAAGCCCGCAAATCGGAGAGGTAGTTTCTCAGGGTGTGCGGAGAGACCTGGCGTGCAACCTCTAAGTAGTGTTGATATTCTTGTATGGCGTCATCCATGCCGAAAAATCCTCTAGGGCGCGTGTTACAATTTTTTCGTAGCGGAGGGCCTTCTTCATTTTCCGCGAACCCTTTTCTTTGTTTTCAACCGGAGGGAAAAGGCCGAAGTTGGTATTAATGGGTTGAAAATAGGCGGGGCTACTTTCCGTAATGTATTGAATGAGCGCACCGTGTGCACTCGTTTCGGGCGGTGCGGATAAAGAGGCCCCATACAGGATCCGAGCGGCATGAATACCCGCCAGGCCACCCATGGCCGCCGATTCCACATAGCCCTCTACCCCGATGATCTGTCCGGCCATAAACAAGCCCGGCCGCGTTCGAAATTGCAGGGTTTTCGACAAGAGCATGGGCGAATTAATAAAGGTATTTCGATGCAGACTGCCGAGCCGGAGAAAGTTCACCTTCTCCAATCCTGGAATCATTTTAAAGACACGCTGTTGCTCGGGGTATTTTAACTTGGTCTGAAAACCCACCAGACTGTAAGATGTGCCGAAACGGTTTTCCGCCCGTAACTGCACGACCGCAAAAGGTTGTTTGCCGGTCTTCGGATCCATGAGGCCCACGGGCTTCATGGGACCAAAGAGCGGGGTCTTTTTTCCGCGTTCGGCTAAGACTTCAATGGGAAGGCAGCCCTCAAAGTAGTTGGGTTTCTCGAAGGGTTTTGAGGCCACGCGTTCTCCCTGCATCAAGGCATCATAAAAAAGATCGTACTGCGCCTCGTTCATGGGGCAATTGATGTAATCATCTCCCCCTTTCCCGTAGCGAGAGGCGCGAAAGGCGATGTCCATATCGATTTCTTCGGCATCGACAATGGGCGATATGGCATCGTAGAAGGCCAAATGGTCCGCGTGTGTCACCTGTTTGAGCGCGTCCGCCAAGGCATCGGAGGTGAGAGGGCCTGTGGCGACGATGACCACGCCTTCTGAGGGAATTTCTTTAACCTCTTCATGCAAGACGGTGATGAGGGGATGCTCCTGTATTGCCGTTGTGACGATGGTCGAAAAAATATCCCGATCGACCGCAAGCGCCCCGCCCGCAGGGACGGAAGCCGCCTCCGCCGTAGGAATAACCAAGGAACCGAGTCGGCGCATCTCTTCCTTGAGTAGTCCGGGGGCGCTGATGGCCTGTTTCGAACCCAAAGAATTGCTACAGACCAATTCAGCCAGACGCCCTGTTTTGTGGGCGGCCGTTAATTTCACGGGCCGCATTTCGTAGAGGAGGACGTTCACGCCGAGCTGAGCGGCCTGCCAAGCGGCCTCGGCGCCTGCCAATCCCCCACCAATAATCGTTACTTTTTCGTCTGTGATACGCATATGACCGCTTTCTGATTTAGACTCGGCGCGCCAAAGGAAGGCCCGTCTTTAAGTGGGCCCATTCTACGGGAAGGTCATTCTTAAAATCAACCAAGGGCCTTCTCGAAAAAACAGATGTCGTTCGGCCAAAAAATGGGTCAAAAAATTTGCGAAATCAGGCAAATTGCGTTATACACTGGCCGACACCGTTTCGATCGCAAACTGCCTGGTGAAAAACGGTTAAGATAAATCGTGCTGGACCAGGCGATGTCCGCCTGTGCCCGCGCCCGAAGCTGAGATTGAATCGGAGATGGATTTAGAACAACTGCTTTTAAGCTACGGCTATCCCATCATCTTCCTGGTTACTTTTTTGGAAGGGGAAACCATTGTGATTATCGCAGGTTTTCTTGCCAGTCGCGGCTACCTCGATCTGTGGGGCGTCATCGCGGCCGCCTTTTTCGGATCGACCTTCGGCGACCAGCTCTATTTCTACATCGGCCGGACCCAAGGGGGAAAGCTCCTTAAAAAAAAGCCGCAGTGGCGCGAGAAAGCCGATCGCGCCATCAAGCTTTTGCACCGCTATCAAAATCTATTGATCGTCAGTTATCGTTTTCTTTACGGGATTCGCATCGTTACGCCCTTTGTCATCGGCGCCAGCGGAATAAAACCGATGCGCCATCTCATACTCAACATGGTCGGGGCGGCCATTTGGGCCAGCTCCTTCGCCTACGCGGGCAGCATGCTCGGCGACACCCTGCAAAAGATCCTCAAAAAATACGAAAAAACGGCCATGGCCGTCATCGTCGGAACAATCGCCCTGGTCTGGCTCTACAGCAAATGGTCCAAACGCCGCAAGCGAGATAAACGGGTGGAATCGGCAGAGTAAAACAGAATCCGCGAAAGCTGCATCCGTTTTATCTATACTGATCGCTTTGTGCCGTTTGTCATTAAAGGAAGACCTGAGACGATCTTGAATGACTTCGTCGGACTCGACTGTTTGGGTGGTCTAAAATAAGAAAATTCTGAATAGAACCCGCTTCTAACTCGCCACTTCTTCGAAACCGCATTCCTTGTTGCGGCAAAGGATTTTGACGCCCCTGTTTCTGTCGTACTTTTCGACGAGAAAAGGGTCCTTGCATTTTGGGCAAGGGCGATTGACGGGGCGGTCCCAAAGGGCGAATTTGCAGTCGGGGTAGTTGTTGCAGGAGTAGAAGGTTTTACCTCGCCGGCTTCTTTTTTCGGTCAGTTGCCCCGTGCAGCCCTCTTCTGGGCAGGCCACGCCGATGCTAATGGGTTCGGTATGTTGGCACTCGGGATAGCCCGAACAAGCAAGGAAACGGCCGAACCGGCCCTTCTTGATCATCATTGGCTTTGCGCAGCTCTTGCAGGAGAGATCGGTTGCCGTTTCTTTCGCGACGATTTCTATTTTACCTTCGGACTCGACAAACTCCTTCGTGTTTTTACACTCCGGATAACCGGAACAGGCCAGGAAACGGCCGAATCGGCCCCATTTGATGACCATCTGTTTTTCGCACTTTTCGCAATTGATGTCGGTCGGTTGCTCCTCCCGTTTGACATCGCGCATCTCGGTCTGGGCCTTTTCGAAATTTTTGCTGAAGGGGGCATAAAAGCTTTTAATCGAGTCGATCCAATCTCGCTCTCCGGCTTCGACGGCGTCTAAGGCTTCTTCCATTTTAGCGGTAAATTCCACGTTAACCACCCCGGAAAAGTTTTCGACCAAGAGTTCGTTGACCGTATCTCCAAGATCTGTTGGATAAAAACGGCCTTCCCGTTTTTCGACATATTTCCGGTCTTGAATCGTCGAAATAATGGCCGCGTAGGTACTTGGCCGGCCAATGCCTTTGTCCTCCAGATCGTGAATGAGCAGGGCTTCGTTATAGCGTGGCGGCGGTTGGGTAAAATGCTGTTTTGGATCGAGGGTTTGGAGACTCAGCGTGTCTCCGACCGTTAACTCCGGCAGGGTTGCCTCTTGTTCGGAGACCTCCCCTTGTCCGTTTGTACTTTTTTCTTTGCCCTCGGTGTAGACAATGGTAAAGCCCGGAAAGCGCACAATGGACCCCGTTGCCCTTAGCAGATAGTCGCCCGCCTTCACCTCGATGCGCGTGACATCGAGAATTGCAGGCCGCATTTGGCTGGCCACAAAGCGATTCCAGATTAATTGGTAGAGGGCGAACTGGTCCTTTGTCAGGTCGTCTCGAAGTGATACCGGTTCCCGGGTGACTGCCGTGGGGCGAACGGCCTCGTGCCCTTCCTGCGCGCCCTTTTTACTTTTGTAGACATTTGGCGTGTCAGGCACATAGTCGGGCCCGTACTTTTCTTGAATCCAGCCCAGGGACTCGGCTTGAAATTCGGGCGAAATACGAACGGAATCCGTACGCATATAGGTGATCAAACCGACGGCGCCTTCTGTGCCGACATTAACCCCTTCGTACAATTGCTGGGCCAGCATCATGGTTTTCTTGGGTGTGAAATGAAGTTTTCTCGCCGCTTCTTGCTGGAGGCGGCTGGTGATAAAGGGTGGCGTCGGGTTGCGCTTGCGCTCTTTTTTCTCGACTTTCGAGACAACAAAAGCCGCCGTCTGAAGAGCCTCGGTGAGCGCCTGGGCTTCCGCTTCATTGTTGATTTTGAGGGTCTCTTCGTTTTTTTGGATCAATCGTGCCGAAAAGGGGGGTGGATTGGCACCGGCCAGGCTCGCATCAATCGTCCAATATTCTTCCGAGACAAAAGCCAGGACTTCTTTTTCGCGTTCGCAGATGATGCGCAAGGCCACCGACTGGACGCGTCCGGCGGAAAGGCCGCGACGGACCTTTTCCCAAAGCAGGGGGCTGATCTTATAACCGACGATGCGATCGAGAATTCGCCGTGCTTGCTGGGCATTGACCAAATTCATGTCGATTTCGGTGGGCGCGGCAATGGCCTCTTTCACAGCCTTCTTCGTGACCTCATTAAATCGCACGCGGTAGACATGGTCGTTGAGCGGTTTTAATTCTTCGGCAATGTGCCAGGCGATGGCCTCGCCTTCCCGGTCGGGGTCAGGGGCGATAAAGACTTGGTCGGCCGCTTTTGCCGCCTTCTTAATCGCCGTGAGCACCTTGCTTTTTCCCTTGACAACGATGTATTCGGGTTTGAAGCCGGCTTCAATGTCAACGCCAAAGCGAGATTTGGGCAGATCCTTCAAATGGCCGATGGATGCCATCATCTGATACTTTCTTCCCAAATATTTTGTTATTGTCTTTGCTTTGGCGGGAGATTCGACAATCACCAAGGATCGCCCCTTCTTCGCCGCAGCTTTCTTTTTCGCCAAACCGACCTCCTGAACCTTAGATCACCTTAGAAATATAGCTTACCTTATTTTACTGCGTTGTCTAACGCGAGCTGCCTATGCATCCCCTTGACTTAAAAATAACGCAACTGTTTTGCCGATGGCACTTCATATCTTAGCATAAAATTGTCCGGCCATTTGCCGGACAGCTCCTTTGAGTTCAAGTCCGAGAAGCAGCCCTAAGACTTCGGAGGCCGCCTTTTCGCTCTCTTGTATCAACAAATCGATATGTTTCGGTTCGAAAGACAAGAAGCGATAAACGAGCGCCTCCTCGGTTTCAAGTTGGGGCGGCGCTGGAATGGGGCTTGAGGCCGTCCTTGGCAATTGTGGGAAGATTTCCTCAAGAATATCCTCCGCCTTTTGAACCAGCTTTGCCCCTGAGGCAATCAATTGGTGGGGACCCGCGCTCCTTTCGGAAAAAATGGGCCCCGGGACCGCAAAAACCTCTCGACCTTGTTCAAGCGCCAAACGGGCGGTAATAAGCGAGCCGCTCTTCAGGCCGGCCTCTACCACAAGGCAGCCGAGCGACAAACCGCTAATAATGCGGTTGCGCTGGGGAAAGTGATGCGCCTCGGGTGGGGCCCCGATCGGAAATTCCGAAACAAGCAGGCCTCGTTCTTTAATTTCATCATATAACTTCCGATGCTCGGTCGGATAGACACAATCGATCCCACAGCCCAAGACGGCAATGGTCGCCGCTCCGGCAGTCAAGGCTGCGCGGTGGGCAATGCCATCGATTCCTCGGGCAAAACCACTAACGATACACAGACCCTGCTCTGCCAAAGCGCGGCAGAGCTTTTCAGTGACCGATTTTCCATAAGGACTCGTTTTGCGCGATCCGACCACGGCAAGGGGGAAAAAGGCTTCCCCTGCACGCCAAACTTCCTTGGGCAGAAATCCTTTCAGGTAGAGCAAGGGCGGCGGATCGTAAATCGCGGCGAGAAGCGGAGGGTAGTCGGTGTCCTGGAGGCACAGCAGATCAGTCCCTTCTTTTTCAATCTTCTCTAATTCACGATCGACAGCCTCGTTATCGTGAAAAGAAAGGATTTCGCCCGCGTTCCGTGCCGAAAGACCCTCCACCTGTCGTAGGGCTGTTTCGTCTGCGGCAAAGACCGCCTCAGGTCCCTCGAAACGATCGATTAAACGCTTGTAGAGCACGTTCCCTATGCCGGGAACCCGCTTTAAGGCCAACCAGGCTCGGTATTGCTCCATCCCATCCCCAGAAATGGGGCTTCATTATACATAAGCGAAGCCCCCAGTCAAGGCCTATGCCCTGGACCCCCACAACGCACCCTTTCCCATTGATCCCCCCGCGTGGGGGGATTGTTGGTCTTTCCCATCCGACCTAAAGTGGGGTCGAAACAAAATACAAGTTCCCAAAACAACCCTAAGCAAGTTCAAGAAAAGGAGGTGAAAAAAATGAGAAGACGAATCGGATACACAATCCTGTTTTTTTGGATCGCCGCTTTAGCCTTCGCGTGTTCCTCGCAGAGTGACCGTGTCGGCGGGGCTGGTGAAGGCCGACTGGAGGAAACAGTTTCGGCTCCGACCGACACCCTGAGCAAGCCAGAAGAAGATTTAGTGGCCTCGGCGGAAGGCGAACACAACAAGGCCGTCGCGGATTTCCCTGTAGAAACGAATTAACCCAAGAACCCAGACAAACAAAAAGGAGGAAACCATGTTTAGCCAAACTAAAAAACAACTCGCACTATCGCTGGCGGGGATGTTGCTGACGACTTCAGTCTTTGCGGCCAGCCACCGGGAGGCCCCACTCATCTCCTTGGACCCGGCAGCGGATATCACAGATTTCTACGCCTTTCGGAGTCCCACGGACCCCGATAAGGCGGTCTTTGTGATGAACGTCATCCCTGCGCAGGAACCAGGCAGCGGGCCCAACTATTTCAACTTCGACGATGAGGTGCTCTACGAGATCTACATCGACAACAACAAGAACAACATCGCCCGGAATATCGTCTATCAGTTCCAATTTAAGACAGAGGTCCGCTCTCCCGGCGATGTCTTTACGCTGAGCTACGCCGCCCTGCCGCCCATCACGGCCCTGGACGGTCCGGGTTCGGAGGGTTTCATCCTACGGCAAAGCTACACCGTCACCGAAAAGCGTTTCGGCCAAACTTCCAAAACCTTGGGCAGCGGAATGATGTTCGCCGTGCCTTCAAACGTGGGGCCGCGCACCCTGCCCGACTACGAAGGCCTGGCCCAGCAGGGGATCTATCCCTTGAGTAATGGCGGACGGGTCTTTGCCGGACAGCGCGACGAGACCTTCTACATCGACCTGGGCGCGGTCTTCGATACCTTGAATCTGCGGACTTCGCCCATCCTTTCGCAAACAGAGGATGCGGACGATGGTCAAAACGTCTTCGGCGCGGTCGATGCCTTCAGCGGCTTCAACGTCAACAGCATCGCCATCGAGGTTCCCATTGCTGAACTGATGGGCGCGGACGGCAACAAAGTCATCGGGGCTTATGCCGCCACCAGCCGCCCGCGCGTGCGGGTGTTGCGGAGGGACAACCGGCGGACGAACTCCAATTTCTACGCCCAAGTGGCGCGCATGGGAAATCCGCTGGTCAACGAACTGATCATCCCCACCGACACCAAGGACAAGTGGAACGCCAACTTCTCGGAGTTTGAGGCCCAGTTCCTCAAATACTACTGTAACTCGTCCTTGGCCGTGGCCCTCAACACGGTCTTCGGGACGAACTTTCCGACAGACAATCGGGATGATTTGGCCAACCTCTTCCTCCGTTACGGGGACGGCGCGATTACAAATATCTGCAGCCAAAGCAGCCCCAGCGGGCGCTTGGCCGATTTTCTCCGTCTGAATTTAGACGTAGAGCCGACAAATCCCTTCAGCCAACGCCGATTAGGCCCCTTTGCGACGGACACGGCGGGGAATCCCACACCCGACCTCGCCGGTTTTCCCAACGGCCGCCGGCCCAACGACGATGTGACCGATATTGCCCTGCGCGCGGTGGGTGGGGCTTTGATCAACACGGGCGTCCCCGCCTTGGGCGACGGGGTGAATTTCAACATCGGCAGCCCCAGCAGCGACATTACGCCTAACGGCATCGCGGTGGCCTTTCCCTTCCTGCCCACGCCGCACGACGGCCGAAACCGGAGGCATATCGATCCGGGCGAAACGCCTTAATTGAATACGGGGCGGGGCCTTCACCCCGTCCCGGTTTTCAAAGCGGGGAGAATGACCATGCAGAAAAAAATAAATTTTAAAAACAGGAATTTCATCGGCACGATACTGCTTTCGATTTTTTTATCGCTTTATACAAATGGATCACTCGCTTGGGCCGCATCGCCGGAGGTTTCGAGCATCGCGCTTTCCATCGCCGCCGTCCAAGCGGAAATCCAAAGAGGACGTGAAACAGGCGAGGTCCAATATTTCGAACGCGCGGAGCGCATGCTCGATGCGTTCCCGCAAAAGGAAAAGAACGTCGCCAAGGTCCTCGGCCTGCGGGCCTGGATCGCCCTCTTTCAACACCGCTTTCAGAGTGCGGTGGTCCTGGCCAAGGCCGCCCATCTTCTCGAACCGACTGTCGCCTTTTATGAGGGGCTTTTAAGTGACGCCTACTTGGAACTGGGCGAATATGACAAGGCCGTCACCGCAGCCCAAGGCATGCTCGATCTCCGGCCGGATCAAGCGGCCCTCAGCCGCGCGGCTCACCTGCGTTCGCTCCACGGCGACCCCGAAGGAGCCATCGATTTCTGGCAACACGCAATAGAGTCGGGCGGCGGTAGCCCGGAGAACACCGCCTGGTGCCAAGTGGAACTGGGCGACGAATACTTCCATCTCGGAAAGGGGGACAAGGCGGAAGAGACCTATCGCGCCGCATTGGAGACTTATCCTGATTATCGTCGCGCCTTTGAAGGCTTGGGACGATTGGCCGCGGCACGGGACCGAAACGGCGAAGCCCTTATCTATTATCGAAAGGCTCTGGCTGTCGTTCCCGCGCTCGAAACCGCCGCAGCCTTGGGCGAGGTCCATCTGGCTCTCGGCAATAAAATCAAAGCCCAAAAACACTTCGCCCTCGTCGAACACATCGCCCAACTCAATCGCCTCAACAGCGGACAAAACGACCGCGCCCTTGCCCTCTTTTACACCGACCACGACCGCAATATTGAAGCGGCCATCCGCATCGCCGAGGCGGAAGCATCCCTTCGCAAAGACATCCACGGCGCCGACATTCTTGGCTGGGCCTATTTCAAAGCAGGTCGTTTTGAAGAAGCACACACTACAATGCAGGCCGCCCTTCGGACTGGCAGCCGCCATTCGTTAATTCATTTTCACGCGGGGATGATCGCCCATGCCTTGGGACAAGAGAGTACCGCGGTCTCCCATCTCGATCAGGCCTTGAAACAAAACCCCAACTTTCATTCACGCCACGCCGCCACCGCGCGGAAAACCCTAAAACATATCCGCTCAAAAGGAGGACACTCATGAAACGGTTGATCCACATTTCATTATTTATTGGATTGTTCTTTTTGTGGGCGGGTTCAGCCGCCGCCCATCCTATGGGAAACTTTTCCATCAACCATTATTCGGGACTGACCATCGGGAAGGAGGCAGTTCATATTCGCTACATCCTCGACTTTGCCGAGATCCCGGCCTTTCAGGAAATTCAAGCCATTGACAGTAATGCGGACGGCGAAACGACTGACGGTGAGATTACCCGCTACTTAGAAATAAAGAGTGGGCAACTCGCGCCTTACCTCGTCTTAAAAATTGCGGACGAGGATGTTCCGCTTCAGGTCCAAACCCACGAACTGCTTTTCCCACCGGGTGCAGGCGGTCTGCCCACGATGCGTTTGTCTATCGACTATCGCGCTGCCCTTCCTACAGGAATCGACGTGAGCAATCGAGCTTATGCGCTGAACTATCGAGACGAGAACTATCCACAGCGGACGGGTTGGAAAGAAATGAGCGCACAAGGAATGAACGGTATCGTCCTGATCGATTCGACGCTGCCGACGCAAGGCAGCGAATTGCGTGCATATCCCGATAATCCGCTTCAAGCCCCACCCCGAGTGGTGGCGACCGGCTTTGCATTTCAAGCAGGCGGTATATCAATTAAGAACTTGCCTCTATAGTATTCACAGCCAAGCGCAATATGCTTGAATTGTGACTATGCTTGAACACAATATAGTGTGTGAAAAAAGGAAGAGGCTGAAAATTGTATATAGGCATGATTAAGAATGAAGTTCCAAAGACCGAAGGCACCGAAAACAAGGCCGCAACAACATCAAGAGAAAGCGCCCTGACCCAACTCATGACAGGTGTGACCCCAAGCGGATGGACACTTGTCTTCGCTTTAGCGCTGGCCTTCGGATTGGGCGGCCTGCATGCGCTCTCGCCCGGCCACGGCAAGACCTTGGTCGCCGCCTACTTGGCCGGTTCGCAGGGGACGATCCGACATGCGCTGCTGTTGGGATTGTGCGTGACCTTCGCGCATACCATCGGCGTCTTCCTGCTTGGTTTCATCACGCTCTATTTGTCGGACCTGATCGTCCCGGAAACCTTTTATCCCTGGCTCAGTCGTGTATCGGGACTAGGCATTTTCATCATCGGCCTTAGCGTTTTGCACAAACGCCTTGCCGGATTGAACGCGAGCGCTCGACACGATCACGCACACTTGGACACGCACAGCCACGTTCATCCCCATGCCCACGAATCTGGAACAACAGGCCTGCGCGGCATCCTTGCCCTGGGGATCAGCGGCGGCATCGTCCCCTGTCCTTCCGCTCTCGTTGTGTTGTTGAGCGCGGTGGCCTTTCATCAAGTCGGCTTTGGTTTGTTCTTGATTCTGTCCTTCAGCGCCGGGCTGGCGGCAACCCTGGTTGGCGTCGGCCTAATCGTCGTGACCGTGGGAAGTGTTTTCCAAAGTTCCAAAAGATTCACACCCCTCGCACGATATCTGCCGCCGCTTTCGGCCGCGGGCATGGCATGCCTCGGTTTGGCGATCGCCCTGGGCGGCGTCGGCTTATGAACTCTTTGATCACCCCGCCTCGTTGCCTAACGAAGCGATACCCGGGCTCCAAAGTGGGGTCCCTCAACCCAAAAGGAGGAAATAAGATGAACATCAAAATCGGAAAAGCAAGGGTCTCGGATGTTACACGGACCAATCCAATCACAAAGAAGGATTTCAAGGTCACGCAGGTTTGCGTGACCATCGAGAATACGGGATCGGCCAAGGAAACTTTGGAGATCGACATCAAGGCCCGCGCCCGAAAGTACGGCAGTACGCGGAAGGTTTTTGAAGTTGTCTGTCGAAAGAAAAAGGTAACCGTAGGACCGAGAATCGATCTCGGTCAAGTCAGCGCGAACGGTTATCTGCTGGTGTGCTGCGACGTCCCGAATGCGGTCGCCGCCACCGTTTTCAACTTCGGAGGCGACTACATCGTGGCCGTTGGACGTAAACGCGGCACGGACGGCGATGTAAGTGACATCATCACAACGAAACCCATCGCCCTGCCGACGCGGGTCTCCATGGAAAGCGGTTCCCGCCTGCGCTACAGCGACGTTGTGGGGACGGGCTTTGAAGATGCCGCCGGTTTTACCTTCGAGGTCGCGGCCGATCTGCCGACCGGATGGCGTTTCGAATTCCCGGATCCGATGCCGATGCACGACAACCCCGGATTCGTCCCCTTTAATATCGAGGCGCGGCCGGGTGCGATAGAAGGCGAAACCGCCACGCTCGTCTTACGAACCTTCATGCCGGGACCGGAAGACAGTCCCCTCCTGATCGAGGAAGGTAACTTTCAATTTACGGTGGGAAAGACGCCGGACTGCTGCGCTTGTGGCTGCGACACAACAGATAGCGATGCGGCAGGCGACGCAGGAATGGGATGATGCATTATCATAGGGGCGGGTTTCAAACCCGCCCGCTTTCAATCGGAAATGATAAAAGGAGGGGTGACTTCCATTGTGGCGGGAGGGTGGGTTTGCGAGAGGATTTTCGCGAGCAGCTCGCCCTTGCCTTCCACCCCGGTTTTCCGGTAAACCCCACTCAGGTATTCTTTCACGGTTTCGACGGAGAGTCCGAGGGCTTGGGCCATTTCCTTGCGCTGCTTGCCCGCTGCAGTCAGGGCGAGCACTTGTTTTTCGCGCGGCGAAAAGGGATAGCGGCGGCAAAATGCGGCTAAGATATTTTCGGAAAAACCGGCAGGTGCCGCCATCGGTGCCCATGAAATGCGAAAGAGCGGCAAGCGGGCCGTACCTGCAGGTGAGACCGTACAACGATAACGCTGTTCCCCTTCACCGATTTCAACCCATAGCGGCTTGAAGGGCTCAGATAAAAACCAGCCGATCCATGTCGGCAGGGCTTGCTGAAATTGTTTTGCCAGCGTGGGGTCTTGCTTAAGCGTGTCATCCACGGCGGCATCCACACAAACGATATTTCCTTTCGGATCGGCAAAAAGGGTTGGCGTTTCCGGCTCGGCCGCCGATAAAATTAACTCCATGTGAGGCAGCAGCATGTTGAGGAGGCCCTCTTCTTCTTCCGAAAAATCCGGACTTCGAGATGACCGTGTCAGGTAAAGGCTGAACAAGCCCTGGCGCGTTTTAAAATACTGGGCATAGGAAAAACGTTTGCGGTGTTTTTCCCAAAAGTCGACCCGGTATTCTTCGGAATCCGGCTTGGATAAAAACTGAGGCAGGGCATTTTGCACATGAAAACTCCGCAATCGCTTGTTCACGATCTCCGCGACTATCGGTTGTTTGAATTTCCAATAATATTGATTGTGATCGCGCATGACATCCGCTTCGTCTTCCCACAAGGTCATCGAGGAAGGCAGTATCCGCGAAGTCGCCGGATCGACTTTGATAAAGGCCGCGCTGTTGTCGAAGGGTATGATGCGGTGGAGGGTCTTAAAGAAGCGGCCTTGATCCTGCCAGGGCGAAACCGTGTGGATCTCCCGGATAAAATTGACCAAGCGTTTCACAATGACGTGATCGTAATGCATGGCATCCCGCAGGGTGATAAAGGAATGTCGTTATTCTACAGAAAAAAAGTGAAAGAATAAAGAAAAGCGCCTTTGGTGCTCCGGATGGTATGCGAGGAATTAAAGCGAAGGGGCTCTCTGGCCCCTTCGCTTTACGATCTACACTCAACAGGCTAACGGCCTCGGGAGTGATGCATGTGGACGTATTTCCAGCCCTCGTTATCGCGTCTGAGCACGCAGGTCCAACGCGATTCGAAGGTCTCCGTCGCGGGGCCGCCTGCTTCTCCGTAGCGGAGGTCGTAGGCCGCCCATGCCATGTCGCCCACAACCGATACGGTGCTGGCCAAGACCTCTGATTCGATTTCATCCGTATCATTAAATTGTTCTTCGAAGGAGGCTTTAATCGCGTCCTAGCCCACTTCCTTGTCTCCCGCTTGCGATCCGTAAAAGACAATATTCGGCTCGTGGGCGATCACTTTTTCTAGCGCCGCGATATCCCCTTGCCGCACGCCATTGATAAAGATGTCGATTGCCGCTCTCACTTCGTTTTCCGCTGCGTTTTCCATTTTCAACCTCCCAATCGTCGACCAAGATATCCCTCGGTCTTGTTTACGTTTTTATTCCGCTTAGAACCTGATCCGCCTGTGGACCGGTATTAGGGTTTGATATTCTGGTTCATGCGGAAGAAGTTGTCAGGATCGTATTGCCGCTTGACCTTCACCAGCCGGTCCCACACGGATTCGGTATAAGCCTCCTTCACCCGTTCGTCGCCTTCCTCGCTTAAAAAGTTGACATAAACACCCTGCGCAAAGGCCTGGGTGGCCGCGTGAAAATCCCGCGCCCAAGCGATGCACCGATCATCGTCTGCGGCGTCTTGCCAGCGGGTATGGATGTTGAGCACAAAGGGCGTTTTCCGATGTGAAAAGGCGGTCTCTTCGATCGGCACCCGGCTCGGGGCGCCTTCCATATGCGGAATGAAGATCTCGCACTCGGCTGAAGGCATCGTCTCCCCAAAGGCGATCGTTTGGTCTATACATTCATCGGATAGCCCCGTGATGTGGTGCGACTTCCAATAATTGCGCGCGCCATGACCCACCAGCCCGTCGAAGCCGGACTGCCAAGCGGCCCAGGGATTCATGCCGATGGCCTCGGCGTGCGAGGGCGTGGCTTCTTGTATGGGTCGAATCAAGTCCCGGCCTTCGGCCTCATTCCCGAGCCACACGAAGGGGACCACAACGATCATCTTTCCGTGTACCTCGGCCGGTAAAAAGGGGAGGGGCGGCGCGTGGCGTACCACCATCCACACCGTCATCTCGTCCGGTAGCGTTCGCACATAGTCCCGGTGAAATTGGATGTACTGTCTTGCATCCTCGAACTTTTTCACGATGAGGCCCGAATAGACCTCGGTTCCGATCTCGGCGCACTTGAATTCAAAGGAAACCACGATGCCGAAATTCCCCCCGCCCCCCCGGATCGCCCAGAAAAGTTCCGGGTGTGCCTCGGGGCTGGCGGTCAGCAGCTGGCCCTCCGCGGTAACCAGGTCCACGGAAAGCAGGTTGTCGATGGACAGGCCGTGCTTGCGGCTGATCCATCCGAAACCACCGCCCAGGGTTAAACCGGCAACGCCGGTGTGGGAAACAATCCCCGCCGAAACCGCCAATCCATTGCGCTGGGTTTCGCAATCGACATCCCCCAGCAGGCAGCCGCCGCCCACGCGCACGGTCTTTTGCTGGGCATCCACATGCACCGAGCGCATCGGGGAGAGATCGATCATCAGCCCCTTGGCGCAAACCGCCATGCCGGCGACATTATGGCCGCCCCCCTTAACAGCCGTGGCGATGTCGTGCGTCCGGGCGAAGCGAATCGATTCGATGACATCGTGCGCGCCGATGCATTGGACGATCAGGGCCGGCTTCCGGTCGATCATCCCGTTCCAAACCTGCCGCAGGTCGTCATAGCCGGAATCGTCTTCGCACAACAGCCTTCCTCGCAATCGCGCACGCAGTTCCTCGACCGCTTGGGCCGGCAGGTTTTTTTCGCGCCTCTCATTTGTTAAATACAAGATCTCTTTCATGTGGATACTCCTTTCTTAACGAAGGCTCGTGGCAATCACCAGCTCGCAAGGGCCGACAAAGCCCTCCGGCGTTTCGTAGCGTTGCAGGGTCGTTTCAATCTCCGACCAGGTTGCGTCTTGTTCCGATACCGGGAGACCGGCCATCATTTGATGGAGCGCGCCGAAGGATTCCCGTTCGAATCGGACGCATTCCGATGCATCCTTCATTAAAAGCGGCGCGGATACCACCGAGACGGCGATGTCGCGAAAGCCCGCCTGGGCAAAGGCCGATTCGAGAGCGCCCGGCGCGCCGAGACTGAAGGGGCCCGGTTGTTTCGGCAAGGGCGGCGGCAGCTTCGCTCGGCGGCGAATCACCGACACCGGAATCGAAAAAAAGGGATTGCGCTCGGCGCTTGCGTAAACGATCGCCCCGATGCGTCCGCCCGGTTTGAGCACGCGGTGCATCCCCGCAAGTGCCTTTTGGCGGTCGGGAAAATAGATCAGGCCCACCCTAGAAATGACCGCGTCGAAGGATTGCGAAGGCAAGGGCGTAAGACGCTCGCCATCCAGCACCCGGCATTCGACATTGCGATGGCCCGAACGCGCGAGGTCCCGCGCAGCGAATTCCAGGACTTTTTCCGAAATGTCCGTTGCGAGGACAGAACCGCCCGCGCCGACCCGTTTCGCGGCCTGCCGGCTTTGGTCTCCGGTTCCGGCCGCAATATCGAGCAGGCGTTGCCCGATACCGACCTCAGCCCGATCCAGCAGGGTTTCCGTCGCCGGTCCCAGCCAGCGGGAGAGAAAGGGGGTCCAACGGTGCCAAGCTTCGGCGGCCGTATCCCATTGCTGTCTTGTGGTTTCTTTATATTTTTCCGAATCGAACGTGATGCTTTCCGTTTTCATTTTTTGCGCCTCCTTATCGTGTTGTGCCCCAGGGAGCCCTTTGTTCTGTCGCCTATGATAAGGATGGCGCGTTCCGAAAGCGTTCGATCCGGCGTTCCGTCGAATATTTTTTTGTTATTTTTTTAATAAGGTGCGGGCCGCCTTGAGGTCGCCCGTGTCGAAGCCTTCGTTAAAACCTGCGTATTTCTCTTGAAGGATTTGAAAAGCCTTTGTTTTTTTTGCTCGGTCTTTTTGGTCGTGGAAAAGTCGGAACAGGCTGATGGCCGCCCGGAGCGCGAGGGACAGGGACCCTTGGTTGCGGGCGATTTTAAGCGCCTGCATCAAATCGGTTTCGGCCTCCGCTTCATTTTCCCGGCCATCGGAGCACAGCAATTCCCCCTTGCAGCGATACAGTTCCGCATCCCAAAACCGGATCTCGCTGTGGTCGGCGACCGAAAAGCCCTCGTTCAAAGCGGCCAGCGCTTGCGGGTAGGCCTCACGCATGATGCAGGCCCGGGCGGAGAGTACAAGGGCATAGGGCCGGTAGAGGTGTTGCCCGGTTTCAAAATAACGCCGCAGGCCTTCCTCGATCAGGGCGCCGCCTTCGTCGGTGTCTCCCCGGCGGCAGCGCAACCAACCCTGAAAGATCCGTCCCATCGGCAACAAAAACCCCAGCGATTGCTCGGCGGAGAGGGTGGCGGCGGCCTCGGCATATTGGGCTGCTTGCGCATCGTCTCCACAGTCGTGATGCAGCCATGTTGCGAAGTTAAGGGCGTAGGCCAGACTGAAGGGGTGGGACAATGCGCGGGCCTGCCGAAGGGCCGAGGCGCAGCGCGCGCGGGCCTGATCCGGAAAACCGAGAAACCAAAGGGTGTAGGCCAAGCGGATGGCGCACACGATTTCCGGGTCTTGAGAAAAGAGGCTCAGGTGCGCGGCCGAATGCTCCGGACGGGCATGCTTCAAGGCCGTTTCCAAGGCCTGCCGGGCCTCCTGGAAATGTCCCCACCAAAAGGCCGTGACCCCCAAGACATAGTGGGCCTCGATGTCCAGCTGCCGGTCCGCTTCTTGACCGGCCCGCGCCAGGAGGGCTTCGCCGAGGCGCTGGGCCCCGCCAAGATCGCCGCGGACGAGGGAGGCAATGGCCAAGCCTCGGAGGATGGGAGGGCTCGGAGGCTGTCCCAGCCGGGCGGAGAGGGCTTCCGCGCGTTGATAGGCCTGGCTGACTTCGAAGGCGCCGTATCCCCGAACGGCCACAAGGGACGCGCCGAGGGCCTCATGCAAGCGGAGCGAGCGGGCCGTTTTTTCCGTCGCCTCCGGCAGGGCCTGTAGGATCTCCAGCGCCCTGTCGATCAAGTCGATGGCCTTCTGGTTGGCATAGATCTCTTGTGCCCCTTCGGCTGCCGCTTCGTAATAGGCGAGGGCTTGTATCATCCGATCTGCCTGGTCATAGTGATAGGCCAGTTGCGCGGGATCGACATCGATTCCGTCGGCGCGCAGGGCTTCGAAGGCCTCGGCAATGCGCCGATGATATTGCCGTTTCCGAGGCGTGCTGAGGGCGGCATAGGCCGCCTCCCGAATCTTGTCGTGGCTGAAATCGTATCCGTCCCCGCCCTGCTCGCGAATGATGCGGCCTTGCCAAAGCACTTCAATGTTTTGTATTAGCCGGTCTTCGTCAAACCGGCTGGCCTCGGCCAGCACCCGAAAAGAAAACCGGCGGCCGATGGTCGCGGCCAAGGCGGACAGCAGTTTCGCATCCGGCGAGAGGCGTGCCAATCGGTTTTCGATCAGGGAGTGGAGTTTCGGCGGAATGGGCCAGCCCCCCGCGTCGGGCGGGCTGGAGGAGGCTTCTTCTTCCGCTTGCGCCGCGCGGGCCCGAAGCATTTCAACAATAAAAAGCGGGTTCCCCTCGGTTTCGTCATAAAGCGCCAAGGCGGCCTCGGGTGCGATTGGCGCTTCGGCAATGCTGTCGATCAACTGAAGGGTCTCCTCTTTGCTCAGAGGCTTGACCGGGATTTCCGTAACGCGCTCCATCCGATGCAAGCCGGACAACAAGGTTTGAATGCCCTTGTGATCCGCCAAATCCTCGATCCGCGCCGTCGCGAGCACCATGAAGGGAAGCTCGCTTGAACGCCGAAGCAAGTAATGGAGCCACTCCAGGCTCTCGGCATCGGACCATTGTATATCGTCGAAAAGCAACAAGAGCGGACGGCCGGGATAAAGAAGCGTTCCCGACAAGGCGTCGTAGAGCGCTTGCCGCTGCGCGGTTTCCCGTACGAGATTCGGAGGAGAAAGTTCGGGGCGGGCAACACGGATTTCCGGTAAAAGGCGGGAAAGTTCGCTCAGCCAGTGGGAATCGACCTTGTTGATGATGTCCTTAAAAAGGTCGGCCCGGAGCCACTCGATCACCGGCCCGTAGGCCGCATGGCCCTCGGCAAAGTAGGCACGCGTTTTGGCGACGGCGTAGCCTTGCCGTTCGGCTTCTTCGGCGAGGGTTTCGGCCAGCCGGGTTTTTCCAATGCCGGCCTCGCCGCTCATCAACACAAAATAAGGTTTACCCGCCAGCGATTTTTGCCAAAGCGCTTTTAAGCGTTTCCATTCCTGGTCCCGGCCGACAAGCGGCGTCCGCTTCGCGCTTTGCGCCGAAGTCTGTCCGTCCTCGGCCAGAGGTGGCCGATCCGCATGGAGAAAAATGGCGACGTATCGCTGCATGGCCAGCCCGGGTCCCACGTCGAGTTCCCGCCGGAGCAGGCTTTCGCAGCGATGAAAAACGTGCAGCGCCTTCGCGCGATCGCCGCTGAGGGCATGCAAGCGCATCAAACGCAGATGGCTCTCCTCCCGCAAGGGATCTTCGCGTAAGACCCTTTCGGCAAATTGAAGGGCCCGAGGGTAGTGACGTCCGTCTTCCAAGCCTTGAACCAAGGCCTCCGCCGCCGCGATGAAACGGGCTTGAAGGCCTTCTCTTTCGGCGCAGATCCAGTCCGCGTAAGCGGCGGGCAGCAGGGGGCCGTGGTAGTGGTTGAGGGCTTCCTCGAAACACGCCAGGCGCTGCGCCTTCTCCTTCTCCGATTTGAATGCCTTCGCCCGCGCAATCTGTTCTTCAAAAACAGCGACATCGCACTCAAAATCCGCATCCTGCCGCCATTGGACCGTATGATGCTGAATATCCAGATAGTGATCCGCATCGGGCAAGGCGCGCCGCAGAAAGTGCAAAAGTTGGCGGAGGTTCGTCCGCGCCTGATCTTCCGCGGAATCGGGCCAAAGCAAGAAGGCGATGTGCTGACGCGTTTGAGGTGTTCTGCAATTTAAGAGCAGATAAGCCAGCAGGCCCCGGAGCCGGGGAGAATGAAATCCGGGAAGGGCTTGTCCCTGATAGAGAAGATGAAATCCGCCCAACAACTGGATGTGAAGTTTCGAGATGGTGTTTGTTCCTCCGCTCGGCCGATTCCCTGCCGTCGTTCTACGCGCCGGTCCCCTTGGATTCAAGCGATGATCGCGGGCGCTTGGGCGATAGTGGCACAAGGCGATTTAAAATTCAAGAATTCGGCCACTCGTATATCGCATCGGCCGGGTTCTCTTATAGAGATATGGGCCAGGGCAGAATCTGCGAGAAATAAGAACGGTGTACCGTGCCCCGGCAATGTCCTCCTGATCCAGCAGACATTATTTCGATGAAAAATAAAAAACGATCCTTTATACTATTCTCGAAAGCCGGTCCGCATTAGCCGGTAACCCGCATGCGATAAAAGTATTCATAACGAATAGTGGAGTAATGTAGATGAAACGAAAAGTCATCGTTGGGGCATTTATTGTGGTGTTTTTCTTAGGAGACGCGTTTTCCGATTCCGCCTTCGCGGCGGAGGCCTCGGATATGAACGCGCCTTGGGGCGGTAGCGTGAATTTGGGCTTTTCTCCCTACTTAGGGGGTGTCGGCCTGGAACTCCAACAATCGAATTTTGGCCTCACCTTGGGCCTGCCGGCCAGCATCGGGGTCCGTTATTATTTCGATCCCTCGGGAACGCAGTGGTTCCTCGGCACCCACGTCTTACACTACGACGTCGAGGACGACGAGACCAAGGATGGTGTTCTTTATAAAGAAGTAGAGGCGACATGGTGGGGTGCCGGGGTTGGTTACAAATGGCGCTGGGCAGCGCACTGGGACCTCACCTTCAGCCTGTCGCTGGTCTACGAAAAGGAAAAATATAAAAACGCTACCGCGACGCGGGAGGAGGAAACCATTTGGTCCGTTCCGGGGATCACGATTGGCTATGCTTTTTAAGGAAGGTCGGAGAACCCTTTTCCTAAACAGTTTCCCTTTTGTAGGGGCAATGTCGTTATTTTTCGTCCCCCACCGCCACACCTCAGCCGCCGCTTAAGGCCTGGATAATTTGAATGGTGTCGCTCGAACAAAGCCTGTGATTTATTTCGAAGACCTGTTCCCCGTTAACGAAGAAGCGCATGTGCGGGCGCATGCGGTCTTGTTCGTCAACGATGCGGAAGCGCAGGCCGGGGAATTGGCGGTCGAGATGGGCCAAGAGTTCGGCGAGCGTCGTGCCTTCCGCGTCTACCTCCTGAACTTCCGTGTAGTCATGCAAAGGGCTGGGGATCGAGACCTTCATTTGAACAGAGGCCCCTTTATCCCATAAAAACTCATTTGAGTTCGGCGGCCTCTATCGCGTAAATTTCTGGAAGGTGTTTTGCGATACAAGTCCAGCGCGCGCCTTCGTTTCGGCTCATCCATAATTCTCCGCTCGTCGTCCCAAAGTACAGCCCCACGGTTTTTTGCGTGTCCGCGCACATCGCCTGGCGTTTTACTGTCCACCAGGCCTGGCTTTCGGGCAGGCCTGCGTCGAGACGTTCCCAGCGTCCGCCGCCGTTGTGGGTGACGTAGACGGCGGGTTTTCCGCCGGGGCTTGTGCGCGGCCAGACCATCGTGCCATCCATGGGAAAAACCCAGGCGGTGTCCGCGTCGCGCGGGTGGACCACGATGGGAAAGCCGATATCGCCTACGCGCTTGGGCATCTTTTTCCCGATGCGCAGCCAGGTGTCGGAGGGTCGGTCGATGCGGTAAATGCCGCAGTGGTTTTGTTGATACAAACGGTCTGGGTTGCTGGGGCACATTCGAATGCAATGCGGATCGTGAAAGTCGATGTTGGCCGGGTCAAAATCGGCGACCACGTCCATGCCCTTCACTAGGGTATGGAAGGTTTTTCCGCCGTCGATCGATTCGTGAACGCCGCCGCCCGACATTGCAAAGTAAAGATGCTTGGGATCGCGGGGATCGACAAGGATGGAATGTAGCTTGGGCCCGTCCGGCGTGCCGTCCTGTACCGTGCCCATCCAATTCCGATACTGCGGGTCGTCATTGATATAGGAGAAGGGCTTCCAAGTATCGCCGCCATCTTCCGAACGGAAAATGCCCTGAGGCGAGGTGCCCGCGTACCAGGCATTGGGCTGGTTACCATGGCAGGGCGTGAGCCAAAAGGTGTGATCGACTGCGCGTCCTTGTTCTCCCTCCGAGGCCTTGGCGAAGGCGGGGGGGTGGGCGGCTTCTTTCCAGGTTTTACCCAGGTTCGTGGATCGAAAGATGGTCGGGCCGAGATGGCCGGTGCTGGCGGCCGCCAACAGCGTTCGCCCATCGCGTGGGTCGAGCACCAGGTGATTGATAATGTGCCCCAGGAAATGCGGGCCGTCGATCCGCCAGGTCTTCCGCGCCGTATCGCCCTGAAGCAGCCAGGCCCCCTTGCGCGTGGCGACAAGGAGGACCACTTGACGTTTCTTTTTAGAGCCTAAAGTTTGCATAGGGTGAGCGCTTTTCTCTTGTTTTTGCCTTATCGGTTTTTTGGTTTTCAAGGCCATTTCCGTTCCTCTCTTCAATGTTTAAACGCAAATATTATTCTTTTTTCAATATCCTGTAAAGAAACTAAAGAACGAAGATCGAATTATTTTATGGAACAGATTAGAAACCCGGCTGAAGCGATGGAACTATTTCGTTCGAAGGTGGTGCACACGAAAAAAAAGTGCCTGTCGGGTGATCTGACAGGCACTAAAAAATAGAAGAAGTTTATCTAGAGGAGGGGGCTAAGATTTCTTCCTCTGAGCCAGCCCCAGGCCAAGCAAGCCGCTCGTGACCAGAAGAAGGGTGGCGGGTTCGGGAATTTTGGCGGTTTTAATGTTTTCTTTTTCTTCTTTTACTTTTTCTTCTTTTTGTTCTTTGATTTTATCGTTTTTCGCATAAGCGATGTCGATTCCATAAAGTCCAAAGGCCATCGCTAAAACCAAGATCGGGATCAATTTTTTCATGGTATTCATTTTCGGTCACTCCAGGGACCGCGTACAGTGGGTTTTAGCCCGATTTTTTCAGTAAATCGGTCTGTGCAACACTCGCTATATATACAAAAAATAGGCCAAATGACAAGCCACTAAAAACCCATTGCGCCCTGTTCAAATATCAAATTGAATTCACGAAGAATTTTAACCTCAGGCTTAAAAAGGAAGCGCTGGAGACCGATGTATTCCAGTAAGAGGGAAAACTAAAAAGTGTAAATCAGATCGACATGAAGAAAGCGCTGAGTCAGGCGAGGAGACTCTGTTTTGAAAATATCGAAACAAAATCATTCTCTTGTGTATCGACAAGTCACCACATCATTATTGTAAGTTTTTACGTCACTTTATGCGATGGGCGCTGAGCTTATATCGTGAGGAGGACTCGGAAGGGCTATGAGATGTAGTGCCGCCGGACGCGCGGGCCGAATCCGCAGAGGATTTCGTAGGGGTGGGTATCGGCCCATTTTGCAAGTTGGTCGGCCCAAATGCTTTGCTCGCCTTCCACACCCATTGCGGTGAGCCAATCCCCCACCTTAAGCGTGGGGACTGAGGTCACATCGACCATGGTCATATCCATGCACACCCGGCCGACGACCGGAACGCGCTGACCCTGGGCAATCATTTCGGACCGGTTGGATAGGGAACAGGGGTAGCCATCGGCATATCCGAGGGACACCGTGGCGATGCGGCTTTCTTGTTGGGTAAAGTAGGTCCGGCCGTAACTGATGGAAGTTCCGGCCGGCATGGTTTTGAGGGCGATCACTCGGGCCTTTACCCGCATCACAGGTGCCAAGCGGAAGGCCTTTCTATTTTCGATATTGGAATAGCCGTAGAGCATGAGCCCTGGCCGGATCAGGTTGAGGTAGGCGTCTTTGAAGCCCACGACGGCCGCGCTGTTGGCCATGTGTCGATAAGGGATCTTGATGCCCTTCTGTTCCAAGGCGTGGATGACCTTTTGAAAGGCATGCAACTGGCCGCCGGTAAATTCGGCGTCGGCGAGGTCCGGGTGGGCGAAGTGACTTAGGATGCCATCGAGTCGAATCCCAGGCGTCTTTACTGCGGCCTCGATAAAGGTCAGGGCTTTTTCGGGCAAGATGCCCAGTCGGCCCATGCCGGTGTCGATTTTAACATGCACCGCAATCTCTTTTTGTGCGGCCATCGCAGTGCGGCTTAAGGCTTGAAGGGTCTCCGCGTCGTAAATAACCGGACAAAGATCGTGCGCGACAATCTCCTTAACCTGTGCCAGCGGCGCGCCGGTCATTAATATAATTGGACCGGAGATGCCACCGCTTCTCAAAGCAATACCCTCTTCTAAGAAGGCAACGGCCCAGAGCGGCGGCTTGCTTAAGTGCTGATTGAGGTATTGGGCGATGGGCAAAGCGCCATGGCCGTAAGCATTGGCTTTGACGACGGCAAGGATTTCGCGATCGCCGATTTGCTTTCTGATTTGTTGGAGGTTGCTGAGTAGGGCCTTTAAATCGATCTCGGCGATGCTGGACGCAGTGGATTCAGAGGACAAATGGATACTCCTTTTTAGCGGAGTGGCCGCCAATACCTTAGGCTGCAGCAGGGGGTGGCGGGATGAGACTCAATCGAGATCGGGCGCGACCGTTCCCGAAATAAAGGGGGTCAGATTTCGAGGACTTCGGTTTCTTTTCTGTGTAAGACCTCATCCACTTTGGTGATTTTTTGGTCGGTAATTTTTTGCACTTCACCTTGCTCTGTATGGAATAGATCTTCCGAGAGGGTCCCTTCTTTCTGTAGGCTTTTCAACTTGTCGTTCGTTTCGCGCCTTAAGTTACGAATGGCAATGCGGCAGTCTTCACCCATTTTCTTAACGACCTTTACCAATTCCTTGCGCCGCTCCTCACTAAGCGGGGGAATTGCAATACGGATGAGCTTACCGTCGTTCGAGGGCGAAAGACCCATATTGGCGTTCATAATCGCTTTTTCGACCTCGGAGAGCTGGGAAATATCCCAGGGCTGAATCGTCACCGTTTGGCTATCGGGAATGGAAAGAGAGGCCATCTGGCTCAAGGGCGTCGGCGTGCCGTAGAAATTCACCCGAACCGAATCAAAGAGGGCCAAGGAGGCGCGCCCGGTTCTCACGGTCGCCAGCTCACTATTTAAATGGTGCAAGGAGGTGTCCATTTTTTCACGCATCAGCTTTTTTAAATCATCCGACATTTGCCGTGCCTCACTGCTTTCTAACCCGCGTCCCGATCGCTTCTCCCATCAAGACCTTGCGTATATTTTCCTTTTCCTTGATGTTGAACACAATCAGAGGTAGATTATTGTCCATGCAAAGGGTCACTGCGGTAGAATCCATGATTTTCAAACCCTTCGCGATGACATCCAAATAACTCAATTCATCGAATTTTTTTGCATTCGGATCTTTCATCGGATCTCTATCGAAAACCCCATCGACCTTGGTCCCCTTTAAAATAACCTGGGCATTAATTTCCATGGCACGTAAAACAGCGGCTGTGTCGGTGGAAAAATAGGGGTTCCCTGTGCCGGCCGCAAAAATAACCACGCGCTTTTTCTCCAAATGCCGGATGGCCTTTCGGCGGATATAACCTTCGGCCAACTCTTTCATCTCGATCGCCGATTGGACGCGGGTGTAAACGCCTTTTGTCTCCAGGAGGTTTTGCAGGGCCAGGGCGTTGAGTACAGTTGCAAGCATACCCATGTAGTCGGCCGAAGTCCGCTCCATGCCTGCGGCGCTCCCGGCGATCCCACGGAAGATATTTCCCCCACCGATAACCACAGCGGTTTCCACCCCCATCGCCACCATGTCTTTAATCTGCTCGGCGATCAGGTCGATCATCTTGGGGCTAATCCCAAAGCCCTCTTCACCGGCCAAAACCTCGCCACTTACCTTTAGTAAGACTCTCCGGTACTTAGCCTTGGTCATGCCCACTCCGAATTATGTTTAAGATGCAGGGAAAATCGACTATCAAGGTCATTTTTGGGATCATTGAGGTATGCATATCCGCGTTCTGAATCGCGGCACAATAACATATTTTCTACGAAAATGACAACGGGGCAATCTGCGATTTAGGGGACTATTTTACAGGCCTTTACCGGCAATACGGATGAAATTGCATGCTATACTATTGAATAGCGGTTTCGTAGCGGCAAATGCAGTTGGCCACCTGCCGGAGAAAAAATGGGATTTTTTACACGTAAAAAAACGCAAATCCTCCCCACCTCAAAAGATCTTGAGCGTGAATACCGAAGTGCGCAGGAGAAAAATCAATTCTACCTCCTGACGATTTTGATTTTGTTCCGTTACCTCAAAGATTTTTCCTTCGATCTGAAGGAAATTCGCGCCGACGAATATAAAGAAACCATCGACCTTCTTTCTCAGCGTTTCGAATCCAACGAAAAAACTAAAAAGCTCATGCGCCTGTTTGAAACCAGTAAATCGGAGATCCCCGACTTTATTAGCAGGGAGAGAGACTATTTTAGCCATAAAGACACCGAGTTTAAAAATATTATCCAGATCCTTTCCTCGGGGATCGCCACCCTCGACAGCGAAAATCAGGACTTTAACCTTCGGATTCAGGAAGAAAGTCTCAAGTTGGAAAAAATGTCGCAACTCGACGATATCCGCAAACTCAAGTCGGAATTGGAAGCGGAAGTGGCCCTACTGAAAAACATTGTGAAGGAGAAAAAAGGCCGAGACGCCAAACAAATGCAGTTTCTTTCCAACGAGGTTGAAGATTTAAAGACCGAGCTCAAGAAAACCAAGGACGCCTCTTTAACCGACGGCTTGTCGGGCGCCTACAATCGCGCCGCTTTCGATGCCCATATCATGTCCCTGGTTTCGAGTGCCAAGCCCGCCTTTTCGTTGCTGATGCTGGACATCGACGATTTTAAGCAGATCAACGATACCCATGGACACCGCGTGGGAGACCGCGTCATTATGGCCCTGGTTCAAAAATGCAAAAATCTGATTCGAGGCGACGACTTTTTAGCCCGCTACGGCGGTGAGGAATTCGTCATGGTGCTCCCCGGCGCCAATCTGAAACAGGCGACAAAAAAAGCGCAGGCCATCTGCAAAGAGATCGCGGGGACGCAATATGCCCTGGACGATTCGAGGCAAAATCCGCCCTTGCGCTTTAGCGTGAGCATCGGCGTGAGCAGCTTTCAAAAACAGGATACCGTGGAGTCCATTATTGAACGCGCCGACAAGGCCCTCTACCAGGCCAAACGGAGCGGGAAGAACAGAGCCCTCAACGAAGACGACCTCCGCTAATACTTGCCGTCCGCTTGAATAAATCCATCGATCCAGATACCATCTCCCCGCCATGATTCATCCTATCCCAGCGCTTCATCCGAATGAGTCGATTCATGCAGAAGCTTAGTTCTCAAGACGCCTATTGGAAGAAAAACCTGCGCTATCTATCGGTGCTTCTCTCGATTTGGTTCTTGGTTTCCTACGGCTTCGGCATCCTTTTTGTCGATGCGCTTAATCGCATCCGGATCGGCGGGTTTTATCTGGGCTTTTGGTTTGCCCAGCAAGGCGCGATCTACGTCTTTGTGATCTTAATCTTCGTCTACGTGAAACTCATGAAAAAGCTCGACAAGCAATTCAATGTCGATGAACAAAAGGCGCCTCGCCCATGAGCGTGCAAGCCTGGACCTATATCATGGTCGGCGCCTCTTTCACCCTCTACATCGGTATCGCCATCTGGGCCAAGGCCCGCTCTCGGCAAGATTTCTACGTCGCCGGCAGCCACGTGCCGCCCGTGCTCAACGGCATGGCCACCGCCGCCGATTGGATGAGCGCCGCCTCCTTCATTTCGATGGCGGGCCTCATCTCTTTCATGGGCCGCGACGGATCGGTCTATCTCATGGGTTGGACGGGCGGTTACGTCCTGCTCGCCTTGCTACTCGCGCCCTATCTGCGCAAATTCGGAAAATTCACCGTGCCCGACTTCGTGGGCGACCGCTATTATTCGCAGCTTGCCCGCTTTGTCGCCATCGTCTGCGCCATCTTTGTCTCCTTCACCTACGTCGCCGGACAGATGCGCGGCGTCGGCATCGTCTTCTCGCGTTTCTTAAACGTCAACATCACGGTGGGTGTGCTTATCGGCATGGGCATCGTCTTTTTCTACGCCGTACTCGGCGGCATGAAGGGCATTACCTATACGCAGGTCGCCCAATATTGCGTACTCATCTTCGCCTACCTCGTGCCCGCCATTTTTATTTCGTTGATGATGACCGGCACGCCCATCCCACAATTGGGTTTCGGCGGTACCCTGACCGACGGCTCCGGCACCTTTCTGCTCGACCGGCTCAACGGCCTGAATCAGGAGCTGGGTTTTAATACCTATACGGACGGCAGCAAGTCGACCATCGATGTCTTTTTTATCACCGCATCCCTCATGGTCGGTACGGCGGGCCTCCCGCATGTGATCGTTCGTTTTTATACCGTGCCCAAGGTTTCCGATGCGCGCAGTTCCGCAGGCTGGGCCCTTCTTTTTATCGCCTTGCTTTATACGACCGCGCCTGCCGTCGCCGCCTTCGCCCGGACGAATCTCTTGACGACGATTTCGGATGCGGAATACGCAAAAGCGCCCAAGTGGTTTAAAAATTGGGAGGCGACGGGCTTGATTGCTTTCGAGGATAAAAATAAGGACGGATTGATTCAGTATCGCGGACCGAAGTCGGATCTCGAAAACGAACTCACCATTGATCGCGACATTATGGTACTCGCCAACCCGGAGATCGCAGGGCTCCCCAATTGGGTGGTGGGTTTGGTTGCGGCGGGGGGCTTGGCGGCAGCGCTCTCCACGGCGGCGGGCCTGCTCTTGGTGATCTCGACCTCTATCGCGCACGATCTTTTAAAGCGGGAGTTATATCCGGAAATCAGTCCCGAACGGGAACTGGCGGCCGCGCGGATCGCGGCGGGAGTGGCCGTGTGCATCGCCGGTTACTTCGGCCTGCATCCCCCCGGTTTTGTTGCGCAGGTGGTGGCCTTCGCCTTCGGCCTGGCGGCGGCTTCTTTTTTTCCGGCGATTATTATGGGGATTTTTTCGAAACGGATGAACAAATACGGGGCGATTAGCGGCATGGTCGTCGGCCTACTGTTCACGGCAAGCTACATCGTCTATTTTAAATTCGTGTCTCCAGAAACCAACCATGCGGCACACTGGTGGTTCGGCATTTCGCCGGAAGGTATCGGCACGGTGGGCATGTTGCTCAATGTTCTTGTCGCCAACCTGGTTTCCTATCGGACTCCGCCCCCACCCCCCGAAATCCAAGAGTTGGTCGAAAGTATCCGCATGCCCTAAAGGGTTGAAGCGATATCTCTGCGATTAAAAAACCGTCTCATGCCCAGGACCTTGCCCTTCCGATTTCCCGTCATGCTTTCCGTGTCGGCCGTTGCGAACCGTGCAGCGGGTATTCTTCCTCTGGTCGCCCTGCCTAGCTTTGACTATCAGTTTCTGTCGCAAACACCGGACTCACGATAATTACCACGCGCCTAAGGCTTCTCTTACAGATTGGGCCAGCACCTCCTGACGAACGGGTTTCATTATGAACGCGCGGATGCCCATGGACTTCGCCTTTTCCCCGTCGATCCGGTCGCTGAAACCCGTACACAGGAGAATGGGCATCTGCGGCCGTATCGAAAAGATTTTCAGTGCTAGGGCATCACCGGACAGTTTAGGCATATTCATATCCGTAATAATAAGATCGAAGTAATCCGGTGCTGAGGCAAAACGGTCCAATGCGTTCTGGCTGTTTGTTGTCATCGTCACCCGATACCCCAGTTTTTCGAGGATGCGTTGTTCCAATTCCGCGACTTCCCGATCATCGTCAACCAATAAAATCCGTTCAGAACCCCGGGGTATTGGCGTCTGTTCTTTTTCGATTATGTCTGGTACGACGATATCCAAGCTGGGAAAATAAATAGAAAATGTCGTGCCGGCACCGGGTTGACTTTCCACTTGGATGAGGCCATTCATACTCCTAACAATGCCATGGGCAACAGAAAGCCCAAGGCCCGTCCCTTCACCTTTCGCCTTAGTGGTAAAGTAGGGATCAAAAATCTTTTTCAGGGTTTCTGCGTCCATGCCCTGCCCGGTGTCCTGAATGTTTAGCCGAATATAGGATCCTGCGGCGAGATCCAATGCCAAGGCGGTTTCGTCATTGGGCTGGATCTGCACTTCATCTGTTGATAGGCTCAAGACGCCTCCCTTCGCACGCATGGCATGGCAGGCATTGGCGCAAAGGTTAAGGACCACCTGGTGAATCTGGATGGAATCGGCAAGGACAAGCCGCTCTTTTTCGGGCAAAGGACCCCGAATCTCGATGTCCGTGGGAATTGTCGACTGGAGTAACTCTAAGACCTCATTCACGACGGACTGAATATGCAGCGGCGCTTTATTTTCTTCGGTGCTCCGGCTAAAGGACAAAATCTGAACGACGAGTGCCTGGGCCCGAAACGCCGCTTCCTGGATTTTGTTTAAGTCGGATTGTACATCGGGACGATCGGCGAATTGCGTGTTAATGATTTCCGTGTAGCCGATAATGGGCATCAAGAGATTATTGAAATCGTGCGCAATACCCCCTGCCAAGGTCCCAATGGCTTCCATTTTTTGGGCTTGCCGCAACTGTTCGTTCAATCTTTTTTCTTTCGCTTCAGCGCGCTTTCGATCACTCACATCGATTTGAATGCCATACATCCCGATGCCTTCTCCTTGAGTGTTGAGCAACATCTCTCCGATATCTTGGAGCCAAATAAAACTTCCATCCGGGCGTACTGCACGATAGACGAAATCGAAACCGCTTTTTGTTTCTAATGCGCGCTGAATTTGTTGTTTGACCTCTTCCAGATCGTCCTCGTGCACGCATTTTTCCCAATTTTCGTAATTCGATGTAAGCTGCCTCGGTTCATACCCCAATAAAAGATAGTTTTCATCGGACCAGTAGGTTTGATTTGTCTTGATATCCCAGGACCAGGTTCCCGTTTGGGTTACCTTCATCGCGAGGGCAATGTGCTCATTACGTTCTTCCAGCACGTTATCTATCCGACCGCGACCGCTAGGCCTTAGTTCTCTATAGATCATAAAGCATAAAAATAATGCGCTAGATAGGATGAAAAAAATGTTTTTAAGCGTTGTTCGTTCGAGGGACTGTTGGAGGCTTGGAAGTAAAGAGAACAAGAATCGATCAATAAATAGGGCTTGCTGAAAAACATCTAAGTTTTTGATTTTAAAAATAATTTAGTTTCAGTATAATGTCTGAAGTGCAAAGAAATAACCCGTTCCCCCTCCAAAAGCGTGCACCAGGAGAGTCCATGTATCGAAAAATAGA